>NZ_BLLN01000003.1:655000-1310000 GCF_011170125.1 Streptomyces diastaticus subsp. diastaticus | reverse complement strand
GAGCCCTCGGAGGCGGTCTCCCCGGTCGCCGGCGTCGTGGTCTCCCTGCACCCGCACGCGTTCGTCGTGGTGGACGAGACGGGGCGCGGGGTGCTCACCCACCTCGGCATCGACACCGTGCAGCTCAACGGTGAGGGGTTCGAGTTGCTGGTACGCAAGGGCGACACCGTGGCGCAGGGCCAGCCCGTGGTGCGCTGGGACCCCTCCGCCGTGGAGGGCGCCGGGAAGTCGCCGGTCTGCCCGGTGGTGGCGCTGGAGGCGGTCGCCGACCAGCTGTCCGGTGTTCGCGAGGATGGGGACGTACAGGCGGGCCGGCCGCTGTTCAGCTGGAACTGACCGCTCCCGGCGCCGGTGTCCGGCGGGCGACCACATCCAACGCGGCGGGCACGCCGCACGAGCGGAGACGGTGAGATGGAGACAACGCTGCGAGGCGTCGGCGTGAGCCACGGAGTGGCGATCGGCGAGGTACGGCACATGGGGACGGCGGTGCTGGAGCCGCCGGCCAAGCAGATCCCCGCCGGGGAGGCGGAGCGCGAGCAGGCCCGGGCGCGGCGGGCCGTGGAGGCGGTCGCCGCCGATCTGACGGCGCGCGGCAACCTGGCGGGCGGCGAGGCCCAGGGCGTGCTGGAGGCCCAGGCCATGATGGCGCAGGACCCGGAGCTGATCGCCGACGTGGAGCGGCGGATCGCGGTGGGCAGCACCGCCGAACGTGCCGTCTACGACGCCTTCGCCTCGTACCGGGCACTGCTGGCGGGGGCCGGTGAGTATCTGGCGGGCCGGGTCGCGGACCTGGACGACGTGCGGAACCGGATCGTGGCGCGGCTGCTGGGCGTGCCGATGCCGGGGGTGCCGGACAGCGACGAGCCGTACATCCTGATCGCGCGGGATCTGGCACCGGCGGACACCGCGCTGCTCGATCCGACGCTGGTCCTCGGTTTCGTGACCGAGGAGGGCGGGCCGACCAGCCACAGCGCGATTCTGGCGCGGGCGCTCGGCGTCCCGGCGATCGTGGCACTGCCGGGCGCCGGGGAGCTGGGCGAAGGGACCGAGATCGCGATCGACGGCAGTTCCGGCGAGGTCTTCGTGGACCCGAGCGCCGAGAAGCGGGCGGCGCTGGAGGCGGACGCGGCGGCCCGCAGGGCGGCGCTGTCTGCGGCGAGCGGTCCGGGCGCGACCTCGGACGGCCACACCGTGCCGCTGCTGGCCAACATCGGAGGTCCCGGTGACGTGGCGGCGGCGGTCGAGGCGGGGGCGGAGGGGGTCGGGCTGTTCCGGACCGAGTTCCTCTTCCTGGACGACGGCACCCGGGCGCCGTCGGAGGAGAAGCAGACGGCCGCGTACCGGCAGGTGCTGGAGGCGTTCCCGCAAGGGCGGGTCGTGGTGCGGGTGCTGGACGCCGGGGCGGACAAGCCGCTGGACTTCCTGACGCCGGCCGACGAGCCGAATCCGGCGCTAGGGGTGCGGGGACTGCGCAGTCTGCTCGACCATCCGGACGTGCTGCGGACGCAGTTGACCGCGCTGGCGCGGGCGGCCGAGGGGCTGCCGGTGCACCTGGAGGTCATGGCGCCGATGGTCGCCGACCGGGCGGACGCCAGGGCGTTCGCCGACGCGTGCCGGGCGGCCGGGCTGCACGCCAAGTTCGGGGCGATGGTGGAGATCCCCTCGGCTGCGCTGCGGGCGCGGTCCGTGCTCCAGGAGGTGGAGTTCCTGTCGCTGGGCACCAACGACCTGGCGCAGTACACCTTCGCCGCCGACCGGCAGGTGGGAGCGGTGTCGCGGCTCCAGGACCCGTGGCAGCCGGCGCTGCTCGACCTGGTCGCGCTGGCGGCCGAGGCGGGGCGGGCCGAGGGGAAGAGCTGCGGGGTGTGCGGCGAGGCCGCCTCCGACCCGCTGCTGGCCTGTGTACTGACCGGTCTGGGGGTCACCTCCTTGTCGATGGGCGCGGCCTCGATCCCGTACGTGCGGGCGGCGCTGGCCAAGTACACGCTGGCGCAGTGCGAGCGGGCCGCCGCCGCGGCGCGGGCCACCGAGTCCGCGGACGAGGCGCGGGCGGCGGCGCGGGCGGTGCTCTCCGGCGAGTGATCCCGGGGCCGGGGTGGCCGCCCCGGGTTCGCGGCAGGGGCGTCCTCCGGCCGGGAGGACGCCCCTGCCGTCGTCAGTGGCAGGGGCTCCGGCCGTGGTCGTCGTCGAGCGGGGTGCCCGCGCGGTACTCGACGCCCGGTTCGGGGGCGACCGGTTCGCCGGTGACCGCGTCGGTGCAGTAGGCGTCGAAGACCTCGGCGGCGGTCAGCGGCTGGGCTCGGCCCGCGCGCAGCCGCCAGCCGCGGACCTCCTCGGGCTGTCCCTCGACCCGGCTGCGCATGACGAGTCCCGCCGGTGCGGGCAGGGCGAGGGCGCAGGCGAGCAGGACGGTGAAGTCGACGGACTCCTCGTGGTCGATGAAGGCCTCGCCGGCGGTACGGGTGTCGGCGTGCAGGGCCGCGAGCAGAGTGCGGCCGGCGGTGGTGAGGGAGCAGACGAGCTGGTGGTGGCCCGGGGCCGTGGTGTCGAGGACCGCCCGCAGGAGGTGTCCGGCTTGGTTCTGGGCGTGGTGGGCGAGGGGGGTGGAGCAGCGTGGGCAGGCTCCCAGGTCCTCCAGGAGGTCGGTGGCGTACTCCCAGGTGGCCTGGCGGAGGGATTCCGCGAGGAGGCTCTGGAGCAGTTCGGGGAGGGGCTCGCCCTCGTGGAGGAGGCAGGGGCCGAGGGCGGCCGCCTCCGCGGTGTAGCGCGCACGGCTGTCGGCGGTGTTCGGGTCGCGTCCTTCCTGGGCGCAGAAGCGGGCGAACTCGTCGGGGTCGAAGAGGACCACCGAGGTGGTGCGGCCCTGGGCGGCGCGGGAGCACAGCAGGTCCTCGGCCTGCCGGAGGTAGGTGGTGTGGTCGTCGAAGGGGAAGGTGCGGTAGCGGCGCATGGCCGCGAAGTCGGCGGCCGAGGCGATCAGTCCGAGGGTGCCGGTGATCTCGCGGCGCAGCAGCTGGCGCGGGCTCGGCTGGGTGGTGGTCATGCGGGGTCCCCCTGGTGAGTGAGCGGTACGAACTTGCTCACTCACCGTAATCACCCTCACTGACAGTGAGGGCCGAGCGGGGGCGGGACGGGGTTCAGCCGCGGTCGCGGGCCAGGTCGGCGTAGTGCTGGAGGAGGTCCAGGCGGTCGACGGAGCCCGGGTTGACGGCCTTCTCCAGGGGGGTGCCCTGCATCAGGCGTTTGACGGGCACCTCGATGCGTTTGCCGGTGAGGGTGTGGGGGACGCCGGGGACCTCGATGATCTCGTCCGGGACGTGGCGCGGGGAGAGGCTGTGGCGGATCGCCTTCTTGACGGACTCGCGCAGGGAGTCGTCGAGGGTGGCGCCGTCGACGAGGTGGACGAAGAGCGGCATCCAGTAGCCGCCGTCGGGCTGTTCGACGCCGATGACCAGGGATTCGCGGATCTCCGGGAGCCGCTCCACGACCTCGTAGATGTCGGCCGAGCCCATGCGGACGCCCTGGCGGTTCAGGGTGGAGTCGGAGCGGCCGTGGATGACGACGGAGCCGCGGTCGGTGACGGTGATCCAGTCGCCGTGCCGCCAGACGCCCTCGTAGGTGTCGAAGTAGCTGTCGTGGTAGCGGCTGCCGTCGGGGTCGTTCCAGAAGCGGACCGGCATGGACGGCATGGGGTTGGTGACGACCAGTTCGCCGACCTCCTCGGTCAGCGGCCGTCCGGCGGGGTCCCAGGCCTGGAGGTCGGTGCCGAGGCCGGGGGCCTGGAGTTCGCCGATGTGTACGGGCAGGGTGGGCACGGCACCCGCGAAGCAGCTGCACACGTCGGTGCCGCCGCTGACGGAGGCGATCCACAGGTCGGACCCGGCCTCGGCGAACTCGTCGTGGAGCCAGCGGAAACCGTCCGGGGGCAGAGGGGAACCGGTGGTGGCGACGCACTGGACGCGGGAGAGGTCGTGGTCGCGGGCGGGGTGGACACCGGCCTTGCGGCAGGCCATGACGTACGCCGCGGAGGTGCCGTAGAGGGTGGTGCCGGTGCGTTCGGCCACGCGCCACTGGGCGCCGGTGTCCGGGTGACCCGGGCTGCCGTCGTAGAGGACGACGGTGGTGCCGGTGAGGAGGCCGGAGACGAGGAAGTTCCACATCATCCAGCCGGTGGAGGTGTACCAGAAGAAGCGGTCCTCGGGGCCCAGGTCGCAGTGGAGGCCGAGCTGCTTGAGGTGTTCGACGAGGATGCCGCCCTGCGACTGGACGATGGCCTTGGGCAGGCCGGTCGTACCGGAGGAGTAGAGGACCCACAGCGGGTGGTCGAACGGGACCGGGGTGAAGACCGGCTCGGTGTCCGCTGCGACCAGGTCGGCCCAGTCGCGGGCGCCCTCGGGAGCGGGCGTGCCGAGCAGCGGGACGTGGACGACGGCGCGCAGGGAGGGCAGGGCCGCGCGGAGTTCGGCGACGGTGTCGCGGCGGTCGTGCTCCTTGCCGCCGTAGCGGTAGCCGTCGACCGTGAACAGCACCACGGGTTCGACCTGCTGGAAGCGGTCGAGGACGCTGCGGGCGCCGAAGTCGGGGGCGCAGGAGGTCCAGACGGCTCCGACGGCCGCGGAGGCGAGCAGGGCGACGACGGCCTGGGGAATGTTGGGCAGGTAGCCGCTGACCCGGTCGCCGGGCCGCACGTCGAGGGCGCGCAGCTCGGCGGCGAGCGAGCCGACCTGGCGGCGCAGCTCGGCCCACGGGACCGGGTCGACGGTGCCGGTCTCGTCCACGTGCAGGAGGGCGGGGGCGTCGGGCCGGCCGGCGGCGGCGCGCAGCGCGTGCTCGGCGTAGTTCAGGGTGGCGCCGGGGAACCACTGGGCGCCCGGCATGGACCGCTCCCCCAGCACCCGCTCGGCCGGGGTGTCGAAGCGCACGTCGAACCATTCGGTGACGGCCTGCCAGAACGTGTCGAGCTCCTCGACGGACCAGCGGTGCAGGGCCGGGTAGCCGCCTTCGGCGGGCGCGCCGTGGCGCTCGGCCGCCCAGCTCTGGAAACGGGTCACCGCGGCTTGCGCGACGCGCTCCTCGCTGGGCTGCCAGAGCGGCTGGGGCTGGGGTGCGGCGGTCGACATGGGGCGGCTCCCGTGCGGTGCGTACTCGGTGCCCGCGCCCGCGCCGCCGGGTGGGCGGCCGACGGTACGCGAGGGCGGTGCGGTGGGGCCGACGATGCCACGTGATCGATCTCCGCACCAGGGTGGCGGCCACACACCTGCCCGGTCGGCGGTGTGGCCGGTCACTGGGTGAACGGCGGCTGAACGATGCCCTCCGGGGCGATCACGGATGGCAGGCTGACCGGCATGGACGGTCGTGACCTCGTACGTTCGGTGGCAGCGGTGACAGGGCTCGGGCAGTTGCGCCCCCGGTGGCCGGGGCGTGGCCACGCGGCCCCCGGGGAGCGGGCCCGGGTGCCAGGGCACGCGCTGGGTGCGGAACCCGGGCCGGGGGGTGGCGTGGTGCGGTTCGAGCGGTCGGCGCTGCGGGTGCTGGTGACGACGGCCGGGGCGGTGTTCTGCGGCTGGGACGGGGCGGAGCCGACGCCCTCCGCGCTGGTCCGCGGGGAACGGCTCCAGCCGGACGTGCGGGCCCGGCTGGAACCGCACACGGCGGGCGGCTGGCGGGTGGTGTCGGAGCGGCTGACCCTCACCGTCTCGCCCACCGGGACGGTCGAGCTGTGTACGCCGGGCGGCGTGCTGCTCCGCCGGGACCTGCCGCCACGCTGGTGGGAGCGGGACGGCGGCGGGCCCGCGCGGTGGGCGCGGCGCTCGGAGGTCTGCGCGGACGCGCGCTTCCACGGTCCGGGCGGGCACGGGGCGGGGCTGCGGCTGGGCACCGGGACACATCCGCTGCCAGGCGGCCCGGGGTCCCCGGTGCACTGGGTGGTGGCGGACGCGGGGACCCATCTGGTGGTTCCCGACGGGACGGACACCGCGGCGGTGTGCCTGGCGGAGGGCTCCGAGGGCGCCGGGTCGGGGCACGACCGGCCGGGCCGGGCCGAGTTGCGGGACGCGGGCGGGCCGCCGCGCCACTGGATGGCGGTGGGCACACCCGCGCGGGCGCTCGCCTCGTGGACGGCGGTGGCGGGGACGCCCGAGGTCGCGCCGGTCTCCGTGACCGGGGTGGGCGGGAGCGGCGGCCGGCCCGCCCGGCCGCGTACGCGGGTGCCCCCGGCAGGGGGCGGCCGCCACTGACGGCTGGACGGCGATGCGTGCGGCGCTGGCCCGGGTGACGGCGCTCGGGGTGTGCGGGGCGGCGCCGGCCGGGGCCGGGAGCGACGGCCCGGGGGAGAGGGCGCCGGCGGCGGTGTGGGCGCGGTGGTGGCAACGGGGGGCGTATCTCCCGGTGTTCCGTGCGGGGGCGGGGCCCGACGGGTGCGGGGCGCGGCCCGGTCTGGCGGAGCCGGCCCGGGTGGCGCTGGCCGAGCGGCGGCGGTTGCTGCCGTACCACGCGGCGCTCGGCGCGTCCGCCGGGCTGACCGGAGTGCCCGCGGTGAGGCCGGTGTGGTGGGACACCCCGGAGGACCGGGAGCTGCGGGAGGGCGGGGACGCCTTCCTGCTGGGGGACGCGTTCCTGGTCGTACCGGTGCTGGAGCCCGGGGGCGGGCCGTCGGCGGTGCGGTTGCCGGCCGGGCGGTGGTACGACACGGCCACCGGGCGGGCGTACCAGGGGGGTGCCGCCGTGCCGGTGGAGGTCGCGGCGGACCGCTTGCCGGTGTTCGCGCGGGCCGGGGCGGTGGTGCCGGTGCGCGGGGCGGACGGGGAGGTCGAGTGGGAGGTGTGGGCGCCCGCGCCCGGGCGTGGCGGCGCCGGGATGGTGGTGCGGGAGTCCGGGGTGCTGGAACGAATGGTCTCCCGGTGGGAGGAGGGGCGGGTCGTGGTGCGGGAGGAGGGGCGTGGGGAGGAGGTGAGGGGTACGGCCCGGGTGCGGGGAGTCGGGTGAGGCGGCGTCTCGCGCCGGGGAGGCCGGGTGCTCCCTGAGCGGGCGTCACCGACGCCACGAGCGCCGGTCGGGCCGGGAACGCGCGCCACCGGTTCAGTGGGTACGGGCGCCCGGCCGCGTCAGGAGGTCCGTGCTGCCGGTGGGGGAGGGCGCGGTGGGCCGGCCGGCCTCCACCTCCTTCGGCAGCCGCTTTCGCGGCAGCTCGTGGAGGGCGGCGGTGTGGCGGGCGGCGTCCTCGGGGTGCGGAAGAGCTGGAGCCGTGGACCCCACTGGTGATCGGCGGAGCGGGGCGTGTCGGGGCCCAGCGCCTCCGGGCCGTCGCCGACCCCCGGAGGCCGTGTGCCGCAGGCCCGGGTGGACCTCGTCGCGCAGTGGGCGGACGGCCTCCTCGTGGAGGAGACGGGAGAGTTCCAGGCCGGGGAGGAAGGCCGGGAACGGGTGTGTCATGGGCTCACCGCCGGCAGCGGGGGCGGCTGCGGCAAGCGGGTTCCGGCCGGGCGGCGGGCCTCACCCGTACCGTCCGGCGAACCAGGCCGCCGCGGCCCGGGTGTGCAGGGGGAAGCCGAGTTCGGCGGGGGCGCGCAGGAGGCGGGTGGCGGTGGTCTCGGTGGTGGGCGTGAAGGCGGGCAGGCTCGCGGCGGGGCGCTCGGGGAGGAGGCCGAAGAGGAGGAGGTGGCCGTCGCCGGAGCTCATCGCGTCGGCCAGGGTGACGTCGGCGGGGCCGGCGAGGACGCCGGTCTCCTCGCGCAGTTCGCGGACGACGGCGTGGCGCCAGTCCTCGTCGCCGTCGATGAAGCCGCCGGGCAGGACCGTGGTGCCGCGCGCCGGTGCGATGGCTCGGACGACGGTGAGCAGCGCCGGGCCCTCGCCGTCGCGTACGGGCAGAAGGGCGACGGCGACCGGCAGGGGGTTGCGGTAGGCGGTCGTCCCGCAGGCCGGGCAGACCCGGCGGTCGGCCCGGGGGTCCGGGCAGGGCGCGCCGCAGGCCGAGCAGTGCGAGCCGGGCACGGGCGGCTGTGAGGTGGGGACGGGCGTGGGTGTGGGGCTGGGCGTGGTGGGAGGCACGCGGGGACTGTAGCGGAGCGGCCGGGCGCCGACGGGCCGATCCGGGTGCGGGGTGGCGGCGGGCGCCCTTCCCCCGGCGGCGTGCGGGCGGGGTGGCGGTGCGCGGGGGCGGCGGGTCGCTCTTCCCTCACGACGGGAGGAGCTGATAGATGAAAGGCGCATGACAGGAATCGATTCCTACGGCCGTACCTCCCCGGGCAGGCGCCCCTCCCGTGCCCGGCGCGCGTTCGGCGCGGCGCTCGCGGCCGCCGCGCTCGCCCTGACCGCCGCCGCGACGGCCTCGCCCGCGACCGCCGCGCCGGTCGCGGACGCCCCGCCGTCCGGCGGGCCGAAGGCGCCGCGCGGCTTCGTGGCCCTCTCCGACGTGGCGCCGACGATCCTCCAGGAGATCCGCTACACGACGCCGCACAACTTCGTCGGCGAGCCGGTCGACGGCTACCGCGCGCCGATGTGCCTCGTCACCAGGCCGACGGCCGAGGCGCTGAAGCGGGCCCAGCGCGGGCTGCTGCGCGAGGGCTACTCGCTCAAGGTCTACGACTGCTACCGGCCCCAGCGGGCGGTCGACCACTTCGTCCGCTGGGCCGAGGACGTGGCGGACGAGCGGATGAAGGCGGAGTTCTACCCGCGGGTGGAGAAGTCCCGGCTCTTCGAGGACGGCTACATCGCGGAGAAGTCCGGCCACAGCCGGGGCTCCACGGTGGACCTGACGCTGGTGAAGCTGCCCGCGAAGCCCACCCGGCCCTACCTCCCCGGTGAGCCTCTGAGGCCCTGCTTCGCCCCTCGCGACCAGCGGTTCCCGGACAACTCGGTGGACATGGGCACCGGGTTCGACTGCTTCGACACGCTCTCGCACACCGACGATCCCCGGGTCACCGGCGCCCAGCGGGCCCACCGCGACCTGCTGAGGTCGGCACTGGCGGGCGAGGGGTTCACCAACCTCCCCGAGGAGTGGTGGCACTTCACCCACCGGCCGGAGCTCTTCCCCGACACCTACTTCGACTTCCCGGTGGAGCGCCGTTCGCTGCCCGGCGGCCACCGCCACTGAGCGCCCGTCGCCGCCGTCCGGCCGGTCGCGGACCTGGTCCGGGCGGCGGAGCGGCGGCTACGGTGCCCGCATGGACCGACGGACCTTTGAGACGTACGAGGAATTCTGGCCCTACTACGTGGCGATGCACTCCAAGGCGGCGACGCGGTGGGTGCACCTCACCGGGACCCTGACCGGGCTGGCGCTCAGCGCCTACGGGCTGGCCCGCGGGCGCAAGCGGTACCTGGCGGCGCTGCCGCTGATCGGGTACGGCACGGCCTGGCCCGCGCACTTCCTCATAGAGGGGAACAACCCGGCGACCTTCGGGCACCCCGCCTGGTCGTTGCGCGGCGACGCGCAGATGATCCGGACGATGCTGGCGGGGCGGGACCACGAGCTGGCCGAGACGGCCCGGAAGTGGCTCGCGGAGAACGGCTGACCGGCGGAGGTGACGGCACCGCGTCCTGACGGCTCGCCGGGGCGGGAGAACACTTCCCCGGCACGCGGCCCGCACCCCGGTCGGCGAGGGTGCGGGGCGCGTCCGCCGGCGGTGTGCCCGGTCAGTGCGGCGCGCTCTTCCGGGGTGCGGCGGCGCGAGCCACGGCGTGTTCGACGACCTCGATGAGGACGCCCTTGGCGGAAGCACGCTCGCGGGCGTCGCAGAGGACCAGGGGAACGCCCGCGTCCAGGTCGAGAGCGGTGCGGATGTCCTCGGCCGGGTAGGGGTCGGCCTCGTCGAAGCAGTTGACGCCGACGACGAAGGGGATGCCGCGGCGCTCGAAGTAGTCGACGGCGGCGAAGCTGTCCTGGAGGCGGCGGGTGTCGGCGAGGACGACGGCGCCGAGGGCCCCCTGCGCCAACTCGTCCCAGAGGAACCAGAACCGGTCCTGCCCGGGGGTTCCGAAGAGGTAGAGCGTGAGGTCCTCGCGGAGCGTGATGCGGCCGAAGTCCATGGCGACCGTGGTGGTGTGCTTGGCCTCCACCCCGCCGGTGTCGTCGACGGGGCGGCCCGCCTCACTCAGGGTCTCCTCGGTCCGCAGCGGCCTGATCTCGCTGACCGCCGCCACCAGGGTGGTCTTGCCGACGCCGAACCCCCCGGCCACCAGGATCTTCAGGGTGACCGGCTCGACGGGGGCCTTCTCCCGCGGTGAACGCCCGGACTTCATGGGGTCTCGTCTCCTGCTTTCGCTGATCTCTCGGGGGTGGGGCCGACGGTGCGCCGGCGTCCGGCGGCGGAGGGGGCGCCGCCCGCACCCCGGGGAAGGGGGGCGGGCGGCGCGCCGTGCTCCGGTGGCAGGGTCGTCCGCCGACCGGGGGTCAGAGGGCGCGCAGCCCGCTGATCACCTCGCGCAGAATGCTTTCGTCGGGCAGTTCCGCCGGCGGCACCGGCCGGTTCACGTGCACGAACTCCTCCTCCACGAGGTCACCGATCAGGACCCGGACGACACCGACCGGCAGGTCCAGCTCGGCGGCGAGTTCCGCCACCGACTGGGGCGCCGTACGGCACAGCGCCACGATGTCGACGTGCTCGGGCGACAGAGTGCGGTTCCCCTCCGGGTCGTCGGCGCGCGGCTCCGCGACGACGAGCGCGATGAGGTCCAGGCGGTGCTGGCCGGCGCCGGTGGTCCGGCCCCGGGTCATGGCGTACGGGCGGACCACCGGTCCGGCGTCGTCGTCGAACCAGCGGTGCGCCCCGTTCCCGTCTTCGCTCATGACCGGTTCACTACCCGCCCGCGGGCAGATCCGTGCGCGGCGCGCTGCCCAGATGCACGCCGACCCGCTTGACCAGCAACGTCATCTCGTACGCGACGAGGCCCACGTCGGAGTCGGAGTCGGCGAGGACGGCGAGGCAGCTTCCGTCGCCGGCGGCGGTGACGAAGAGGAACGCCTCGTCGAGTTCGACGACGGTCTGCCGGACCCGGCCCGCGTCGAAGTGCCGGCCGACGCCCTTGGCCAGGCTGTGGAAGCCGGAGGCGACGGCGGCCAGGTGTTCGCTGTCCTCGCGGGTCAGATCCTGGGAGACCCCGGTGGGCAGCCCGTCGCCGGACAGGACCAGGACCTTGCGGATGCCCGCGACCCTGTTGACCAGGTCGTCGAGGAGCCAGTTCAGCTCCCCGGAACCGGTGGTGTGCGCGGCGGTCTTCGATGCGGTCATCGACCGTCTCCCTCGGGTGTCGTTCGTGGTGCTGTGGGGCCCGCGTTCTCGTCGCGGCCGCGCTGCCAGCCCCGCTGGAGCGAGGCCATGCGGCTGCGGACCTGTTCGGCGTCGCGTTCGGTGTCGGGGGCGGCGTCCTGGCCGCGGTCGTCCGCGGCGCTCCCGCGGGTGTCCTTGAGCTGGGGGGCGAGACTGGCCTGCCGGACCCTGCGCGGCAGCGCCGCCGGACCGGCCCCGGGCGCCCGGGAGGCGGCCTCTCCGTGCGGGCCGCCCCGGTTCTCCGGGTCCTGTGCCGCTTCTTCGCGCGTGCCGTGGGCGACGGTGCGGCCGTGCGAGCTGACCAGCTTCGGGGTGCGGCGGCGGGGCAGCGGCGCGGGGCCCGTACCGGAGGGTGACGGTCCGCCCGGCCGGGCGTCCCGAGCCCCGTCGTCGTCGGCCTGCTGATGCTGGTCGCGGGGGTCGGCCGCGGGGGCCAGCGGACGCCGGGGCCGGAAGACGCCCGGTTCGCTGTCCTCGTCGCGGAGGGCGCCGGGGAAGTCCTCGTCGTCCAGGCCCGGAGTGCCGGCCGGGGCCTCCAGCTCGACCGGTCCGTCGGGGAAGGGCCGGTTCGCGGGCGGACGGGAGGTGGGGATACGGGTCAGGGCGGGGCGGCCGGGGCCCCGCGCACCGTTGCCGAGGCCGTCGAGGGCCAGGCCGCGGCCGTCGGTGGAGCCGGACGGTTCGCCGTCGGTCTCGATGAGCAGGGCGTCCGGGATGAAGACGACGGCGGTCGTGCCCCCGTACGGCGACTTCTGGAGGGAGACCCGGATGTTCTGGCGCTGCGCGAGGCGGCTCACCACGAACAGGCCCAGCCTGTCGGTGTCGGAGAGTTCGAAGTCGGGGGTCTCGGCGAGGCGGAGGTTGGCGTCGAGGAGGACGTCCGGGGCCATACCGAGACCCCGGTCGTGGATCTCCAGGGTGAAGCCGTTGGCGACGGACTCGCCGTGCACCTGGACCGCGGTGTGCGGGGGTGAGAAGACGGTGGCGTTCTCCAGGAGTTCCGCCGTGAGGTGGGTGAGGTCGGCGACGGCGGGGCCGGTCACCGCGATCTTCGGCAGCCGGCGGACCTCGATGCGCTCGTAGTCCTCGACCTCGGCGACGGAGGCGCGGACGACGTCCATGAGCTGGACCGGGCGCCGCCACTGCCGGGAGGGCGCGGCGCCGGAGAGGATCACCAGGCCCTCGGCGTGGCGGCGCATGCGGGTGGTGAGGTGGTCCAGGCGGAAGAGGTCGGCCAGTTCCTCGGAGTCCTCGGTGCGCCGCTCCATGGTGTCCAGCAGGGTGAGCTGCTTGTGCAGGAGGACCTGGCTGCGGCGGGCGAGGTTGACGAAGACCTCCGAGACCCCGCGCCGCATCTGGGCCTGCTTGACGGCGCCTTCGACGGCGGCGCGCTGGAGGGTGTTGAGGGCTTGCCCGACCTGGCCGATCTCGTTCTTGTCGTACTCCAGCCGGGGCGCCTCGGTGTCGACGTCGACCTGCTCACCCGCGGCCAGCCGGCGCTGCACCGACGGCAGGCGCACGCCGGAGGCCTCGTGGGCCTGGTGGCGCAGCCGGGAGAGGGCGCGGATGAGGCTGCGGCCGATGCGGACGGAGAGGTAGAGCGAGAGCAGGAGGGCGGCGAAGCCGAGGACGGCGGTGGCTCCGGCCTGGACCAGGATGCCGACGGCGACGGGCCGCACGCGTTCCTCGTAGCGGTCGGCCGCTGCGCTGCCGCGCTCGGCGAGGCCGTCGAGGACCTTCACCGCGGCCGTGTCCCAGCTCTTGGCGGTCACGCCGTGCGGCGGCCCGGGCGCGGCGGCGGCGACGGAGGTCTCCAGGTCGCGCAGGGGTGCGGTCTCGGGGCCCTGCCAGTACCGCTCGTAGCGGGCGCGTTCGTCGTCCGGGAGGAGCGGGAGGCTGATCTCGTAGAGGAGGGTGCGCTGGGCCAGGAGGTCCGACACCTGGCGGAGGTCGGCCTTGTCGAGGCGTTCGCCGACGAGTGCGGAGGCGACCAGGGCGTCCTCGCGGGAGAGCAGGTCGCGGGCGCGGGCGACGTTGACCAGGGCGCGGTTCTGCTTGTCGAGTGCGACGTCCTTGAGGGCCGGCAGGTGGGTCAGGAAGACGAAGCAGGGGTCCACGAGGCGGTTGTAGAGGTCGAGGGCGGCGGTGCGGGTGACCGTGTTGTCCTCGACGGAACGGCGCAGGGTGGTGATCCCCTCGAAGGACTCGAGGAGGGCGGTGAGCCGCCGCCGGGAGTCGGCGCTGAGCCCTCCGGTCGCGTCGGCGTCCTCGGCTCCGGCCCGGACGCGGGCCAGTGCCCGGTCGGTGACGGTCCGGGCGCGGCGCAGATCGCCGAGGGCGGCCGAGGCGCGCGGGTCGGCGAGGTGGACGAGGGTTCTGCGCCGTTCGTCCTGGAGTACCCGGGCGGCTTCCTCGACGGGTCGCCCGACCCGGTCGTCGGCCTCGCCGATCTCGAGGATCTCGGCGGCCTCCCGCCCGGTCAGCACGGTGGCGAATCCCCAGATCGCGGTGAGGGAGACCAGCGGCACGAGCAGCAGCGCCACGATCTTCCGCCGGATCGTCCTGCCGCGAAAGCGCATGGCCTCCCCCAGTCCGTCCCCCGCTGGTGTCCGGGGTGCACATCCGTGCGTCAACAAGCGGCGCGAGCCTACTACTGACACAGGGGTGATCGAAGAGGCGTCGGGGAGGTTTTCCGCCCGGGACCGGGCGGCGGCGGCCGGTTCCCGCCGTTCGGCGACGTCGGCGTGACCGGTGGGCCGTTCTCCGACGGTCGGGTGAGTCCCCCGGACACGGGCCGGCCGCCGCCCGGACCGGCCGATTCCGGGCATCTCCCTGGTCACTTCCGACATCTCACCCGCCGGATCGGGAATCATCGGAGTGCTCCGCGCGTCCTTCTGTACGAGTCGTGTACGCGGTGTGCGGAGTTGGTACGGGAGGGGTGCGCCGGCGCGGACCGGCGGCCGCCGGATCTCGACGGCGGCGGCGTAAAGCGGACGAAGGCGGGCAGCCAGACTGATGACGGCGCGGGTTCGGCCCGACGCCGGTCGGCTGACGGCAAGGCAGGCGGGGAGTGACGGACTGATGGCGACGGCGGAGCGTCGGAGGACTTCGGCGGAGCGGGGCGAGCCGGGCGGGCGGGTGCCCGGACCGCGCCGGGCGGAGGGGAGCGGACAGCCGGACCGGCCGCCGCTGTGGGTGGAGGAGCCCGCGGTGCGCCCCCGGATGCCCGATCCGGTGCGTACGGCGGCGGTGCGCGCGGTGCTCATCGTGGCGCTGACGCTGATACAGGCGATGGTCGCCTTCCTGGCCACGCTGGCGGAGTCCTGGCTGGCCTTCCCGATGGTGCTCAGCGGCGTGGCCAGCACCATCGCGGCGACCTGGGCGGTGCTGGACGTCTGGGTCACCCGCCAGGTGTGGAACCAGCGGCACGGCGTGGTCTCGGCACCGGGCAGCACGGCCCGGGAGCTGCGCCGCGAACGCCGCCGGGAGCGCCGCGCGGCCCGGCGGGCGGCCCGCTCCGGCGTCCGGATACCCGACCCGTCGGCGGGCACGCGGTCCGCGGCCTCCGACGGGGAGCGGCGCGGGCGGGACGGCGGTGACCCGGTCCCGGCACCGGAGCGCGCGGGCAAGGGTCCAGAGCGCGGGGGCGAGCCGGCGGGTGACGCCCCCGGGGTGGACCGCGGCGCCTGTGCCCGGTCCGGAGGCGGCTCCGGCGTGAGGGCCGCGGCCCGCCGGATCGGCACGGCGGAACGCTCCGGCACTCAAGGCTCGGAGCGGAGCCGGGAGTTGACCCACTCTTCCTGAGCGGCACCGCACGGCGGCCGGATCACCACCTGTCCCGCCGCGGTCGGCCTCGCGAGGTGCCGGCGAGCGACGCGTGGAGGCTCGGCCGGCCACCCTCGGGAGGCCGGGAACCGGCCGGCCGGAGGCGGCCCGGCGGAGGTCCATGAGGCGGTCGTGGTCACCGTGGGGGACAGCGAGGGCAGCGTGCGGGCCCCACGTGGGTCGTCCCCTCGGTTCGGCCGGATCGTGCCGCCCGGCGCGCCGCTGAACCTCGTGCCCGAACGCCTGGCGCGGCCCGGCGCCGGACCGTTCGGCGGCCGGCGGCCGGCGGAGCGACGTGCGCGGATCGCGGCCGGCCCGTCGAGGCCGCCACCGCTCCCCCGCGCGCCGGCGACGGTGGGGGCGGCAACCGCCGGCTCCCTGCCGAGGTCGTGTGTCGTGGCCGGGTCGGCGACGCCGGGCCGGCCGTCGCCCGCCGGCCCGGCGGGACGGCCCTGCGCGGGCAAGGCCGGTGTGCTGGCTTGGGGACGCGGGGCGCGGTTGGCACGGGGCGAGCGTCAGAAGCCTCTGCCCACGCACCCGGCGGGGCCTGACCTGCCGGGCGGGTCAGCCCTCGATGTCCCGTGTCCGCCACCATGCCGGCCGGTGGAACGGGAACAGGGCGATGAGGGCTCCCGTACTACCGCGCCGAGAGCGCGCACGGCGACCACGTCGAGGCCCCGTCCGAGGACGCGTCGCTTCTGCTGGTCGGCGACCTGGACACCTCGACAACACGTTCGTCGTCGTCCGGCCCGGTCTGGTCCCCCCTCGGTCTCGGCCGAGGCGGGAGGCGGCTACGAGGTCGGCCGCCGCGAACACCACCGCGGCCGTCGGGGGCCGGCATCGGCCTGATCGCCCGCGGCCCTCACCCTCCCGGTGACCGCCCGCGGCCTTCCCCGCCGGTCCAGCGGCCCCGTCGGCGTGGAGAGGCGGCAAGGGCGGGACCGGCGAACCGCTTCGCCCACCCGCCCCGCCGCGCCCACCGCCCCGCGTGGCGTGGTGTGAGGCCCGGCCGGCGCCTCACTCCTCGTCGGACTGGGGCTTGCGGAACATCCGGGTGGCCGTGATCTCCCCGTGCACCGTCTCCTCCTGCGGGTCCTGCTGGGGCAGACCGGGACGCAGGTGCTCCTCGACGCTGATGTACTTCAGCCCGGCGCGGAGGTCGGCGTCGTTGCGGAGCCGGATGACGAGCGGGAACTCGGCGAGCGCGGTCGTGTCGAAGAGGCCGGTGGTGTACAGGAGCTGGACGCCGAGGGCGTCGGCGACGGCACGCTGGAGCTCCAGCAGGTAGGTGGCGTTGGCACGGCCGATGGGGTTGTCGAGGAAGAGCGTGCCGGCGTGACGGTGCTTGTCACGGCCCCGGTCGTTGCTGCGGAGGGCGGCCATCGTGCAGTAGAGCGCGATGGCGGCGGTGAGGAGCTGGCCGCCGGAGAAGACGTCGCCCATCTGCCCGACGGGGACGCGCTCGGCGCGCAGCACGGCGTCGGGCTTGAGGATCTCGACGGAGACGCCGCGCGGCTGGAGGGCGGCGTGGACGCCGCGCAGCAGCAGCGACATGCCGTCGCGGCGCAGGTCGGCGTTCTTGCGGACGGCGGTGCTGGTGGCCTCGTCGATGACCTCGCCGAGCCGCTCCACCAGCGTGGTCTGGTCGGGCTCCTCGAAGCGGACGCGCAGGAACTCCTGGCCCGACCACTCCCCCAGCCCTTCGGGCAGCCGGGACAGGCGCTGGGCGGAGCGGAGGGTGGCGAGGGAGGACTCGACCAGTCCGCGGAGGCGGTCCACGATCGAGTCGCGGTTGCGTTCGAGCTGGTCGAGTTCGTCGGTGAGGACCCGCAGCCTGGGCGCGAACGCCTCGGCCCACTTGGCCGCGTGCTCGGGCAGCGCGGCGGCGGGCAGTTCGCGGATCTGGGCCCGGGCAGGGGTGCGGACCTGCTCGTAGCGGGTGGAGTTGGCGTGCCGGACCAGGATGTCGCTGGTCTCGCGGAGCGCGGATTCGGCGGCGGTGAGGTCGGCGGCGCAGCCGCGCAGGGAGCGGCGGGCCTCGGCGGCGACGCGGCGGGCCTCGTCGAGGCTGCCCGGGTACTGCTCCGGGGGCTGGGCACCGCGCTCCTCGTCGGTGTCCCGGGCGTCCTGCGGGTCGCGGAGCAGGTCGCGCAGGAGCGCGGCGGTCTCCTCGAAGCCGGCGGTGGCCTCCTCGGCGGCGCGGTGGGCGTGCAGGAGCTCGCCGTGTGCCTCGCGGGCGGCGGCCAGTTCGTCGGTGCGCGTGGCGAGTTCGGCGGTGGCGGCGCGCAACAGCCGCTGGGCGGCCTCGACGTCGGCCGGCACCTGCTCAGGCGGCAGCTCGGTGTGGGCCTCGCCCTCCTCGGGGGCGTGCCGTTCGGCCTCGCCACGCAGCCGGCCGAGCTGTTCGCTGGCGGCGGCCGAGCGGGTCTCCAGCATCTGGACGAGGGCCTCGGCGCGGGCGGCTGCGGCCTGCCGGGAGGGCCCGTCGGCGCCGTCGGGGTCCTCCAGGAGCTGCGCGGCGCGGTTGCGGACCTTGTTGCTGAGCCGGTCGAGTTCGGCGCGGGCCGCCGACTCGTCGCTCTCCGCGCGGGCCTGCTCCGCCCTGAGGTCGGCGCCGACGCCGACCTTCTCGTACAGCTGGGAGGCGGAGCGGTACGCCTCGCGCAGCGCGGGCAGTGAGACGCGCGGGGTGTCGGGGGCGGCGGGGAGTTGGGCGTCGTCGGGGACTCCGGCGATCTCGGCGCGTTCGGCGCGCAGGGCGCGGGCGGTACGGCGGGCGTCGTCGGCGGCACGCTGGGCGGCGCGGCGGTCCTCGTCGGCGGCGCGGGCCCGGTCCAGGCAGGTCTGGGCGCGCTCCTCGCTGGTGGCGGCGGTCTCGGCCAGTTCACGCAGGGCGGCCTGCCAGCGGGGGCGTTCGCGCAGGCGGTGGGCGAGACCGGCGAGGGCGTCGGCGGCTCGGCGGGCCCGCTGGGCGCGTTCCTGGCTGTCGTCGCGGACGCGGGCGGCCTCGGTGGCCGCCTCGTCGGCCTCGGCGCGGGCGGCCCGGGCCCGCTGGAGGGTGTGGGCGGCGGTGTCCGCGTGCTCCTGGGCGTGGTCGGCGGTGGCGCGGAGCTGGGCGAGGTGCCCCGCCGGGCAGCCGGTCCGCCAGGAGGTGAGCCGGGCGGCCAGCTCCCGGTCCTTGGCGAGGCGGGCGGCCAGGGCGCGGATCTCCTCGTCGCGGGCGGCGGCGCGGGCGCGCAGGGTCTGGCGTTCCTCGTCGGCGGCGTACTCGTCGTGCATGGCCGGGTTCGGCGGCACGAGGAAGACGCCCTGTTCCTCGGCGTCGCCGGCCGTCCGCGCGGGGGCCAGGAGGGCGGCGGAGGTGCCGACGGCGACGGCGGAGCGGGGCAGCAGGGCGGCGTCGGAGAGCACGGCGCGGGCGCGGCTGTGGGTGTCGGGGTCGGTGATGACGACGCCGTCGACCAGTTCGGGCCGGGCGGCGAGGACGGCGGCGTGCTCGGCCGGGTCGACGGCCTGGGCGAGGTAGCGCCAGCCGGGCAGGGCCGGGATGCCCTGTTCGCCGAGGTACTCGACGGTGGCGAGGACGTCGGGGCCGGGCGGCAGCAGCCCGCCGTCGCCGAGGGCGCCGAGGATGCGGGTGTCGTCGGCGGCGGCGGTGCGCAGGTCGAAGAGCTGGCGTTCGGCGGCGGTGACGCCCTCGTCCAGCAGGGCGGCGAGGCGGTCGGCGGAGCGGTCGAGTTCACCGGCGGTGAGCGGGCCCTCGTCGCCGTCGGGCGCGGGCAGGCCGAGGAGTTCGGCGAGCCGCGGTTCGGCGGCGAGGACGGCGGCGGTCCGCTGCTCGGCGTCGTGGGCGCGGACGGCGGCGTCGGCGGCGTCGTGGGCGCGGGCGGCGGCCAGGTCGGCGCGGGCCTCGTCGGCGGCGCACTCCTTGGCGTGGTCGGCGGCGCGGTGGGCGCGTTCACGGGCGCTCTCCCAGGCTGCGGCCGCCTCCTGCTCGGCGTCGGTGGCGGCGAGGGCGGCCCGGGCGGGGTCGGCGTCGGCCGCGCCGGCCTCCAGCCAGCCGGCGCGTACGGCCTCCTCGGTCTCCTGCTCGACCTCGGCGAGGCGCTGGCGCAGGTGGCCGGTCTCGCTGCGGGCGCGCTGGGCCTCGGTGGCGGCGGCGGTGGCGTCGCGGTGGGCGGCCTCGCCCTCCTCCTGGAGGTGGGCGGCGCGCTCCTCCAGTTCGGTGGCGACCTCCTCGCCCTCGCGGGCGGCGGCGTCGAGGGCGCGGACGAGCGCGGTGGCGGCCTGGGAGCGGGCGGCGAGGGCCGGGGCCGCGTCGCGTTCGGCCTCGCGGATGGCGTCGGCGACGCGGGTGGACCGGTCGGCGGCGGCGCGGTGGCGCAGTACGGCCTCGGCGGCCTGCCAGGCGGCGTGCAGGGTGCGGGCGTCGGCCAGTTCGCGGCGCTGGGCGGCGGCGGCCTTCTCGGCGACGGTGAGGGCGAGCGAGGCGTGCCGGTAGGCGAGTTCGGCGGCGGTCAGGGCGCGGTGGGAGCGGGCCCCGTCGGCCTCGGTGACGCGGTGGGCGGCGGTGGTGACCTGCTGGGCGAGGTCACCGGTGCGGGCGCGTTCGTGACGGGCGCGGACAGCGAGACCCCGGGCGAGGGTGCGGGTGCGGCGTTCGGCGGCGGCGTGGATGTCGCGGCTGCGGTCGCGTTCGGCGGTGGTCTCCACGATGCGGCCGAGGAGGTCGACGGAGCCGGCGGTGAAGTCGCGTTCGGCGATGAGCTCGGCGCGGCGGCCGAGTTTGTGGCCGAAGCCGTGGACGAGGTCGGCCAGGCCGTCGGTGTCGCGGGTGTCGGTGACGGCGCGCAGCAGCAGGTCGGTGAAGTCGGAGTCCTTCTTGACCGCGAAGAGGCCGGCCGCCTCGCCCTCGTCGGCGTTCATCTCCCGCTGGTAGCGGAAGAGTTCGGGGTCGAGGCCGAGTTCGCCGAGGTGCTCGGTCCAGCGCTCGTGGGTCTCCTCCCAGTGCACGTCGAGGTGGAGGTAGAACTTCCCGGCGTCGGTGAGGGCGTCGCGGAACCCCTTCATGGTGCGGCGCCTGCCGCGTGCCCCGGAGGCGCCTTCGACGGGTGCGGGGACGGTGGTGGACTCGGCGACGGGCAGCGAGTCGAGGCTGAGGCCGGGCCCGGGGCGGAAGGAGTACCAGGCTTCGGCGAACTTGCGCGGGTCGTGGGAGACCTGGCGGCCGCGCCATTCGCTGACCTTGCCGACGACGACGGTCTCGCCGGTGAGGGTGTGCTGCCACTCCAGGGCGACGTGGCCGCAGTCGTCGGCGAGCAGGAACTTGCGGAGCACGCCGGAGCTGGCACCGCCGAGGGTGTTGCGGTGGCCCGGCAGCATCACCGAGAAGATCAGCTTGAGCAGCACCGACTTCCCACCGCCGTTCTCCAGGAAGAGGACGCCGGCGGGTGCGGGCCTGCGGGGCGGCCCGACCGGCTCCTCCTCGAAGAACTCCGCCTGCGCGGGGGCCGGTTCGGGTACGGCCCTGCCGACTCCGCGCAGGTCCAGGACGGTGTCGGCGTACCGGGCGCCTGCGGGTCCGATGGAGTAGAGACGGACCCGGGACAGCTCGTACATGGCGGCGGACTCTCGTTGCGATCGGTACGGTCCGGCGGCGGCCGGACGGCGGGGGCAGGCGGTGGGCGGGCGGCCGGGCCGGTCAGGAGAAGGGCAGTCCGGCGTCGGCGACCAGGTCGAGGTCGTCGCCCTCGTCGGGCGGGAGCAGGGTGGCGGTGCCGTCGCTGACGGGGACGATGCCGAGGGCGATCAGTTCGCTCATGGCGGCGCCGCCGGCGAGGTCGCGGACCTGGAGCTGGTAGCGGGCGGTGGTGCGGTACGTACCGCCGGCCTCGTCGCCGGTGCGCTGGAGGAAGCCGGACTCGGTGAGGAAGGCGGCGGCCTTGCCGACGATGCCGGTGGTGGAACCGGCGAGCCGGCGGGCGTCCTTGGTGGCGCCGGTGGAGCTGCGCCGGGCCCAGACGCGCCAGGCCGCCTCCAGGCCGGGGGCTTCGGAGACCGGGTCGGTGTTGTCGCCCCGCTCCTCGGCGTGCTCCTCCAGCTTGCGGCAGGCGTGGCGGACGAAGGCGTCCACGCCGTTGACGGTGACGCGGCCGATGTAGCCGTCGTCGGCGAGGTCCTCGGGCCGGGGGAACGCCATGGCGGCCAGCGCGAGATGGGCCAGGCCGTGCAGGAAACGGTCGGCGGAGTCGGTGGAGGCGCGCCGGGCGTAGTCGCCCATGCGGACCGCGAAGACGGAGTCCTCGGCGGCGGTCACGGCCATCCCGGCCCGGTCGGAGACCTCCAGGACGATCAGGCCGAGTCCGGTGGCGACGGCGTCGGCGAGCCGGGCGAAGGGCGGGTCCTCGCGGTACCGGCGCAGGAGTTCTCCGTACTCGGCGTCCCGGGCGGGCTGGAGCCGGGGCTGGAGGCCGAAGGAGACCAGCCGGGCGGCGTCGGCGGCGTCGGCGGGGGTGACGGCGGGGGCGTGCGGCGCCGGGGCGCCGGCGTTCTCCCGGACGGGCTCGGTGCTCTGCTCGGTCACGGGTGGTGCTCCTGGTGGTGGGACGTGCCCGGGCGGCGGTACGGGGCCGGGAGGCGGGGGGACGGGGCGCGGCGGGCGGCGGTCACGCCGACTCCGTGCGGTCGGCGGCCATGCCCGCGGCGTCGAGGAGGGCGCTGCCGACGATCAGGTCGGCGCCGCCGAAGTGGGGGTCGTCGAGTTCGGTGCCGTCGTCCACGGCGAACAGCAGGCGCCGCTCGCCCTGGCGGTAGGCGGTGCCGACCGGCGGGGAGGCCGCGTGCACCGCGATGAGGGCCACCAGGTACGGCAGGCCGTAGGGGTCGTCGTCGCGGCGGCGGGCCTCGGCCAGCAGTCCGGAGAGGCGGCGGGGCGCGTCCCACTCGAGGTCGAGGAGGTCGCGGGCGGTGGCGAGCTGCTCCTCGCTGAAGCGGCTGTCGTCCGGGGTGGCGATCAGGTCCGGCTCGGGCATCTCGGCGCCGAGGTGGGCGCGTTCGACCGGCGGGGTGAGCAGCAGGTCGACCAGGTCGCCGACGCGGACCGAGGCGGGGGTGCGCAGGCCGGTGCCGTGGGCGAACCAGGCGTCGGTGGCGCGCGAGGCCTGCTCGACGGGGAGCGGCAGCAGCGGTGCGAGGAGCTGGCCGTAGAGGTCGACGCCGGTCCGGGCGGCGGGGGCGGCGAACGCCTGGCGGTCCTGCTCGGCGCGGAAGAGCGGGCCCGCTTCGAGGAGCCGGGCCTGGAGCTGGGTGTGCCGGCGGATGCAGTCCTTGACGATGTCGACCAGTTCGGCGGCGCGCCGTTTCTGCTCGGGGTCCTCGGACTCGTCACGGGCCTTGCGGATGTTGGTGAGGATGGCGTTCTCGTGGCGGTAGCGGTCGGCCACGTGGTCGAGCGCCTCGGCGATCATGTCGGGGACGGCGCCGAGCCAGTCGACGGCTCGGACGTTGCGCCGGGTGGCGTCGAGGGCGCGGCGGAGCGTCTCGGAGTACTGGACGGTGCGGTACCGGGCCTGTTCGGCGGCGAGTTGGGCGTCGGCGAGGCGGCCCCGGTTGATGAGCACCTCCAGCTTGACCTCGGCGGCGATCTGGGCGCTGGTGACGTCCGTGTCGAGGGCGCCGACCAGGACGTTGACCGCCTCGTCGGTGGTGCGGAGGTAGACGCTGCCGCCGCGGCCGGGGACCTCCTCCACCAGTTTGAAGTCGTAGTCGCGGCGGACGTAGCTCCCGTCGGGCGCGAACGTGCCGTACACGGCGCGGAAACCGCGGTCGACGCTGCCGACGTTGACGAGGTTCTCCAGGACCCAGCGGGCGACCCGCTCGTGCTCGGCGGCGGGGCGGGCCGGGGCCTGGGCGGCGATGCGGGGCAGCAGCCTGGCCACTATCTGCTCGTGGTCGGCGCCGGTGTCGAAGTCCATGTGGAGCGTGACCAGGTCGATGGCGGCCAGGGCCACCTCGGCCATCGCGTACCCCGCGTACTCCCCCGCCAGGTTGGCCTTGCGGGTGTCCAGGTCGTGCAGCGGCGCCGTGCAGGCCAGCGCCCGCAGCCGCCGCGCCAGGCCCTCGTCGGCGGCCGGGCCCGGCGCCGGGCGCGGCCCCGCGCTGAGCTGGGACGGAGCGGGTTCCGTGGAGGCGGGCGAAGTCACGGGGGACAGCCTAGATCCTCGCTCCGACATCGGGCGAAACGTACCGTCGAGGAGACGGGTGCGGGCGGCCGCCGGGGCGGGGGCGGGGTGCCGCGGGGCCCGGGCCGGCCGAAGGGCCCGTGGGGCGCGGTGGCCGTGCCCTCTCCGCGCCTTCCCTCGTCGCCCGGTCCGGCCACGTCCTCAAGGTGCCAGAAAAGGACGTGACATGGCCTGTCGCCGCGTCGGCGTCGCTCGCGCCGCCGCCGGTGCGGCGTCGGGTCTCGGTGCGCCGTGCCCCGCCCGTGCCGGGCCGCCTCGTCTCTGGCCCACGCGGCCGGCGACGGTGCTCCGCGGGCCCGGGCCGCGGTGCCGTGCGACCGCCGGGGTCCCCCTGCCCCGGCGGCTCGTCAGATCGCCGCCGTGTCCGGCCCGATGCGGCTGCGGACCGCGGTCTGGACCTCCGCCTCCTCGGCCGGGTCGGCGGCCAGGCGGCGGAGGCGGCCGACGACGCGCTGGTCGCCGGTGGCGGCGTGGCGGGCGCCTACCTCGCGGGTGGTCTCCTCGCAGTCCCAGAGGCATTCGACGGCGAAGCCGCTGGCGAAGGAGGCGTCGGTGGCGGCCAGCGCCTGGGCGGTGCGGCCGCGCAGGTGGGAGGAGGCCGTCTCGCGGTAGAGGTGGCGCAGGACCGGCGCGGCCTGCGCGATGCCGAGGCGCCCGGCGCCGTCCACCAGGCACCACAGGGCGGGCCCGTCGGGGCCGTGGCCGCGCACCGCTTCGCGCAGCGCGGCGAGGACCAGGGGGCCGTCGCCGGTCCGGCCCCGGCAGGCGAGGAGTCGTCCGGCGGCGGAGCCGAGGGCGTCGGGGCGCGGGGCCCAGCGACGGGCACGGGCGAGGACCGTGTCGCCCTCCATCCGCCCCAGCGACTCGACGGCGGCCTCGCGGACCACGGGCGAGCCGTCGGCGACGGCGGCCTCGATGAGGTCGAGCGCCGCCGGGTCGCCGGTGCGCGCGAGGTGGCTGAGGGCGGCGGCGCGCGCCCCGTCGAGTCCGCCGCGGGCGGCGGCCAGCAGCGCCGGCCGGTCGGCGGCGGTGGCGACGGTGGCCAGGCACCGGGCGGCGGGCACGTGGCGGTCGTTGCCGCGGTCGTGGCCCTCCTGGGCCCAGCTCAGGACTCCGTCCACGCTCCACTGCGGGCGGTCGGGGGCGGTGAGCTGGCGCTGCCACAGGCCGAAGGAGGACCGCTCCAGGGCCGCCTTGACGCGCGGGCCGACCGCCGGGTCGGGGTCCTCGGCCCAGAGGTGCCAGGGCCTCGGTTCGTAGCTGTCGCCGGCCGCGGCGGCCAGTTCCGCCTCGCCCTCGGCGGTGGCGGGGAACCGGGCGAGGACGGGGGCGGCCAGCGCGGCGAGGGCGGCGTCGTCGTCGCGTACGGCCAGTTCGTCCAGGGCCCAGGGCCAGTTGGCGCCGTGGGCCGCGTACCGGCGCAGGAGCGCCAGGGCGTCCTCGCGACCGTAGGAGGCGAGGTGGCCGAGGACGCTGACGGCCAGGCCGGTGCGTTCCTCGCCCGGGGCGGCGTGGTCCTCGGGCGCGAAGAGGTGCGCCTCGACGGCGTCCAGGGAGCCGTCCAGGTCGAGGTAGAGCCGGGCGTAGTAGAGGGAGCGGTTCTCCACCCGCCAGTCGTGGCGGGGGTCGCGCAGGACGCACTGGTCGAGGGCGGCGAGCGCCTCGGAACGGGGGGCGGTCAGGGCGTGCAGCGTGCCGTCCCCCCTGCCCCGCTGGAGCAGGCCGAGGAGGGTGCCGCTGGGCGCTATGACCGGATCGACGGAATCACACATGGATGAGCCTCACATCAAGCTGTCGACGCAACCGGGGACGGTGCACTACCTGGCCGCGCCGCAACCGGTCTTGACGTTCTTCACGCTCGTCCGCTGTCGGGTGCTGATGTCCATCGTCTCTGCCTCTCGTCCATGGCCCCAAGGGTGTCCCCGGGCCACGGGGCGCGGGGAGGGCCGGTTCACGGTGCGCGCGATGATGCGGCTCCTGCCCAGCTCGCGCGTTCGTGAATCACGACGTCATGATGGCTCAGCGGCTCGCGGCGCCGCGACCAGATTTAACGGGCGTCCCCGGTCGGCGCGGTTCAGGCCGCGCCAGGACCGTCCTGGGCGGCGGTGAACCGGGCGAGCAGGTCGTCCTTGCCGAACATGCGGGCCGTGTCCACCGCGGAGGGGGTACCGGCGGCCGGATCGGCGCCGCCGTCGAGGAGGGCGGTGACGACCGCGTCCTCGCCCTTGAAGACGGCTCCCGCGAGCGGGGTCTGGCCCCGGTCGTTGGCCCGGTCGGGGTCGGCGCCGCGCTCCAGCAGCACGCGGACGGCGTCCGCGTGGCCGTGGTAGGCGGCGAGCATGACGAGGGTGTGGCCCTGGTCGTTGGTGAGGTTGACGGGAACGCCGGCGTCGACGTAGGCGGCCAGCCGGGCGTGCTGCCCCTCGCGCGCCAGGTCGAAGATCTTGGTGGCCAGCTCGACGACCTCGGGGTCGGGTGCCTCACTCATCGGCGGTACGCCCTTTTCGTTCTCGTGCGGGGGTGGGTGGCTGCGCGGGCCGGGCGGGCGCCCGGCCGGCGGGACGGCGGGGGGCCGTCCGGGTGAATCGCCAGGGTACTGCCACCGCCGGGGCGTCAGGGCACGCCCCGGGGCGAGGGCCCGGACGGCCAGGGGCGCACGGGCCGAGGCTGCCACCGTCCGGTGCCGGGCACCTCCAGGGACGTACCAGCCGAGTGAAAACACCCCCGGTTACCCCATTTGCACCTTTTGTCGTACAGATACATGCTGTGAGCCTGGAACAACTGATGGTGATCGTCCCCACCCACCAGGAGAACTCTCATGATCCTGTCCATGTCCGGCGTCGTCCTCCTCGGCATCATCGTCTTCCTGTTCTTCCGGAAGGACGGCCTCAAGGCGTCCCACGCCGTGGTCTGCGCGCTCTTCGGCTTCTACCTGGCGGGTACCGCCATCGCCCCCAGCATCACGGCGGGCGGCGCGAGCCTCGCCGGGCTGCTGGGCGGGATCAAGTTCTGACCGTCCGCTCCCCGCACCCGCACCCCCAGGAGTCAAGACGTGGCCCGGCGCCCACTCCCCAGCATCCTGCGCGGCGGCACCGCCCCGATCGTCCGGAGCCGTGAGCTGGCCCGGTCGGCGGCGGACAACGCCACGGACGTCCTCCATCCGCTGATCACGATCACCCGTGGCCTGCGCCGCCTGGCGGCCGCCGGACGGCGCAAGTGGGCCGACACCCCGAAGGACCGGCGCGGCCCGCTGCTCTTCCTGATCGCCGCGGTCCTGCTGGTCCTCTCCCTCGTCCGGTACGGACTGCCGCTCGCGCTGGCCGCCCTGCTCGCCACGGCCGCCTGGACCGGCCGGGACCGCAAGCCCGCCGCGCCCGCCGGCCTGGACGACGCGCGGACGCGGCGGCTCGCCTCGCTCCACGAGTCGCTCGTCCCCTACTTCTCCGTCCCGGAGGACCCCGCGCCCCTCTACAGCTACGGCGGCGACTGGGAGAAGGCCGTCGCCTCGCACAGCTTCGACGGGAGCGGCCACCCGGACCGGCTGCTACTGCGCTATCCCGGCTACTTCCCCGACGCCGAGCCCGAGTCCCGGCTCCGCGTCGAACAGGTCCTCGCCGCCAAGCTCGGCCGCGGCCGCGAGTACCGCTTCGACTGGAACGAACAGGGCAACGAACTCACCGTCGCCGCCGTCGCCCCCCTGCCCTCGGACCTCACCGCCCAGCCCTTCGCCACCACCCCCGGCGAGCACCTGCTCGGCTTCACCGACGCCGCCGACACCGCCCGCACCCTGCCCGTCACCGGTCCCGACGGCGAGCCCCGGGACGAGCCCCCCGTCCTGTGGCGCACCGGTGCCCGCGCCACCGAGCCGCATCTGCTGGCGGTCGGCCACCCCGGCAGCGGCACCACCTCACTGCTGCGCTCCCTCGCCCTCCAGGCGCTGCGCCAGGGGGACGTACTGGTGGTGGACGGCGGCGGCACCGGCGAGTACGCCTGTCTGACCGGCCGCGAGGGCGTCCTCGCCGTCGAGTGCGACCTCGACGGCGCCCTCACCGGCCTGGAATGGGCCTGCCACGAGACGGAACGCCGGCTCATCGCCGCCAACCGGGCCCGCCAGGAAGGCCATCCGCCGCCTCCGGACACCCGGCGCCCACTGTGGATCCTGGTCGACCGCCCCGCCGCCCTCGCGCACCTGGCCGGGGCCGGGGGCAGGCCCGACCCGCAGAGTCTGCTCCAGGTCCCGTTGCGGCACGGCCGCGCCGCCCAGGTCACCGTGGTGGTGGCCGAGCAGTTCGACTCCACCGAGGCCCTGGCCGAACCGGTACGCCGCCACACCCGGGCCCGCGTCGTGCTGGGACGCGCCTCCGCCGCCCAGGTCGCCCTGGTGCTCGGCGCCCCGCCCAACACCTCGACGCCCGCCGCGGCCCCGCCCGGCCGGGGCTGGGTCCGGCTCGGCGACGGCCCCGTCCAGCGCCTCCAGGTGCCGGCCGCGCCCGACCCGTACGACGAGGGGACGGCCGAGGCCGACCGGCGTGCCGTGCTGGAGCTGCTGCCGCCGCGCCCCCAGCCGCTCACGGTCCCCCCGGCGCCCGCCGCGCCCCCCGCCGTCCCGGCGGGCGCCGACAGCTGATCCGCGCGCCCCGCGCCCCGCGCGCCCCGCGGGGCGCGGCCGTTTCTCAGGCGACCACGCTGCGCGGGGACTCAGCGCCGCCGCGCACCCCCTCGCGGACCAGTTGGGCGGCGGCCGCGAGCCGCACCGCCGCCTCGTCGGCCACCGCCCCCCCGACGGTGAACGGCAGCCGGACGTACCCCTCGAAGGCCCCGTCGACGCCGAAGCGCGGGCCGGAGGGGACGCGGATGCCGACCTGTTCGCCGAGGGCGGCGATGCGGGAACCGGAGAGGCCCCCGGTGCGCACCCAGAGGGTGAGGCCGCCGCGCGGCACCTCGAAACTCCAGTCGGGCAGTTCCCGGCGGACGGCGGCGACCAGGGTGTCGCGGTTCTCGCGCGCCTGATCGCGGCGGAGCCGCACGGCCTCCTCCCAGCCGCCGCCGGAGAGCAGCCAGTGCACGGCGAGCTGTTCGAGGACGGGGGTGCCGAGGTCGGCGTAGGCGCGGGCGGAGACCAGGCGGCGGATCACGTCGGGAGCCGCCCGTACCCAGCCGATCCGCATCCCGGCCCAGAAGGCCTTGCTCGCGGAGCCGACCGTGATCACGGTGGAGCCCGCCGGGTCGAAGGCGCAGACCCGGCGGGGCAGGGCGGAGGTGCCGTCGGGGGCGGGGGCGAGTTCCGGGTCGAGGGCGAGTTCGGTCATGGTCTCGTCGACGACGAGCACGGTCCCCGCCGACCGGGCGGCCTCCACCAGGGCGCGGCGCTGCTCCTCGTCGGCGAGGGCACCGGTGGGATTGTGGAAGTCGGCGACGACGTAGCCGAGCCGGGGAGCGGCGTCCCGCAGCACCTGGCGCCAGCGGTCCAGGTCCCAGCCGCGCAGCCGGTCGGCCATGGCGACCGGGACCAGCCGGGCGCCGGCCTCCCGCATGAGCTGGAGGATGTTGGCGTAGCTGGGCGACTCGACCGCGATGCGCTCGCCCTGCGGGGCGAAGAGGTGGCAGATGGCGTCGATGGCGCCCATCGCCCCGGTGGTGACCATGATCTGCTCGGGCATGGTCGGGATGCCCAGCCGCGTGTACCGCTCGGCGAGCGTGGCCCGCAGGTCGGGCAGGCCGGCCGGGTAGTCGCCGTGTGTCATGGCGTACGGCGGCAGGGACTCCAGCGCACCGGTGACGGCGCGGGTCAGCCACGGTTCGGGGGCGGGCAGCGAGGCGCAGCCGAGGTCGATGAGGGCGCCGAGGGCTTCGGGGGGCAGCGGTTCGAGGCCGCGGGCGGGCAGCGGGTTGCCCGCCGGGACGGCCGTCCAGCTCCCGGCGCCGCGCCGGGAGGCGAGGAACCCCTCGCCGCGCAGCGCCTCGTAGGCGGCGGCCACGGTGGTGCGGCTGACAGCGAGGGCGAGAGCCAGCTCGCGTTCGGCGGGCAGGCGGGCGGCGACGGGGACGCGGCCCTCCAGGACGAGCAGCCGGACGCCGTCGGCGAGGGCGCGGTAGGCCGGAGGACGGCGTCCGCCGGGGCCGGTACGGGTCTGCCAGGACTGCGAGGCGAGCAGGCGGGCGAGTTGTGCCGCACCGGTCACCGAGGTCCACTGGGTCATGAAGTCGGTCCACCTTCCCCGAATTGGCCCTGTCCGGCCGTTGTTCGCACGCCACACAGTGACACGTGTCAGTCCACTGTCACCAGCCAGGAGGTCGCGGTGTTCCTCACGCCACGCCTGCACGAGCGCCGGCTCCCCCGCCGCCTCGTCCAGTTGTCCACCGGCCTCGTGCTGTACGGGGTGAGCGTCGCCCTGCTGGTGCGGGGCGGGCTCGGACTGGAGCCGTGGGGGGTGTTCCAGCAGGGCCTGTCGGAGCTGAGCGGGCTGTCGATGGGGGTGGTGTCGATCGTGGTCGGCGCGGCGGTGCTGCTGCTGTGGATACCCCTGCGCCAGCGGCCCGGCCTCGGCACGGTCTGCAACGTCTTCGTGGTCGGTGTCGCGCTGGACGCGACACTGGCCCTCCTCCCCTCCACCGGGCACCTCGCCGTCCGGGTGACGCTGATGGTCACCGGCGTCGTCCTGAACGGAGCAGCGACCGGCCTGTACATCGCCGCCCGGTTCGGTCCCGGTCCGCGCGACGGCCTGATGACCGGCCTGCACCAGGTCACCGGCGGCTCCGTGCGGCTGGTCCGCACCGGCATCGAGGTGCTGGTGGTGGTGACCGGCTTCGCCCTCGGCGGCACCGTCGGCGTGGGCACGGTGGTGTACGCCCTGTCCATCGGGCCGCTGGCCCAGTGGTTCCTGAGGCTCTTCGCGGTCCCGGCCACCGCGGCCCCGCGCCCGGCCGCCGCGGCCGACGGGGCGATACTGCCTCCGTGACCGCTTCGAGGCCCCCGGCCCGCCATCCGTACCTGGACCACCCCGGCCCGCTGCCCTTCGCCCACCGTGGCGGGGCGGCCGGCGGCCGGGAGAACACCACCGCGGCCTTCTCCGAGGCCGTCGCGGCGGGCTACCGGTACCTGGAGACCGACGTCCACCTCACCGCGGACGGGGTGCTCGCCGCCTTCCACGACGCGACGCTGGACCGGGTCACGGACCGCGCCGGCCGCATCGCCGACCTGCCCTGGAGCGAGGTGGCGCGGGCCAGGGTGGCGGGCCGCGAGCCGGTTCCGCGCTTCGACGAGCTGCTGGAACGTTTCCCCGGGGCGCGCTGGAACGTCGACGTGAAGGCGGAGCCCGCGCTGCGCCCGCTGCTGGAGCTGATCGAGCGGGCGGACGCCTGGGAACGGGTCTGCGTCGGCTCCTTCTCGGAGAGCCGGGTGGCCCGCGCCCGGCGACTCGGCGGCCCGCGCCTGGCCACCTCCTACGGGGTACGCGGCGTGCTCGGCCTGCGGCTGCGCTCCTGGGGACTGCCGGCGGCGGTGCGTGGCTCCGCGGTCTGCGTGCAGGTCCCCGAGGCGCAGTACGGCGTCCCGGTGGTGGACGGCCGCTTCGTGCGCGCGGCCCACGCGCGGGGGCTCCAGGTGCACGTGTGGACCGTCAACGATCCCGGGCGGATGGCCGCCCTCCTGGAGCTCGGCGTCGATGGCATCATGACCGATCACATCGGCACACTGCGCGATGTGCTGCGCGACCGGGGGCAGTGGGCCTGAGCCCGTCCGGCCCACGCGGCGGCCCGGAGCGAGGGGGAAGACGATGAGCAGCGGGACCGTACCTGCCGAGGAGTCGGGCCGGGCCGACGCCAGACGCCGCGAGCAGCGCGGCTGGTACGCCTACGACTGGGCCTGCTCGGTCTACTCCACCAGCGTCCTCACCGTCTTCCTCGGCCCGTACCTCACCACGGTCGCCAGGACGGCCGCCGACGCCGAGGGATACGTCCATCCGCTCGGCATACCGGTCGCCGCGGGCTCCTTCTTCGCGTACGCGGTCTCCCTGTCGGTGATCCTGGCGATCGCGGTGATGCCGGTGGCGGGCGCCGCCGCGGACCGCACCGGCCGCAAGAAGCCGCTGCTGGCCCTCTCCGCCTACCTGGGCGCGGCCGCCACGGCCGGCATGTTCTTCCTCGACGGCGACCGGTACCTCCTCGGCGGCCTGCTGCTGGTGGTCGCCAACGCCTCACTCGCCGTCTCGATGGTCCTCTACAACTCCTATCTGCCCCAGATCGCCGCACCCGAGGAGCGCGACGCCGTCTCCTCGAAGGGATGGGCGTTCGGCTACGCGGCGGGCGCCCTGGTCCTGCTGGCCGACCTGGTGCTGTACACCGCGCACGAGTCCTTCGGGCTGAGCGAGGGGACGGCGGTGCGGATCTGCCTCGCCTCGGCGGGCGTCTGGTGGGGCGCGTTCACGCTGGTCCCGCTGCGCCGGCTGCGCGACCGCCGGGTGAGCCCCAGGGCGGTGGCGGCCCGGCGCGGCGGCTGGGGCCGGCTCACGGCGACCGTCAAGGACATGCGCCGCCATCCGCTGACCCTGGGGTTCCTGCTGGCGTACCTGATGTACAACGACGGCGTGCAGACCGTGATCAGCCAGGCGTCGGTCTTCGGCTCGGAGGAACTGGGCCTGGACCAGTCCACGCTGATCGTGGCGGTGCTGCTGGTGCAGGTCCTCGCGGTGGCCGGGGCACTGGGCATGGGGCGACTGGCCGACCGGCACGGCGCGCAGCGCACGATCCTGGGCTCGCTGGTGGTCTGGACCCTGATCCTGGCCGCCGGGTACTTCCTGCCCGCCGGGTCGCCGGTCTGGTTCTTCGTGCTGGCGGCCTTCATCGGCACGGTTCTGGGCGGCACCCAGGCGCTGTCGCGTTCGCTCTTCTCCCACCTGGTGCCCGCGGGAAAGGAGGCCGAGTACTTCGCGGCGTTCGAGATGAGTGACCGGGGCATGAGCTGGCTGGGTCCGCTGCTGTTCGGCCTCACCTACCAGCTCACGGGCAGCTACCGGGACGCGATCCTCTCGCTGGTCCTCTTCTTCGTGATCGGTTTCGCGCTGCTGGCCCGGGTACCCGTACGCAGAGCCGTCCTGGACGCGGGCAATGCCGCGCCGGGCCGGATTTAGCGCGGACGGCGAAACGGCGGTAGTGTACGCGTTTGGCTCGCCAGGCGTACCGTTACTGCGTGTGAAGTGCGCGCGGTGAGGTCGCACATCCCCGGCCAGACGTGACAAACCGGGCGATGGTGGGTACAACAAGGGGCGGCTACGACGGCGACGCATGACCCTGACGGGAATCTTTACCGCCGACCGGACGTTGACCGGATGACGACGACAGCGACACCTGTCCTGTGGGCGACAAGCCCGGGAGGCACGATTCATGAGTGAGCGAGCTCTTCGCGGCACGCGCCTCGTGGTGACGAGCTACGAGACCGACCGCGGCATCGACCTGGCCCCGCGCCAGGCCGTGGAGTACGCATGCCAGAACGGACATCGATTCGAGATGCCGTTCTCGGTTGAGGCCGAGATTCCGCCGGAGTGGGAGTGCAAGGTCTGCGGCGCCCAGGCACTTCTGGTGGACGGCGACGGACCCGAGGAGAAGAAGGGCAAGCCCGCACGTACGCACTGGGACATGCTGATGGAGCGGCGCACGCGGGAGGAGCTGGAAGAGGTGCTGGCCGAGCGGCTGGCGGTCCTCCGTTCCGGCGCCATGAACATCGCGGTGCACCCGCGGGACAGCCGGAAGTCCGCCTGAGGCACTTCCGGAGCGCCTGACGCACCGTTTCGGCCCGTGGGCCGTGCGACCCCTCCACCGGGTGGCACGGCCCACGGGCTTCTCCACGCCCGGAGCACCGGCCCGGCCCGTGCGGTGCGGTGCCCCCGCCGGGCGGACCCGGGCGGGGGCAGGAAGCGTCTCAGGGGGTGAGTGGCGGGCGGGGGTCGTCGTCGTGGCCGGGCCGCGGCGGCTCGTCGTCGCGGACGACCTCACCCTGGACGACCTTGCCGTCGGGGGCACGCATCCTGGCCTGCTGGAAGGCGCCGCCGAAGGAACCGGGGCCGGCCGCGGCCATCCGCCGTTCCAGTGAACGTTCGGCGCGGCGGGCCAGCGCGGTGCGGACCGGGGGCAGCAGCAGGATCAGGCCGAGAAGGTCGGAGACCAGCCCCGGCAGGATGAGCAGCAGCCCGGCGATCAGCAGGAAGGCGTTGCCGCCGCTGCGGTCGGTCTCGGGCGTGACGCCCCGCTGCTGCTGGGCGACGGTCTCCTGGAACTTCCGCAGGGCTCGTCGGCCGGCCCTCTTGATCACCGCGGAGCCGGCCACGACACCGGCCAGGAGCAGCAGGAACACGATGAACCCGCTGGTCGCCTCGGCGACGCGGGTGAGCAGCCAGACCTCCAGGACCAGCCACACCACCAGGGCGAGCGGCAAAAAGGTTCTCAGGCGGGAGCGCGGAGCGTTGGGGGCGGGAGGCGGTGCGCCAGTCGTCATGACTCCAGTGTGCCTGGCCGGTGCCAGGGACGTGGCGGCGGGACGATCAAGACCTGTCGGCCGTGCCCGGTGCGCGGCCGCGGCAGGCGCGCGCCGGTCAGTCCGGCGTACGCCCGAGAACCTTGTTGACGCGGCCGCCGACGCCCCAGGCGGTGACGCGCCAGAGGGCTTCCACGACGATGTCGCGGCTCATCTTGCTGTCGCCGTGTTCGCGCTCCACGAAGGTGATGGGCACCTCCACCACGGAGCAGCCGGCCTGGACGGCTCGGCGGGCGAGGTCGACCTGGAAGCAGTACCCCTGCGAGGCGACCTCGGTCAGGCCGAGCCTCTCCAGGGTCTCGCGGCGGAAGGCGCGGTACCCGCCGGTGATGTCGCGCAGCGGCACGTCCAGCAGCAGGCGCGAGTAGGTGCTGCCGCCGCGCGAGAGGAGCTGGCGGCTGCGCGGCCAGTTGACGACCCGCCCGCCGGGCACCCAGCGCGAGCCGAGGACCAGGTCGGCGCCCTTGAGGGCGGTGAGCAGGCGCGGCAGTTCCTCGGGCTGGTGGGAGCCGTCGGCGTCCATCTCGACCAGGACGCCGAAGTCGTGCTCCAGGCCCCAGCGGAACCCGGCGAGGTAGGCGGCACCGAGCCCTTCCTTGCCGGCCCGGTGCAGGACGTGGACCCGCTCGTCGTCGGCGGCGAGTTCGTCGGCGATCTTGCCGGTGCCGTCGGGGCTGTTGTCGTCCGCGACGAGGACGTGGGCCTCGGGGACGGCTTCGCGGACCCGGGCGACGACGGGCGCGAGGTTGTCGGCCTCGTTGTAGGTCGGAATGATCACCAGCGTGGTTCCGAGCGGACCGTACTCCTCGCGCGGGGCCGAAGAAGCCCTGTCACCGCCGTCGTTCACCTTTGCCCCTTACCTGTCCGTGCACAGGGAACCACCTTAATGGTCAGGGTGCCGGGGACGGAGGCGGACCGGCCACCGGGTGTGCCGCGTGTGCGGCCGGACACGCTCCGGTGCCGGTGACGGCGCGGAATGGGGGCCCGGTGTCCTTCGGGCCGGCCCGGGAACCGCTGGCTGCGGGTCGACCGAGAACCGTTGTCTACTGAACCTCCGGGCCCCACCCGGGTCGCACCCGCCGGCCGGCCGGAACGTCCCTCGTCCCCGCGGCGCGAGCGCTGGGCCTGGCTCCCAGTGGCGGTGCGCCTGGTGGCGTACCGCCCCTGACCCAGTGGCGTACGGCGACGGTTCGGGGGTTCCCCGGTCGGGCGTCCAGTGGTGGACCCGGCCGAACCTACCCGTCCGCCTCGCGGTTCTGTCAACACCCGTGTCACCTGGGGCGTCTTCGGGAAGGTCCAGGTCAGGCCCGGGGTGCCCGCGGCGGGCCCGGGCAAGGACGGCGAGTCGCCGGGAGCGCGCCGCGCCGCCAGATCACTCGGGTGGGCGCACGTACACCGTCTCGCCGCCCACCACGGTCCGCAGGCAGACCGGCAGGTCGGCGCCGGGGGTGAGGTCGGGCAGCCCGGGGGTGCCGGAGCGCGGGTCGGTCGACCAGCGGGCGACCCGGTCGTCCGGCGCCTGGACCAGGAGTTCCTCGGTGCGCCAGAGCGCGTAGTCGGCGGGGGCGCCGGGGACGAGGACGCCCGCGTCGTCGCGGCCGATCGCCCGCCAGCCGCCCCGGGTGTGGGCGGTGAAGGCGGCGCGGACGGAGACGCGGTGCTCGGGGGTGTGGTGGAAGGCGGCGGCCCGGACGCCCTCCCAGGGGGCGACGGGGGTGACGGGGCTGTCGGAGCCGAAGGCCAGCGGGATGCCGCCGCGGAGCATCGCGGCGAACGGGTTGAGGGTGCGCGCGCGTGAGGCGCCGAGCCGCTGGGCGTACATGCCGTCCTCGCCGCCCCACAGGGCGTCGAAGGCGGGCTGCACGGAGGCGGTCATGCCCAGTTCCGCGAGGGCGGCCAGGGTCTCCCCGGTCAGCATCTCCGCGTGCTCGACGCGGTGCCGGGCAGAGCGCACCCGGGCGAGTCCGGTCTTCTCGGCGGCGGCGCGGACGCCCTCGACGACGGCGGTCAGCGCGGCGTCCCCGATGGCGTGGAACCCGGCCTGAAGACCGGCCTCGGTACAGGCGACGACGTGCGCGGCGACGGCGGCGGCGTCGAGGTGGGCGGTCCCGGTGTGGCCGGCGTCCGCGTAGGGGGCGTGCAGGCAGGCGGTGTGGGAGCCGAGGGCGCCGTCCACGAAGAGGTCCCCGGCGGCGCCGTGGGCGCCGAGGTCGCGGATGCGGGCGGCGCCCAAGGGGCCGGTGACCGGTTCACCCCAGTAGCCGGTGACGCGCGGCCCCGGCTCCTCGGCGGCGAGCCGCAGCAGGCCGGTGAAGTCGTCCTCACCGCTGATCTCGGGGCCCGCGCACTCGTGGACGGAGCCGACCCCCAGCGAGGCGGCCTCCCGCAGGGCGGCGCGCTGGGCCTCGGCCCGCTGGGCGGGCGTCACGGCGCCGAGCGCGGCGGCGCGTACGGCGTGGTGGGCGTCGCCGGTGAGGGGCGCGTCCGGGCGGTACCCGGCGCGCTCGGTGACACCGGGCACCAGGTCCAACAGGGCGCTGCTGACGACCGCCGAGTGGACGTCGATCCGGGAGAGGTACAGGGGGCGCCCGCCGGTCGCCTCGTCGAGCTGGGCGCGGCCGGGCGGGAACTGGCCGGGCCAGCGGGCGGCGTCCCAGCCGTGGCCGAGCAGCACCCGGTCGTGGGGGCGGGCCTCGGCGTGGGCGCGGACCAGGTCGAGGGCCTGCTCGACGGTGCGGGTGCCGGAGAGGTCGAGGCCGGTGCGGGCGAGGCCGGTGCTGGTGAGGTGGACGTGGGCGTCGGTGAAGGCCGGGGTGACCAGGGCGCCGTCCAGGTGCACGACCTCGTCCACACCGTCGGCGAAGGCGTCGGCGGCGCCCTCCGAACCGACCCAGGCGACCTGTCCGCGCTCGACGACCATCGCGGTGGCGAACGGGTCCGCGGGGCTGTGCACCTCGCCGCCGCGCAGCAGCACGGTGCGGGTGGCGGCGGGTCCGGGGCGGGGCGGGGCGGTGCTGTCACTCATGGGGGACAGTCTCGCCCCTCGGGGGGCCGGCACGGCGCGCGGGGGCGCCTCCCGCGCGCCGTGGTGCGCCGGGACGTGCGTCCGGTCCGCTCCTTCGCGCGCCCACGGGCGGGGCGGTCAGAGCTGCGGCGGGCGCGCCTCGTAGGGGGTGGAGAGGACGACGGTGGTGCGGGTCGAGACGCCGGCCAGGGAGCGGACCCGGGAGAGGAGGTCCTCCAGGGCGACGGGGGCGGTGACGCGGACCTTGAGGATGTAGTTCTCGTCGCCCGCGACGCTGTGGCACGCCTCGATCTCCGGGACGCCCGCGAGGCGTTCGGCGATGTCGTCAGGGGCGCTGGGGTCGAAGGGCTTGACCGAGATGAAGGCGGTCAGCGGCAGCCCCACCGCCTCCGGGTCGACCACGGCGGCATAGCCCCGGATCACCCCGCGCTGCTCCAGCCTGCGCACCCGCTGGTGCACGGCGGAGGTGGACAGGCCCGTGGCCTTGCCCAGGTCGGTGTAGCTCATCCGCCCGTCAGTGACGAGCAACTGCACGATCTGACGGTCCAGGTCCTCCATGGCGCAAGAACCTACAGGGCGCCGGCGGCGGACCGCATACGAGGACCAGTGGGCGGACGGCGGCCCGGAGCAGAGGCCCGCGCCTTCCCGGCGTGCGACGGGTGCTCGCGCGCGGACAGGGGCGCGAACGTTACGCCGTTCACGGCGAAGTGCGCCCGGCATGTGACCAAGGCCACATCCGTGCGGCCGTGTCCTGGCCTGCGAAGTGATTACCCGTCGATCTCCCAGGGAAGTGCTTGCTGTGGTCGAGGCCGCAGTCGCCTTGTCGGCCCACCCGAGGGGGAGAAACCCATGCAGAGTTCCAAGCGTTCCCATCGTGCTGCCCGCAGCAGGCAGCAGCCCGCCGTCGAGCTGGTGCCCGACCCGGTCGAGGAGTCCGAGGAGGAGCTCGACACGTACGAGACCTTCGGGATGTTCCGCGTCGTGTGCCCCGACTGCGCGCAGCCCATCGCCCTCCTCGCCGACGAGGAGACGCTGCCCCAGCACGCCCTGTGCGCCACCCCGTGGGATCCGTTCGGGCTCACGGTCTGCTCCGGCACGGGGCGCCCGGCCGGCCAGGCGCTCCCGGCCGGCGAGGAGACGGGCCGTCACGCCCAGGAGGCCGCCGTACTGCTGACGCTGCCGCAGACACTGGACTGGCGGACGCAGCCGTTCTCCCACGTGGGCGGCCCCGGCTCCCGGCCGATCGGCCTCCAGCGGGTGGGCGGCCAGGCCGCCTGACCCACCGGCCGCTCCCGCGCGGCGGCGTACGCGCCGCCCGCCGGGCCCACCACTCGCGCGGGGCGGCGACGAGGGGCGGGCGGCCCCGGACGGCGGCGCACCCGTGACCCCTTGGCGGGGCACGGCGTTCGCCTGGCATGACCTCTTCGCCCTCCGTGAACGGACGGCGCCGGCACGGGCTCCCCGTGCCGCCGCCCAGCCCGGAAGAACCGATTCCCCCTGCGGCCGACCCGCCCATCTACCGCGCGGTGGTCCAGCAGTGGGCCCGCCACGGACGGACCCTGCCGGGCCGCCGCGACCCGGAGTGGTCCCGGCTGGCGGCGGCCCCGGTCTTCCGGTTCAGCGGCTCTCCGGCCCGGCCAGGTGACGGGCGATGACCATGCGCTGGATCTGGTTGGTGCCCTCGACGATCTGGAGCACCTTGGCCTCCCGCATCAGCCGCTCGACGGGGAAGTCGGCCGTGTAGCCGTACCCGCCGAGCACCTGGACCGCGTCGGTGGTGACCTTCATGGCCGTGTCCGTGCAGAACAGCTTGGCCATGGCGGCCTGCCGGGAGAAGGGCAGCCCCGCGTCGCGCAGCCGGGCCGCCGCGAGGTAGAGCGCCCGTCCGGCCTCCACCTGGGTGGCCATGTCGGCGAGGAGGAACCGCAAGCCCTGGAAGTCGGCGATCGGCCGGCCGAACTGACGGCGCCCGGAGGCGTACTCCACCGCGGCGTCGAGCGCGGCCTGGGCCACGCCGGTCGCGCAGGCGGCGATGCCGAGGCGCCCGGAGTCCAGAGCGGCCAGCGCGACGGCGAAACCCTGCCCCTCCTCGCCGAGGCGGCGGTCGTCGCCGACCCGGACGCCGTCCAGGTGTATCTGGGCGGTGGGTGAGCCCTTCAGGCCCATCTTGCGCTCGGGCGCGGCCGCGCTCAGTCCCGGGGCGTCGCCCGGGACGAGGAAGGCGGTGATGCCGCGCGGGCCGGCCTCGCCGGTGCGGGCCATCACGGTGTAGAAGTCGGCGATCCCGCCGTGGGTGATCCAGGCCTTGGTGCCGTCGAGCACCCAGCCGTCCCCCTCGCGGCGGGCCCGGGTGCGCAGGGAGGCCGCGTCCGAGCCGGCGGCCGGCTCCGAGAGGCCGTAGGCGCCGAGGAGGCCGCCACCGGTCATGGCGGGCAGGTGGGCGGCGCGCTGTTCCTCGGTGCCGAAGGCGGCGAGGCCGTGGCAGGCGAGGGTGTGCACGCTGACGCCGAGGCCGACGGTGAGCCGGGCCGCGGCCAGCTCCTCCAGGACCTGGAGGTAGACCTCGTAGGGCTGGGCCCCGCCGCCGTACTCGACCGGGTAGGGCAGCCCGAGAAGTCCCGCCTCGGAGAGGCGGGTGAAGACGGAGCGGGGAAAGCGGCCGGCCTCCTCCTCGTCGGCGGCGGCAGGGGCGATGTCGCGGCGGACCAGCTCGCGGACGAGCGAGATCAGGTCCCGGGCCTCCTCGGTGGGCAGTTGACGGTCCACCGCCTGCGGGGCGCGGTCGTTCATGGCGGGCGCTCTCCTCCGTGTCAGGGCATGCCGGCGTCCGCGCACGGGGTGTGGCGCCGTCGCCGGTCTCGCTGCCGCAGCCGGCCGGCGGTCCGGGTCGCGGACCGTCGGCCCCTGTCCCGCTTCCCCGAGGGGCGCGCACCGGGCCTGACCAGCGGCTGTGGCGCGTCGAGTATGCCCGATCAGGGCCCCGCCGTCACGGGGTGGCGGCCAGGACCGCTCGTGGGGGTCACTGCGGCGTATTGGTACGAACCATTGACCAACTGGTCTAGTCCTCCTAAGGTTCCGGCAACGGCGGGCCAAGCGTCGCGAACATGACAATCCGCGCACCGGGCCCGCCGCCCCGTCCGCCTCCCCCACGAGGAGACACGATGCCCGGAACCCGTCCACGCTCCCGCCTGACGGCCCTGCTGGCCGCCGCCACCTCCGCCGTCCTCGGCGCCGGCCTGCTCGCCGGTGCCGCCACCGCCTCCGCCGAGCCCGCGCCCTCCCCCACCGTCGAGGCATCCGCCGAAGCCGAGGCCCAGGCCGGCTCCAAGGTGATCGGCTACTTCACCGAGTGGGGGGTGTACGACCGGAACTACCACGTCAAGAACATCGAGACGTCGGGCTCCGCCGACAAGCTCACCCACATCAACTACTCCTTCGGCAACGTCCAGGGCGGCAAGTGCGCCCTCGGGGACGGCTTCGCGGCGACCGAGAAGGCGTACACCGCCGAGGAGTCGGTGGACGGCGAGGCTGACGCCTGGGACCAGCCGCTGCGCGGCAACTTCAACCAGTTGCTGAAGCTCAAGGAGCTGCACCCGGACCTCAAGGTCCTCTGGTCGTTCGGCGGCTGGACCTGGTCCGGCGGGTTCACCGAGGCGGCCAAGGACCCGGCCGCCTTCGCCGAGTCCTGCCACGACCTGGTCGAGGACCCGCGTTGGGCCGACGTCTTCGACGGCATCGACGTCGACTGGGAGTATCCGAACGCCTGCGGGCTGACCTGCGACGAGAGCGGCCCCGAGGCGTTCGGCGAGGTGGTCTCCGCGCTGCGCGCCGAGTTCGGTGACGACTACCTGGTCACCGCCGCGATCCCGGCCGACGCCTCCGAGGGCGGCAAACTGGACGCCACCGACTACGCCGGAGCCGCCCAGTACGTCGACTGGTACAACCCGATGACCTACGACTACTACGGCGCGTGGGACGCCCAGGGCCCGACCGCCCCGCACTCGCCCCTGACGGCGTACGAGGCCATCCCGGACGCCTCCTTCACCACGGAGGCGACCATCGCCAAGCTGAAGGAGGCCGGCGTCCCGGCGTCCAAGCTGCTGCTGGGCCTCGGCTTCTACGGCCGGGGGTGGACCGGGGTCAGCGAGGCGGCGCCGGGCGGCAGCGCGAGCGGACCCGCCGCCGGTGTCCACGAGCAGGGCATCGAGGACTACAAGGTGCTCAAGGAGAGGTGCCCGGCGACCGGCGAGGCCGGCGGGACGGCCTACGCGCTCTGCGACGGCGAGTGGTGGAGCTACGACACGCCCGAGACCATCGCCGGCAAGATGGCCTTCAAGGAGCGCGAGGGCCTGGCCGGCACCTTCTTCTGGGAGCTGAGCGGGGACACCGACGACGGTGAGCTGATCCACGCGATCGACTGACCGCCGCCCGGCGAGCACCGAGGGGGCGCGGGCCTGGTCGCCCGCGCCCCCTCCGGCATCCTGTCCGGTGTCAGCGGATACCGACCGAGGCGAGTGCGGCGCGCTGGGCGGCGCTCGCGTCGGCGGGGAAGTAGAGGTAGCAGACGCCGCCGGTCCCCGAGAGGACCCGGCCGTCGGCGCCGTACCGCTTGGTCCTCAGCCAGATGTCCGACCATTGCGACCGGTCGTAGACCCGGCGGACCGCCTCGTTGCTCGGGGAGGCGGGGTCGTTGGCGATGATGTCGCCGTCCTCGGTGAAGCCCACGACCGTCATCAGGTGCCCGGAGGTGCCGTAGCCGGCGCCGGTCAGCTCCTCGGCGAGGAAGGACTGCGAGGTGATGACGGGGATGCCGGCGGTGACCAGCCGGTGCAGGTCGGTGAGGGAGCCGAGGCGGGTGACGACGGCGCGCAGATCGTCGTAGGTGGCCGCGTAGGCGGCGTTGAAGGGCCAGTTGCCGCAACCCTCGTACTGGTGGTCGTACGTGAAGCGGGCAGCGTGGCAGACCTGGGGATCCTCGTAGTCGGGGTTGACCCAGGCCAGGTCCTCGGCGGTGGGGTGACGGCCCCAGTACTCGATGATCATCTGCGAGGAGGTGGGGCTGCACCACGCCTCGCCGCCGTTGTCGTACTCCGGGTACTGACCGACGTGGGTGTTCTGCGAGTAGCGGGGCACCGCCAGTTCCCGGGCGCGGCCGGGGCGGGCCGCCGGGGCGGTGAAGCGGTCGGGGACGTCGGAGGTCATCGCCCCGGCGCGCCAGACGGTGGGCGTGGCGCCGCTGCCCGGGGTGCGGTAGAGCGTCAGGCGCAGGCGGTACGCGACGATCCGGGTACCGGAGGCGGCGTCGTCCACCGAGACGGTGTCGGTCCACACGCTGCTGCGGTCGTCGCCCTGGCCGTCGACGGAGGTCCGCCGGATGTCCTGGTCGCCCGAGGCCCACCGGCCCAGCACGTACCAGGGGGTGCGTCCGCCGTCCGCGTAGACCCCCTCCACCTCGGTCTGGAGCCAGGTCCCGGCCGGCGTACGGGCGTTCCAGGAGGCGATCAGCTCCGTGGCGGGGACCTTGCTGCGGTGCAGCGGGGAGGTCCAGGTGGCGTACTCCCAGGCGGCGGTGGTGCCGGTGTGCGGGTCGGTGTACTCGGTGACCCCGGCGGGCGCGGCGATGCGGACACCGGGGCGGGACCCGGCGACGACGCGGACGCCGGAGGCGCGGCCCTGGAGCCAGTCCGAGGCGGTGCTCCAGAACCGGTTGTCGATGGTGGCGGGCTCCTGCCGCCCGGCGGCCGAGGGGCGCGGCAGCGGGCCGCCCGCGGCGGCGGGACCGGCCGCCGCGGTGGCGGCCACGGCGGCGGCGGCCGTCAGCAGGGCCCTGCGGGGGAGTTCGGATCGGGTCATGGGAGGTTCCCCCAGTCGACGTCGGATCAGCACGAGAGGCACGGCAGGTGCACGACAAGTGCCCACTATGGCCGGTGCCCCAGCCCTTCTGCCAGTGTTCCCGGCTGCCAGGGACGGACCAATATTGGCCTGAACCACTGGCGTCGGCGCCGCGCCGCGCGGACCCGCGCCCGCGCCCCACCCGGGCGGCGGCGCGGGCGCCCGGCCGTACCGCACCACCCGCACCGTCCCGCCGGATCCGGCCCCCGTACGCTGGCGCGGTGCGACAGGACCCCGCCCACCAGTCCGGCCCGGCCGGCCCGCTCCCCCGCCTCGCCGCCGAGCTGCGGGCCGCGCCGCCCTCCCTCGGTCCGGTCCGGCTCGTCGCCGTGGACGGGCACGCCGGGTCCGGGAAGACCACCTTCGCCGGACGGCTGGCCGAGGCGCTCGGTGGGGCGCCCGTGCTCCACCTGGACGACCTCGCCAGCCACGAGGAGCTGTTCGCCTGGACGGCCCGGCTGCGCACGCAGGTCCTCGCGCCGTTCAGCCGGGACGAGGAGGCGCGGTACCGGCCCTACGACTGGCGGCGCCGCGCGTTCGGTCCGGCCAGGCCCCTGCCCGCGGCCCCGGTCGTCCTGATCGAGGGGGTCGGCGCCGGCCGCCGCGCGGTGCGGCCGGTGCTGGCCCGGCTGCTGTGGATGGACGTACCCGCGCTCACCGCCCACCTGCGCGGTGAGCGGCGGGACGGGCCGGAGCAGGCAGCCTTCTGGCGCGGGTGGATGCCGGCCGAGCGGCGGCACTTCGCCTCGGACCCCTCGCGGCCCTTCGCCGACACCCTGGTGCGGCACGGCGCGGCGGAACCGGCACTTCTTTCCGGCCCCGGCCGCGGTCACCTCGACCGCCGTGCCGGTGACCGTGGGTGACGGCGCGTCCGCGCTGCGCCGATCTCGGCTGAGAGGCCGTCAGCAAGAGCGCGCGACCGCTTGACCAGGGCCCCGTGCAGGTCATACGTTCTGTGGGAGCGGTCGCGCGCGACCGCTCCCACCGACACGAAGCCCCCGGTTGTTCCCCCGTGACCGGGGGCTTCGTTCTGCCCGCGCCGCCACTTCGTACCGCTTTGCGCAAGCACCTGATCACCCGGTGTCACCTCGGAGGCCGCCGGGCCCCGCCGCCCCGCGCCCCGGGCCCGGCCGCTTCCCCTTCGGCCACCCCTCTCCCACGGGTACGATGCCCCTCGGTGCGACCTCGGGCGGCTCGCCGCCCGGCGGACAACGACCGTGCGCGGGAAGGTGGTTGGCTGGAGCAGCAGTCGTCCGCCGAGGCCGGCGGGACACCAGGGGGCAGTTTGTGGGGGACGTGATGGACTTCGGCACGCAGGGCTCTCGGGCCCCGGCCGACCTCGCCTGGCTGCGGGGGGTCGACGCCTACACGATGGGCGCGTACCCGCAGGCCGAGGAGGAGTTCCGGGAGGCGGTCCGGCTGGACCCCCGGATGGCGGACGGCTGGCTGGGGCTGCACGCCCTGCGCATCGACACCACCACCGCGCTGCTGCACATGTACGAGCATCGCGACCGCTTCGGCGAGCAGCGCGCCCGCCACCGCCGCACCCTCAACTCCTGGTACTGGCTCGGCTGGTGGGTACAGCCCGTACTGGAGAGCGGCCGGGACCTGCTACTCGCGCACGCCTCGCACTGGCTCGACGGGCGCCACGTGCCCGAGCTGGACCGGGCACTGGCGGGGCTGACGCCGGTCGAGGCCGACCCGCAGGTGCGCTTCCTGCACGCCTGCCGGGCCTACCTGGTCAAGGACTGGGAGCAACTGGTACGGCACACCGACCCGTTGCGCGAGGATCCGCTGCTGGGCATCGAGGCGGGGCTGTTCGGCGGCATGGCGCGGGTCCGGCTGGAGATGTTCGGGCACGCCGAGCCGCTGCTCTCGGCTGCGCTGATGCGCTGCCGCAGCGAGCAGCCGCAGCGCAAGGAGCTGCGGTACTGGCTGGCCCGCGCCCACGAGGGCACCGGGCGGTCGGCGGCCGCCCTGCCGCTGTACCGGGCCGTGCACCGGGTGGACCCCGCCTTCATGGACACCGCCGCCCGGCTGGCGGCCATCACCGAGGGCGACGGGTACGCCGACCTGGCCGACGCGGTGGACCTCTCCACCGTGGCGGTGGCGCAGAACACGGAGGCCCCCGAGCAGGCGGAGCCGGTCCCCGGCACGGAGCCGGGCGGCCGCGAGCTGCGGACGGAGGCCGTCCCGGACCCGGTGTCCCTCCCGGTCCCGCCGGAGACCGCGCGGGAGAAGCCGGCCTCCGCCCGGCCTGCCGGCGGGTGGCTGCCGACCGGCTCGGCCGACCCGGTGGCGCTCGAGCAGGCGCTCGCCGAGCTGGAGCGGATGGTGGGGCTGGAGCCGGTGAAACGTCAGGTCAAAGCCTTGTCGGCACAGCTCAGCATGGCCCGGCTGCGGGCCGGGCAGGGGTTGCCGGTACGGCCCCCGAAGCGCCATTTCGTCTTCTCCGGCCCCTCCGGCACCGGCAAGACCACGGTGGCCCGCATCCTGGGCCGGGTCTTCTACGCGCTGGGGCTGCTCGGCGGGGACCACCTGGTGGAGGCGCAGCGCTCCGACCTGGTCGGCGAGTACCTGGGCCAGACCGCCGTGAAGGCCAACGAGCTGATCGACTCGGCGCTCGGCGGGGTGCTCTTCGTCGACGAGGCGTACAGCCTCTCCAACGGGGCCTACGGGCGCGGCGACGCCTACGGCGACGAGGCGCTCCAGGTGCTGCTGAAGCGGGCCGAGGACAACCGGGACCGCCTGGTGGTGATCCTGGCCGGGTACCCGGAGGGCATGGACCAGTTGCTGACCGCCAACCCGGGACTCGGCTCGCGTTTCACCACCCGCGTCGACTTCCCCTCGTACCGGCCGTCCGAACTGACCGCCATCGGCGGGGTGCTGGCCGCGGAGAACGGCGACGGCTGGGACGAGGAGGCGCTGGAGGAGCTGCGTTCCATCAGCGGGCACGTGGTGGAGCAGGGCTGGATCGACGAGCTGGGCAACGGCCGCTTCCTGCGCACCCTGTACGAGAAGAGCTGCGCCTACCGGGACCTGCGGCTGACCGGCTTCCCGCGGTCCCCCGGCCGGGAGGACCTGTCGACGCTCCGGCTGCCGGACCTGATGCAGGCGTACGGCGAGGTGCTGTCGGGGCGCGGTCCGCGGAACCCGCCGCCGCTCTGAGAGCGGCGGCGGGCGGACGGCGGCGGGAAACTCTCAGCCGCCGGAGGGCAGCTCGGAGGAGTGGCGGTCGACCAGTGCCCGCAGGACGCGGGCGTCGCGGACGGCGGCGGCCCGGCCGTTGCCCGGCTGGATGCCGAGAGCGGGCATGCTGGTGCCGTCGCTCAGGTCGAGGAAGACCCAGGCGTCCCCGGAGCGCAGGTTGACCCGGACGATCTCCGCCCACGCCAGTCGCCGGACCCGGGTGATGTTGACGACGGTCAGCCCGTCCTCGTCGGCCCGCACGCGGGGCCTGGCCAGCAGGACCAGGATGCCCGCGAGCAGGGCGGCGGTGAAGACGAAGCTGGTCTTCTCGGCCGGGCTGAGACTGTCCAGGAGCAGCGCGACGGCGCTGACCACGACGAACAGCGCGACCGCGGCGACGATCAGCACCGCCCTGGTCTTCGCGGGCCGGAAGACGACCGGCAGCGCGGGGAGTTCGGGGGTGCCGTGCTCGGTGCTCATGGCTGGCTCCGGGGGTCCGTCGTGCCGGGGCTGCTCAGAGCCGGCAGGCGTGGATGGCGGTGGTGAGGATGGCGCGGGCGCCCAGGGCGTAGAGGTCGTCCATGATCCGCTGGGCGTCCTTGGCGGGGACCATCGCGCGGACCGCGACCCAGCCCTCGTTGTGCAGCGGGGAGACGGTGGGCGACTCCAGACCGGGGGTGAGGGCGACGGCCCGCTCCAGGTGCTCGGCGCGGCAGTCGTAGTCCATCATCACGTAGGCCCGGGCGACCAGGACACCCTGGAGGCGGCGGAGGAACTGCTGCACCTTCGGCTCGGCGGCGTCCTCGGCGCCGGCGCCGGTGCGTCGGATGACGACCGCCTCGGAGTGCATGATCGGCTCGCCGAAGACCTCCAGGCCCGCGTTGCGCAGCGAGGTGCCGGTCTCCACCACGTCGGCGATGACCTGCGCGACGCCCAGTTCGATGGCGGTCTCCACGGCTCCGTCCAGGTGGACGACGGAGGCGTCGACGCCGCGCTCGGCCAGGTGCCGGGCGACGATGCCCTCGTAGGAGGTGGCGACGACGCTGCCCTTGAGGTCCTCGGCGCTCTCGGCGGTCCCGGGACGGGCGGCGAAGCGGAAGGTGGACCGGGCGAAGCCGAGCGGAAGGATTTCCTCCGCGTCGGCGCCGGAGTCCACCAGCAGGTCGCGGCCGGTGATGCCGATGTCGAGGCGGCCGGTGGAGACGTAGATGGCGATGTCGCGCGGGCGCAGGTAGAAGAACTCGACCTCGTTGACCGGGTCGACCAGGACGAGTTCCTTGGACTCCTTGCGCTGCTGGTAGCCGGCCTCATGGAGGATCGCCGACGCAGGTCCGGAGAGGGAACCCTTGTTGGGGACGGCGATGCGCAGCATGAGGTCGGGCCCTTCGTGCGGGAGAGTGCGGTACGGGGAGGTGGTGCGGGAGCGCGGGGTGGGGCGCTCAGAGATGGGCGTACACGTCGTCGAGGGAGATGCCGCGGGCGACCATCATCACCTGTACGTGGTACAGGAGCTGGGAGATCTCCTCGGCGGCGGCTTCCTTGCCCTCGTACTCGGCGGCCATCCACACCTCGGCGGCCTCTTCGACGACCTTCTTGCCGATGGCATGGACTCCCTTGTCCACCAGTTCGGCGGTGCGGGAGGTGCCGGGGTCGCCGTGCGCGGCCTTCTGCTGGAGCTCGGTGAAGAGCTCCTCGAACGTCTTCTTGGACATGGTGTCCCCCACCCTACGCGCTTCCTGGGACCGGTCAGCGCCAGGGTTCGGCGACGGTCCGCAGCGCGGCCGCGGTGGCCACGGCGGCGGTGACCGCCTCGTGGCCCTTGTCCTCGCGGGAGCCCTCGATGCCGGCCCGGTCGAGCGCCTGCTCCTCGGTGTCGCAGGTGAGCACGCCGAAGCCGACGGGGACGCCGGTGTCCACCGAGACCTGGGTGAGGCCCTGGGTGACGCCCTGGCACACGTACTCGAAGTGGGGGGTGCCGCCGCGGACGACGACGCCGAGGGCGACGATCGCGTCGTACCCCCGGGAGGCCAACACCTTGGCGACGACGGGGAGTTCGAAGCTGCCGGGGACGCGCAGCAGGGTGGGCTCGCTGATACCCAGTTCGCCCAGGGCGCGCAGGGCGCCGTCGACCAGCCCGTCCATGACCTGCTCGTGCCACTGCGCGGCGATCACCGCGACCCGCAGGTCCTGGCAGTTCTTCACACTCAGTTCGGGGGCGCCCTTGCCGCTCACTCGCTTCTCCTCGCGGTCGCAGTGGATGGATCGTGGTGGGTGTCTTGGGTGACGTGCGCCGGGTGCACGTGTTCGGGAGGCGCGTGCGTCTACTGGCTGCCGCAGGAGCCGGTGGGGGCCGGCGGACGGCCCTCCAGCCAGGGCAGGTCGTGGCCCATGCGGTCGCGCTTGGTACGCAGGTAGCGCAGGTTGTGCTCGCCCGCCTGGACCGGCAGCGGTTCGCGGCCGGTGATCCGCAGGCCGTGCCGGGCCAGCGCGTCGGACTTGTCCGGGTTGTTGGTGAGCAGGCGCAGGCTCCGGACGCCGAGGTCGGTGAGGATCTGCGCGCCGGCCGCGTAGTCGCGGGCGTCGGCGGGCAGGCCCAGCTCGGTGTTGGCGTCCAGGGTGTCGCGGCCCAGCTCCTGGAGTTCGTAGGCGCGGAGCTTGGAGAGCAGGCCGATGCCGCGTCCCTCGTGGCCGCGGAGGTAGACGACGACGCCCCGGCCGTCCTCGACGACACGGTCCATGGACTGCTGGAGCTGGGGGCCGCAGTCGCAGCGCTGGGAGTGGAAGATGTCCCCGGTCAGGCACTCGGAGTGGAGCCGCACCAGGATGTCCTCGCCGTCGCCGAGGTCGCCGTGGACGAGCGCGACGTGCTCGACGCCGTCCACGGTGGAGCGGTATCCGTGGGCGGTGAAGTCGCCGGAGGCGGTCGGCAGGTGGACGGTGGCCTCGCGGCGGACGGTCGGCTCGCTGCTGCGCCGGTAGGCGATCAGGTCCTCGATGGAGATGATCGACAGTCCGTGCTTACGGGCGAAGGGCACCAGCTCGGGCAGGCGCAGCATGGTGCCGTCCTCGCCCGCGATCTCCACGATGGCGCCGGCGGGTCGCAGTCCGGCGAGCCGGGCGAGGTCGACGGCGGCCTCGGTGTGGCCGGGCCGGACCAGGACACCGCCGGGCTTGGCGCGCAGCGGGAAGACGTGGCCCGGGCGGACCAGATCGCCGGGGGTGGTCGCGGTGTGGGCGAGCAGCCGCAGGGTGGTGGCGCGGTCGGCCGCGGAGATACCGGTGGTGACGCCGTGGGCGCCACAGCCGTCGACCGAGACGGTGAAGGCCGTCTGCATGGACTCGGTGTTGGTGGCGACCATCTGGGGCAGGTCGAGGCGGTCCAGGTCGGGGCCCTCCAGGGGGGCGCAGATCAGCCCGCGGCACTCGCTCATCATGAAGGCGACGACCTCGGGGGTGGCCTTCTCGGCGGCGAGGACGAGGTCGCCCTCGTTCTCCCGGTCCTCGTCGTCCACCACGACGACGGGCCGTCCGGCGGCGATGTCGGCGACGGCCTGCTCCACCGGGTCGAGCAGGAGCCGTCCCTCACCGGGCGCGGCGGGGTCGTAGCTGTCGTGGCCAGCACTCATGCCGGTGCTCCTTCCAGCGCGGCGGTGGCGGCGCGGGAGCGCTGCCACCAGTCGCGCATGCCCCACAGGACGAGGGCGAGGTAGATCACGTAGACCAGGCCGGAGAAGGCCAGGCCGCTGCTGAAGGCGAGGGGGACGCCGACGATGTCGACGAGGAGCCAGGCGAACCAGAACTCCACCAGCCCGCGGGCCTGCGCGACCATCGCGGCGAGGGTGCCGACGAAGATGTACGCGTCCGGCCAGGGGTTCCAGGAGAGGGCCGGCACGGCGCTGAAGAGGAGGCCGACGGCGAGGGTGCCGGCGGCCGTCCCGGCGAGCAGCAGGCCGCGCTCGCGCCAGGTGGCGAAGCGGACCGCGATGGAGCCGTCCTGGGCCTGCTGCCTGCCCCGGGTCCACTGCCGCCAGCCCCACAGGGCGACGCCGATGACCAGGAGCTGCTTGCCGACGCCGCCGCTGAGCTGGGCCGAGGCGTAGGCGCCGACCAGGATCAGGCCGGAGAGGAACTGGGCCGGCCAGGTCCATATGGAGCGGCGCCAGCCGAGCGCGAGGGCGGCCAGACCGATCGTGTTGCCGGCCATGTCGGACCAGATGACGTGCTGGCCGAAGGCGGTGAACGCCTCGGAGTTGAGCCAGTCGAAGGCGCTCACCGGGCCTCCTCGGCGCTCGCGGGGGGCGCGGCGGGCGCGGCGCGGTCGCCGAGCAACCGCTCGACGTACTTGGCGATCACGTCGACCTCCAGGTTGACCGGGTCGCCGGGCTGCTTGAGCCCGAGGGTGGTCAGGGCGAGGGTGGTCGGGATGAGGCTGATGGTGAAGTGCTCCTCGCCCGCCTCGACCACGGTCAGGCTCACGCCGTCCACGGTGATGGAGCCCTTCTCCACGACGTACCGCGCGAGGGGGGCGGGGAGGGAGACGGTGACCAGTTCCCAGTGCTCGGAGGGCTCGCGGGCGGTGAGGGTGCCGACGCCGTCGACGTGGCCCTGGACGAGGTGACCGCCGAGGCGGCCGCCGACGGCCGTGGGGCGTTCGAGGTTGACGCGGGAGCCCGGGGCGAGCGCGCCGAGGCTGGAACGGGCGAGTGTCTCGGCCATGACGTCGGCGGTGAAGGAGTCACCGTCGTGGTCGACCACGGTCAGGCAGACGCCGTTGACGGCGATGGAGTCACCGTGCCGCGCCCCTTCGGTGACGACCGGGCCGCGCAGCCGGAAACGGGCGGCGTCACCGAGATCCCGCACGGCGGTGACTTCCCCGAGCTCTTCGACGATTCCGGTGAACACTCAGTGCTCCTTCGTGAGGGGGGTGGCGGGGACGGCGGTGATCCGCAGGTCGGGTCCGATGCGGCGGGCGTCGGTGATGTCGAGTCGCAACGCGTCGGCGATGGTGGAGATTCCGCCGTCCGTCAGTGCCTGCGGCCCGGCGCCCAGCAGCGCGGGCGCCAGGTAGCCGACGACCCGGTCGACGGCCCGCGCGGCGACGAAGGCGCCGGCGAGCCGGGCGCCGCCCTCCAGCAGCACGGAACGGACCTCGCGGGCGTGCAGGGCGTCGAGCAGCGCGGTGAGGTCGAGCCCGCCGCCGGCGCGGGGCAGGCGCAGCACCTTGGCGTGCGGGTGGTCCTCGAGGTGTCCGGCGTCGGCGTCCCCGGCCACCGCGACCAGGGTGGGGGCGGCGCCGTCGAGGACGCGGGCGCCGGGGCGTACGGCGGTGGCGGTGGTGTCGAGGACGACGCGCAGCGGTTGTACGGGCGCGGGGGCGTCCGGCGCGGGGGCCGGGAGCCGGGCGGCGAGGTGCGGGTCGTCGGCCCGGGCGGTGCCGGAGCCGACCAGGACCGCGTCGGCCTCGGCGCGCAGCCGGTGGACGTCGGCACGGGCCTCGGCGGAGGTGATCCAGCGGCTGGTGCCGTCGGCGGCGGCGGTGCGGCCGTCGAGGGTGGCCGCGTACTTCCAGGTGATGTGCGGGCGGCCGCGCCGCACCGAGGTGAGCCAGGCGGCGTTGACCCGCTCGGCCTCCTCGCCGAGGAGGCCCGCGGCGGTCTCGACGCCCGCGGCTCGCAGCGTGGCGGCGCCTCCCTCGGCCCGCGGGTCGGGGTCGGCGACCGCGTACACGACACGGCGCACCCCGGCCTCGACGAGGGCCCGGGCGCACGGGGCGGTGCGGCCGGTGTGGTTGCAGGGCTCCAGGGTGACGAGGGCGGTGCCGCCCCGCGCCCGGCCCCCCGCCTCCCGCAGGGCGTGCACCTCGGCGTGCGGGCCACCCGCCTGGCGGTGCCAGCCTTCGCCCGCCCGCTCGCCACGGGCGTCGAGGACGACGCAGCCGACGACGGGGTTGGGGCTGGTGGTGCCGAGGCCGCGCGCGGCCAGTCGGAGGGCGCGGCTCATCGCGGCGCGCTCCCGCTCGTTCACCTGGGGGCCGGCCACCCGGGTCCTCCTGCCTCTTTCGGGCACGGACTCCGGGGCCTGTCACGAGGACAGCGAGACGGACGACGGCACGCACGACACCGGAAGGAACCGTCCCGTGGGATCTCTCCCGCGGAAACGGCACCACGGCGGCACGTCCTCGCCCGCCGCGCACTGCCTCCCATCCGGACTTTCACCGTCGGTCCAGGAATTCCACCTGGTCAACCGCCCACTGGATGCGGACGGGTCGCGGACTGTTACCGCCGGTTCGGAATTACACCGACCCCGGAGTGCGCTGCTTGACTACTCCCGCCAGTGTGCCACGCCGGTCAAGGGCCGTCGTCCGCCTGTGGTCCGACTCACAGGAGCCCCGGCCGGCGCGCGGCCCCGCCCCGCTGCTGCCAGGCTGGCAGCCATGACGACGATGATGGTCACGGGCGGGACGGGGACCCTGGGGCGGCCGCTGGTGGCGCGGCTGCGCGAGGAGGGGCAGGACGTACGGGTGCTGAGCCGGCGCGATCCGCACCATCCGGTCGACCTGCGCAAGGGGCAGGGCCTGGACGCGGCCCTGGCCGGGGTCGGGACGGTCGTGCACGTCGCCTCCTCCCCCATGGGCGGCGACGACGAGGCGGCGGGGAACCTGCTGTCCGCCGCGCGCCGGGCCGGTGTGGAGCACCTGGTGTACATCTCGATCGTGGGGGTGGACCAGGTGCCGTACCCGTACTACCGGGTCAAGCACAAGGTCGAGCGGATGGTCGAGGAGTCCGGCATCGGGTGGACCGTGCTGCGGGCCACCCAGTTCCACGACCTGGTGCGCTCCGTGCTGCGGGCACTGGGGCGGCCGCCGGTGATGCTGCTGCCCAAGGGGCTCCAGGACCAGCCCGTGGCCGTCGAGGAGGTGGCGGGACGCCTCGCCGGACTGGCGCTCGGGTCACCCGCGGGGCGGGTGCCCGACATGGGCGGCCCGGAGGTGCGCGACCTGCGGTCACTGGCCGAGGCATGGGTGGCCGCCTCCGGCAAGGAGCGGCGGATGGTGGAGGTGCCGTTGGCCGGGCGCACGTACGGGGCGTTCCGGTCGGGGAAGCACCTGGCCCCCGGCGGGGTGCGGGGCTCGGTCACCTTCGAGGAGTTCCTGTCGGAGCGGGGGGCCTGAGGGCTGGGGCTCTCCGGCGTGGCCGGGGCGGTCGGCGCCGGGCCGCCGGCCGGGGCGGGGCCGCACGCCAGGGCGGGGCCGCACGCCAGGGCGGGGCCGCCGGCCGAGGGGGGCGGGGCCGCCGGCCGAGGGGGGCGGGGCCGCCGGCCGACGCCTCGGTGCCGGTGGCCGTCACGGCCGGCCGCGAACGCCGGTGCCGGGCCGGGGTGGTCCGCGGCGCTCGGCGGCCCTGGCCGCCCGGGCGCCGCTTCCCGGCGTTCAGCCCGGCCGGGCTGAACGCCGGCCGGGGCGGGAGAGGCTGAGCCGGAGGGGTCCGGGGGGCTCGCGGAGTCCGGCGTGGTCAGCCACCTGACCGGCTGTCCGGCGGATCGGCGTGCGGGACGGTCCGGTCGGGGACCGGACGCGGCCGCCTACGTCGCCTCCGGCGAGAAGACGGCCTCCCGCGCCTCCTCCTGGGCCGCCAGGAGGGCGCCGGCCAGGACGGCCCTGCCGCCGAGACGGGTCGCCCGGACGTCGGTGCGCAGCGGGGAGAGGGTGGCGAGGCGTTTGCCGACACGGGCGGCCAGGGCCTCCCCGCCGGCCTCGCCGGTCTCCCCGGCGAGGACGACGCAGCCGGGGTCCAGTACGGCGGCGACGGCGGCGACGCCGAGGGCGACCCGGTCGGCCAGGGCGTCGAGGAAGAGCTCTCCGGCGGCGCCCGCCTCCAGTGCGGCGCGGACGGCTGTCGCGGAGACGGGCTCGTCGCGGCCGTCGGCGTCCTCGCGCGCCCCGGCGACGGGCAGACCGTGGTGGCGGGCCAGGTCGTGCACGGCCGAGGCTCCGGCCAGGGAGTGGAAGCCACCGCCGCAGTCGGTGGCGCTGGGCAGCGAGGAGGTCAGCGGGACGGGCAGGAAGCCGATCTCGCCCGCGCCTCCCCCGGCCCCGCGACGCAGCACCCCGTCGAGGACCACGGCGGCGCCCACGCCGTGGCCGAGCCAGAGCAGCACGAAGGTGTCGTGGTCCTGGGCCGCGCCGTGGCGGCGTTCGGCGACGGCGGCGAGGTTGGTCTCGTTCTCGACCAGGACGCGGGCGGAGCGGTGGCCCTGGAGGGCGCGGACCAGGCGCCGGTGCCAGCCCGGCAGCCCGGTGGAGTCGCGCAGTTCGCCGGTGGCCGGGTCGACCAGGCCGGGCGCGCCGACGCAGACGCTGTGCAGCGCCTCGACGCGGGCCTCGGCGAGCGCTGTGTCGAGGAGGCCGACCGCGCGTTCCACGGCGGGCACCGTCCCGAGGCCGCCGTCGATGGGCAGCCGGGCTTCGGCGAGCGGGGTGCCGAGGAGGTCGGTGACGACGAGGGCGAGGCCGCTGGTCCGTACGTCGAGGGCGGCGAGGTGGGCGCGCTCGGCGACCAGCCCGTAGAGGCGGGCGTTGGGCCCGCGCCGGTCGGCGCCGCTCTCCCCCACGACCCGGATCAGCCCGGCCTCGGTGAGGCGCTCGACCAGATCCGCGACGGTCGGCCGGGAGAGGCCGGTCAGTTCCTTGAGGCGGGCCGCGGTCAGCGGGCCCTCGCGCAGCAGATGGTCCAGGGCGAGCCGGTCGTTGATGACCCGGGCGGTGCGCGGTGAGGCGGGCATGCCGCGATCCTTCCAGAAACAACTTATCTATCAGGCAGGGTTCCTGATAGTTTACCGCCCGGCAGGGCGACCGGTCCGTCCGGGGCGGGTCCGTGCCGTTCCATCCAGGAGGGGAACCCGATGACAGCGGACGCGGACACACCGGTGAAGGACGGCGGTGTGCGGCGGGCCCGGTACGCCGTCGCCGCCGTCTTCTGCGCGCACGGCGCGGTGACGGGGAGCTTCGCGACCCGGGTGCCGTGGATCCAGGAACACGCCCAGCTCAGCGCGGGACAGCTGGGCCTGGCGCTCGCCTTCCCCGCCGTCGGCGCCGCGCTGGCGATGCCGCTGGCCGGGTCGGTGAGCCACCGGTTCGGCTCCCGGGCGGCGCTGCGCGCCCTGGTCGCCATGTGGACCCTCTCCCTGGCTCTGCCCTCACTCGCCCCGAGCCTTCTCACGCTCTGCCTGGCCCTCTTCGTCTACGGGGCCAGCGCCGGGATGTCGGACGTGACGATGAACGCGCTGGGCGTGGAGGTCGAGAACCGGATCGGCCGGTCGGTGATGTCGGGGCTGCACGGTATGTGGAGCGTGGGCGCGCTGCTCGGCTCGGCGGCCGGGACGCTCGCCGCCCACCTGCACGTGGACGCCCGGCTGCACCACGCCGGCGCCGCCCTGGTGCTGACGGCGCTCGCGGTCGCGGTGTGCCAGGGGGTGCCGGACGTCCGCAGCGAGCCCGACGAGACGCCGCCGCCGCGGTTCGCGCTGCCGCCGAGGTCCGCGCTGCTGATCGGCGCCGTCGGCTTCTGCGCGGTCTTCGCGGAGGGCGCGGCGATGGACTGGTCCGGCGTCTACCTGCGGGACGTGCTCGGCGGCTCGCACGGTGTCGCGGCCGCCTCCACCACGGCGTTCGCACTGACCATGGCGGTGGCGCGGCTCAGCGGCGACCGCGTCGTGGACCGGTTCGGACCGGTGGGGACGGTCCGTGTGGGCGGCGTGCTGGCCACCGCGGGCGGGGTCCTCGTGGTGGCCTCGACCGGCACGGTGGCGGCGCTGGCCGGGTTCGGGCTGATCGGCCTCGGCGTGGCCGTGGTGGTGCCGCTGGCCTTCGCGGCGGCGGCCCGCAGCGGCCCGCGCCCGGCGCAGGCCATCGCGGGCGTCGCCACCATCACGTACACCTCCGGGCTGATCGCGCCCTCGGCGATCGGCGGGGTGGCCGACCTCTCCTCGCTGGTGGTGTCGTTCGGGCTGGTGACGGTGCTCGCCTTCGGCCTGGTGGTGGGCGCGGGGGTGCTCCGGACCGGCCGTGGGGCTCCGGTGGCCGAGGGCGCGGTCAGCCCCGCAGCAGCGGACGCGCCGCGTTCCTGAACTCCTCGGTCCACGGCGCGGGACGCATCGTGTCGGGGTCCAGCCGGACCAGGACCCGGTGGCCGCGCGCGTGCGTGGTGAGGCCGTCGGCGGAGCAGAGCCGGAAGCCGTAGGTCAGCCCGGTCCGGCCTAGGCGCTCCAGCCAGAGGTGCACGGCGTGGCCGCCGGAACGGGTGACCGGGAGTTCGTAGGAGATGCGGAACTCCTTGACCGCGTTGCAGGCGTCGCCCGCGGCGTGCCAGTCCCCGGCGTAGGCGTGACCGCGCTCGGCCCAGTGCGCGCCCCAGGCCCGCTCGACGAGGAGCGGGTAGCGGGCGTTGTGGAGGAGGCCGAGGGCGTCCAGGTCGTCGAAGTGGACCTCGACGGGGACGAGGACGCCGGAAGCCTCGGCGGCGGTCGGCGCGTCGGCGAGCGGGGCGGCGGTCACGGGCGGTCTCCTGAGGTGGGCGCGGAAGGTGAGGGAGCGTCCCGGTGCGGGCGGTCCTGTCCGGTGGGCGGGGACCGGGCCGCCGACGGATGTCCGAAAAGTGACTCACCCGCGAGGGTGGGCCGGGCTCCGGACGGCCGCCGGCCGGGGTCTGCACCCACCACTCTAAGCAACCGCTCAGCGCGCATGAGCGGCCACCCCGGCCGCGTGACACGGCGGTCCGGCCCGTCCTGGCGCGGAGAGAGGTCCGGGCGGCATTACCATGTGGCTGATATTTTCTCCGGCACCCACGCCGGTGGGCCGGAACGGTGCGACGCCCCCGCTGCGTTTCCCTCGGGTTTCGGCCATCTCAGCGGACTTCTCGCGATCAACAAGGAGCGACCATGGGCCTCGGCGTGCGCTGGACCTTGCACGGCGACGGACGGACACCCGCCCCGGGGGCCGTGGTACGCCCCGACGAGCGGCTGAGCTGGCCCCGGACGGCGGGGCTCGGCGCCCAGCACGTCGTGGCCATGTTCGGCGCCTCGTTCGTGGCACCCGTCCTGATGGGGCTCGACCCCAACCTCGCGATCATGATGTCGGGTGTCGCCACCATGATCTTCCTGCTGTCCACGCGCGGGAGGGTGCCCAGCTATCTGGGCTGCTCCCTGTCGTTCGTCGGGGTGGCGGCGGCGATCCGGGCGAGCGGCGGCGACAGCGCCACCGTCACCGGTGCCGTGCTGGTCGTGGCGGTGGTCCTCTTCCTCGCCGGCCTGGTCGTCCGCAGATTCGGCGCCCGCGTCATCCACGCGGCGATGCCGCCGGTGGTGACCGGCGCCGTCGTCATGCTGATCGGTTTCAACCTCGCCCCGGTGACCGCGACCACCTACTGGCCGCAGGACCAGTGGACGGCGCTGCTGGTGATGCTCTTCACCGGCCTGGCCGTGGTCTGCCTGCGCGGCTTCCTCTCGCGTATCGCCATCTTCCTCGGTCTGGTCTTCGGCTACCTGCTCTCCTGGGTGCTCGACCTCGTCCTCGGCAGGATCCACAGCCCGGCCGGCGGAGCCGAGGCGGTCGACCACTGGCGACTGGACCTGTCGGGCGTCGCGAAGGCGGACTGGATCGGCCTGCCCTCCTTCCACGCGCCGAGCTTCGAATGGTCGGCGATCCTGGTGGCGCTCCCCGTGGTCATCGCGCTCATCGCGGAGAACGCCGGGCACGTCAAGGCGGTCGGCGAGATGACCGGCGACGACCTCGACGACAAGCTGGGCACCGCCATCGCGGCCGACGGCGCCGCCTCGGTGCTCTCCACCGCCGTCGGCGGCCCGCCCAACACCACGTACTCCGAGAACATCGGCGTCATGGCGGCCACCCGCGTCTACTCCACCGCCGCCTACTGGGCCGCCGCCTGCTTCGCCCTGCTGTTCGGCCTCTGCCCCAAGTTCGGCGCCGTCGTCGCCGCCATCCCCGGCGGCGTCCTCGGCGGCATCACCGTCATCCTGTACGGCATGATCGGCCTGCTCGGCGCGCAGATCTGGACCAACGCCAAGGTCGACCTGCGCAACCCGCTCAACCTGGTCCCGGCCGCCGCGGGCATCATCATCGGCGTCGGCGGAGTCAGCCTGAAGATCACCGACAACTTCGAACTGGGCGGCATCGCGCTCGGCACCCTGGTGGTCATCACCGGCTACCACGTCCTGCGGGCCTTCGCCCCCGCCCACCTGAAGGGGGAGGCCCCGCTCCTCGACGCCGGCACCTCGGCGTACGACGAGAAGGACCCGCTCTCCGGCGAGGACAAAAAGACGGACGGCGGGTGACCTCGGCCGCCCGCACGCGCCGGAGCCCGGCCCCTCCCCCACGGGTGCCGGGCTCCGGCGCGTTCAGCGGGCGGGCAGCGGCTCGGGGCACTCCCCCGCCTTCCCGGCCGGGACCCGCGAACGGGCCCCCCACCGGGTGAGGACCACCCCGCCCAGCACGACGGCCGTCCCGGCGACCACCCGCCAGCCGACCCGCTCACCGAGGACCACGGCGCCGAGCAGCACCGAGACCACCGGGAGCAGGTAGCCGACAGCCGCCGCCTGGGTCGGCCCCTCGGCGACGATGGTCCGGAAGGTGAGGTGGAAGGTGACCCCGGTGGCGAAGAGCCCGAGCACCACCAGTGCCAGGACGGGCACCGGGCCGGGCGCCGTCGGCGGGGGCCCGCCCCACGGCAGCAGCAGTGCGGCGAGGAGCGTGGCCACCGAGAGCTGCGCCGCCGACAGGCCGATGGCCGGCACCCCCTGCCCGGCGAGCACCCGCCCCATCCAGGCGAAGGCCAGGGCGTAACTCGCACCCGCCCCGAGCAGGGCGAGGGCACCCCATCCCGCGAGGGCGCCCGACTGCCACGGGGCGAAGATCACCACCGTCCCGGCGAACCCGGCGGCCAGTCCGGCCAGAGGGCGGGCGCCGAGGGCGCGCCGGTCCCCCGCCGCCAGGCCGACCAGCAGGGACCAGAGCGGGGTGGTGGCGTTGAGGACGCCCGCGACACCGGAGTCCACGGACTGCTGACCGAGGCTGAACAGGGCGAACGGCAGGGTGTTGCAGAGCAGGGCGGCGACGAGCAGCCGCCCGGCCATCCTCCGTCCGCGCGGCAGGCGCACCCCGGCCCGCCGGGCCAGCACGAGCAGCAGGGCGGCGCCGAGGGCGCAGCGGACGAAGGTGATCTGGACGGGGCTGAACCCGTCCAGGGCGAGGTCGATCCAGAGGAAGGTCGACCCCCAGAGCAGCGCGAGCACCACCACCCGGCCCGTCGCCCGCACCCCGCCGCCGCTCGTGTCCCGCATCACGCCACCCTTCTCCGCCGGGTGGGCCGTGCCGCACCCGGTCCGTCCTGTCCGGTCGTCCTCACGGTTCCGCAGTCGACCCGACAGGACAAGCGAAAGGTTTTGCACACACCGTTAAGCTGCCCTACATGCTGGATGTGCGGAGAATGCAGGTGCTGCGGGCCGTGGTGACCAGCGGCTCGGTGACGGCGGCGGCCGAGCGGCTCGGCTACACCCCGTCGGCGGTGAGCCAGCAGGTGGCGGCCCTGGAGGCACAGGCGGGCACGCCCCTGCTGGAACGGGCCGGCCGGGGCGTGCGGCCGACCGAGGCCGGGACCCTGCTGGCCGAGCACGCCGCGCTGATCGGCGGTCAGGTCGCCGTCGCCGAGGCGGCCCTGGCCGATCTGCGGGCGGGCCGGACCGGACGGCTGGCGGTGCGGTACTTCGCGACCGCCGGACCAGGACTACTGGCGCCCGCGCTGGCCCGTTTCCGGCGAGATCACCCGGGGATCGGCGTGGAGTTGCGGCTCAGCGAGCCCGACGACCCGCTGGCGGAGGTGGCGGAGGGGCGGGCCGGCCTCGGACTCGTCGTCCGGCCGGACGCCCCCGCGCCGCCGGGCGTGGATCTGGTCCACCTGCTCGACGACCCCTACCGCGTGGCTCTCGCCCCCGGCCACCCGCTGGCCGGCCGGCAGGTTGTGGAACTGGCCGACCTCGCGAAGGAGCCCTGGGTCGGCAGCGAGCCGCCCGGCCCCTGCCTGCACGCGGTCCTGCACGGCTGTGCGGCGGCCGGGTTCACCCCCGAGGTGGCGGTCGAGTGCCAGGACTACACGACGGCCCAGGGCTTCGTGGCGGCCGGCCTCGGCGTCGCCCTCATCCCCCGGCTCGGCCTCGCCGTCCCCCACCCAGGAGTGACGATCCGCCCGGTGCGGGGGCCGGAACCGACCCGCACCATCCAGGCGGCCGTCCGCTCGGGTGCTCCCCGGACGCCGGCCCTGACGGGGCTGCTCACCGCGCTGCGCGACGCCGCCTCGCCCCAGGGTGCCGCCGGGGACGGTCTTCCGGGACGCCCCCGGGGCTCCGCACGCGCGTGCCGGTGAGGGCGGCGGGGGCCGAGGTGGAACAGGCCGGTGCAGCCTGGGCCCCCGCCGGCCCGTGCGGTCCCTCGTTCCGGGGACGTTGCCGGGCGCGCCGCCCGTGACGCGGGCGGGGGCTGGCACCCTGCCGTCATGAGACGGACGGGTGGGACGGCGGCCGGCGTGAGCACCGTGGACGCGGCGGTGGCGCGGATGCGCGGGGTCGGTGCCGGCTGTCCGCCGCGGGACGGTGTCGGGGTGTTCAACTCGGTCTACCTGACGGTCACCGAGGAGCTGGCCCGGCGGATCGGCGCCGGCCGGTTCCCCGACGTACGCGCCGCCTCGACGCTCGTCACGCTCTTCGCCGGACGCTATCTGGACGCGGTGGCGGCGGACGCGGCCGGCGAGCGGGTACCGGCGTGCTGGCGGCCGCTGCTCACCCAGCGGCGGCATCCCGGCGTACGCCCGATGCAGTTCGCGCTGGCCGGTGTCCACGCGCACGTCGGGCACGACCTGCCGCTGGCGGTGGTGGACGCCTGCCGGGTGCTCGGCTGTCGTCCGGCGGCCCTGGAGGACGAGTTCGACGCGGTCGGCGAGGTGCTGCGGTCGCTGGAGGAGCAGGTCAGGGAGGAGCTGATGCCCGGGCCCGACCTGCTGGAACTGGCCGACCCGCTGACCCACCTGGCCGGGGCCTGGAGCCTGGACCGGGCCAGGGACGCCGCCTGGGCCACGGCCCGGACCCTGTGGGTGGTGCGCGGGGTGGAGGAACTGGGCGAGGAGTTCGTCCGCCGCCTGGACACCTCGGTGGGACTGGTGGCGCGCATGATGCTGACGCCGCTGCGGTTCTGAGACGCCGCCGGGGCGCCCCGGCGGCTTCTCAGTCCTCGGGGAGTTCCACCGGCGCGAGCTCGTCGAAGCGGTCGCCCGGACCGGGGTTGGACGGGTCGGTGGCGCCACCGAAGTGCCGCATGACGCCCCAGACGGCGTTCAGCGCGGTCTGGACGGCGCCCTCGGCCCAGCCCGCCGTCCAGGAGATGTCGTCACCGGCGAGGAAGATGCCGCGCCGGTCGGCGGGCAGCCGGTCCTGCATGAAGTGGGTGAACAGCCGCCGCTGGTAGCGGTAGTGGCCCGGCAGGTTGGCCTTGAAGGCGCCCATGAACCAGGGCTCGTTCTCCCAGGAGACGGTGACGGGACTGCCGATGATGTGGCGGCGGATGTCGACGTCCGGGTAGATCTCGCCGAGGGAGGCGAGCATGACCTCCATGCGCTCCGTCGGGGAGAGCGGCAGCCACTTCAGGCTGTCGTCGCACCAGGTGTAGGAGAGGCAGATGACGGCGGGCCTGTCCGGTCCGTCGTCCAGCAGGTAGGTGCCGCGGGTCATGCGGTCGGTCAGCGTCATCGACATCCTGTCGCGGCCGGTGGCCGGGTCCTGGTCGAGCCAGAAGGGCCGGTCGACGGGGACGAAGAGCTTGCTCGACTCCATGTAGTGGGTGCGCTCCATGGCTGTCCAGTGGTCCATGGGGAAGAGCGACTCGTCGCAGGCGATCTTGGACAGCAGCAGCCAGGACTGGCCGGTGAAGACCACCGCCGGGTAGGTGCGGATCGCGCCGGACGCCTCCGTGACGGTGACGCCGCCGCCCGCCGTCCGGTGCAGCCGGGTGACCGCGCCGCGCGGGGCGCCACCCTCGTGCAGCGAGGCCAGCGAGGTGCCCTGCGCCCAGTGGACGAGCTTGCCCGGGGCGCGCTCCCAGAGCCGCAGCGGCAACTGCTGGCTGCCGCCGACGATGCCGCGGTGGTGGTCGTCGGCCTCGGTGTAGACGACCCGCAGGATCTCCAGGATGGAGTTGGGGAAGTCGGTGTCCCAGCCTCCGGTGCCGAAACCGACCTGGCCGAAGATCTCCCGGTGCTTGAAGGAGCGGAACGCCTCGGAGCCGCAGAGGAAGCCGTAGAAGGTCTGGTCGTCGAGCCGTTCGACCAGCCGGGCCCAGATCTCCCGGACGCGCGGGATGTCGCGGGTGCGCAGCGCCTCGTTCATGCCGGCGAACTCGGCGTTCTCGTCCAGGCACCGCTGCCAGGCGTCGGCCACGTCGCGGTAGACCTGCGGCAGGTCGTCCAGGGTGCGGGCGTAGTGGCTCTCGCCCTTGAGGTCGACCACGGTGGACGGCGTCGCCGGGGAGAGCGGGTTGGGGAACGGCCGCGTCTCCAGACCGACCAGGTCGATGTAGTGCTGGAGCGAGGTCGAGGAGGGCGGGAAGCGCATCGCGCCCATCTCGGCGCGCAGCCCCGGGTCGCAGCCGTCGAACCCGACGGTCCGCAGCCGCCCGCCGATCTGGTCGGCCTCGTGGACGACGGGCTTGAGCCCCATCTTCATCAGTTCGTACGCGGTGACGATGCCGGAGAGGCCGCCGCCGATCACCGCGACCTCGGTGCCGTGGGCGGTGGCCGGGACCTGCCCGAGCCCGGCGGCGTGGCCGAGGTAGTCGTCGTACGGGAAGGGGAAGTCGGGGCCGACCATGGTGATCGGCGGCAGTCCGGCGGCCGGGCGGCCTGCGGGGGGCACCGTGGACGTCATGGGTCGGGCTCCTTGCGGGGACGGGCGTCAGGGGTGGCGGACGGGCGCGGGCTCAGCCGTAGAGTTCGGGCCGGCGGTCGCGCAGGTACGGGCTGTCGGCGCGGGAGGCGCCCAGCAGCGCGGGGTCGGCGTCGGCGAGCAGCAGCGCCTCGTCCCGCCCGCCGCGTACCGGCACGGTGCCGTCGGGGGCGGCGAGGCAGCTTCGCCCGGCGAAGGTGTACGGGCCCTCGGTACCGGTGCGGTTGGCGTACGCGACGTAGAGCTGGCTCTCCACCGCGCGGGCGGGCACGAGGGTGTCGGGGACGACGGTGAAGGGCTCGGCGAGGGCGGTGGGGACGCAGAGCAGGTCGGTGCCGGCCAGCGCGTGGGCGCGGACGGCCTCCGGGAACTCGACGTCGTAGCAGACCAGCAGGCCGATGGTGAGGCCGTCGAGGCGGGCCTGGACGACGGGCTCGTCGCCCGGGGTGAACCAGCGGTGTTCGTGGTCGCCGTACAGGTGGGTCTTGCGGTAGTGGGCGAGCGGGCGGCCGTCGGGACCGGTGAGGGCGGCGGCGTTGTAGAGGCGGCCGTCGGCGCCGCGTTCGGCGTAGCTGTGGACGACGGCGAGGTGGTGGCGGGCGGCGAGGGCGGCGACGGCGCGGGCCGAGGGGCCGCCGGCGGGCTCCGCGAGGGCGTCGAAACCGGCCTCGGGCACGTAGCCGGTGAGGTACAGCTCGGAGGTGACCAGCAGCCGGGCCCCGTCGGCGGCGGCCGCGCGGGCCGCTTCGTCGAGGCGGTCCAGGGCGTCGGCGGGAGCCGGGGCACTCTGGAGCAGGGCGGTGCGCAACGACGGCATGGCTGACCTCGGGCGGTGGTGCGGCGGGGAACGGAAACGACCGTACGTGGGCGCGCACAGCGGTCACAAGACGCGTTCCTTGCGCATCCGGCGGCGATTCGTTGCGTCGGCTCAGGCGTCTGTGGCGATCTGTTGCGTGCGGCTTCCCGGTCCCGTCCGAGGGCGCGTTCGCACTGGTCAGGGGGTGAGCGCGGTCACCCGGTGGTGCTGGTGACGTGGGTGCGGCGCAGCAGCGGGGAGAGGACCAGGACGGACTTGGTGCGCTCCACGTAGGGCTCGCCCGCGATGCGTTCGAGGACGTCCTCGAAGTGGCGCATGTCGGCGGCGAAGATCTGCGCGAGGGCGTCGGCCTCGCCGGTGACGGTGGAGGCCGCGGCCACCTCCGGATAGCGTTCCAGGCCGCGCCGGATGTCCTGGGGCGAGGTGTGCGGACGGCAGTAGATCTCGATGTACCCCTCGGTGCGCCAGCCGAGCGCGGCGGGGTCGACCCGCACGGTGAACCCGGTGATGGCGCCCTCGGCGCGGAGCCGGTCGACGCGGCGTTTGACGGCGGGGGCGGAGAGGCCGACGAGGGTACCGATGTCGGCATAGGAACGGCGGGCGTCGTCGGCGAGGGCGTGGACGATGCGTTCGTCGAGGTCGTTCAGTCGCACATCGTGCAGTAGAACACGGCCGCTCCTCGGCGGTGTACGCCCGCGGGCCGGGCCCCGGTGGGGGCCCGGCCCGCGGGCGGGGGTACGGCCGGGTCAGTTCCAGCTGGCGTGCAGCGGCTTGCCCTCGGCGTAGCCGGCGGCGCTCTGGACGCCGACGACGGCCCGCTCGGCGAACTCGGCGAGGCTGGCGGCCCCGGCGTAGGTGCAGGAGGAGCGGACGCCCGCGATGATCGAGTCGATCAGGTCCTCGACGCCCGGCCGGTGCGGGTCGAGGAACATCCGCGAGGTGGAGATGCCCTCCTCGAAGAGCGCCTTGCGGGCGCGGTCGTACGCCGATTCCTCGCTGGTGCGGTTGCGCACGGCGCGGGCCGAGGCCATGCCGTACGACTCCTTGTAGAGGCGGCCGTCGGCGGACTGCTGGAGGTCGCCGGGCGACTCGTAGGTGCCGGCGAACCAGGAGCCGATCATGACGTTGGAGGCGCCGGCGGCCACCGCCATCGCCACGTCACGCGGGTGCCGGACGCCGCCGTCGGCCCACACGTGCTTGCCGAGGGCGCGGGCCTCGGCGGCGCACTCCAGGACGGCGGAGAACTGGGGGCGGCCGACGCCGGTCATCATGCGCGTGGTGCACATGGCGCCCGGTCCGACACCGACCTTGATGATGTCGGCGCCGGCCTCGACGAGGTCGCGGACGCCCTCGGCGGCGACGATGTTGCCCGCCACGATCGGCACCTGCGGGTCGAGGGCTCGGACCGCGCGGACCGCCTTGATCATCGACTCCTGGTGGCCATGGGCGGTGTCCACGACGAGCGTGTCGACCCCGGCGTCCAGCAGTTGGCGGGCCTTGCCGGCCACGTCGCCGTTGATCCCGACGGCGGCGGCGATCCGCAGCCGGCCCTGGGCGTCGACGTTGGGCTGGTAGAGCGTGGCCCTCAGGGCGCCGGTGCGGGTGAGGATGCCGGCCAGGCGGCCGTCGGCGCCGACGGCGGGGGCGTAGCGGCGGTTGGCGCCGTCGAGGGTGTCGAAGGCGTCGCCGGGGGCGATGTCGGCGTCGAGCAGGAGCAGGTCGCGGGACATCACGTCGGCGAGCTGCGTGAAGCGGTCGACGTCGGTCAGGTCCTGGTCGGTGACGACGCCCACCGGCCGGTGGTCCTCGTCGACGACGACACCGGCGTTGTGCGCGCGCTTGGGCAGCAGCGACAGGGCGTCCCCGACGGTCTGGGTGGGGGCGAGCACGATCGGCGTGTCCAGCACCAGGTGGCGCTGCTTCACCCACCGGGTGACCTCGGTGACGACCTCGATCGGGATGTCCTGCGGGATGACGGTGAGGCCGCCGCGCCGGGCGGTGGTCTCGGCCATGCGGCGTCCGGCGATGGCGGTCATGTTGGCCACCACGAGCGGGATGGTGGTCCCCGACCCGTCGGGCGAGGAGAGGTCGACGGCCTGGCGGGAGCCGACTGCGGAGCGACGCGGCACCATGAAGACGTCGTCATAGGTCAGGTCGTACGCGACCGGGGGTATCGAGGTGTGGCGACCGGTACCGGGCTCAAGAAAACGCATGAGTCTCACATTCCCACGCAAACCGGAGCAGGTCACTCCCACGAAGACACAGCGAAACGCCCCCGCGCTCGTGTCTTTCTCCCAAGCGCCCCGGGGCGTCGTGTGCGCGGGCGGGTGACCCGCCTTACTCAGCCACTTTACCCGCCGCGGGGCGCCCCGGCCCGTCCGCGCGCCCCCGGTGACCTGGGGCCCGCGCGCCAGCACGGCGCACTCCCGTCATGCGAGGGACGGACAGCTTAGGCTCCATGGCACTCGGCGCGCGGTTCTCACCCCGGAGGCACGGATGGCGTATCGGATGACGGACGGGCAGCGGCGCGCGCGGCTGGGGGTGCGGCACGCGCTCGCGCCGTCCGCGCGGGCCGACGGCCCGGCCGGGGCGGCGCGCGCGGTGGTCGCGCTGCACTCCACCGACCCGTCCTCGGTCCACGTCGCCGCCTGGGCCCGCACCCGGGACGAGCAGGCGGACGCGGCATCGGTGGAGCACGCCCTGTACGAGGACCGGGCGCTGGTCAGGCTGCTGGCGATGCGCAGAACCGTCTTCGTGGCGCCGGCGGAGACGGCCGCCGTCCTCCAGGCCGCCTGCTCCCGCGAGGTGGCGGCCCGTGAACGCCGCAAGCTGGAGGGTTTCGTCGCCGCCTCGGAGCTGGCCCCCGACGGCGCCGCCGCCGGGTGGCTGGCCGGCGCGGAGGAGGCGGCACTCGCCTCCCTGGCCGCCCGGGGCGAGGCCACCGCCGCCGAGCTGGCCGCCGACGACGCCCGGCTCGCCGCGCAGGTGCGGATCGGCGGCGCCTCCCCGCACGCGCGCGGCCAGAGCGTGGCGGCCCGCCTGCTGCTTCTGCTCGCGGCCGAGGGCAAGGCGGTACGCGGCCGGCCGCGCGGCTCGTGGACCTCGCACCAGTACCGCTGGTCCCCGCTCTCCGCCTGGCTGCCCGACGGACTCGCCCCCTGGGAGACCGAGGCGGCCCGCGCGGAGCTGGCCCGGCTCTGGCTGCGGGCGTACGGGCCCGGCACGGCGGAGGATCTGCGCTGGTGGGCGGGGTGGACCAAGACGCAGACCACGCGGGCGCTGAAGGAGGTGGCCCCGGCCGAGGTGGAGCTGGACGACGGCACGACCGGGCTGGTCCTGGCCGACGACCTCGACCCGGTCCCCGGCCCCGAGCCCTGGGCGGCGCTGCTGCCCGCGCTCGACCCGACCCCCATGGGATGGCACTCCCGCGCCTGGTACCTGGGCCCGCACCGGGACCGCCTCTACGACCGGGCGGGCAACATCGGCCCCTCCGTATGGTGGTGCGGCCGGATCGTCGGCGGCTGGGCGCAGGACCGGGACGGCGCGCTGGTCTGCCGCTACCTGGAGGACGTCGGCGCGGACGCCCGGGCAGCGGTCGACGCCGAGGCGGAACGGCTCGCCCCACGGCTCGGCGCGGTCCGGCTGACAGCACGGACCCGGGGCAGGACCTGGCTGGAGGAGGAACTGGCGGCGGACTCCGGCTGACGGCGAGGCCCGCTCAGCCGTCGCCCTCCAGTGCCAGCAACGCGGTGACCCCCACGCCGCTCTCCCGCGCGTCGGCCGCACTGTCACCGAGAACGGCGCGGGCCGTCTCCCACTCCCCCGGACTCGCGGCAGCCAGCTCCCCCCACCCGCGCACGACCAGCACGCCCCCGTCGGCGAGCGGCAGGCTGTCGGGGTCGCCGAGCAGGTCGGCCAGGGCGTCCCAGTTCCGGCCGAACCAGCCGGGCAGGCCCAGCTGTCCGGCGCAGGCGTCCAGGAAGCCCGCCTTGTCCGTCACCCCGGCCAGGTCGAGAACGGCACAGGGCTGCCCGGCCTCCTGGGCGGCCGCCGCGGCTCGGGCCACCGGGTCGGCGGGGCGTGCGGTCGGGCCGGTGCGGCTGTCGTCGTCGCTCATGTGCGTACGGTCCCCTCTCGGCCGCTCCCCTTCCGCGCCGCGCTCATCGCAGCACCGCGCGGAAGGAGGCGTAGTGGTCCTCGGTCCAGTAGATCTCGTCCTCGCGCCCGGTCACCAGGCGGCGGGCGCCCCGGTCTCGCGAACCGGGGGTCTTCACGGTGTACTCGCGGTAGTGCCCCCGCTTCCGCTCCGGCAGCAGCTTCTCGTAGTTGCCGAAGACGGAGCCGTCCTTGGCGTACGGGAAGGGGCCGCCCTGGTCGATGAGCCGCAGGGTGTCGCGGGCCTCGGCGGGCAGCCGCTCCTCGCGGACCGTGTCCATGCCCTCGGCCCAGGCGGGCACCGGCCCGCCGCCGGAGGACGTGCCGCCCCGCTCGGCCGAACAGCCCGTCAGGAGGGCCAAAAGGGCGCAGAGCAGCGCCGTCAGGGAAACGCGGAAAAGAGCCCGGAGGTGGCGGGAACGCACAGACATGGCGGTGATGCTGTCACACCGGGGCAGCACCGTCCGGCAGCCCGACGGAGCGGGCCAGCGCGCGCAGACTGTGGGTGAAGAACCGCTCCCGGTCCTCCACCAAGCGATGGAAGTGCCCGAAGAGTTCGAAGGAGATCAGTCCGAAGAGCTGGGCCCAGGCGGCGACGAGGGCGGCGACCACGGCGGGCGGCAGGTCACCGGTCAGCTCGGCCAGGTCGCCCGCCAGCCGCTCCGCCTCCGGCCCCGCCTCGTCGCCGAGCGGCGGCGGCGTCACGGCACCCGCCCGGTGCGCCTCGCGGACGATCCCGATCAGCACGGAGGCGACCCGGGCGGCCGGGGGCACGGTGTCGCCGGGGGCGGTGTAGCCGGGCACCGGGGAACCGTAGATCAGGGCGTACTCGTGCGGGTGGGCCAGCGCCCAGGCCCGGACGGCGGCGGCGGCCTCGACCCAGCGGCCGGTCCACTCCGTCCCCTCCTCCGCCCTGGCGGCGGCCTGCTCGGCGGCCTCACCCACCGCGTCGTAGGCGTCGACGATGAGCGCCGTCAGCAGTTCGTCGCGGCTCGGGAAGTAGCGGTACAGGGCGGAGGAGACCATGCCCAGCTCACGGGCGACCGCCCGCAGCGAGAGCCGGGCGGCCCCCTCGGTGACGAGCCGGCGCCGGGCCTCGTCCTTGATGGCGGCGGTCACTTCGGCGCGGGCGCGCTCCCTGGCCCCTCGAACAGTGCTCATGCCGGGAGTCTGCCAGACATCGAGTGCACCGCTCAACAAAGAGAGCACCGCTCTTGCTTCAGCGCTCCCCCTACGTGCACACTGCTCTCAAGCGAGAGCACCGCTCTCTGAACCCCAGGGGGAACCCATGTCCACGCCGTACTACCGCCAGGCCACGCCCTTCGCCGTCCGCCTCAACTCCCTCGTCGGCCGGCTCGCCCGCCTCGGTGTCAGCCTCCTCGGCTCCGCCGAACTGACGGTGGTCGGCCGCCGCAGCGGCACCCCGCAGCGCATCCCGGTCAACCCGCACACCCACGAGGGCGCGGAGTACCTGGTCTCGGCCCGCGGCCACTCCCAGTGGGTACGGAACATGCGCGCGGCGGGCGGCGGCGAACTACGACTGGGCCGCCGCACCCGCGCCTTCCACGCCGAGGAGCTGCCCGACAACGCCCTCAAGGCCGAGATCCTCCGCACCTACCTCGCCCGCTGGGGGTGGGAGGTGAACGGCTACTTCCAGGGCGTCACCGCCCAGTCGCCCGACGCCGACCTCCTGGCTGCCTGCCCGGACCACCCGGTCTTCCGCATCACCACGCAACAGAAGAGCTAGCCGGGGCCTGCACCCAGACCGTCCGGCCAGCTCTTAGCCCGTCCGGCCAACTTCCAGCCTGGCCGGCGCTTGAGGCCAAAAGGGGCTCAGGCGTCCCCGGGCTCATCCGGATCAGCCCGGTCGAGAGCGGGCCGGGGCGGCGGCGCGGCCGCCAGAAGCTGATCGGCCGCAGCGGTGTCGGTGACCAGACTGGTCACCAGCCCGGACCGCAGGACGGCGTCAATGGCCGGCGCCTTCCGCCCACCCCCGGCGATCGCCACGACCTCGGGGATCCGGCGCAGCCGGTCCGCCTCGACCGTGATGCACCGCTCCCCCAGGTCACGCCCGACCCGCCGCCCCTCGGCGTCGAAGAGGTGTGCCGACGTCTCAGCGGCGACGCCGAGCGAGGCGTAGTGGGCCCGCTCCTCCTCGCTGAGCATGTCGTGCACGGTCGAGATCCCCGGCTCCCAGGAGCCGATGGAAACGGCCGCGACCGTCACCTTGTCGAAGTACTCGAAGGCCCGGGCGATCCCGGTCTGGTTGCGCAGCGCCGCGGCGGTCGCCGGGTCGGGCAGCAGCATCGGCGCGTAGATGGGGTGCGCCTCGCCGCCCGCGACCTGGGCCGCCCGCCGGACCGCCTCGACCGATCCGCGTTCGGCGGTGCCCGCGTCGTACACCCCGGTCAACTGCACCACGGTGCACGGCGGCAGCTTGTCGAGGGCCGCGGCCATGTGAATGGTGGAGCGGCCCCAGGCGAGGCCGAGCACATCGCCCTCGTCGACGAGTTCGCCGAGCAGGTCCGCGGCGACCTCGCCGAGGCTCTCGGGATCGGGCGACTCCTCCTCCTCGGCGGGCGACTCCACGACCACGGCGTGGCGCAGTCCGAAGCGCGCCCGCAGGGCGTCGGAGCGTTCCGCGTCGAGTTCCGCGGGGACGCGGATCTCGATGCGGACGAGGTCACGTTCGAGAGCGGTCTCCAGGACCCGGGCCACCTTGAAGCGGCTGACGCCGAACTCCTCGGCGATCTGGATCTTGGACTTGCCCTCCAGATAGAAACGGCGGGCCATGGCCGCCGCCTGCACCAGCTCCGCGGGTCCCATCCGCAGGGCAGGGCGACCCGCCGACATGCCGGACACGGCAATCTCCTCACTGCTGTTCACAAGTGGCTCCGCCGTTCATCCTCGCAGATCCGGCGGCGCCCCATCGGCCCTCGGGGCGGTTGTTCGTCGTGCGGTGACCCCGGGGTGGCCCGGGATGGCGCCTCGTGTTCAGTGGCCGCACGCCCAGGAGGCCGCGGCGGTGGCCTTGCGGGCGCTGTCCCGCAGCGAGCGGACGGCCTCGGCCGGGTCCTCGGCGCCGTAGACCGCCGAGCCCGCGACGAAGACGTCGGCCCCGGCGTCGGCGCACCGCTCGATGGTGCCGGCCGAGACACCTCCGTCCACCTGGAGCCACAGGTCCAGGCCGTGCCGGCCGATCAGCTCGCGGGTGCGGCGGATCTTCGGCAGCGTGAGGTCGAGGAACGACTGACCGCCGAAGCCCGGCTCGACCGTCATGATCAGCACCATGTCGAGCTCCGGCAGCAGGTCCTCGTACGGCTCGATCGCCGTGGCGGGCTTCAGCGCCATGGCGGCGCGGGCGCCCTTGGCACGGATCTCCCGCGCGAGGCGCACCGGCGCGGCGGCGGCCTCCACGTGGAAGGTGACCGACCCGGCACCCGCCTCGACGTACCGCGGTGCCCAGCGGTCGGGGTCCTCGATCATGAGGTGGCAGTCCAGCGGGGTCTCCGTGGCCCGGGCCAGCGACTCGACCACGGGCACGCCGAGCGTCAGGTTGGGCACGAAGTGGTTGTCCATGACGTCGACGTGGAGCCAGTCGGCGCCGTCGACGGCCCGGGCCTCGTCGGCGAGGCGGGCGAAGTCGGCGGAGAGGATGCTGGGGTTGATCTGCGCTGCCATGCCCCAAGACTGCCATGCTCGCGGCCGGTTCCGGCCTCCGGAGGCCGGAACTTCTTCTTCCGCCGCTTTCCCGCCGTACGGGCCTCCCGCCCTCCTGTCACTGTCCCACCCTGCCGTCGATCCGCTCGCGCAGGAGGTCGGCGTGGCCGTTGTGGCGGGCGTACTCCTCCACGAGGTGGACCAGGACCTCGCGGAGCGAGACGGGCTCGCCGTGCACCTCGCCGAGGATGTCGAGGGAGGGCGCCCGTGCCACGAACTCGTCCCCGAACTCCTGCTCGGCTCCGAGCAGCCGCCACGCCTCCTCGACCAGGGCGGGATCGGGCCGTGCCCCGTCCCAGTCGCCGTCCGGGTCCTCCGGCAGCCGGAAGTACGGCGGCGCCGACAGCCCGGCCATCCGCCCCCGGAACCAGGCGCGCTCCACGTCGGCCATGTGCCGCACCAGCCCCAGCAGCGACATGGTGGACGGTGCGACGGAGCGCCGGGCGAGCTGCTCGGCGTCGAGCCCCGCGCACTTCAGCTCCAGCGTGAGCCGCTGGCAGCGCAGGTACTCCATCAGCGTGGCGACCTCGTCGCCGAGCGCCGGGCCGTTCTCGCGCGGGTCCTCCCCGGCGGGCAGGAACTTGTCGGCGCGCTTGCGGGGTTCGGCGGTCATGCCGGGCATCCTGGCAGCGCGCGGCCGGTCCCGCCACCGTTTCGACGGCGGGCGGGGCGCCGGTCAGCGTCCTGTGCCCGCCGCTCCGAGGAAGCGGGCCAGCGCGGCACCGAGGGCGCCGGGCGCGTCCTCCTGCACCAGGTGCCCGGCGCCGGGGACCAGTACCAGCTCGGCGCCCGGCACGAGCGAGACCAGTTCGTGCGCCTTCGCCACCGGGATCCACTGGTCGTCCTCGCCCCAGCACACCGTCAAGGGCGGCTCGACGGAGCCGTAGCGGCCCTGGATCTCGTCGGTGTACGCCTGGTCGGCCTGGGCGATCTGCCGGTAGAAGGCGGGCTGCCCGGCCTCCCCCAGCCAGGGCTCGACGAGCCGGTCGAGGACGGCGGGGTCGAGCCCGGGGCTGCTGGCCGAGGCGATGTACTCGCGGACGAGGGCGCGGTGCAGGTGCGGCGGAAGCTGCTCGAACACCCGGTGGTGCTCGCCGACCAGGCGGAAGAACGGCGAGCCCCACGGGGCGAGGGCGACGGGGTCGACCAGGGCGAGCCGCCGGTAGGCCGCACCGTGCAGGAGGTGGGCGCGCAGGGCGACGGCACCGCCGAAGTCGTGGGCGACGACGGACGGCTCGGCCAGGTCCCAGTGGGCCAGCAGCTCGGCGAAGACCCGCCCCTGGGCGGCCAGCGAGACGTCCTGCCCGTCGAACTTGGCGGAGGTGCCGTACCCCGGCATGTCCCAGACGTACACCCGGTGGTCGCGTGCCAGTTCGCGGGCGGCCCGGCGCCAGACGTACGAGGAGAAGGGCGTCCCGTGCAACAGGACGACCGGGGGCGCGGCCGGGTCCCCGAGCCGCTCCCACCGCACCTCGCCGGAGCTGCTTTCGTAGGCCTGGGACAGCTCCCAGTCGCCCTCACTGTCACTGCCGATACCGCTGTGGCTGTCGCGCACGCGTCCGCCCTTCCCGTGGCACCGTGGTCGTCTCCCTGCTCCGGGCGGCAGCATGTCACACCGGCCCCGGGCGCGCCCGGAGACCAACGGGCCTGCGGCGACGGCGTGTTGCCCCGCGCCCGGGACGCACGGGCGCGGGCGGCGGGCTCAGCCGGTCCGCCGCACCAGCGCCAGGTACATCGCGTCCGTGCCGTGCAGATGCGGCCAGAGCTGCACGTCGGGGCCCTCGCCGAGCGCGGGGACGCCGGGCATCAGCGGGCGGGCGTCGATCAGTTCGGCCCGGCCGTCGCGCTTGAGGACGTCGTCGACGACCGCGCGGGTCTCGGCCAGGTGCGGGGAGCAGGTCGCGTAGGCGACGACGCCGCCGACCCGCACCGATTCCAGCGCGGTCCGCAGCAGGGCCCGCTGCAGCGGCGCGAACCCGTCGAGGTCCCCGGGCCGGCGGCGCCAGCGCGCCTCGGGGCGGCGGCGCAGCGCGCCCAGTCCGGTGCAGGGCACGTCGACCAGGACGCGGTCGAAGGCGCCGGCGCGCCACGGCGGGCGGGTCCCGTCGGCGGCGATCACCTGGTACGGGCCGGGCGTGCCGTCGAGCGCCTTGGCGACCAGCCCGGCGCGGTGCGGCTGCTTCTCGGAGGCGAGCAGGCTCGCGCCCCGCTGGGCGGCGAGCCCCGCGAGGAGCGCGGCCTTGCCGCCCGGGCCGGCGCAGGCGTCGAGCCAGCGGCTGTCGGAACCCTCCAGCGGAGCGTCGGCGAGGGCCAGCGCCACCAGTTGACTGCCCTCGTCCTGCACCCCGGCGTCGCCCTCGCGGACGGCGTCGATGGCTCCGGGCTCACCGCCCTCGGTGAGCCGGACGGCATACGGCGACCAGCGGCCCGGCAGGGCGCGGTCCGGGCCGAGGCCGTCGAGCAGGGAGCCGGCGGTGGCGCGGCCGGGGCGGGCGACGAGGGTGACCTCGGGCCGCTCGTTGTCGGCCTCCAGCAGGTCCTCGATCCCGGCGCGGGGGCCGCCGAGGGAGTCCCACAGGGCGGAGACGACCCAGCGCGGATGGGAGTGGACGACGGCGAGGTGGTCCTCGGGGTCCTCGTCGTAGGGCGGCGCGACCCGCTCCAGCCAGCCGTCGAGGTCGTCGGCGGTGATCCTGCGCAGCACCGCGTTGACGAACTTGGCACGGCCGTCACCGAGCACGACGCGGGCCAGCTCCACGGTGGCGGAGACGGCGGCGTGACTCGGGATGCGGGTGCCGAGGAGCTGGTGGGCGCCGAGCGAGAGCACGTCGAGGACCGGCGGGTCGACCTCGCGCAGCGGCCGGTCGACGCAGGCCGCGATGATCGCGTCGTAGGTGCCCTGGCGGCGCAGGGTGCCGTAGACGAGTTCGGTGGCGAGGGCGGCGTCCCGGGCCTCGAAGGTGCCGGGGTGGTCCTCGCGCGCCTTGCGGAGCAGGGCGGGCAGCACCAGGTTGGCGTAGGCGTCCCGCTCGTCCACGGCACGCAGCGCCTCGAAGGCGAGGATGCGCACCGGGTCCTTCTTGGGGCGGCGGTAGGGCTTGCCGGTCTTACGGGGACGCCGGGACGGCTGGTCGGTCAAAGGTGCTCCGCTGTCGCAAGGTCACTGGCTCACCGCTCCGCCGCACGGACCGGCACGCCGCCGCGCCCGGTGCGGCCGGCCGCCTGCCCGGCGGGGCCGCGACGGGCGCGGTGCTGTCCCCTTCAGCGTACGTCGGCCGCGCCGAGCCGCTCGCCCGGGGCGATCCGCACGCCGCGGGCCCAGTCGGCGGCGCGCATCGGCTTCTTGCCCTGCGGCTGGACCCAGAGCAGTTCGACGGCGTGCGAACCGGTACCGGCGTGCACGTGGTTCTTGCCCACGGCCAGGTCGCCGGGGGCCAGGCCCTCCTCGCCGGGCAGCGGGCGGACGGCGACGAGCTTGAGCCGTTCGCCCCGGAAGACGGTCCACGCGCCGGGGGCCGGCGTGCAGCCGCGCACCACCCGGTCGACCCGCAGCGCGGGCGCGGCCCAGTCGACCTGGGCGTCCTCGACGGTCAGCTTGGGGGCGAGGCTGACGCCGTCGGCGGGCTGCGGCACGGCCTGCAGCGTGCCGTCCTCGATGCCGTCCATGGTCGCGGCGAGCAGGCCGGAGCCGGCGAGGGCGAGGCGGGTCAGCAGGTCACCGCTGGTGTCGGTGGACCGGACCTCCTCGGTGACAGTGCCGTAGACCGGGCCGGAGTCCAGACCCTCCTCGATGAGGAAGGTGGAGGCACCGGTGATCCCGTCGCCCGCGAGGATCGCGTGCTGGACGGGGGCCGCGCCGCGCCAGGCGGGGAGCAGCGAGAAGTGCAGGTTCACCCAGCCGCGTGCCGGGATGTCGAGAGCCGCCTTGGGGAGCAGCGCGCCGTAGGCCACCACCGGGCAGCAGTCGGGGCCGATCTCCCGCAACCGGGTGAGGAACTCCTCGTCCCGCGGCCGGTTCGGCTTCAGCACCTCGATGCCCGCCTCCTGCGCGCGCTCCGCGACCGGGCTGGCGACCAGCCGTCGACCGCGCCCGGCCGGCGCGTCGGGCCGGGTGACGACGGCGACCACCTCGTGCCGCTCCGAGGCGATCAAGGCGTCCAGAGCGGGAACGGCGACCTCGGGGGTGCCGGCGAAGACGAGCCTCACGGTGGGGATACCTCGCTATGTCGTACGGGCGGAGCCACGGCGTCCCGCCGGCGGCGCCGGGCCGTCCGGGCCGGGCCACCGCGGCGCCGGAGCACCTGGCGGGGGAGCCGCGCCAGTCTAGGCCGCGCAACGGCCGGGACGCCCGCCCGGGGCGCCTCCGGCGGGCGGGGCGGAGCACGCCACCCGGCCGGCACGGTGGCGCACCCGGGCGTCAACTCCCGTCCCCCTCCTCCGCCCGCCGGGGCGGCCGGGGCGGGCCCCTACCACCTGCCCCGTCCCCGCTCGCCGATCTCCGCCTCCCCTCCCGGACACGCCCACAACTCCCCTGCTCCCTCGGGGGCGTACGCGGTGTCGCGCGCCCCGCGCCTCGACGCATACGCCCCTGGAGCGTGACCACTGAGGGCGACGGGCGTTGGTCAAGGCGAGTTGACCTCCACGGGCCTTCGCTCCAGCGGCCCGTCTCCCCCCATCACACCGCCCGTTCGAGAGGCTTGTTCATGGCCGACCACGCAACCCACGACGCACAGGCACGGGCCAGCCTGCACCTGCTGGTGCGGGACATCGAGCGGGTCCGCCGTCAGGTGGACGCGCTCCGCACCCTCACCGCCCAGCTGGGCAACGTCTACCGCCCCCGCCGCACCGGCCCCGCCACCGGCTTCGTCGTCTACGGCCGGGCCCCCGCGCCCACCGTGCGACTGGCGCAGGAGCTGCGGGACAGCGTCGAGACCCTGGTCACCGCCGCCGTGGACTTCGACCGCTCCCTCGGCTTCTCCTGGGACGCCGTCGGCTCCGCCCTCGGGGTGACCAAGCAGGCGGTCCACCGCCGCTACGGCGCCCGCCGCGCCACCGTGCAGGCCGCGGCCGAGGCGGAGCGCGCCGGCGAGACCTCCGGCTCCACCGGCTCCCGCCCCGTCCCCCTCGACACCGGCCTCCCCACGGTCCCCGCGGCCCGCTCGATGCCCACCCAGCCCACCGCCACCCCGGTCGCCCGCGACGCCACCCGGCCCAACGCCCTGCCGGGCCCCCGCCACGGCTGACCGGCCCCCTGTCTCGCTGCCCCCGTCCCGACAGGCGGGGGCAGCGGTGTGCCGGGGGCGGGGAGCGCGGGCGGGCGGGTGGTGCTCAGCCGGGGCGGAGCCCGGCTGCCGCTCGCGTCCGACGCGTGCCGCCGCCGGGCACGGACGCCCCGGGGCTCCCGTGCGCGGGCCCGCCCGCCCCGGCCCCGCGCCCCCGGCCGGGGCGGGCGCACCCCTTGCTCGCGCCCGCTCCTCCGGCGAGACCGGGCTGCTCCGTCCTGGGAGCCCTCGTCCCCTGTACGGGACCAGCGGACACCTCACGGGTCCACTCCCCACGCCAGGAGCGCGCCCCCGGCCGGCGGCGCCGCCCCCACCAGCCGTTCCCCGCCTGCTTCACGGCCCCGGCCGCCTCCGCTTCCGCGGCCGGCCGCGACCCGCGCCGTCCCTCACCCGATGTCCAACGGATCAACCCGTACCCGCACCGGCACCCTCCCCCCGCGAGCCATCCGCGCCGCCTGCGCCGTCTTCAGCGCGTGCGCGAGCGCCGTCCCGCTGCCCGGCGGCACCCGCACCAGGGCCCGTGTCCGAGGTCCCTCCTCCACCCGGCCCCGCGCCCGGTCGGCGGGCTCGCGCAACGGCACCGGGCCGAGGATCTCCGCGTCCGCCGGGAGTTCGACGGCGTCGAGGAACTCGCCCACCGCTGCCTGCGGTCCCGCCACCGCCGCCATCCGGGAGACCGGCGGGAAGCCCAGTTCGGCCCGTTCGGCGTACTCACGCAGGGCGAAGCCGACCGGGTCCCAGCGGACCAGTGCCTGGACGGGGGCGAGCGTCGGCTCGGCGACGATCACCACCGTGCCGCCCGCCGACTGGCCGCGCACCAGGGCCGAGGCGGACATCCACCGCCACAGGGCCGTCTCGCCGGCGCGCAGGTCGGGACGGTTGAGCAGGGCCCAGCCGTCGAGCAGGACCGCCGCCGCGTAGCCGCCCTCGGCGACCGGTTCGGCGCCGGGGGTGGAGACGACCAGCGCGGGCGCGCCGTCCACGGTGTCCAGCACCTGTTCGCGACCGGAGGTGCGCACCGGGACCGACGGGAAGGCCCGCCCCAGTTCCTCGGCGGTCCGCCGGGCCCCGGTGACCTGGGCCCGCAACCGGAACCCGCCGCACTCCTCGCAGTGCCAGTCGGCCTCGGGACGCCCGCACCAGGCACAGTGCAGCACCGCGGACTCGGCCGCCTGGAGGGGCCCCGCGCAGTGCCGGCAGCGCGCGGGCTCCCGGCATCGCTCGCAGGCGAGCCGGGGCACGTAACCGCGGCGGGGCACCTGGACGAGTACCGGTCCCTCGCGCAGCCCGTCGCGCAGCGCCTGCCAGGCGAGCGAGGGCAGCCGGGCGGTGCGGGCCGCCTCGTCGCGGGCGAGGTCGTGGTCGGCGATGGTGCGGACCCGGGGAGCGGCGGCCCGGGTGACCGCCCGGTCGGCGGCGACGGGCACCGCCCAGCCGCTGTCGACGAGCTGGGCCGCCTCGACGGTGCAGCTCACCGAACCGAGCAGGACCGCGCAGTTCTCCCGCGCGGCCCTCAGCATCAGCACTTCCCGGGCGTGCGGTCGGGGGGCGTGCTGCTCGCTGTGGTTCTCGTTGCCGTCGTCCCAGAGGGCGACCAGGCCGAGGTCGCGGACGGGCGCGAACATGGCCGCGCGCGTGCCGACCACCGCCCGCACGGAGCCCCGGTGCACGGCGAGCCACTGGCGGTACCGCTTCTGCGGGCCGGCGTCGGCCGTCAGGAGCGTGTGGTGGCCCTTGCCGACCAGCGCGGTGAGCGCCGCGTCCACCCGGGCGGCGTGCCGCCCGTCGGGCAGGACGACGAGCGCTCCCCGGCCCGAGGCCAGCGTCGCGACCACCGCCCTGGCCAGCTCCTCGGCCCACTGCGGCCCGGGCAACGCCGTCCACACCGCCCTGGGTGCCCCGCCCCGGGCCAGCTCCGCGAGCAGCCCGGGCCCGGCCGGGCCGTACCGTTCCCAGGTCGCAGCCTCCGGCACGCCCGGCGACGGCAGGGAGCCGGGCGAGGCCGCCGCCTCCGCCTTGGCGTTCCTCGGCGGCACGGCGAGCTGGAGGACGTCGGCGAGGCTGCCCGCGTACCGGTCGGCCACCGCGCGGGCCAGTGCGAGCAGTTCGGGGGTGAGTACCGGCTCGGGCGAGACCACCTGGGCGAGCGCGGCCAGCGGCCCGTCGTAGTCCGACTCGGCGAGCCGGTCGACGATGAACCCGCTGATCAGCCCGCCGCCCTCGCGCCGCCCCGCGTGCACCCGCCCGGCCCCGGCGGAGAACCGTACCCGTACCCGCACCCCGGGCTGTGCCTCGGCGTCCAGCTCCTTGGGCACCGCGTAGTCGAAGTACCGGTCGAGGTGCAGCACGCCCTTGTCCACCACGACCCGCGCCACCGGCAGGTGCTCCGCGACATCGGCCCCGCGCCAGGTCCGCGGCTTGGCCTTCGGCGCCTTGGCCTGCCGCGCCATCTCCCGGACCAGCGCCAGCTGCTCCGGCTCCCCCCCGGACCGCTCCCCGGCCCCCTCATCCTCGCTGCTCACGCCTGCATTCCTACCAGACCCCTGGGACAGCGCCCGGGGGCTCTCGGCGGAGTGGGCTCGCACAGCCCGAGGCCCGGCTCCCCCGAAGGGTGCCGGGCCTCGGCCGACGGGTCGGTGGGGATCAGACCCCCGCGGCCTTCCGCAGTTCCTCCACCCGGCTCGGCTGCTCCCAGGTGAAATCGGGGAGGGCACGGCCGAAGTGGCCGTAGGCGGCCGTCTTGGCGTAGATGGGGCGGAGGAGGTCGAGGTCACGGATGATCGCGGCCGGGCGGAGGTCGAAGACCTCGCTGATGGCGCTCTCGATCTTCTCGGGGTCGACGGTGGCGGTCCCGAAGGTCTCCACGAAGAGGCCGACCGGCTCGGCCTTGCCGATGGCGTAGGCGACCTGGACCTCGCAGCGCGAGGCGAGGCCGGCGGCGACGACGTTCTTGGCGACCCAGCGCATGGCGTAGGCGGCCGAACGGTCGACCTTGGACGGGTCCTTGCCCGAGAAGGCGCCGCCGCCGTGGCGGGCCATGCCGCCGTAGGTGTCGATGATGATCTTGCGGCCGGTGAGGCCGGCGTCGCCCATCGGGCCGCCGATCTCGAAGCGGCCGGTGGGGTTCACCAGCAGCCGGTAGCCCTCGGTGTCCAGCTTGATCCCGTCGTCCAGGAGCGCCTTCAGCTCCGGCTCGACGACGAACTCGCGGATGTCGGGTGCGAGCAGGGAGTCCAGGTCGATGTCGGAGGCGTGCTGCGAGGAGACGACGACCGTGTCGAGGCGGGCGGCCTTGTCGCCGTCGTACTCGATGGTGACCTGGGTCTTCCCGTCGGGGCGCAGGTAGGGGATGGTGCCGTTCTTGCGGACCTCGGAGAGGCGGCGGGAGAGCCGGTGCGCCAGGTGGATCGGCAGCGGCATCAGCTCGGGCGTCTCGTCGCAGGCGTAGCCGAACATCAGGCCCTGGTCGCCCGCGCCCTGCCGGTCCAGCTCGTCGCCTTCCTCACCTTCGGCGGCGCCACCGACCCGCTGCTCGTAGGCGGTGTCGACACCCTGCGCGATGTCGGGCGACTGGGAGCCGATGGAGACGGAGACACCGCAGGAGGCGCCGTCGAAGCCCTTCTTGGAGGAGTCGTAGCCGATCTCCAGGATCTTCTCGCGCACGAGCTGCGCGATCGGCGCGTACGCCTTGGTCGTGACCTCACCGGCGACGTGCACGAGGCCGGTGGTGATCAACGTCTCCACGGCGACGCGGGAGGAAGGGTCCTCCCGCAGCAGCGCGTCGAGGATCGTGTCGCTGATCTGGTCAGCGATCTTGTCGGGGTGACCCTCGGTCACGGACTCCGAGGTGAAGAGACGGCGGGACACATCGCTCCCTGTGGTTGCAGCGGCTGCTGGCTGATCATGGCCGGACCGTCCGGGAGCTGCGCCCGGCACGGTCCGTCGGCAGTTTATCGGTCACTTCGCGTCGCTGGACCAGTTGTCTCGCCTCTTGGGAGCTCTGTGACCAGCGGCACGGCCTTGACACGTACGGAATTCCGCCCTGGCGGGTGATCTTTCGTACGCTTTTCACCGGGTTCGGCAGACCCGGTGGGGGGATCTTGGCACTCATCCCAGGCGGTTGGCCACCAGGTCCCACACCGTGTCGGCCAGCTTCTCCTTACGACCGTACGGGACGGGGGTCTCGCTGCCGTCCGCGGCGAGCACCACGGCCTCGCTCTCCTCGGCGCCGAAGGTCTTGTGCTCACCGACCTCGTTGACGACCAGCAGGTCACACCCCTTGCGGCGGAGCTTGGCCCGGCCGTTGGCGAGGACGTCGTCGGTCTCGGCCGCGAAACCGACGATGAGCTGGCCGGGGCGGGCCCGGTCGGCGGCCAGCTCGGCGAGGATGTCCGGGTTGCGCACGAGGGCGACCGGCTCGGGCTCCTCGCCCTCCCGCTTCTTGATCTTTCCCGTGGCGTACGCGGCGGGGCGGAAATCGGCCACGGCCGCCGCCATGGCGATGACGTCGGCCGTGCCCGCCACCTGCCGGGCCGCGTCGCGCAGCTCCCGCGCGGTGGTGACGTGGACGACGTCGACCCCGGCCGGGTCGGGCAGCGCGGCGTTGGCGGAGAGCAGCGTCACCCGGGCGCCGCGGGCGGCCGCGGTGCGGGCGAGGGCGTATCCCTGCTTGCCGGAGGAGCGGTTGCCGAGGAAGCGGACCGGGTCGAGCGGCTCGCGGGTACCGCCGGCGCTGACGACCACGTGGCGCCCGGCCAGGTCGCGGTCGGCCGTGCCCCGCTCGCCGACCCGCAGGCACAGCTCGTAGATCCCGCCCGGGTCGGGCAGCCGGCCCTTGCCGCTGTCGGCCCCGGTGAGGCGGCCCACGGCCGGTTCGATCACCACGGCGCCGCGGCGGCGCAGGGTGGCGACGTTCTCCCGGGTCGCGGGATGCTCCCACATCTCGGTGTGCATGGCGGGGGCGAAGACCACGGGACAGCGGGCGGTCAGCAGGGTGTTGGTGAGCAGGTCGTCCGCGAGGCCGTGGGCGGCCTTGGCGAGCACGTCGGCGGTGGCCGGGGCGACGACGACGAGGTCGGCCTGCTGGCCGATACGCACGTGCGGCACCTCGTGGACGTCGTCCCACACCTCGGTGGAGACGGGCTGCCCGGAGAGGGCGGACCAGGTCGGGGCGCCGACGAAGCGGAGCGCGGAGGCGGTGGGCACCACCCGGACGGTGTGACCGGCCTCGGTGAACCTCCGCAGCAGCTCGCACGCCTTGTAGGCGGCGATTCCTCCGGTGACTCCGAGGACGACCCTCAGCCCGTTCCGCCCGCCGCCCGGCTCCCCGGCCGCTGCCGCCACGTCGTCCGCCACCACGTCTCCTCGCCTGTCGGTCTCGGCTCCGGGCACCCGCTGGGGTTCCGGGCCCGGCCCTGGGTGCAGGGCCGCCTGGCACCCTATGACACACCACGGGCCCGGCAGCGGTGCTGCCGGGCCCGTGGAAGGCGCGTGTGCGGTCGCTGACCGGCCAGGTGTTACTGGGCGGGGCCCTCGACGGCCTCGGAGGTCAGCAGGCCCGCGTTGATCTCGCGGAGCGCGATCGACAGGGGCTTCTCGTGCACGTGGGTGTCCACCAGCGGACCGACGTACTCCAGCAGGCCCTCGCCGAGCTGCGAGTAGTAGGCGTTGATCTGACGGGCGCGCTTGGCCGCGTAGATCACGAGGCTGTACTTGGAGTCCGTGGCCTCAAGCAGCTCGTCGATCGGCGGGTTGATGATGCCCTCGGGCGTGGTGATGGGAGAGGACACTCTCTAGCCTTCCGAAGAAACTTCTGGGGGACTGCCCGCCGTCGTGGCCCGGTCTCCGGAGTTCCCGCGGGGCGGGGGTGCCGGGATCAGGGGCCGCACGGACGGTGGGGCAGTGGATCACAATGAATCACACGATGGATCAGAGAACCTCCATCAAGGCTAGCAGCTCGACGGCCACCGCCTCGACGGAGGTGTTGACCAGGGTGGTGTCGAACTCCGCCTCGGCGGCCAGCTCGATCCTGGCGGCCGCCAGGCGGCGCTCGATCACCTCGGCCGACTCGGTGCCGCGCCCGGTGAGGCGTCGGACCAGCTCCTCCCAGCTCGGCGGGGCGAGGAAGACCAGCTGCGCGTCGGCCATCGACTCCTTGACCTGCCGGGCGCCCTGGAGGTCGATCTCCAGCAGGACCGGCTCACCGGCCTCCAGGCGGTCCAGCACGGCGCGCCGGGGCGTGCCGTAGCGGTTCCCGGCGAACTCGGCCCATTCGAGCAGCTCACCGTTGGCGACCAGCTTGTCGAACTCCTCGTCGGAGACGAAGAAGTACTGGACTCCGTGCTTCTCACCCGGACGGGGCTTGCGCGTGGTGGCGGAGACCGAGAGCCAGACCTCGGGGTGCTCCTTGCGCATATGGGCGACGACCGTGCTCTTGCCGACCCCGGAGGGGCCGGAGAGCACGGTCAGTCGCGGACGTGCGTCCGGGGGTACGGGGGACGTCCCCCGGGGTGTTGCAGCCATGGGGCGATTATTCCAGCTTCCCGGCCGGGACCGGGAGGCAGGCTCGCGTCAGGCCGGGGAGCCGCCGAACTCCCGCTCCAGGGAGGCGATCTGGTTGGAGCCGAGACCGCGCACGCGACGGCTCTCGGAGATGCCGAGCCGCTCCATGATCTGCTTGGCCCGGACCTTGCCCACGCCCGGGAGCGATTCGAGGAGGGCGGAGACCTTCATCTTGCCGATGACGTCGTTCTCCTGGCCCTGCTTGATGACCTCGTGCAGGGAGGCGCCGGAGTGCTTGAGTCGATTCTTGACCTCGGCCCGCTCCCGGCGAGCCGCGGCGGCCTTTTCGAGCGCGGCTGCGCGCTGTTCAGGGGTAAGGGGCGGAAGAGCCACGCCTACGTCACCTCGGATGTCGAACTGTCGGATGTGAATCCGGCGCAGGACCGATCGGTCCCCCACCGGGGCTGAACGGAGCAACGCGCTTGCTCCGTCGCTCTCGGTGGAGACTAGCGGCCATGGCGTCCAGAGTCAGCGAGAACAGTCGAAAAGTCCTGGTCAGGATCGTCAAGCGGTCTCAGGTAAGCGACATTCAGGACATAAGACCCGAGATTTGAGGGGTGAACGGGGCCGCGCCTCGTCGACAAGGCGTCAACAGGCCGTCGACGGGCACGGGCCGAAGCGATGCGGAACCCTCGCGCGGGGCGCCTGGGGCGCGTTTTTTGGTTGAACGTTGCAGTTCCCGGGCGGGTGGCGCGTGTTCCGGACGCCTCATCCGGACGCCGTACGCACCCCCGCGGCCGTGTGTACGGGACCGTGGCCGGCCGGACGGTCCCGTACGGCCGCCTCACCCGACCGCGGCGCGGATCTCGTCGGCGAAGCGTTCGGCGGCACCGCGCAGGGCGGCGACGTCCGGGCCGTGGCGCAGCACGCCCCGGCTGACGTTCGGCACCACGAGGGAGGCGGCCGGGCCGAAGACCTTGGGGAGGTCGGCCGCGGTGGCCCCCTGCGCCCCGATGCCGGGGGCCAGCAGGGGGCCGCCGATCCGGAGGTCGTACGAGGAGAGGTCACCCAGCGTCGCACCGACCACGGCGCCGAAGGACCCCATCGGGGTGGCGCCCTCGTTGTCGCGGGCGAGGTGGGCCAGCATCGTGGCGCCGACGGTACGGCCGTCGGGGCGGACGGCGTGCTGGACCTCGGCGCCCTCCGCGTTGGAGGTGAGGGCGAGGACGAAGAGACCGCCGCCGTTCCGCCGGGCCAGCTCCACGGCCGGGGCGAGGGAGCCGTAGCCGAGGTAGGGCGAGACGGTGAGGGCGTCGCTGAAGAGGGGGGCGTCCGGGCTGAGGTAGGTCTGGGCGTAGGCGGTCATGGTCGACCCGATGTCGCCGCGCTTGGCGTCCATGATCACCAGAGTCCCGGCGGCACGCAGTTCGGCGACGGCTCCCTCCAGGACGGCGAGGCCGCGCGAGCCGAACCGCTCGAAGAAGGCGCTCTGCGGCTTCACGGAGGCGACGCGCCCGGCGAGCGCGTCGACGCTCGCCCGGGTGAAGGCGGTCAGCCCCGCGACGTCGTCCCCGAGTCCCCAGTCGGCGAGGAGCGAGGGATGCGGGTCGATGCCGACGCAGAGCGGCCCGTAGGTGTCCATGGCGCGGCGCAGCCGGGCGCCGAAGGGGGCGGGGGCGGCGTGCGGGGGCGTCGTCATGCGGCGGCGTCCTTCCGGGTGTCGGCGCCGACGGCCTCGGCGAGGGTGGCGTGGGGGCTGGCGGCGAGGAGCCGGGCCAGGCCGCGGTGGACGGCGCGGGCGTAGCCGGGGCCCGTGTAGATGAAGGCGCTGTAGCCCTGTACCAGGGTGGCGCCGGCGAGGATGCGCCGCCAGGCGTCCTCGGCCGTCTCCACTCCCCCGACGCCCACCAGGGTGAGGCGGTCGCCGACGCGGGCGTACAGGCGGCGCAGCACCTCCAGGGAGCGGGCCTTCAGGGGGGCGCCGGAGAGGCCGCCGGTCTCGGCTGCCGACGCGGGGCCGGCGGTGAGCCCGAGGCCGTCGCGGGCGATGGTGGTGTTGGTGGCGATGATGCCGTCGAGTCCGAGTTCGACGGCGAGGTCGGCGACGGCGTCGATGTCCTCGTCGGCGAGGTCGGGGGCGATCTTGACCAGCAGCGGGACGCGGCGGCCGGGGACCGCCCGGTCGGCGGCCTCCCGGACGGCGGTGAGCAGCGGACGCAGGTGGCTGACGGCCTGGAGGTCGCGCAGGCCCGGGGTGTTGGGCGAGGAGACGTTGACGACGAGGTAGTCGGCGTGGGCGGCGAGCCGCTCGGTGGAGGTGACGTAGTCGGTGACGGCCTCGGCCTCGGGGACGGCCTTGGTCTTGCCGATGTTGACGCCGACGGTGGTGCGGAAGACGGGGCGGCGCGCGGTGAGGCGGGCGGCGACGGCGGCGGAGCCTTCGTTGTTGAAGCCCATGCGGTTGATCAGGGCGCGGTCCTCGACCAGGCGGAAGAGGCGCTTGGGCGGGTTTCCGGGCTGGGCCTGCCCGGTGACCGTGCCGATCTCGACGTGGTCGAAGCCGAGCATGGCCATGCCGTCGATGCCGACCGCGTTCTTGTCGAAACCGGCCGCGAGGCCGAAGGGGCCGTGCATGCGCAGGCCGAGCGCCTCGGTCCGCAGCTCCCGGTGGCGGGGGGCGAAGTAGGCGGCGACGAAGGTGCGCAGCACCGGGACCCGGGCGGCGAGGCGGATCCAGCGGAAGGCGAGGTGGTGGGCGCGCTCGGCGTCCAGGCGCCGGAAGAACAGGCGGAAGAAGAGCGGGTACATCGGTGAGTTCCTCGTCGGGGAGGCGGGCGGCGGGGCGCGACGGCGGGAGGCCGGGCCGGGAGTCCGGCCGGGCCTCATGAAGAGGGGGACACCGTTTCCGGTGTCCCCCTCGGGGCGGTCAGCGGGCGGCGGTGAGCCGCTCGGCGTGTTCCTGGAGGGAGCGGACGCCCACGTCGCCGTGGTGCAGGGCGTCGATGCCCTGGACGGCGGCGGCCAGCGCCTGGACCGTGGTCAGGCAGGGCACGGCCCGGGCGACGGCCGCGGTGCGGATGTCGTAACCGTCGAGGCGGCCGCCGGTGCCGTACGGGGTGTTGACGATGAGGTCGACCTCGCCGTCGTGGATGAGCTGGACGATGGTCTTCTCGCCGGCTGGGCCCTCGCCCTCGGACTGCTTGCGGACCACGGTGGCCTTGATGCCGTTGCGGCCCAGCACCTCGGCGGTGCCGGAGGTGGCGAGGAGCTCGAAGCCGTGGGCGACGAGTTCCCGGGCGGGGAAGATCATCGACCGCTTGTCCCGGTTGGCGACCGAGATGAAGGCACGGCCCTTGGTGGGCAGCGGGCCGTACGCCCCGGCCTGGGACTTGGCGTACGCCGTGCCGAACGCGGCGTCGATGCCCATGACCTCGCCCGTGGAGCGCATCTCCGGGCCGAGGACGGTGTCCACCCCGCGGCCGTGGATGTCGCGGAAGCGGCTCCACGGCAGGACGGCCTCCTTGACGGAGATCGGCGCGTCGGCCGGGAGGGTGCCGCCGTCCCCCGTCGCGGGGAGCAGGCCCTCGGCGCGCAGCTCGGCGACGGTGGCGCCCAGCGAGATGCGCGCGGCGGCCTTGGCCAGCGGTACCGCGGTCGCCTTCGAGGTGAAGGGCACGGTCCGCGAGGCGCGCGGGTTGGCCTCCAGCACGTAGAGGATGTCGCCGGAGAGGGCGAACTGGATGTTGATCAGGCCGCGCACGCCGACGCCCTGGGCGATGGCCGCCGTCGAGGCGCGCAGCCGCTTGATGTCGTAGCCGCCGAGGGTGATCGGGGGCAGGGCGCAGGCCGAGTCGCCGGAGTGGATGCCGGCTTCCTCGATGTGCTCCATGACGCCGCCGAGGTAGAGCTCGGTGCCGTCGTACAGGGCGTCGACGTCGATCTCCACGGCGTCGTCGAGGAAGCGGTCGACCAGGACCGGCCGCGAGTGGCTGATCTCGGTGGACTCCTCGATGTACGCCGAGAGCCGTGCCTCGTCGTAGACGATCTCCATGCCGCGGCCGCCCAGGACGTAGCTCGGGCGGACCAGGACCGGGTAGCCGATCTCGTCGGCGATGGTCTTGGCCTCGTCGAAGGTGGTGGCGGTGCCGTGCTTGGGGGCGGGCAGCCCGGCCTCGGCGAGGACCCGGCCGAAGGCACCACGGTCCTCGGCGGCGTGGATCGCCTCGGGCGGGGTGCCGACGACGGGGACGCCGTTGTCCTTCAGTGCCTGGGCGAGGCCGAGCGGGGTCTGGCCGCCGAGCTGGACGATGACGCCGGCGACGGGGCCCGCCTGCTGTTCGGCGTGGACGATCTCCAGGACGTCCTCCAGGGTGAGCGGCTCGAAGTAGAGCCGGTCGGAGGTGTCGTAGTCGGTGGAGACGGTCTCGGGGTTGCAGTTGACCATGACGGTCTCGTACCCGGCGTCGGAGAGCGCGAAGGAGGCGTGGACGCAGGAGTAGTCGAACTCGATGCCCTGGCCGATGCGGTTCGGTCCGGAGCCGAGGATGATCACGGCGGGCTTCTCACGCGGCGCGACCTCGCTCTCCTCGTCGTACGAGGAGTAGAAGTACGGGGTCCTGGCGGCGAACTCGGCGGCGCAGGTGTCGACCGTCTTGTAGACCGGGCGGATGCCGAGGGCGTGCCGGACCTCGCGGACGACGTCCTCGCGAAGGCCGCGCAGGGCGGCGATCTGGCTGTCGGAGAAGCCGTGGCGCTTGGCGTGGGCGAGCAGGCCGGCGGTGAGTTCGCGGGCCTCGGCCAGCTCGTCGGCGGTCTCCTTGATGAGGAAGAGCTGGTCGGTGAACCAGGGGTCGATCTTCGTCGCGGCGAAGACCTCCTCCTGGGTGGCGCCGGCCCGGATCGCCTCCATGACGGTGTTGATCCGGCCGTCGGTGGGGCGGACCGCCTCGCGCAGCAGCGCCTCCTTGTCACCGGTGGGGCCGGTGAAGGCGAACTGGCTGCCCTTCCTCTCCAGCGAGCGCAGCGCCTTCTGGAGGGCCTCGGTGAAGTTCCGGCCGATGGCCATGGCCTCGCCCACCGACTTCATGGTGGTGGTCAGGCCGGAGTCGGCGGAGGGGAACTTCTCGAAGGCGAATCGGGGTGCCTTGACGACGACGTAGTCGAGGGTCGGCTCGAAGGAGGCCGGGGTCTGCTCGGTGATGTCGTTGGGGATCTCGTCGAGGGTGTAGCCGACGGCGAGCTTGGCGGCGATCTTGGCGATCGGGAAGCCGGTCGCCTTGGAGGCGAGCGCCGAGGAGCGGGAGACGCGCGGGTTCATCTCGATGACGATGATCCGGCCGTCGTCGGGGTTGACCGCGAACTGGATGTTGCAGCCGCCGGTGTCGACGCCGACCTCGCGGATGATGGCGATGCCGATGTCGCGCAGCCGCTGGTACTCGCGGTCGGTGAGGGTCATGGCGGGGGCGACGGTGATGGAGTCGCCGGTGTGCACGCCCATCGGGTCGAAGTTCTCGATGGAGCAGACGACCACGACGTTGTCGTTGCGGTCGCGCATCAGCTCCAGCTCGTACTCCTTCCACCCGAGGATCGATTCTTCGAGCAGCACCTCGGTGGTGGGCGAGAGGGTCAGGCCCTGTCCGGCGATGCGGCGCAGTTCCTCCTCGTCGTGGGCGAAGCCGGAGCCGGCGCCGCCCATGGTGAAGGAGGGGCGGACGACGACCGGGTAGCCGCCCAGCTCCTCGACACCGGCGAGGACGTCGTCCATGGAGTGGCAGATGACCGAGCGGGCGGACTCGCCGTGGCCGATCTTGGCGCGGACGGCCTCGACCACGTCCTTGAAGAGGTCGCGGTCCTCGCCCTTGTTGATCGCCTCGACGTTGGCGCCGATCAGCTCGACGCCGTACTCGTCGAGGACGCCGGCGCCGTGCAGGGAGATCGCGGTGTTGAGCGCGGTCTGGCCGCCGAGCGTGGGCAGGAGGGCGTCGGGGCGCTCCTTGGCGATGATCTTCTCGACGTACTCGGGGGTGATCGGCTCGACGTAGGTGGCGTCGGCGATCTCCGGGTCGGTCATGATCGTCGCCGGGTTGGAGTTCACCAGGATGACGCGCAGGCCCTCGGCCTTGAGCACGCGGCACGCCTGGGTGCCGGAGTAGTCGAACTCGGCGGCCTGGCCGATGACGATCGGGCCGGAGCCGATGACCAGGACGGAGTGGATGTCGGAGCGCTTAGGCACGCTGGCCCTCCATCAGGGTGACGAAACGGTCGAAGAGGTAGGCGGCGTCGTGCGGGCCGGCCGCTGCTTCGGGGTGGTACTGGACGGAGAAGGCGGGCCGGTCGAGCAGCCGCAGGCCCTCCACCACGTTGTCGTTGAGGCAGACGTGGGAGACCTCGGCGCGGCCGTACGGGGTCTCGGAGACCTTGTCGAGCGGCGCGTCGACGGCGAAGCCGTGGTTGTGCGCGGTGACCTCGACCTTGCCGGTGGTGCGGTCCTGGACGGGCTGGTTGATGCCCCGGTGGCCGTACTTCAGCTTGAAGGTGCCGAAGCCGAGGGCGCGGCCGAGGATCTGGTTGCCGAAGCAGATGCCGAACAGCGGGGTGCCGCGCTCCAGGACGGCCCGCATCAGCGCGACCGGGTGGTCGGCGGTGGCGGGGTCGCCGGGGCCGTTGGAGAAGAAGACGCCGTCGGGACCGACCGCCCAGATGTCCTCGGCGGTGGCGGTGGCGGGCAGCACGTGCACCTCGATGCCGCGCTCGGCCATCCGGTGCGGGGTCATCCCCTTGATGCCGAGGTCGACGGCGGCGACGGTGTACTTCTTCTCACCGATCGCCGGGACCACGTACGCCTGCTCGGTGGCGACCTCGGCGGAGAGGTCGGCGCCCTTCATCTCGGGGGCCTGCCGGACCCGCTCCAGCAGGGCGGCCTCGTCGGCGAGCTGTTCGCCGGAGAAGATGCCGACCCGCATGGCACCGCGCTCGCGCAGGTGGCGGGTGAGGGCGCGGGTGTCGACGCCGGCGATGCCGACGACGCCCTGCCGCTCCAGCTCCTCGTCGAGGGAGCGCTGGGAGCGCCAGTTGGACGGGCGGCGGGCGGGGTCGCGGACGACGTAGCCGGAGACCCAGATCCTGCGGGACTCGGGGTCCTCGTCGTTGACGCCGGTGTTGCCGACGTGCGGGGCCGTCATGACGACGACCTGCCGGTGGTAGGAGGGGTCGGTCAGGGTCTCCTGGTAGCCGGTCATGCCGGTGGAGAACACCGCCTCACCGAAGGTCTCCCCCACGGCCCCGTAGGCGCGGCCGCGGAAGGCGCGGCCGTCCTCCAGGACGAGTACGGCGGGAGTCTGGCCGGCTCCCCGGGTGGAGGTCGTCATCGTGCGGTGCCTTCCGTCGTGCGGTCGTGGTGCGGGAGGGGGGCGGCGGACGCGGCGGCGGCGTCCTCGGCCTCCAGGGTGCCGAGGGCCTTGACCCAGGCGGGGTGCTCGGCGGCGCGGTCGGAGCGGAAGCCGGAGTCGATCACCTGGTCCCCGTGGGTCCAGGTGACGACCAGCAGGCCGCCCTCGGGCAGGACCTTGCCGGCGATGCCCTTGTCGAGGCGGGCGCCGAGGATCGCGTCGGCGGGGACGAAGAAGCCGGCGGCGCCGGGGCGGACCACGTCCAGGCCCTCGGGGTGCAGGGTCAGTTCCACGCGGCTGCGGGTGCCCAGGCCCCGGGCGACGATGCGGTCCAGCCACTGCCCTGCGGTGGTGGAGCCGTGGTAGCGGCCGCTGAGGGTGAGGGTGGCCGCGGCGGGCTTCTCGGGGGTGGTGTGCAGCTCGGGCAGGCCGGACTGGAGGGTGCCGCGCCACTTCCAGCCTTCGCGCATCAGCCAGTAGACGAGTGCGACGAAGAGGGCGAGGCCGACGAGCCAGCCGACGCGCGCGGCCCAGTCCGTCACCTCCGCCGACTTCTGCTCGGCGGCCAGAGTCATCAGTGCAGGTGTCACGCCAGCTTCCCGTCCACTACCGTTGCCCGGCCCCGCAGGAAGGTGTGGGTGACGCGTCCCGGCAGCTCGCGGCCCTCGTAGGGGGTGTTGCGGCTGCGGGAGGCGAAGCCCGCGGGGTCCACGTCTCCACGGTATGCCGGATCGACCAGGGTCAGGTTGGCGGGCTCGCCCTCGGCGACCGGGCGGCCCTGACCGGCGAGGCGGGAGATGGCGGCCGGGCGGAAGGACATCCGGTCGGCGACGCCGGCCCAGTCGAGCAGGCCGGTGTCGACCATCGTCTGCTGGACCACGGAGAGCGCGGTCTCCAGGCCGACCATGCCCATGGCCGCGGCCGGCCACTCGCAGTCCTTGTCCTCGTGGGGGTGCGGGGCGTGGTCGGTGGCGACGCAGTCGATGGTGCCGTCGGCCAGTGCGGCGCGCAGCGCCAGCACGTCGGCCTCGGTGCGCAGCGGCGGGTTGACCTTGTAGACCGGGTTGTAGGTGCGCACCAGCTCGTCGGTGAGGAGCAGGTGGTGCGGGGTGACCTCGGCGGTGACGTTCCACCCCTTGGACTTGGCCCAGCGGACGATCTCCACGGAGCCGGCGGTGGAGAGGTGGCAGATGTGCACGCGCGAGCCGACGTGGGCGGCGAGCAGCACGTCCCGGGCGATGATCGACTCCTCGGCGACGGCGGGCCAGCCGCCGAGGCCGAGTTCGGCGGAGACGGTGCCCTCGTTCATCTGGGCGCCCTCGGTGAGCCGGGGCTCCTGGGCGTGCTGGGCGACGACGCCGTCGAACGCCTTCACGTACTCCAGGGCCCGGCGCATGATCACCGCGTCGTCGACGCACTTGCCGTCGTCGGAGAAGACCCGGACGCCGGCGGCCGAGTCGTGCATGGCGCCCAGCTCGGCGAGGTGCTTGCCCTCCAGGCCGACGGTGACGGCGCCGACGGGCTGCACGTCGCAGTAGCCGGACTCCTTGCCGAGCCGCCAGACCTGCTCGACCACGCCGGCGGTGTCGGCGACGGGAAAGGTGTTGGCCATGGCGTGCACGGCGGTGTAGCCGCCCGCGGCGGCGGCGCGGGTTCCGGTGAGGACGGTCTCGGAGTCCTCGCGGCCGGGCTCGCGCAGGTGGGTGTGGAGGTCGACGAGGCCGGGGAGGAGGACCAGGCCCTCGGCGTCGACCACCCGGGCGCCCGCGGCGTCCAGGCCGGTGCCGACGGCGGCGATCGTCTCGCCGTCGACGAGGACGTCCCCGGGCTCGCCGCCGAGCAGGCGCGCCCCGCGGATCAGCGTCTTGGTGTGGGCGGTCATGATGCGTGGTTCTCCTCGGTGGCGGGGGCGGGACGGTTCTGGGCGACGGCGGGCTCGTTCCCGCCCAGCAGCAGGTAGAGCACGGCCATCCGCACGGAGACGCCGTTGGTGACCTGCTCGACGGCGGTGCAGCGCGGGGAGTCGGCGACCTCGGCGGTGATCTCCATGCCGCGGACCATCGGGCCGGGGTGCATGACGACGGCGTCGCCGGGCATCTTCGCCATCCGCTCCCCGTCGAGCCCGTACCGGCGGGCGTACTCGCGCTCGGTCGGGAAGTACGCGGCGTTCATCCGCTCGCGCTGCACGCGGAGCATCATCACGGCGTCCGAGCGGTCGAGCACCTTGTCGAGGCTGTACGAGACCTCGCAGGGCCAGTTCTCGACGCCGACCGGCACCAGGGTGGGCGGGGCGACCAGGGTGACGTGGGCGCCGAGGGTGTGCAGCAGGTCGACGTTGGAGCGGGCGACCCGGCTGTGCAGGATGTCGCCGACGACGGTGACCCGGCGGCCGGCCAGGTCCTGGCCGAGGCCGGCGTCGGGGCCGACCAGGCGGCGGCGCAGGGTGAAGGCGTCCAGCAGGGCCTGGGTGGGGTGCTGGTGGGTGCCGTCCCCGGCGTTGATGACCGCGGCGTCGATCCAGCCGGAGGTGGCGAGCCGGAAGGGCGCGCCGGAGGCGCCGTGCCGGATGACGACGGCGTCGACGCCCATCGCCTCCAGGGTCTGGGCGGTGTCCTTCAGCGACTCGCCCTTGGAGACCGAGGATCCCTTGGCGGTGAAGTTGATGACGTCGGCGGAGAGGCGCTTCTCCGCGGCCTCGAAGGAGATCCGGGTCCGCGTCGAGTCCTCGAAGAAGAGGTTGACGACGGTCCGGCCGCGCAGCGTGGGCAGTTTCTTGATCGGCCGGTCGGCTACCCGGGCCATCTCCTCGGCGGTGTCGAGGATGAGGACGGCGTCGTCGCGGGTGAGGTCGGCGGCCGAGATGAGGTGGCGCATCATCGGTGGGCTCCGTGCGTTCGGGAGGTTTCGGGCATGCGGGGACACCCAGGCCCGGCAGCCGGCACGCGCGGGGGCGTGCTCGGCGGCGGACCGCGGGAGGGGGTGCTAGTTGCCGCCTGCCGGGGCGGGGGCCGGGGAGCCCGCGCCGAGCAGGACCGCGTCGCGGCCGTCCTCCTCGGTGAGCTGCACCTTGACCGTCTCCCGCAGCGACGTGGGGAGGTTCTTGCCGACGTAGTCGGCGCGGATCGGCAGCTCGCGGTGGCCGCGGTCGACGAGGACGGCGAGCTGCACGGCACGGGGCCGGCCGATGTCGCCGAGGGCGTCGAGGGCGGCACGGATGGTGCGACCGGAGAAGAGCACGTCGTCGACGAGGACGACCAGGCGCCCGTCGATCCCGTCGGCGGGGATCTCGGTGCGGCCGATGGCCCGCGCCGGCTTCAGCCGCAGGTCGTCGCGGTACATGGTGATGTCCAGCGAACCGACCGGGACGGGGCGCGAGGTGATCTCGGCGAGCTTGGCCGCCAGCCGCCCGGCGAGGTGGACGCCGCGGGTGGGGATGCCGAGGAGGACCACGTCGTCGGCGCCCTTGGCGCGCTCGACGATCTCGTGGGAGATGCGGGTGAGGACCCGGCCGATGTCGGGGCCTTCGAGAACGGGGCGGGCCTCGTGGGGCCCGGCGTTCCCGGGGGTGGTGGCGTTCACGGGGAACGGACCTCCTTCTCCGCCTCACAGGACGGTTCTTAAAGGACGTCGGGATGTGCGTCGTCCACCGTACCAGTGGCCGGCAGGGGCCTGACCACCCCCTCCCGACCCCGCCCGGCCCAACGGCCCCGGCCGGGTTCGGCGCGCCCCTGGGGCGGCGCCTCCTGGGGGCCGAGGCGCCCAGGGGAGCGCTCGCGGCCCTCCCGGCACCCTCGTTCGGCTTGACGCGGCCAAGTAACGCTGCGTAACCTCACAGTGAGTTACCAGTCTTCGTCCGGGGAGCCACATGTCCAGCGAATACGCAAAACAGCTCGGGGCCAAGCTCCGCGCCATCCGCACGCAGCAGGGCCTTTCCCTCCACGGCGTCGAGGAGAAGTCCCAGGGCCGCTGGAAGGCGGTCGTGGTCGGTTCGTACGAGCGCGGGGACCGCGCCGTCACCGTGCAGCGGCTCGCCGAGCTCGCGGACTTCTACGGCGTCCCCGTGCAGGAGCTGCTGCCGGGCACGACCCCCGGCGGCGCGGCCGAGCCCCCGCCGAAGCTCGTCCTCCAGCTGGAGCGCCTGGCCAACGTCCCGCCGGAGAAGGCGGGCCCCCTCCAGCGGTACGCCGCGACCATCCAGTCGCAGCGCGGGGACTACAACGGCAAGGTCCTCTCCATCCGCCAGGACGACCTGCGCACCCTCGCCGTCATCTACGACCAGTCGCCCTCGGTCCTCACCGAGCAGCTGATCAGCTGGGGTGTCCTCGACTCCGACGCCCGCCGCGCGGTCGCCCACGAGGAGAGCTGACCCGCACCACGCCAGTGACGACATCCGCCTGAGGGCGGTCCCGGAGGTCTGCCGGGACCGCCCTCAGGTGCGTCCGGGGCAGCCCGGTCCCGGACGTGGCGGGAGCCCGCGGCCGTGATGGCCACGGGCTCCCGCGGTGCGCGGCGGATCAGACGCGGCGCAGACCCGGCTTCAGCTCCTTGAACCGGGCGAGCAGGCCGTTGACGAAGGCCGGGGAGTCGTCCGTGGAGAACTCCTTGGCCAGCTGGACGGCCTCGTCCAGCACGACGGCGTCCGGGGTGGTGTCGACCCAGATCAGCTCGTAGGCGCCGAGCCGCAGGATGTTGCGGTCGACGACGGGCATCCGGTCGAGCGTCCAGTCGACGGCGTACTGCGAGATGAGTTCGTCGATGCGCCGCTCGTGCTCGGCGTATCCCTCGACGAGTTCCATCGTGTACTCGCTGACCGGCGGCTGCCGGGTGTCGGAGCGTGCGTGCCGAATCCAGTCGGCGAGGACGGTCAGCACGTCGGCGCCGCGCTGATCGGCCTCGAAGAGGATCTGGAAGGCGCGCTTGCGGGCCGTATTGCGAGCAGCCACGGTTAGCCGTTCACCCGGCCGAGGTAGTCGCTCGAACGGGTGTCGACCTTGATCTTCTCACCGGTGGTGATGAAGAGCGGGACGTTGATCTGGTAGCCCGTCTCCAGGGTGGCCGGCTTGGTGCCGCCGGTGGAGCGGTCGCCCTGGACGCCCGGCTCGGTCTCCTTGACGACCAGCTCGACGGCGGCCGGCAGCTCCACGAAGAGCACCTCGCCCTCGTACTGGGCGACGGTCGCCTCGAAGCCCTCGATGAGGAAGTTGGCGGCGTCACCGACGACCTTGCGGTCGACGTGCAGCTGCTCGTAGGTCTCCATGTCCATGAAGACGAAGTAGTCGCCGTCCATGTACGAGAACTGCATGTCGCGCTTGTCGACGGTGGCCGTCTCGACCTTCACGCCGGCGTTGAAGGTCTTGTCGACGATCTTTCCGGACAGCACGTTCTTCAGCTTGGTGCGCACGAAGGCAGGGCCCTTGCCGGGCTTGACGTGCTGGAACTCGACCACGGACCAGAGCTGGCCCCCCTCGAGCTTCAGTACCAAGCCGTTCTTGAGGTCGTTCGTGGAAGCCACGTTTGCGGAATCTCCTGGACGAATGGGTGTCTCCCCTCCGGTCTGACGATCGGCGGGGAGCTGGTGGGACCTCGGGTGCACGCACAGGCCGGGGCTAGAGCGCGAGCAGCTCCTTGGTCGTGATGGTGAGTAGCTCAGGTCCGCCGTCCGCCCCGGGGCGGACGACGAGCGTGTCGTCGATCCGGACTCCGCCCCGGCCCGGGAGGTGGACTCCCGGTTCGACGGTGACCGGCACACGAGCGTCCAGTTTACCCATGGCCGCAGGGGCGATCTGCGGGTCCTCCACGTTTTCCAGGCCGACCCCGTGCCCGGTGACCGGCGCCAGCCCCTCGGTGTACCCCGCGCCGGTGAGCACCTGGCGGGCGGCCCGGTCGACGTCACGGCAGGCGGCGCCGGGTGCGAGCGCCTCCCGCCCGGCCCGCTGGGCGGCGAAGACCAGGTCGTACAACTCCACCTGCCAGTCGGCCGGGGTGGTGCCGATGACGAAGGTACGGCCGATCGCGCAGCGGTAGCCGCGGTAGACCGCGCCGAGACTCACGGTGAGGAAGTCGCCCTCCTCGACCCGGCGGTCGGTGGGCTGGTGACGGGCGAGGCCCGCGTTGGGGCCGGTCCCCACCGAGCTGGCGAAGGCCGGTCCGTCGGCGCCGTGGTCGATCAGGCGGCGCTCCAGCTCCAGCGCGAGGTGCCGCTCGGTGCGGCCGACCAGGATGGATTCCAGGAGTTCGCCCAGCGCCTGGTCGGTGATCTCGGCGGCGATCCGCAGGCAGGAGATCTCGTCCTCGTCCTTGACGTACCGCAGCTGCTCGACGGCGCCGCCCAGGTCGGTGAGGGCGAGGCCGGGGGCGGCCGAGGCCATCGCGCGGTGCCGCGCCACCGTGAGGTCGTGCTCCTCGACGGCGACCGGCCGGCCGCCCCGGCGCAGCGCGAGGGTGGCCGCGGCCACGGCCGGATCGGCCCCGGGGCCGTCCAGCAGTTCGAGCCTGAGTGCCTCGTCCGCTCTGCCCTCCTCGGGCCGCGCGCCGGGCCGGACGGCGCAGAGCAGCACGTCGGCGCCCGGATCGTGGGTGGTGAGCAGCAGGGCGGCCCGTTCGGGGGCGGTGCCGGTCAGGTAGCGGATGTTGGCCGGGCGGGAGACCACGGCGGCGGCGTCACCGGCCGCCGCGCAGCGCTCCCGCAGCCGCTGCCTGCGGGCTTGGTACACGTCGTACGCGTGCGGGGCCTCGGACATGTTCCGAGCCTACGAGCGGCGCGGCGCACCGGCTGGTTCAGCGCGTCCGACCGGGCGCCGGGGCGCGGGCGGCGGGGGTGGTCACCACTGGGGCGGGCTGGCGATGGCGCGGGCGAGGACGTCGTCGAGGGCGCGGGCGGTCTGAGCGGCGTCGAGGTGCGAGTTGTCGATGATCGGCAGCCCGGAGCCGTACCAGCCGGCCATCCGGCCGTGGATGCGGGCCACCTCCTCGTCGGAGAGGCGGCGGTTGCCGTGACGGGCGGCGTTGCGCTCCAGGACGATCTCCAGGCCGGGCAGCAGGACGACCGGCAGCAGGCCCGGGCCGACGTGGCGCTTCCAGCCGCCGAGGCCGATCACCGGCCGGTCGGGGAAGACGGCGTCGTCGAGGATGCAGGAGATGCCGTTGGCGAGGAAGTTGCGGGCGGAGAAGCCGCAGGTGCGGCGGGCGAGGCGGTACTGCGCCTCGGAGTGGTCGTTCCATCCGGCCTGCGGGTCGGCGAAGCCGGAGCGGACCCACTCGCGGACGTCGTCCAGGCTGATGTGGGCGGTGGGCACCCGGCGCTGTTCGGCCCAGAGGCGGGCGACGGTGGTCTTCCCGGCTCCGGCCGGGCCTATGAGGAGTACCGCGAGGGTGGTGCTGCCGGTGTCCGCCTGTCCGGCGCCGGGCGGCGGGCTGGGCATCGCCACCGGCCCGCCCGGCGGGAGCTGCACGTGCCCGGTGCCCTCCGGCGGCACGGAGGCCGGCGGGACGGGCACGGTAGGGGCGCCCTGCCCCGGGTGCGGGGTGCGTCCGGAGGGGACTCCCCCGACGAAACCCGGGGGCTGGGCGGGCTGCGGCGGCCGTGGCGGCGGCGCCGGGTGCGGGGGCGGGCTGCCCTGCGGCCAGTCGGCGCTCGCCGTGGCGGGCTGGGGATAAGGCGGCAGCGGAGGCCCCCCTGCGTGCTGCATCCGGTGCCACTCCGTCTCGTCAGGCAACTGGCGTGGGTGCGCGGCGCCACCGGGAAGCCCCGGCCGCCGACGCGCTACCGAACGGTACCGTCCCCGGCCGGTGTTGTGTGAACGCCCGGGCAGGTCAACGCGTGCCCGGTCTCGCGACGGCGACCTCACCACCGCCCCCGGGGGCGCCGCCGCGGCCGGAGCGGGGTGCGCCGCGGCCGCGGCGGGGCGCTGTCCGGCGGCCGCTCGGGCGGCCGCCCGGTTCAGTCCGCGACCTCGCCGTACGCCCCGAGCATGACGGCCGGGTCGGGGCCCTCCAGGACGGTCGGGCGGGCCAGGCCGTCGAGGACGATGAAGCGCAGTGTGTCACCGCGGGACTTCTTGTCGACCTTCATGTTCTCGACCAGCTTGGGCCACTGGTCGTATCGGTAGGTCAGCGGCAGGCCGACCGCCTCCAGCACGGAGCGGTGCCGGTCGGCGGTGGCGTCGTCGAGCCGTCCGGCGAGGCGGCCCAGCTCGGCGGCGTAGAGCATACCGACGGCGACGGCCGCGCCGTGCCGCCACTCGTACCGCTCGTTCTTCTCGATGGCATGGCCCAGGGTGTGGCCGTAGTTGAGGATCTCGCGGCGGCCGGACTCCTTGAGGTCCTCGGAGACCACGTCGGCCTTGACGCGGATGGAGCGCTCGATGAGTTCGGCGGTGTGCGGCCCGGCGGGGGTGCGGGCGGCGGCCGGGTCGGACTCGATGAGGTCGAGGATGACCGGGTCGGCGATGAAACCGGCCTTGATGATCTCGGCGAGGCCGCTGACGTAGTCGTGGACCGGCAGCGACTCCAGCGCGGCCAGGTCGCAGAGGACCCCGGCCGGCGGGTGGAAGGCGCCGACGAGGTTCTTGCCCTCGGCGGTGTTGATGCCGGTCTTGCCGCCGACGGCCGCGTCGACCATGGCCAGCACGGTGGTGGGGACGGCGACCCAGCGCACCCCGCGCAGCCAGCTCGCCGCGACGAACCCGGCGAGGTCGGTGGTGGCGCCGCCGCCGACACCGACGATGACGTCGGTGCGGGTGAAGCCGGACTGGCCGAGCGCCTTCCAGCAGTAGGCGGCGACCTCGGCGGTCTTGGCCTCCTCGGCGTTGGGCACCTGGACGGCGATGGCCTCGTACCCCTGGTCGGCGAGGTCGGCGCGGAGTGCCTCACCGGTCTCGGCCAGCGCCTCGGGGTGGATGACGGCGACCCGGCGGGCCTGCTCGCCGATGAGACCGGGCAGCTCACCGAGGAGCCGGCGGCCGATCAGTACCTCGTACGGGTCGGTGCCTGCGGTGGCGCCGACCGGGATACGCAGGGTCATGCGTGCTTCAACTCCAGTGCGTCGAGGACCGCTTCGGCGACCTCTTCGGGGGTGCGGTGGTCGGTGGGGACCTCGGCGCGGGCGACCTCGGTGTAGAGGTGGCGGCGGGCCTCCATCAGCTCGCGCCACTGCCGTCGCGGGTTGACGGCGAGCAGCGGGCGGGCGGTGGCCAGGCCGGTGCGCCGCACCGCCTCGTCCACCTGCATCGACAGGTAGACGACCGGGTGCCCGGCGAGCAGGGCGCGGGTCGACGGGTCGAGGACGGCGCCACCGCCGAGCGCCAGGACGCCCGGGTGGGCCGCGAGGGCTTCGGCGACGGCACGGCGCTCCAGCTCGCGGAAGTGCGGTTCGCCGTCGTCGACGAAGATCTCGGCGATCTCGCGGCCCTCGGCGGCGACGATGTCGGCGTCGGTGTCGCGGTAGACGTGTCCGAGCCGCTCGGCGAGCAGCGCGCCGACGGTGGACTTGCCGACGCCCATGGGGCCGACGAGGACCAGGCAGGGGCCGGCGTCGGCCGGGGTTCCGGCGCTCACCGGACGGGGAGGTGGTCGAGGTAGCCGGCGATGTTGCGGCGGGTCTCGTCGACGCTGTCGCCGCCGAACTTCTCCGCGACGGCGTCGGCGAGGACGAGGGCGACCATCGCCTCGGCGACGATGCCGGCGGCCGGGACGGCGCAGACGTCGGAGCGCTGGTGGTGGGCCTTGGCGGGCTCACCGGTGGCGACGTCGACCGTGCCGAGCGCGCGGGGCACGGTGGCGATGGGCTTCATGGCGGCCCGCACCCGCAGCACCTCACCGGTGGTCAGGCCGCCCTCGGTGCCGCCGGAGCGGCCCGAGGCACGCCGGATGCCGTCGTCGGTGACGACGATCTCGTCGTGCGCCTGCGAACCGGGGACGCGGGCCAGGTCGAAGCCGTCGCCGACCTCGACGCCCTTGATCGCCTGGATGCCCATGAGGGCACCGGCCAGCCGTGCGTCGAGCCGCCGGTCCCAGTGGACGTGCGAGCCGAGCCCGACCGGCACGCCGTGGGCGACGACCTCGACCACACCGCCGAGGGTGTCGCCGTCCTTGTGGGCCTGGTCGATCTCCGCGACCATCGCCGCGGACGCCTCCGGGTCCAGGCAGCGCACGGGGTCGGCGTCGAGCCGCTCCACGTCGCCGGGGACCGGGAGCGTGCCGTACGGCGCCCTGGCCGCTGCCAGCTCCACGACGTGCGAGACGATCTCGATCCCGGCCGTCTCCGACAGGTACGAGCGGGCGACGGCACCGAGCGCGACCCGGGCCGCGGTCTCCCGCGCGGAGGCGCGCTCCAGGATCGGGCGCGCCTCGTCGAAGCCGTACTTCTGCATCCCGGCGAGGTCGGCGTGGCCGGGCCTCGGACGGGTGAGCGGGGCGTTGCGCGCGAGCGCGGCCAGTTCCTCGGGGTCGACCGGGTCGGCCGCCATGACCTGCTCCCACTTGGGCCACTCGGTGTTGCCGACCATGACGGCCACCGGGGAGCCGAGGGTCAGTCCGTGGCGGACCCCGCCGAGGAAGGTGACCTCGTCGCGCTCGAACTTCATCCGGGCGCCACGACCGTAGCCGAGCCGCCGCCGGGCCAGATGGTCGGCGACCATCTCCGTGGTGATCGGCACCCCGGCGGGAAGTCCCTCCAGGGTGGCCACCAGTGCGGGTCCGTGCGACTCCCCCGCGGTCAGCCAACGCAGCCTGCTCAACGGTGCTCCTCCTGCTCGCGCCCGGTCTCGGCGGCGCGGCCGGGTGCGCGTCCCCTGCCCGCCGCACCCGATCCTCCCACGCCGGGCGGGCCGGTGCGGCAAGCGGTCCAACGGGTGGAACACCCTCGGGTCAGCGGGCGGGGGCGCGCTCCCGGTGTACCGGACGCGAGTCCTCGTGGCGGAGCTACGCGGGCCGTCGGCCGACGCGGGGAGCGTGCGTGCCGGGCGCCGCACGGGACGTGCGGGCCTCCCCCAGGGCGGCGGTGCCCGCCGCACGCATGGCCGAGAGCGGCGCGGGCGCCAGGCCGGTCATCTGCTCGACCTGGAGGACGGCCTGGTGGACCAGGAGGTCGAGGCCGCCGAGGAGGGCGCCGCCACGCTCGGCCCAGCGGGCCGCGAGCGGCGTGGGCCACGGCTCGTAGAGCACGTCGAAGAGGGTGCCGGGCAGGTCGGGGACGTCCGCTGCGAGCGCGTCGGCGGCCCCGGCCGGTGTGGTGGCGATCACCAGCGGCCGGCGAAGCGCCTCGGCGGCCCGCTCCCAGGGCCGGGCGAGGACCTCGACGCCGAGGCGCCGACCCCATTCGCGCATCTCCTCGGCGCGCGCCTCACTGCGGACGTACACCTCGGTCCGGTCGGCGCCGATCGAGGCGAGGGCGGCCAGCGCGGAGGAGGCGGTGGCACCGGCGCCGAGGACGGCGGCCTCGGGCGCCTTCTCGACGCCTCGCTCCCGCAGGGCGGCCACCAGGCCGGGCACGTCGGTGTTGTCGCCGTGCCAGCCGCCGTCGGTGCCGCGGACCAGCGTGTTGACCGCCTCGACGGAGCGCGCCACCGGGGAGACCGTCTCGCACAGGGCGAGCGCGGCCCGCTTCAGCGGCATGGTCAGCGACAGTCCGGCCCACTCGGGGCCGAGCCCGGCGACGAATCCGGGAAGCCGCGCCTCGTCGGTCTCGAACCGGTCGTACGACCACCCGTCGAGGCCCAGTTCCGCGTAGGCGGCGCGGTGCAGGACCGGGGAGAGCGAGTGGTCGACGGGCTTGCCGAGGACGGCGGCCCGGCGGCCCCCGTGCTCACTGGCCCTTGCGGCTTTCATTGAACTCCTTCACCAGGGCCTCGTGGTCGGCCAGGGTCTTGGTGAACTTGGTCGTCTTGCCGTCGATGGAGATGAAGAACATCCAGTCGTCGGTGTCCGGGGCGGTGGCCGCCTTCATGGCGTCCGAGCCCGGGTTCCCGATCGGGCCCGGCGGCAGGAGCTTGTGGTAGTAGGTGTTGTACGGGTCGGGATCGTTACGGATCTTGGCGATCGAGATGTCGATCTCGCTCTCGCCCTTCAGGTAGTTGTACGTGGAGTCGAACTCCAGCTTCTGGTTGGTCACCGTGTTGTCCGGCTGGAGCCGGTTGTAGACGACGGCGGCCATCTTCCGGAAGTCGTCGTGGGTCATGCCCTCGGCCTGGACCAGGCTCGCGACCGTGACCACCTGGAGCGGGTCCTCCAGACCGAGTTTCTCGGCCGAGCCCACCAGGTCGTACCGGGCGTACTCCTGCTTGGCCTGCGCGACCATCTTCTTGAGGACGTCGGCCGGCTCCATCGACTTGCCCAGCGGGTAGCTGGAGGGGAAGAGGAAGCCTTCCAGCGGGTCCTTGATGTCCTTGCGGTTGTTGGCCCACTTGGGCAGGCCCAGGGACTTGGACTCCTTGAGCGCCACGTCCTCGGTGGTGCCGGCCTTGACGCCGAGCCGCTTGTCGATCTGCTCGTAGACCCAGGCGTTGCGGCGGCCCTCGGGGATGATCAGGGTGTTGCGGCTCTTGGGACTGAGCATCAGAGCGACGGCGGCCTTGCCGGACATCTGCTTGCGCAGCGTGTAGAAACCGGGCTGGAGGGACTTGCCCTTGGGGTGGGCGTTCTGCGCGTTGACGAAGGCGGAACCGCTCTTGACGACGTCGTGCTTCTTCAGCAGGTTGGCGATGTCCCATCCGACGGCGCCCTGCGGGACCTCGACGACGACCTGGCCCGAGCCCTCGCCCGCGTAGTCCTCGGCCGGGCCGAAGCGGTCCTGGTAGAACTGGTAGCCGTAGTACGCGACCGCGCTGCCGCCGCCGACCAGCACCAGCGAGACGACGAGGCAGGCGACGCCGTTGCGGCTCTTGCCTTTGGTCCCCCGGCCGCGCTGCCTGCCGCCACCGCGCCCGCCGCGCCGCCCGCCGGGCTCCGGCTCGTCCTCGTGCCCGTCGTCGTACTCGTCGTCCGTGTCCCGGTCGCCCTCGTGGTGACGCTCGTTCCTGCGCCCCCGCCCGCGCCGGGCGCCGCGGCCCTCGTCCACGTCCGGCGTGTCGTCGGCGCCGGTGAAGAAGGGGTGGGTCTCCTCCGCGGGCTCCTCCCACTCGCTGTCGGGCTGCGGGCTCTCGCGGCGGCCCGGTGGGCGGGGCGGCGGGTAGGCGTCCTCGGTGCGGTACGGGTCGTGCTGCCCGTCGGCGTAGCCGTCGTGGCCGGGGTGGCTGGGGACCTGCTGCTGGTAGGGGTCGCCGGCCGCGGGGTCGTACGGGGGGACCTGCCCGGTGTCCCAGCCGCCGGTGTACTGCTGGCCGTAGCCGTCGGAGCCGGCGTACTGGGTCTGCTGGTCCTGCTGGCTGTGCTGCGGATAGTTCTGCTGCTGGTAGCCCTGCTGCTGGTAGCCGTGCTGCTGGTGCGGGTCGTACTGCTGCTGGCCCGGGAGGCCCTGCTGCGGGTACTGCTGCTGCGGGTAGCCCTGCTGAGCCCCGTCCCGCGGGTACTGCTGGTGCGGCTGCCCGTCGTAACCGGGCTGCGGGGGCGGATAGCCACCAGGCTGCTGTCCACTCCATCCGTCGCCGTACCCGCCCTGCGCCGCCTGCCCGTAGGCCGGCGAGGAGAGCGGGTCCTCCTGCCACGGATCGGAGCCTTGGCCCCGGCCATACTCAGTCATCGGTCCCCTAGAGCGCGGGACGGGGGAAACCGCCGCGTGGGGGCGGCCTCCGCGCCGTCTCTTCTACCGTGTGCGTCAGCAGTTCGAACACACCGGCGCATCGCGCGGCACGTTACCGTATCGCGATCAGATGACCACTTCGACGCCCTCACCAGGGGCGTCACCTGACGCCCGTTCGGACTCCAGGGCGCTCTGGAGGATCACCACGGCGGCCGCCTGGTCGATGACGGCGCGCCCCTTCTTGGCGCGGACCCCGGAGGCCCGCATCCCCTGAGCCGCCGTCACCGTGGACATCCGCTCGTCGACCAGACGCACCGGCACGGGCGCGACGGTCCGGGCGAGTTCCTGGGCGAAGGCGCGGACCTTGACCGCCGCCGGGCCCTCGCCGCCCTTGAGGGAGCGCGGGAGCCCGACGACGACCTCGATCGGCTCGTACTCCTCGACAAGGGCGGCGAGCCGCCGGTGGGCGGCCGGGACGTCGCGTCCCGGCACGGTCTCCACCGGCGTGGCGAGGATCCCGTCGGGGTCGCACGAGGCGACCCCGATCCGGGCGTCCCCGACGTCCACGGCCAGGCGGCGGCCCCGGCGCAGCGTTCCGCTCATCGCGCGCTCTCGGCGACCTGGCGTTCGACGGCGCTGACGGCCTCGTCGATGGCCTGCGGGTTCTGCCCGCCGCCCTGGGCGACGTCGGGCTTGCCGCCACCGCCTCCGCCGAGCGTCTTGGCGGCGGTGCGCACCAGGTCACCGGCCTTGAGGCCGCGCTCGCGGGCGGCCTCGTTGGTGGCGACCACGGTCAGCGGCCGGTCACCCGCCACGGTGAACAGGGCGACCACGGCCGGCCGGTCGGAGGGGATACGGCCGCGCACGTCGAGGACGAGCTTGCGCAGGTCGTCGGCGCCCGTGCCGTCGGGCACCCGGCCGGTGACCAGAGCGGTGCCCCGGACGTCCTGGGCGCCCGCGGCGAGCCCGGCGGCGGCCTGGAGGACCTTCTCCGCGCGGAACCGCTCGATCTCCTTCTCGGCCTCCTTGAGCTTGCCGAGCATGGCGGAGACCTTCTCGGGCAGCTCCTCGGGACGGCCCTTGACCAGCTCCTGGAGCTGGGCGACGACCGTGTGCTCCTTGGCCAGGAAGTGGTACGCGTCGACGCCGACCAGGGCCTCGATCCGGCGCACGCCCGAGCCGATCGAGGACTCGCCGAGCAGCTTGACCAGGCCGAGCTGGGCGGTGTTGTGGACGTGGGTGCCGCCGCACAGCTCCTTGGAGAAGTCGCCGATGGTGACGACCCGGACGCGCTCGCCGTACTTCTCGCCGAACTCGGCGATGGCGCCCTGCTTCTTGGCGTCGTCGATGCTCATGACCTCGGCCTGGACGTCCAGGTCGCGGGCGAGCACCTCGTTGATCTTCTGCTCGACGTCGGTGAGGACGGCCCCGGGCACGGCGGCCGGGGAGCCGAAGTCGAAGCGGAAGCGCCCGGGCTGGTTCTCCGAGCCGGCCTGGGCGGCCGTCGGGCCGAGCGCGTCGCGCAGCGCCTGGTGGGTGAGGTGGGTGGCCGAGTGGGCGCGGGCGATGGCCCGGCGGCGGCCGACGTCGATGGCGGCGTAGGCCGGGGAGCCCACGGTCACCTCGCCGACCTGCACGACACCCTTGTGGACGTGGACGCCGGGGACCGGCTTCTGCACGTCGCGGACCTCGACGACGGCGCCGTTGTCGAAGCGGATGCGGCCGGTGTCGGCGATCTGGCCGCCGCCCTCGGCGTAGAACGGGGTGCGGTCCAGGACGATCTCGACCTCGTCGCCCTCGGTGGCGGCGGGCGAGGAGACGCCGTCGACCAGCAGGCCGACCACGGTGGACTCGCCCTCGGTGGCGAGGTAGCCGGTGAAGTCGGTGGCGCCGGCGGCGTCGGCGACCTCGCGGTAGGCGGAGAGGTCGGCGTGGCCGGTCTTCTTGGCGCGGGCGTCGGCCTTGGCGCGCTCCCGCTGCTCCTTCATCAGGCGCCGGAAGCCCGGCTCGTCGACGGTCAGCCCCTGCTCGGCGGCCATCTCCAGGGTCAGGTCGATCGGGAAGCCCCACGTGTCGTGGAGGAGGAACGCCTTGTCCCCGGAGAGCACGGTCGAGCCGGCGGCCTTGGTCTCGGTGACGGCCGTGTCGAGGATGTTGGTGCCGCCCTTGAGGGCTTTCAGGAAGGCGGCCTCCTCGGCGAGGGCGACGGTGAGGATGCGCTTGCGCTCGGTGACCAGTTCCGGGTACTGCTGGCCCATCGAGTCGATGACCGTGTCGACCAGCTCGGAGACGACCGGGCCGGTGGCACCGAGCAGGCGCATGTTGCGGATGGCGCGGCGCATGATGCGGCGCAGCACGTAGCCGCGGCCCTCGTTGCCCGGGGTGACGCCGTCGCCGATGAGCATGACGGAGGTGCGCATGTGGTCGGTGACCACGCGCAGCGACACGTCGGAGGCCTGTTCGGTGCCGTAGCGGACGCCGGTCAGCTCGGTGGCCTTGTCGATGACGACGCGCGAGGTGTCGATCTCGTAGAGGTTGCGCACGTCCTGGAGGATCATGGCGAGCCGTTCGAGGCCGAGGCCGGTGTCGATGTTCTTGCTCGGCAGGTCGCCGAGGATCGGGAAGTCCTCCTTGTCCTCGCCGGCGCCCCGCTCGTACTGCATGAAGACCAGGTTCCAGATCTCCACGTACCGCTCGTCGTTGACGGCCGGGCCGCCCTCGACGCCGAACTCGGGGCCGCGGTCGTAGTTGATCTCGGAGCAGGGGCCGCAGGGGCCGGGGACACCCATGGACCAGAAGTTGTCCTTCTTGCCCAGACGCTGGATGCGCTCGGCGGGGACACCGATCTTCTCCCGCCAGATCGTCTCGGCCTCGTCGTCGTCGAGGTAGACGGTGATCCACAGGCGCTCGGGGTCGAGGCCGTAACCGCCCTGCTCCTGCGGGCTGGTGAGCAGCTCCCAGGCGTAGGTGATGGCCCCTTCCTTGAAGTAGTCCCCGAAGGAGAAGTTGCCGCACATCTGGAAGAACGTGCCGTGCCGGGTGGTCTTGCCGACCTCTTCGATGTCCGGGGTGCGCACGCACTTCTGCACGCTGGTGGCGCGCGGGGCGGGCGGGGCGGCCTCACCGAGGAAGTACGGCTTGAAGGGGACCATGCCCGCGGGGACGAGCAGCAGGGTGGGGTCGTCCGCGATCAGCGACGCCGAAGGGACGACGGTGTGCCCGCGCTCCTCGAAGAAGCGCAGCCAGCGGCGGCGGATCTCAGCCGACTCCATCAGTGGTCCTCATTCCGGTTGTTCGGGTGCTTCGGGTACTTCTCGGGGTACTTCTGCCGGGCGCGGTACGCGACGGGGTACCGCTCGCCCTCCAGCGCCGGGCGGCGCGCGGCGGGCAGCCCGTCGGGCCCCTCAGGAGGCGCGTTCAGGCCCAGTACATCGTCCAGCTCCGCCTCGCGCTGGAGCATTCCCGCGCGGACGTCGAGGGCGAAGTCCTTGATCCGGTGGCCGGCGTCGAGCGCCTTGTCGGCGGCCTGCGCGGCGAGGCTCTCAGGGGTGAGCCGCTGGAGCTTCTGGTTGACCTTGTGGCTGGCCCACACGCCGGCGGCTGCGCCCGCGGTGAACCAGAACGTACGGCGGAACATCGCTGGTCAGTCCTTCCGCCTCCGCCACGCCCCGCGCGCGGGCGGCACGGCGCGCCCCACGATCACGGTGCGGCGGGAGGGCTTGGCGGTCGTGCGCCGGTCGTCCTCGTCCCGGGTCCGGCGGCTGATCGCCTGCCGGACGCCGTAGCCGAAGGCGGCCACCTTCACCAGGGGGCCGCCGAAGGTGGAGGCGACCGTCGTGGAGAGCGCGGAGGCGTTGGAGGTGACCTCCTGGACGTCGGAGGCGATGGCGTCGACTCTGTCGAGCTGGCTCTGGGCCGAGCGGACCGTCGCCGAGGCGTCGGCCAGCAGGGGTACCGCCTGCTCGGTGACGTCCGCCACCAGCTTGGTCGTCGCCTTGAGCGTCTGGGCGAGCCTCACCAGGGCCACGGCGAGGAAGGAGACCAGAATCGCCCAGAAGACGGCCACCAGGATCCCGGCCACCTCTCCACCGGACACTGCGCACCGCTCTCTCTCGGGTCTGATTCGTCAGGTTCGTCGGGTTGTGCACCCACGCGTGGCGCGGGGCCCCGGGGCGCGGACGCCTCCGGGAGGACCGGGCCGGCGTCCCCCGCGAGGGGCCTTCGGCACCGGCCGGCCGCCTGTCGAGCCTATCGCGCGGCCACCGGCCTCCCGAACCGGTTTCCTGGCCCCGCGCGCGGCGCGGGACCGGTTCGACAAGCGACGAACCCGCCCCCTCTCCGGACGGGAGAGGGGGCGGGCTGAGTGCTCTGCCGGATCAGCGGGTGATCAGCGGGCGTAGTACTCGACGACGAGCTGCTCGTCGCAGATGACCGGGATCTCCTTGCGGTTCGGGTCCCGGTCCAGACGGAAGGCCAGGGCCTTCAGGTTGACCTGGAGGTAGCGCGGGGTCTCGCCCTCCGTGTCGTAGCCACCCTCGCGGGCGACCTGGAAGGGGTGCTTCTCGCGGCTGCGCTCGCGGACCATGACGACGTCGTCGGGACGCACGCGGTACGACGGCTTGTCGACCTTGTGGCCGTTGACCTCGATGTGGCCGTGGACGACCATCTGACGGGCCTGGTAGATGGTGCGGGCGATGCCCGAACGCAGCACCAGGGCGTCGAGACGACGCTCCAGCTCGATGACCAGCGCTTCGCCGGTCTTGCCCTCGGCCTTGCGAGCGCGGTCGTAGGCACGGGCCATCTGACGCTCGCTGATGTCGTACTGGGCGCGCAGGCGCTGCTTCTCGAGCAGACGGACCTTGTAGTCCGAGTTCTGCTTGCGGCCGCGGCCGTGCTCACCCGGCGGGTAGGGGCGGGCCTCGAAGTACTTGACGGCCTTCGGGGTCAGCGCGATACCGAGAGCACGCGACTTCTTGACCTTGGGACGGGACTGGTTCGGCATGAACCGGACCTTCTCTCATCTTTCGTGGGTGGCTCACCAGGGTTAGGGGAGGTCGCATCCGCAGCCGGGGAAACCCCGCGGTTCCGTGTGGTGACACGGTTCCACCGGGCAGCCGCTCCCTGGTCTGGGCACTAACGTGCAGCACGCGAGTGGCCCACCGACCGCCGCTGGGGGGTGGTGGGCTGCCCGCGACACCTTCGACGGTGCGCGACGCTCCTGGAAGACCCGCTCACCACCGCGAGGCGGTGGGGGCTTCCGGCTGGATGTCCCACTCTGGTGGTGCCGGACGGAGCCGGACGTGGGACGCAGCACTGCGAGTCGAGTGTACCGGCTCACCGGGAGTGCTCCCGCCCGCGGTCCGGCCGGGCTCAGCCCTCGCGGCCGGGCTCGGCGAGGCGCTCGCGGACCTTCTCGACCACGTCGGCGTAGCGGGCCTCGGCGCCGTACCGGGTGGGCTGGTAGTACCGCTTGCCGGCCAGGGCGTCCGGGGCGTACTGCTGGGCGGCGATGGCACCGGGGACGTCGTGCGGGTAGATGTACCCCTGGGCGTGGCCGAGCTTGGCCGCGCCCTTGTAGTGGCCGTCGCGCAGGTGGGTGGGGACGGGCCCGGCGTGGCCCTTGCGGACGTCCTCCAGGGCGGCGCCGATCGCGGTGGTGGCGGCGTTGGACTTGGGGGCCAGCGCGAGCGCGATGGTGGCGTGGCTCAGGGTCAGCGCCGCCTCCGGGAAGCCGATCATGGCGACGGCCTGGGCGGCGGCGACGGCGGTGGGCAGGGCCGTCGGGTCGGCGAGGCCGATGTCCTCGCTGGCCGAGATCATCAGGCGGCGGGCGATGAAACGGGGGTCCTCCCCGGCGTCGATCATCCGGGCCAGATAGTGCAGGGCGGCGTCCACGTCCGAGCCGCGGATGGACTTGATGAGGGCGCTCGCCACGTCGTAGTGCTGGTCGCCCGCACGGTCGTAGGCCACGGCGGCCCGGTCCACCGACTCTTCCAGGGTGGTGAGGGTGATCTGCGCCTCGCCCTTGTCGAGCGCGGCCCCGGCCCCCGCCTCCAGGGCGGTCAGCGCGCGGCGGGCGTCACCCCCGGCGACCCGCAGCAGGTGGGCCTCGGCGTCCTCGGCGAGGGTGACGGAGCCGGCCAGGCCCCGCTCGTCGGTGAGGGCGCGGCGGACGAGGCCGCGCAGGTCGTCGTCGGTCAGCGGCTCGAGGGTGAGCAGCAGGGAGCGGGAGAGCAGCGGGGAGATCACCGAGAAGTACGGGTTCTCGGTGGTGGCGGCGATCAGGGTGACCCAGCGGTTCTCCACGGCGGGCAGCAGGGAGTCCTGCTGCGCCTTGGAGAAGCGGTGGATCTCGTCGAGGAAGAGGACGGTCTCCTTGCCGAAGCCGCCGGAGGCGCGGCGCGCACCGTCGATGACGGCGCGCACCTCCTTGACCCCGGCGGTGATCGCGGAGAGCTCCACGAACCGCTTGTTGGTGGCCTTGCTGACCACGTACGCCAGCGTCGTCTTGCCGATGCCGGGCGGGCCCCAGAGGAAGACCGAGGAGGGGCCCGCCGGGCCGCCGCCGCCCTCGCCGACGAGGCGGCGCAGCGGCGATCCGGGCTTGAGCAGGTGCTGCTGGCCGACCACCTCGTCCAGGGTGCGCGGGCGCATCCGGACGGCCAGGGGGCTGCTGGACGGGTCCTTCTCCTGGCGGTCTTCGGCTGCTGCGGTGAAGAGGTCGGGTTCCACACGGGAACCCTAATTCACCGCACCGACAGCCGGCCCGGGGCCGCCGGGAGGGGCCCCCGGGGGGGGTCAGCTGGTCCAGAACTCCCACCAGCGGGTGAGGACCAGCATGCCGATGACGCCGACGTGCAGGACGGGCAGCACCCAGGCGAACTCTCCGACGAAGGCGCGCAGGCCGCGAGGCGCGGGCAGGAAGCCCTCACGGACGTTGTGGACCGTGACGTACCAGAACATGACGGTCGTGGCGACCCAGGCGAGGCAGCACCACAGGCAGAGGGAGTTGATGTTGTACAGCGACTGGTACTGGAGCCAGGTGCAGAAGCCGACGCCGAAGAGCGTCCCGGCGTTGAAGGTCAGCCAGTACCAGCGGGGGAAGCGGGCCCCGGAGAGCAGGCTGACGCCGACGGCGATCACCACGGCGTAGGCGGCGAGGCCCAGCATCGGGTTGGGGAAGCCGAAGGCCGACGCCTGCTCGCTCTGCATGATGTTGCCGCAGGCCACGACCGGGTTGAGGCTGCATCCCGGGACGAAGTCCGGGTCCTCGAGCAGCTTGAACTTGTCGATGGTGATGACCCAGGCGGCGAGCAGCCCGGCCGCGCCGGTGATCACCAGCATCCAGGCGAAGGCCCGGCTGGTGCCCGCCCGCGTCCGGGTGGGGTGGCTGTCCTCGCGCCCGGGGGCGGCACCGTCGGTTGCGGCTGTGGAGTGGGTCATCTCGTCGTTCCGCCAGTGTCGTCGTAGGTCTGCCGGTCGTCTTCTCGGCCGCCAGTCTGCCGTCCGCCCTCCGCTCCGCCCAGGGGCCGGTCGGCCCGGCGGGCCGGGCACCGGGGTCCGCGCGGCTGCGGTCATTGTGCCCCAACGGCCCCGCGGAGCGCCGTCGGACGGACATAAGGAAGAACGGGCGAGCGGGCGAGAGGATGCGGTCCGGGCGGAGAACGCCGCCGGGCCCGCGCCCCGGTGGAGGGTGCGCGGGCCCGCCGGGCGGAGCCGTGGTCAGGCCAGACGGGCGGCCACCTCGGCGACGACGGAGTCGAGCGGGACGGCGGTCTGCTCGCCGGTCTCCATCTCCTTGAGCTGCACGACGCCCTCGGCGAGGTCCCGCTCCCCCGCGACCAGGGTGTAGCGGGCGCCCGAGCGGTTGGCGGCCTTCATCGCGGCCTTGAGCCCCTTGCCGCCGTAGGCGAAGTCGGCGGCGACGCCGTCCTGGCGCAGCCGGGCGACGATCCCGAACAGCGCCCGGCGGGCCTCCTCGCCCAGCGGCACGGCGAAGACGCTGGTCGGCGAGGGCAGATCCAGCTCGACGCCCTCGGCGCGCAGCGCCAGCACGGTGCGGTCGACGCCGAGCGCCCAGCCGACCGAGGGCAGGGCGGGGCCGCCGATCATCTCGGAGAGGCCGTCGTACCGGCCGCCGCCGCCGACCGCCGACTGCGAGCCGAGGCCGTCGTGGACGAACTCGAAGGTGGTGCGGGTGTAGTAGTCGAGGCCGCGCACCAGCCGCTCGTCGTCCTCGAAGACCACCCCGGCGGCGGTGAGCAGGGAACGCACCTCCTCGTGGTACGCCTTGCAGGCGTCGCAGAGGTGGTCGCGCAGGACGGGCGCGCCGGTGAGCTGCTTCTGGACGTCGGCCCGCTTGTCGTCGAGGACGCGCAGCGGGTTGATGTCGATCCGGCGGCGGGTCTCCTCGTCGAGGTCGAGGCCGCGCAGGAACTCCTGGAGCGCGGCGCGGTAGACCGGTCGGCACTCCTGGTCGCCGAGCGAGTTGAGCAGGATGCGGAACTCGCGCAGCCCCAGCGAGCGGTACGCCTGGTCGGCCAGGATGATCAGCTCGGCGTCGAGCGCCGGGTCCTCGGCGCCGATCGCCTCGGCGCCGACCTGCGAGAAGTGGCGGTAACGGCCCTTCTGCGGGCGCTCGTAGCGGTAGTAGGAGCCGGAGTACCAGAGCTTCACCGGGAGGCTGCCGGCCTTGTGGAGGTTGGCCTCCAGGGCGGCGCGCAGCACCGAGGCGGTGCCCTCGGGGCGCAGCGCGAGCTGGTCGCCGCCCTTGGTCTCGAAGGCGTACATCTCCTTGGTGACGATGTCGGTGGACTCGCCGACGCCGCGGGCGAAGAGGGCGACGTCCTCGAAGCCGGGGGTCTCGATGTAGCCGTAGCCGGAGTTGCGCAGCGGGGCCGAGATCGCCTCGCGGACCGCGAGGTAGGTCGCGGAGTCCGGGGGCAGCAGGTCGTACGTGCCCTTGGGGGCCTTGAAGGTGCTCACGGTTCTCTCTTTTGTCTACAGACGTCGTCGGTCGCCCGCGGGACCACCGGGTCCCTCGGTGAGGCCCTGGGCGACCTGCCGCAGGAACGGGTTGGCGGCGCGTTCGCGGCCGATGGTGGTGTGCTCGTTGTGGCCGGGCAGCACGACGGTGGAGTCGTCCAGCGGCAGGCACACCCGGGCCAGCGAGGCGTACATGTCGCCGAGGTCGCCGCCGGGGAGGTCGGTCCGGCCGATGGAGCCGGCGAACAGCAGGTCGCCGGAGAGGAGCACCTGCGGCACGTCCCCCGCCTGCGGCAGCCTGAAGGTCACCGACCCCTTGGTATGCCCGGGGGCGTGGTCGACGGTGAACGACAGTCCGGCCAGGTCGACCCGGGCGCCGTCGGTCAGCTCGTGGACGTCGTCGGGCTCGCCGACGGCCAGCTCGCCCATGAGCGGCATACCGATGGAGCGGCCGACGCCCTTCTCCGGATCGCTCATCATGTAGCGGTCCTCGGGGTGGATCCAGGCGGGCACGTCGTGCGCGCCGCAGACCGGGACGACGGAGGCGACGTGGTCGATGTGGCCGTGGGTGAGGAGGACGGCGACCGGCTTGAGCCGGTGCTTGGCCAGCACGTCCTCGACGCCCTGGGCGGCCCGGTGGCCGGGGTCCACGATCACGCACTCCTCGCCGGCGGCGGGCGCGATCACATAACAGTTGGTGCCCCAGGCGCCTGCGGGGAACCCGGCAATCAGCACGTTCGTCCTCACTGTCGTCGCTTCTGTCGTCCCACGGCGCGGACCGCGGAGAATCGCAGCAGGTCCGCAGCCTACCGGCGGTGCCGTTCCCACAGCCAACCCGTATACGGTACGGGGCACACCGAAGCGGTCGGCCCCTACGACGTGACGAGGAGACAACCCGGTGGTCAGCAGCGAGCAGCGGCGGCGTGAGGCCGCCCGCAAGAAGTACCTGCGCCAGCAGGAGCGGCGCGAGGCGGCCCGCCGCCGGGCGAGGACGCGTACGGCGGTCATCGCCTCGGCCCTCGCCGTGGTGCTCGCGGGTGGTGCGGCCGTGTACGCGGTGGGCGGTCTCGGCGGCGACGAGAAGGGGCAGGCCGCGAAGGCCCAGGAGACACCGGAACCGTCCAGGGCGGCCGACCCCTGCGAGAAGCCGGCGCCGGGCGAGGTCGAGGAGATGACCTTCGACAAGGAGCCGAAGCTCACCGTCGACACCGACGCCGACTACACCATGACCCTCGCCACCACCTGCGGGGACATCCCGCTGGAGCTGGACGCGAAGAACGCCCCGCACACGGTCAACTCCTTCGACTTCCTCGCGGGCGCGGGCTACTTCGACCACACCAAGTGCCACCGCCTGACCAGCGCGGGCATCTACGTCCTGCAGTGCGGCGACCCGAAGGGCACCGGCCAGGGCGACCCGGGCTACACCATCCCGGACGAGAACCTGAAGTCGAAGAAGCTCAAGGGCGGCGTCTACCCGGCCGGCACGGTGGCGATGGCCAACCGCTACAACGCCCAGGACGACAGCAACCGCGACTCCGGCGGCAGCCAGTTCTTCCTCGTCTACCAGGACAGCCAGCTACCGCCCGACTACACGCCGTTCGGCACGGTGAGCAAGGAGGGCATGAAGGTCCTCCAGAAGATCGCCGGCGCCGGCGAGCAGACCGGCATGGGTGACGGCGCCCCCAACGCGACCGTCGTGATCGACAAGGCCACGGTGAAGAAGTCCTGACCCATTCCTGACCCGGCGAGGGCCGGAAGTTCGGTCGTGCGGGATGCGGACAGCCGCCCCGCCGGTCGCCTATGTTGACCGTGACGAGATTGTGGACGATGCCGGGGCCCCAGGGCCTGTCCGGGCATCATGTGGAGGAGGCGCTGTGAGCAGCGACCCGTGGGGCCGCGTCGACGAGACGGGGACCGTGTACGTGCGGACGGCGGACGGCGAACGAGTCGTCGGGTCGTGGCAGGCCGGATCGCCCGAGGAGGCCCTGGCCTACTTCGAGCGCAAGTACGAGGGCCTGGTCGTCGAAATCGGCCTTCTCGAGCGCCGGGTGCGCACCACCGACCTGGCCGCCAAGGACGCCGAGGCGGCCATCGCCCATCTGCGCGAGCAGGTGGACCAGGCGCACGCCGTGGGGGACCTGGACGCGCTGTCGAAGCGCCTGGACCGGCTGGTGCGGACCGTCGAGGAGCGCCGCGAGGAGCGCAAGGCGCGCAAGGCGAAGCAGTCCGAGGAGGCGCGGGCCGCCAAGGAGAAGCTGGTCGCCGAGGCCGAGGAGCTGGCCGGGTCCGAGCAGTGGCGGCCCGCCGGTGAGCGGCTGCGCGCGCTGGTGGACACCTGGAAGGGTCTGCCGCGGCTGGACCGGAAGACCGACGACGAGCTGTGGCACCGCTTCTCACACGCCCGCTCGGCGTTCTCCAAGCGCCGCAAGGCCCACTTCGCGCAGCTCGACGCGCAGCGCGAGGAGGCCCGCAAGGTCAAGGAGCGGCTGGCAACCGAGGCGGAGTCGCTGGCGAAGTCGACGGACTGGGGTCCCACGGCGGCCCGCTACCGCGACCTGATGGCGCAGTGGAAGGCGGCCGGCCGCGCGCAGCGCGAGCACGAGGACGCCCTGTGGAGCCGATTCCGCGGTGCGCAGGACGTGTTCTTCGCCGCCCGTGGCGAGGTCTTCGCCGAGCGGGACGCCGAGCAGGCCGAGAACCTCAAGGTCAAGGAGGGGCTCGCGGAGGAGGCCGAGAAGCTGGTGCCGGTGACCGACCTGAAGGCGGCCCGTGCCGCCTTCCGCGCGGTCAACGAGCGCTGGGAGGCGGTCGGTCACGTCCCGCGCGACGCCCGCCCGAAGGTCGAAGGCCGGATGCACGCCGTGGAGCGGGCGATCCAGGAGGCCGAGGAGGCCGAGTGGCGCCGCACCAACCCGGAGGCGCGGGCGCGTGCGGCCGGGCTGACCGGGGTGCTCCAGGACGCGGTCGACAAGCTCCGGGGGCAGATCGAGCGGGCCGAGGCGGCCGGTTCCACGGCCAGGGCCGACAAGCTCCGGCGCGAGCTGGAGGGCCGCCAGGCCCTGCTGGACCAGGCGCGCAAGGGCCTGGAGGAGTTCAGCGGCTGACGCCGCGTCACGACGCGTGTGCGGAGGGGCTCCACCCCTGGCGGTGGGGCCCTTCCGCGCGTCCGCCGGGGAGCGCACGCCCGGCCCGGGCGTGCACCGACGCGCCCGTGGCACCGGGCTGCCCCGGCCGGTGATCATGGGGCAGGATGGTGCCATGCCGCACTCCCCGGACGCGCCCCTGGACCGCCTGGTCAGGGCAGTCACCTCACTGTCGTACGCGCTCGGTCGCAGCCGGGTGCACGAGGAGCTGACGGCCTCGGTGGGGGTGACGGTGGAGCGCCCCGAGATCGCGCTGCTGCGGGTGCTGTACGCCTCGCCGGAGCCGCTGCGGGTCACCGACGTGGCGGCCCGGCTGCTGGTCCGCTCGCCGCACGTCACCCGGCAGGTGGCGCGGCTGGAGGCGGCGGGGCTGGTACGGCGGGTGCCGGACGCCCTCGACCACCGGACGCACCTGCTCTCCACCACGGCCCACGGCCGGCAGGTGGTGGACCGGATCGACCAGGGGATGCGGGACACCTTCCGGGCCACTCTCCAGGACATGACCGACGGTCAGCTCGCGGACGCGGCCGAGGTGATGGAGCGACTGGCGGCGGACGCGGCGGCCCGCTACGAGGAGCCGCCCCCCGCTGCGCCGCCGGCTCGCGGCGGCCCTTGACGGCCGGGCGGGCCCCCTCCCCCGTACGGGAGGAGGCGGTCCCGCCCCGCCGTCAGGGTGGGGAGGTCAGGGCCTGCGGGCGGAGGTGACCCGGTAGACGTCGTAGACGCCCTCCACGCCCCGGACCGCCTTGAGGACGTGGCCGAGGTGCTTGGGGTCGCCCATCTCGAAGGTGAAGCGCGAGGTGGCGACCCGGTCGCGGGAGGTCTGCACGGCGGCCGACAGGATGTTCACGTGCTGGTCGGAGAGGACCCGCGTGACGTCCGAGAGCAGCCTGGAGCGGTCCAGCGCCTCGACCTGGATGGCGACCAGGAAGACCGAGGACTGGGTCGGCGCCCACTCGACTTCGAGCATCCTTTCGGGCTGCTTGGACAGCTCGTCCACGTTGACGCAGTCGGCGCGGTGGACCGAGACGCCGTTGCCCCGGGTGACGAAGCCGATGATCGGGTCGCCGGGGACGGGGGTGCAGCAGCGGGCCAGCTTGACCCAGACGTCGTCCACTCCCTTGACGACCACGCCCGGGTCGGCGTTGGAGCGGCGCTTGCGGCGGCTGCGGGAGGGCGGCGCCGACTCGGCGATGTCCTCGCTGGCGGCCTCCTCGCCGCCGAGGGACTGCACGAGCTTCTGCACGACGCCCTGGGCGGCGACGTGGCCCTCGCCGATCGCCGCGTAGAGCGAGGAGATGTCGGTGTACCGCATCTCGTGGGCGAGCGTGACCAGGGAGTCACCGGTCAGGATGCGCTGGATGGGCAGGTTCTGCTTGCGCATGGCGCGGACGATGGCGTCCTTGCCCTGCTCGATCGCCTCGTCTCGGCGCTCCTTGGAGAACCAGCCGCGGATCTTGTTGCGGGCCCGGGGCGACTTGACGAAGCCCAGCCAGTCCCGGGAGGGCCCGGCGCCGGACGCCTTCGAGGTGAAGACCTCGACCAGGTCACCGTTGTCCAGGGTGGACTCCAGCGGGACCAGGCGGCCGTTGACGCGGGCGCCGATGGTGCGATGGCCGACCTCGGTGTGGACGGCGTAGGCGAAGTCCACCGGGGTGGCGCCGGCCGGGAGCGCTATCACGTCGCCCTTGGGCGTGAAAACGAAGACCTCGTTGCGCGAGAGGTCGAAGCGCAGGGACTCCAGGAACTCGCCGGGGTCCTCGGTCTCCTTCTGCCAGTCGAGGAGCTGGCGCAGCCACGCCATGTCGTTGACGGCGTCTTCCTTGCCGGTCCTCCGCGGCACGTCGGTGCGCACCTTGGAGGCGCCGGCGACCGCCTCCTGCTTGTACTTCCAGTGGGCGGCGATGCCGTACTCGGCGCGCCGGTGCATGTCGAAGGTGCGGATCTGGAGTTCGACGGGCTTGCCGCCGGGGCCGATGACCGTCGTGTGCAGCGACTGGTACATGTTGAACTTCGGCATCGCGATGTAGTCCTTGAACCGTCCGGGCACCGGGTTCCACCGGGCGTGGACGGTGCCGAGCGCCGCGTAGCAGTCGCGGACGGTGTCGACGAGGACACGGATGCCGACCAGGTCGTAGATCTCCGCGAAGTCCCGGCCGCGGACGATCATCTTCTGGTACACGCTGTAGTAGTGCTTGGGACGGCCGGTGACGGTCGCCTTGATGCGGGCGGCCCTGAGGTCCGCCTGGACCTCGTCGGTGACGATGGCGAGGTACTCGTCGCGCTTGGGCGCCCGCTCGGCGACCAGCCGGACGATCTCGTCGTACATCTTGGGGTAGAGGATCGCGAAGGCGAGGTCCTCCAGCTCCCACTTGATGGTGTTCATGCCCAGCCGGTGGGCGAGCGGGGCGTAGATCTCCAGCGTCTCGCGGGCCTTCTTCTCCTGCTTCTCCCGCTTGAGGTAGCGCATCGTGCGCATGTTGTGCAGGCGGTCGGCGAGCTTGATGACCAGGACGCGCGGGTCCTTGGCCATGGCGACGACCATCTTGCGGACCGTCTCCGCCTGTGCGGCCTCGCCGAACTTCACCTTGTCGAGCTTGGTGACGCCGTCGACCAGAAGCGCGACCTGGTCACCGAAGTCACGCCGCAGTGCGTCGAGGCCGTACTCGGTGTCCTCGACCGTGTCGTGCAGCAGCCCCGCCATCAGCGTCGCCGGGTCCATGCCCAGCTCCGCGAGGATGGTGGTGACCGCCAGCGGATGGGTGATGTACGGGTCGCCGCTCTTGCGCTTCTGCCCCCGGTGCCACCGCTCCGCGACCTGGTACGCCTTTTCGAGCTGCCGCAGTGTCGCGGTCTCGATCTTGGGGTCGTTGCTCCGCACGATCCGCAGCAACGGTTCGAGCACCGGGTTGTACGGGTGGGAGCGCTGGACCCCGAGCCGGGCCAGACGGGCCCGTACGCGGTTGGAGGAGCCGGACCGGGCGGGCTGCTGTCCCCCCGGGCGGCCCGCCGGCGCGGAGGCCGGGGCCCGCGCCGGCCCGGCCGCGGGCCCCGGCTCCGGCTTCGGGCTCTCGGGTCCGGGTTCGCCGGAGGGGGCCGCGGCGCCCTGGGCCTGCTGGCCCTGGGCGGCGGCTTCGGGGTCCCCCGGACGGGGTCCGGAGGAGAGTGGCTGGGCCTCGTCAGGCAAGAGCGCTCCTCGGGCAGGGCTCCGGATCACGATCACGGTCCGGACTGCCATGGTAGCGAGATCGGACCACCGGCTCCGCTCCGGAGCGGATGACGGCGGACGGTATGGAATGCGAGCGGGGGGCGTGCGCCCCCGTGGCGGCGGTACGGCGGGCCGCGCACACGGCGAAGGCCCCGGCAGGCACTGCCGGGGCCTTCGGCCTCAGTGGCGGCTCAGACCGTGAGCAGGGCCTCCAGGGGGGCGCCGCCCAGCTCCTGGGTGAGCTTGGCACGCCCGTCGAGGAAGCCGAGCTCCATGAGCACCGCGACGCCCGCGACCTGGGCCCCGGCCCGGCGGACCAGTTCCAGGGAGGCTGCGGCGGTGCCGCCGGTGGCCAGTACGTCGTCGATGACCATGACCCGGTCCTCGGGGGTGAGGTCCTCGGCGTGCACCTCGATCTCGGCCGTGCCGTACTCCAGGTCGTATGCCTGGCGCAGGGTGGCTCCGGGGAGCTTGCCGGCCTTGCGGACGGGGACGAAGCCGAGACCCGCGCGGATGGCGACGGGGGCGGCCAGGATGAAGCCGCGCGCCTCCAGTCCCACGACTCGGGTCGCGCCGTGGCGCAGGGAGATCTCCGCAAGCGCCTCGGTGAGGGCCGCGAAGGCTGCCGGGTCGGCGAGGAGCGGCGTGATGTCCTTGAAGACGACGCCGGGCTTCGGGTGGTCCGGCACGTCCCGGATGCGGCTGAGCAGGAGCTCCTGGATGTCGGTCATCGGCGCTTTCCGGAGGGTCGGCCGCGGCCCCGGCCGCGGGAGGTGGGCTGGGTACGGCGCGGACCCACCAGGGAGCCCGCCCCGGCACCGTCGCCGTCGTCGTCGTGGTGGTCGTCGTGGTCGTCGCGGCCGGCGGCACCGGCGGCCGTGGCCCCGGCCGGCTGCGGCTCACCCTGGTCGCCGCCCTGGGCGCGCTTGGCGAGCACCCGCTTCCTGAGGGCCTTCATCTGCGGGTCGGTCTCCTTGAAGTCCGCGACGAGCGGCGTGGCGATGAAGATCGACGAGTACGCGCCGGCCGCGAGGCCGACGAACAGCGACAGGGAGATGTCGTTGAGCATGCCCGCGCCGAGGAAGCCACCGCCGATGAAGAGCAGGGCGCCGACCGGCATCAGCGCGACCGCCGTGGTGTTGATGGAGCGCACCAGGGTCGCGTTGATGGAGCGGTTGGCGATCTCGCTGTAGGTCCAGCGGGTCTGCTTGGTGGCGTCCTTCGAACTCTCCTTGAGACTGTCGAAGACCACCACCGTGTCGTACAGCGAGTAGCCGAGGATGGTCAGCAGACCGATCACCGTACCGACCGTGACCTCGAAACCGACGAGGGCGTAGACCCCCACGGTGATGGTGATGTCGTGGATCAGCGCGACCAGCGCGGCCAGGGCCATCCGCCACTCGAAGGCGATGGCCAGGTAGATGACCACGAGGATCATGAAGATCCCGAGGCCGGTCCACGCCTTGTTGGCGATCTGGGAGCCCCAGCTGGGGCCGACCAGGTCGGCGTTGATGTCGTCGGCGGCGACGTCCAGCTCGCGCGAGAGCGTCTCCTTGATCGCGTCGGACTTCGCGGTGTCGACGTTGCTGATCTGGATGCGCAGACCGCCGTTGCCGAGTTCCTGGACGAGGGCGTCGTGTCCGGCCGCCTCCTCCGCGATGTTCTCCGCCCGCGGGGCCGAGACACTCGTCTTCGGAGTGGTGAAGACGGCCCCGCCCTGGAACTCGATGCCCATGCTGAGCCCGCGCACCGCGAGACCGGCGATGGCCGTGATGGTGATCAGGATCGAGACCGCGTACCAGAACTTGCGCTTGCCGACGAAGTCGTAGCCGACCTCGCCGCGGTAGAGCTTGGCGCCGAGATTTCCGAGTCGGGACATCTCACGCCTCCTTCGGGTCGGCGGGGACGGTACGGCGGGAGCGGCGCAGCGGCGGTTTGACGCCGAGCCGCTTCGGGTCGAGGCCGGACCAGGGATGCCCGCTCGCGAAGAACTTCTTGCGCGCCAGGATGGTCAGCAGCGGCCTGGTGAAGAAGAACACCACGACCACGTCGAGCAGGGTGGTGAGGCCCAGCGTGAACGCGAAGCCCTGCACCTTGCCGACGGTGACCACGAACAGCACGGCCGCCGACAGGAACGACACGAAGTCGGAGACGAGGATGGTGCGCCGGGCACGGGGCCAGCCGCGGGCCACGGCGGGCTGGAGCGAGCGCCCCTCGCGGATCTCGTCGCGGACCCGTTCGAAGAAGACGATGAACGAGTCGGCGGTGATGCCGATGGCGACGATGGCGCCGCAGACGGCCGGCAGGTTGAGCGCGAAGCCGATGGCCGGGCCGAGCAGGACCATGATCGTGTAGGTCAGCGCCGCCGACATGAGAAGGCTGATGATGGCGATCAGCGACAGGCCCCGGTAGTAGACCACGAGGTAGACGACGACCAGGAGCAGGCCGATGGCGCCCGCGATGAGTCCGGCCTCCAGCTGCTCGCCGCCGAGAGCGGCGGTCACCGAGGTGACGGACTCCTCGACGAAGGAGAGCGGCAGGGCGCCGTAGGACAGCATGTTGGCCAGGTCCTGCGCGGACTCCTGGGTGAAGGAACCGGAGATCTGGGCCGTGCCGCCGGTCAGGGGCTCACGGACGTACGGGGCGGAGACCACGTCACCGTCGAGGACGATGGCGAACTGGTTCTGCGGGGAGGGCTTGGCGGAGATGTCCGAGGTGACGTCGGCGAACTGCTTCTTGCCTTTGTCGGTGAACTCCATGTTCACCAGCCAGCCCTGCGCGCCCTGCTGGTCGATGGCGGCGGTGGCGTCGTCGACCTCGGTGCCCGCCACCGCGGAGGGGCCGAGGATGTACTTCTCCCACTGGCCCTGCGCGTTCGTGCCACAGGCGACGATCGGTTCGGCGGGCTTGGTGCCCTCGCTCGCCTCCGTGCGCTCCTCGGTGTCGGTGCAGGTCAGCGCCTCGAACTTCTTCTGGAGCGCTTCACTGGGCTCCGCCGCGGAGGCGGAGGGGGAGGGCGTCGGGTCCGCGTCGTCCTCGGCCGGTCCGGACGGGGAGGGCGTGGCGTCGGCCTTCAGCGCGCCGGAGGCGGCGCGGCCCTGGGTGGTGGGGGTGGCCTCGGGCTCACCGGACCCGCCGTCGGTGGCCTCGTCACCGCCCTCGGTCGCTTTGTCGCCGCCGGCCTCGCCGCCGTCACCCTTCTCGGCCTCGTCGGGCGAGCCGCTCGCCGACGGGGTCGCGGAGCCCTCGGGGGCCGGCTCGCCGGAGGCGAGCTGCAGCACGGGGCGGAAGTAGAGCTGTGCGGTCGTGCCGACCTGCTCGCGGGCCTGCTTCTCGTTCGTCCCCTTGGGGATGTTCACGATGATGTGGTCGTTGCCCTGGGTCTGAACCTCGGCCTCGGAGACACCGAGGCCGTTGACACGGCGCTCGATGATGCCGACGGCCGTGTTCATGTTGGTCTGGTTGACCGCGCTTTCCTGGCCCGGCTCGCTCCTGGCCTGGAGCGTGATGCTCGTGCCGCCGGCGAGGTCGATACCGAGGCGCGGGGTCGAGTGCCCGGAGAGGAACATGCCTCCCGTGAGCGCCACCAACACGATAAGGATCAGAGCCAGGGCACGGCCCGGTCGGCCTTGGCCGGGCTGCTTTCGACCCTTCTTAGGTGATGCCACCTTGTCGTTTCTCCCTGTCCAACCGCCCGGCACGGGTGTCGGCGGGCGGCCATGAAGTTGTGGAGGGCCGACGCGAAGCAGACACACCCGGGGGACCGGTCGGCGTGTGCCGTGGACCGGTCCCCGGGTGTGACTACTTCGAGTCGGACTCGCCGTCGGTCTTCTTCGGCGTCGCCTCGGCGGCGTCCTGATCGGCGTCATCGGCCTTCTTGCCGAGGTCGATGCGGCCGGCGTCGCCGTCTTCGTCGTCCTTGGTCAGGGAGGAGGCGTCGTCGGGGACCACCGGGGCGTCGCCCTGGTCACCCTCGACCCCGTGGATGATCCGGTTGTACTCCTCGTCGTCGAGAACGGCGCCGATGGCGTTCTTCGCGTAGATCGCGTGCACGCCGGGGGCCACCTCAAGGAGGACGGATTCGTCGTGGACCTCCTTGACGGTGGCGTACATGCCGCCGATCGTCCGGATGCCGCTGCCGGGCGTCATCGAGTTGCGCATGTTGACGGCCTGCTGCTGCTTCTTCTTCGCCGAGCGGGTCATCAGGAACATGGCGCCGATGAGCACGACGAAGGGGAGCAAGGTCACGATGTCCACGGGGGGTTTTCCTTCGCACGACCGCGCGATGTCGCGGCCTATCGATGGGGGTGGGCGGCCGTCCGCAAGGGACGGCATCGGCGGAGTCTAGGCGAGTCCGCACGGATGGAACAACGCTCAGCATGGCACCCCGGTTCCGGGTGGGGCGATCTCCGCTCGCCGTCACCCCGCGAAGAGGTCGCCTTGCCCCGGTCCGCCCGGTACCTGCCGGGGCGGGGTGAGCCCGAGGTGGGCCCAGGCGGCGGGGGTGGCCACCCGGCCCCTGGGGGTACGGGCGAGCAGTCCCTCCCGGACGAGGAAGGGCTCGGCCACCTCCTCGACGGTCTCACGCTCCTCCCCCACCGCGACGGACAGGGTCGAGAGCCCGACCGGTCCCCCGCCGAAGAGCTTCAGCAGCGCCTCCAGCACCGAGCGGTCGAGCCGGTCCAGGCCGCGGTCGTCGACCTCGTAGACCGCGAGGGCCGCGGCGGCGATCTCCCGGTCGACGGCGCCGTCCGCCTTGACCTGGGCGTAGTCGCGGACCCGGCGCAGCAGGCGGTTGGCGATCCGCGGGGTGCCCCGGGAGCGGCCGGCGATCTCGGCGGCGCCCTCGGTGTCGATCCCGACGTCGAGGAGGCGGGCGGAACGGTGGACGACGCGCTCCAGTTCGGCCGGGCCGTAGAACTCCATGTGCCCGGTGAAGCCGAACCGGTCGCGCAGCGGGGGCGGCAGCAGACCGGCCCGGGTGGTGGCGCCGACCAGGGTGAACGGCGGGAGTTCCAGCGGGATGGCGGTGGCGCCGGGGCCCTTGCCGACGATGACGTCGACCCGGAAGTCCTCCATCGCCATGTACAGCATCTCCTCGGCGGGCCGGGACATCCGGTGGATCTCGTCGAGGAAGAGCACCTCGCCCTCCTGGAGGGAGGAGAGGATGGCGGCCAGGTCGCCGGCGTGCTGGATGGCGGGGCCGGAGGTGATCCGGATGGGGGCTTCCATCTCCGCGGCGATGATCATGGAGAGGGTGGTCTTGCCGAGGCCCGGGGCACCCGAGAGCAGGACGTGGTCGGCGGTGGCACCCCGCGCGCGGGCGGCCTTGAGCACCAGGTCGAGCTGGGCGCGGACCTTCTCCTGCCCGATGAACTCGTCGAGTTCCTTGGGGCGCAGGGCGGCCTCGACAGCGGTGTCCTCGCCGTCGGCGACGGAGCCCACCAGCCGGTGGCCGTCCTCGTCGGCGCCGTGGTGGGCGGGCTCGGTCTCGTACGGGTTCACTGCTCTCGCCTCGGATCTTCCTCGGGTCCTGGCCGGTGGGGTGCGGGGCGGCACGACGGCCGCCGGGGTCAGCGGGCGCGGTTGAGACTCTGCAGGGCGGCGCGCAGGAGCTGCGGGACGGCGGGCCGGCCGCCCTCGGCGAGGGCCGCCTCGGCCTGCGGGGTGACGGCCTGGACGGCGTCGTCGGCCTCACGCGGGGCGTAGCCGAGGCCGACGAGGGCGGTGTGCAGTTGCTCGGACCAGGGGGCGGGGCCGCTCGCCGCGGCGGGGCGGGCGGCCTGGGTGGCGCCACGTGGGGCGCCGAGCCGGTCCTTCAGTTCGAGCAGGAGTTTCTGGGCGCCCTTCTTGCCGATGCCGGGGACGGCGGTCAGCGCCTTCTCGTCGCCGGTGGCCACCGCCCGCCGCAGCGCGTCCGGCTGGTGGACGGCGAGCATCGCCTGGGCCAGGCGCGGGCCGACGCCGCTGGCGGTCTGGAGGAGTGCGAAGGTCTGCCGTTCGTCGTCGTCGGCGAACCCGTAGAGGGTCAGGGAGTCCTCGCGGACGACGAGGCTGGTGGCGAGGCGGGCCTGCTCACCGACCCGGAGGCCGGAGAGGGTGTCCGGGGTGCACTGGACGGCCATGCCGATACCACCGACCTCCACGACCGCGCTGTCCGGGGCGAGGGCGGCGACGGTGCCGCTGACTGAGGCGATCATGCGGGGCGGCCTTTCTGGGGGCGCCGACCGGAAGTGGTGCGGCGCGCGGCGGGGGCGGCGCGGTGGGCGGCGACTGCCTGCTGGAGGCGGTTCTGCGCGGGGGCGCGCCAGATGTGGCAGATGGCGAGGGCGAGGGCGTCGGCGGCGTCGGCGGGCCTGGGGGGCGCGTCGAGCCGCAGCAGGCGGGTGACCATGGCGCCGACCTGGTCCTTCTCCGCGCGGCCCGACCCGGTGACGGCGGCCTTGACCTCGCTCGGGGTGTGCAGGGCGACGGGCAGGCCCCGGCGGGCCGCGCAGAGCATGGCGACGGCGCTGGCCTGGGCGGTGCCCATCACGGTGCGGACGTTGTGCTGGCTGAACACGCGCTCGACGGCGACCCGTTCGGGCCGGTGCTCGTCCAGCCACTCCTCGATGCCCGCTTCCACGGCGACCAGCCGGTCAGGGGTGTCGGCGTGGGCGGGGGTGCGGATCACTCCGACGCCGACCATCGTCAGCGGGCGGCCCGCGACGCCGTCGACGACGCCGATGCCGCACCGGGTCAGCCCCGGGTCCACGCCCAGTACCCGCATCGTCCCTCCCCTTCCGCCCGCCCTGTCCGGCCGGCGGCCTCCGGCCGGTGTTCGACCTGGTGTTCGCGCCCGTACCGGCAGGCTATCGGCCACCGCCGACAATTCCCGAACCCCGGGGACGGTGTGCCGCGGTGGCGCGCGGAAGCCGGTGCGGCCCGGGTCCCCTCCGGCACGGAGGGGACCCGGGCCGCGTGGCGGCTGCCGGAGTCAGGCGTCGACGGAGGCCATGACCTCGTCGGAGACGTCGAAGTTGGCGAAGACGTTCTGCACGTCGTCGCTGTCCTCCAGCGCGTCGATCAGCTTGAAGATCTTGCGCGCGCCCTCCTCGTCCAGCTCGACCTGCATGGTGGGGACGAAGTTGGCGTCGGCCGAGTCGTAGTCGATCCCGGCTTCCTGGAGGGCGGTGCGGACGGCGACCAGGTCGGTGGCCTCGCTGAGCACCTCGAAGGACTCACCGAGGTCGTTGACCTCCTCGGCACCCGCGTCCAGGACGGCTCCGAGGACGTCGTCCTCGGACAGCCCGTCCTTGGGGACGATGACGACGCCCTTGCGGTTGAAGAGGTAGGAGACCGAGCCGGGATCGGCCATCGAGCCGCCGTTGCGGGTCATGGCCACGCGCACGTCGGAGGCGGCGCGGTTGCGGTTGTCGGTGAGGCACTCGATGAGCACCGCGACACCGTTGGGGCCGTAACCCTCGTACATGATCGTCTCGTAGTCGGCGCCACCGGCCTCCAGGCCGGCGCCGCGCTTGACGGCCGAGTCGATGTTCTTGTTCGGCACCGACTGCTTCTTGGCCTTCTGGATGGCGTCGAAGAGGGTCGGGTTGCCTTCCACGTCGGCGCCGCCCATCCGGGCCGCCACCTCGATGTTCTTGATCAGCTTCGCGAAGAGTTTGCCGCGCTTGGCGTCGATCACGGCCTTCTTGTGCTTCGTCGTAGCCCATTTAGAGTGGCCGGACATCTGCCTGTCTCCTTCGCGTCACCACATGTACTGAACGAACTCGAGCGATCCTACCGGGACGGCGGGGCCGCCCGTCGCCGCTGTTCCGGGTGGCGAGGGTACGGCAGCGAGGCGGGCGGCGGCGTGCGGGGTCAGGCGGCGGCGCGGACCAGTTCGGTGAAGTGGCCGTGCAGCCGGTGGTCGCCGGTCAGTTCGGGGTGGAAGGAGGTCGCCAGCGCGTTGCCCTGCCGGACGGCGACCGGGTGGCCGCCGTAGGTGGCGAGCACCTCGGTGGCGGAGCCGGCGGACTCCACCCAGGGCGCGCGGATGAACACCCCGTCGACGGGCGGGCCGTCGACGCCGGTGACCGGCACGGACGCCTCGAACGACTCGTTCTGCCGCCCGAAGGCGTTGCGGCGCACCGTCATGTCGATCCCTCCGAAGGTCTCCTGGCCGGCCCGCGGGTCGAGGATCCTGTCGGCGAGCAGGATCATCCCGGCGCAGGTGCCGTAGACCGGCAGCCCCTCGGCGATACGGGCCCGCAGCGGCTCGGTGAGGCCGAAGAGCGCCGCGAGCCTGGAGATGGTGGTCGACTCGCCGCCGGGCAGGACCAGCCCGTCGAGAGCGGCCAGTTCCCCGGGCCGCCGCACCGCGGTGGCCCGGGCACCGGAGGCGGTGAGGGCCCTCAGGTGCTCCGGGACGTCACCCTGGAGGGCGAGGACGCCGACGAGAGGTGCGGCGGCCATCGGTCACCAGCCGCGGTTGGCGTAGCGCTCGGTCTCCGGGAGCGTGTCGCAGTTGATGCCGACCATGGCCTCGCCGAGGTTGCGGGAGGCGTCCGCGACGGCCTTCGGGTCGTCGAAGAAGGTCGTGGCGCGGACGATCGCGGCGGCCCGCCTGGCCGGGTCGCCGGACTTGAAGATCCCCGAGCCGACGAAGACGCCCTCCGCGCCGAGCTGGCGCATGAGCGCGGCGTCGGCCGGGGTGGCGACCCCGCCCGCGGAGAAGAGCACCACGGGCAGGCGGCCGAGCGCGGCGGTCTCGGCGACCAGTTCGTAGGGGGCGCGCAGCTCCTTGGCGGCGGCGTACAGCTCGTGCTGGTCGCAGGCGGCGAGGCGGCCGATCTCGGCCTTGATCTGGCGGAGGTGGCGAACCGCCTCGACGACGTTGCCGGTGCCGGCCTCGCCCTTGGAGCGGATCATCGCGGCCCCTTCGGCGATGCGGCGCAGGGCCTCGCCGAGGTTGGTGGCGCCACAGACGAAGGGGGTGGTGAAGGACCACTTGTCGGAGTGGTTGGCCTCGTCGGCGGGGGTGAGGACCTCGGACTCGTCGATGTAGTCGACGCCGAGCGACTGGAGGACCTGGGCCTCCACGAAGTGGCCGATGCGGGACTTGGCCATCACCGGGATGGAGACGGCCTCGATGATGGACTCGATCATCTCCGGGTCGGACATGCGGGCCACCCCGCCGTCCTTGCGGATGTCGGCGGGGACCCGCTCCAGCGCCATGACGGCGACGGCGCCGGCGTCCTCGGCGATCTTCGCCTGCTCCGGCGTGACCACGTCCATGATCACGCCGCCCTTGAGCTGCTCGGCCATGCCGCGCTTGACGCGGGCGGTGCCGGTGGCGGGGGCGGCGGTGGTGGGGGCGGGGGGCGTGCTGGACACGGGCTACCTCACGGGGCTACGGGGCGGGTTGCTGCACCGTGAAGCCAACTCCGGGGGGGCACTTCGGGACAAGGGCCAATGAACAGGCGGTGGATCGTTCTGGCGCGGGCACGCCCCGGCCCTCCCGCTCCAGACACTCAGCGGCCGGCCAGGGCGGCGGGTGGTTCGTCGTCCATCTCGAAGGCGAGCGGGAACGGCGCGTGCCCGGCCAGCCGCAGCCAGCGCACCGTGCGGTGGCGGCGCAGGGCGCGGGCGGCGCGCACGGCGTCGTTGTGGAAGCGGCGGGCCATCGGCACCCGGCGTACGGCGGCGGCGAGTTCGTCGGCGGCCTCGGTGCCGCCCGGTGCCGCGCGGACGGCGCCGACCTGCGAGGCGTCGCCGAAGACGGCGCGCAGGGCCTGGCTCAGCTCGCTCTCGGCCACCTCGCGGGCCTCCTCGTCGGCCTGCCGGGCGGCGTGCGCGGCCTCGTAGAGCACGATGGAGGCGGCCGGGTCGAGAACCCCGGCGGTGGCGAGTTCCTGGGCGACGGAGGCCCGGCGCAGGAGTTGGGCGTCGAGGGCGGCGCGGGCGGCGTCGATGCGGGCGTGCAGCCGGTCGAGGCGGCCTGCGGTCCAGCTCAGGTAGACACCGATGGCGAGCAGCGCCACCGCGATCCAGATCAGTGTGGAGGTCACGGGCGGCAAGGCTACGCGGCCGGGAGCGGACAGGGTGACGCCCCGGGAGGGGGAGCCCTCGGGCGGGCCCCGCCCCCTCGTGGCGCGGACGTCAGTCGCGGGCGAACCCCAGGCGGGCGCGCAGACCGACGCGTTCGTCGGTGGCGACCGAGGCGGCGCCGTCGGTGACCGTCTCGTAGACGGCGAGGATGTCGGAGCCGACAGTGGTCCAGTCGAAGCGCTTGACGTGCCGTGAGCCGTGCTCGCGCAGCCGCTCGCGGCGTTCGGCGTCCCCGAGCAGGCGGATCGCCCCGGCGGCCAGCGCGTCGGCGTCCTCGTTGGTGAACAGTTCGCCGGCCCCGCCGTGGTCGAGGACCTGCGAGAAGGCGTCGAGGTCGCTGGCGAGGACGGGGGCCCCGGCGGACATCGCCTCGACCAGGATGATGCCGAAGCTCTCGCCCCCGGTGTTGGGCGCCACGTACACGTCGACGCTGCGCAGCAGGCGCGCCTTGTCCTCGTCGCTGACCATGCCGAGGAACTCGACCCTCTCCCGCAGCTCGGCGGGGAGCCCGGCGACGGCCTCCTCCTCGTCGCCCCGGCCCGCGACGAGGAGCCGGGCCTCGGGACGGGCGGCGAGGATGGCGGGCAGCGCCTTCATGAGGACGGGCAGGCCCTTGCGGGGCTCGTCGATACGGCCGATGAAGCCGAGGGTGGAGCCCTGCCACTCGGGCCGGGGCTCGGCCCGTGCGAAGAAGCCGACGTCGACGCCGTTGGGAATGACCACGGCGTCCCCGCCGAGGTGTTCCACCAGCGTGCGCCGGGCGTACTCGCTGACCGCGATGCGCGCGCTGATCTTCTCCAGCGCGGGCTGGAGGATCGGGTAGGCGGCGATCATCGCCCGCGAGCGCGGGTTGGAGGTGTGGAAGGTGGCCACGATCGGCCCGGAGGCGGCCCAGCAGCTCAGCAGGCCCAGCGAGGGCGAGGCGGGCTCGTGGATGTGGATGACGTCGAAGGTGCCGTCGTGCAGCCAGCGGCGCACCCGGGCGGCGGAGAGGAAGCCGAAGTTCAGCCGGGCCACGGAGCCGTTGTACGGCACGGGCACGGCGCGTCCGGCCGAGACCACGTAGGGCGGCAGCGGGGTCTCGTCGTCGGACGGGGCGAGGACGGAGACCTCGTGGCCGAGCCGGATCAGGTGTTCGGCCAGGTCGCGGATGTGGAACTGGACCCCGCCGGGGACGTCCCAGGCGTACGGGCAGACGATGCCGATCCTCAAGTGCTCTCCCGTGGTTCCAGGTCGTCCAGCCAGAGGCGCTGGAGCATGTGCCAGTCCTCGGGGTGGTCGGCGATGCCCTCGGCGAAGGCGTCCGCGAGGGCCTGTGTCATGAGGGACGTCCTCCCGGCCCGGTCACCTGCTCCGGGCACCTCGACGGGCGGGTGGACACGGCCCTTCATGACGGGGGTGCTGTCGAACCACAGGGTCACGGGCAGCAGCGGCGCGCCGGTCTGCTGGGCGAGTATCGCGGGCCCGGCGGGCATCCGGGCGGTGTCGCCGAAGAACTCCACCTCGACACCGGAGGCGGAGAGGTCGCGGTCGGCGACGAGGCAGACCAGGCCGCCGGCGCGCAGCCGGCGGGCGAGGGTGCCGAAGGCGGAGCCACCGGTGTGCGGCAGCACCTCCATCCCGAGACCCTCGCGGTAGGCGACGAACCGGTCGTAGAGGGTCTCGGGTCTGAGCCGCTCGGCGACGGTGGTGAAGGGCACCCCGAGGTCGCGGGTCACCCAGGCCCCGGCAAGGTCCCAGTTGCCCAGGTGGGGCAGGGCGAGGATGACGCCCTTCCCGGCGGCGAGGCCGTCGGTGAGGTGGTGCAGGCCGTCCGGCTCGAACCCGTCCCTGATCCGCGCGTCGCTCCAGGCGGGCAGCCGGAAGGACTCCATCCAGTACCGCAGGTACGAGCGCATCCCGGCCCGGGACAGCTCGGACAGCCGCTCGGGGCCGGCGTCGGGGACGACCCTGGCGAGGTTGGCCTCCAGCCTCAGGACGCCCTTGCCGCGACGCTTCCACACCGAGTCCGCGATGGTCCGGCCGAGGCGGACGGCGACGGGCTCGGGGAGCCTCTTGACGGTGCTCCAGCCGAGGCCGTACAGCGCGTCGGAGAGCCGTTCGTTCACGAGACGGCCCCCTGCCCCGCCGGGCCGTCCGCCTCGAAGGCCTCGCGGCGGACCGTGACCACCCGCTGGACCAGGGTGACCAGGCTGCCGACGGCGACCAGCCACAGCGCGATCGGCAGCAGGACCTGGATGCCGGGGACGCCGAAGTTGTGCAGTCCGGCCAGGCCGGCCGCGACCAGCGAGATCACCAGTCGCTCGGCGCGCTCCACCAGGCCGTTGACGGCGACCGGCAGGCCGATGGCCTCGCCGCGCGCCTTGGTGTAGGAGACGACCTGCCCGGCGGTCAGGCAGAAGAGGGCCACCGCGCAGAGCAGGGTGTCGTCGCCGCCGCCCGCGTACCAGAGGGCGAAGCCGCCGAAGATCGCGCCGTCGGCGACCCGGTCGAGGGTCGAGTCGAGGAACGCGCCCCAGCGGCTGGAGATCCCGGCCTGGCGGGCCATGTTGCCGTCGACCAGGTCGGAGAAGACGAAGAGGGTGATGACGATCGTGCCCCAGAAGAACTCTCCCCGGGGGAAGAAGACCAGCGCACCCGCCACCACTCCGGCCGTCCCGATGAGGGTGACCGCGTCGGGGCTGACCCCCCGGCGGAGCAGAAACGCGGCGAACGGTGTGAGGACGCGCGTGAAGAACGCTCGCGCGTACTTGTTCAGCATGGCCTTCCCGAGGGTCGGTGGGGGCCGGTGTCCGGGCCGGGCATCGGCTGGCCCATCGTAGTCACGCGCCGGTCGCCCCGCCCCCGGGGCACCCGGCCCGACGCGCGCCGCCCACCCGCGCGGACCGCCCTGGCACGGGTGCGCTCCCCCGTACCTTCCTCGTCCCCTGCCGCGCGCCCCCGCGCACCGATACCCTGACTGCGGATCAGCAAGAGGGCCGGGCACGGCGGTCGGGTCCGGAAGGCGACGCGACGACAGCGCTCCGGCAGCGCGGCGATGGGGGCGGCATGGCGGACGATTTCTTCGATTTCAGCCCCGGGGCGCAGGTCCCCGTGACCGGGGGCGCGGGCGGCACGGCCGCCACCCACGCCCTGGCCTCGGTGGCGTACCGCGACGACCCGCTGGAGAAGATCACCGAGGCTGACGGCGAGTGGTACAAGACCGGGGTGAAGCCCGGCAGGCTGAAGCTTTTCGCGCCGCTGCTCGGTGAGGCGTTCTCCCAGGCCGTGGTGGTGCGGATGCTGGGTGCCGGCCGGTCCCCGCTGATCCAGGCGTTCGGTATGGAGCCGCAGGTGGTGGTCGAGCACTGTCTGGCGGCGAGCCGGCTGCGCAAGCAGCGCGACCGTCGGCTGACGCTGGTGGCGCTCGTGTGCGGCCTGCTGTTTTTGCCCGGAGCGGCGCTGTGGGTGCTCGCCTTCCAGCTCCGGGCGATGTCCGGCAAGTGGGTCGGCAAGGGCACCACCGCCCTCGGCTCGCTGTTGATGGTGGTGGGCGCGGTCGCCTCGGTGGTGCTGCTGATCGGGCTGCCGACCGAGGGCGTCCTGCCGTGGTACATCCGCGGCTGCGTCCTCGCCCCGGTGCTCGGCTGGTTCGTGGCCAAGCAGATCGCCGAGCGGACCGCACAGGACCTGCGGGCGCACTGGAGCAGCCTGCTGGCGGGCGGCGGCTTCGGCGCGAAGATCCCCGAGGCGGTCCCGGCCAACCCGGACGACGCCGCCGCCGAGCAGCTGCGGGTCAGCCTCGCCAAGCTCGCCGCCGAACAGCAGAGCAACTCGGTCTTCTACGCCGGTCCCAAGGGCATCCTCGGCATGGGCACCCGGTGGGGCAGCTGGCAGCTGGCGGAGGACCTGGAACCGGTCGACCCGGGCAAGGAGATCAACCCCTTCCGCTCCTGGGACGTGGTCCGGGCCATCCACGACCAGCTCCAGATGCTGGAGCGCGGCCCGCTGCACACCGGTGGCTTCCCCAAGCCGTCGGTGAAGCACTGGATCGTCTCGCCGGTCGGGGAGAACGCGGGCAGTGTCTCGCGCCCCGAGGGCGAGACGGTCGAGGCGTTCCAGGTCAAGCCGCACGAGATCCAGCGGATCTGCAACGAGCAGCAGTTCAGCAACGGAAACCGGCACTACCTCGGGGTGCAGTTCGTCCTCTGGGACGGTCAGCTGGTACTGACCATGCTGATCACGGTGACCGTGCTCCACCACACACTGCGCATCGAGGTCACCGGCCACGCGCTCGGCCCGGTGCACTCGCTGTTCAACGGTGGCCCGGCGGCGCGCGAGCGGACCACGGCGAAGCCGATCAAGTTCTGGGAGACCAAGACGCACAAGCTTCCGCTGGTCGACGCCACCGAGGTGGTCCGGCTGCTGGTCCGGGCGCCGCTCACGCCGTACCCGGCGGTCCTGGACCACCTCGGCGGGAAGCTGTCGCTGCCCGAGCCGTTCGGGCTGCGGCACGTGTGGGCGGGGCGGCCGTGGGCCAACCGCTTCATGGCCGACGACGCGCTGCGGGCGGCGGCGCCGGTGCTGCGGGTGGTGCACAAGGCGGCGCTGGGAGTCCTGGAGGAGAACGGCGTGGACACCAGCCGCTTCGCCGGCCGCGCGGCGGGGCTGAGCGGCGCCGTACAGGACGCGGCTCCGAAGAAGGCCGACCTGTACGACGCGTGAGCGCCCCGGGGCCGGGCGCCGCTTGCGGCGTCCGGCCCCGGGTGCTCAGCCCGCGTCCGTGTCCGTCAGCTCGGCCCCGTCGCCCTCGGGCCAGGCCGCGGCGAGCATGGCCCGGGTGTCGCCGAGGAGCTGCGGCAGCACCTTGGTGTCGCCGATCACCGGCATGAAGTTGGTGTCGCCGCCCCACCTCGGCACGATGTGCTGGTGGAGGTGGGCGGCGATGCCCGCGCCCGCGGCCGACCCCTGGTTGAGCCCGATGTTGAAGCCGTGCGCGCCGGAGGCGGAGCGAAGCGCCGTCATCGCCTGCTTGGTCAGCTCGGCGACCTCGGCGGTCTCCGCGGCGTCCAGCTCGGTGTAGTCGGCGACGTGCCGGTACGGCACGACCAGCAGGTGGCCGCCGTTGTACGGGTAGAGGTTGAGCACCGCGTAGGCGTGCGTCCCGCGCCGGACGATCAGCCCGTCCTCGTCGGACTTGGCCGGGACCACGCAGAACGGACAGCCGTCCCCGGCACCGGGCCCGGTCGGCTTGTTCTCCCCTTGGATGTACGCCATCCGGTGGGGTGTCCACAGGCGCTGGAACGCGTCGGGCGTCCCCACTCCGAACTGCTGCTCCGGCTCAGTCGTCATGCCTTGCAGCATATGACCTCCGCCGCCGGGAGCGTGTCGCCGGGGCGGTGGCCGGGCCCGGGCCGCGATGCTGGGCCCCATGCGCACCCGCCCGTCCCGGCCCGCCGCCGACCAGCGGCGCCTGCACCGCTGGGAGAACCGCACCGAGCTGCCGCTGGCCACCGCCTCCCTGGTCTTCCTCGCCGCGTACGCCCTGCGTGTGCTGGGGACCGGGCTGCCACCCGCGGTCCACGACCTGTGCGTCGCCCTGCTGCTGGGCTGCTGGCTGCTCTTCGCCGCCGACTACGCGGTGCGCTGGCGGCTCAGCGGGGAGGGCCCGCGGTTCTGGGTGCGCCACGGTCTGGACACGGCGGTCCTGCTGCTGCCGCTGCTGCGCCCCCTGCGGGTGGTCCCCGTCTACGAGGCGGTCCGCCGCAGGCACCGGCGCCCTCGCCTGAACCTGTACGCCCGGGTGATGAGCTACGCGGGCCTCGCGGCGCTGCTGCTCGGCTTCGCGGGGGCGCTCGCCGTCTACGCGGCGGAACGCTCGGCGGAGGACTCCACGATCCGCACCTTCGGCGACGCCGTGTGGTGCGTCTGCGCCACCCTGGCCACCGTCGGGTACGGCGACGCGGTGCCGGTCACCTTCCTCGGCCGGACCGTGATGGTGGCCCTGATGGCCGGCGGCCTCGCCCTCCTGGGCGCGGTCACCGGTTCCTTCGCCTCCTGGCTGCTCCAGGTCTTCGCCGAGGAGGGCGAGAACACGGGGCGGCCCCCGGCGAGCTGAACTCACCGGGGCCGCCCGCGCGTACGTGTGACCGGCCTCAGACCTGGACGCGCCGCTCGACCACGTCGAGGAGCTTGGCGATGGCGTCCTCGCGGGCGATGCCGTTCTCCTGGGAGCCGTCGCGGTACCGGAAGGAGACCGTGCCGGCGTTCATGTCCTCGTCCCCGACGATGATCATGAACGGCACCTTGGCCTTCTGGTGGTTGCGGATCTTCTTCTGCATCCGGTCGGAGGAGGCGTCGACCTCCACCCGCAGCCCGCGCGCCTTGGCGTCGGCGGCGAACTCCTGGAGGTAGGAGACGTGCGCGTCGCCGATCGGGATGCCGACCGCCTGGACGGGGGCCAGCCACGCCGGGAACGCGCCCGCGTAGTGCTCCAGCAGCACGGCGAAGAACCGCTCGATGGAGCCGAAGAGCGCCCGGTGGATCATGACCGGCTGCTGACGCGAGCCGTCCGCCGCCGTGTACTCCAGGCCGAACCGCTTCGGCTGCTGGAAGTCGACCTGGATGGTCGACATCTGCCAGGAGCGGCCGATCGCGTCCCTCGCCTGCACGGAGATCTTCGGGCCGTAGTACGCGGCGCCGCCCGGGTCGGGGACGAGCGGGAGGCCCTGCTTCTCGGCGGCCTGGCGCAGCGCCTCGGTGGCCTCCTCCCACTCCGCGTCCTCGCCGATGAACTTGTCCGACTCGGGGTCGCGGGTGGACAGCTCCAGCTCGAACTGGTTCAGCCCGTAGTCCCGCAGCAGGTCCAGCACGAAGGTGAGCAGGGAGTCCAGTTCCTGGGGCATCTGCTCCTTGGTGCAGTAGATGTGCGAGTCGTCCTGGGTGAAGCCGCGCGAGCGGGTCAGGCCGTGCACCACACCGGACTTCTCGTACCGGTAGACCGTGCCGAACTCGAAGAGGCGCAGCGGCAGCTCGCGGTAGGAGCGGCCCCGGCCCTTGAAGATCAGGTTGTGCATGGGGCAGTTCATCGCCTTGAGGCGGTAGTTCTGCCCGTCGAACTCGATGGGCGGGAACATGCCCTCGGCGTAGTTCGGCAGGTGCCCGGAGGTCTCGAAGAGCTGTTCCTTCGAGATGTGGGGGGTGTTGACGAACTCGTACCCGGCGTCCTCGTGGCGCCTGCGCGAGTAGGTCTCCATCTCCTTGCGGACCACCCCGCCCTTGGGGTGGAAGACGGCGAGGCCGGGGCCCAGTTCGTCGGGGAAGGAGAAGAGGTCCAGCTCGGTGCCGAGCTTGCGGTGGTCGCGCTTCTCGGCCTCGGCGAGGAACTCCAGGTGCGCCTTCAGCTCCTCCTTGGAGGGCCAGGCGGTGCCGTAGATCCGCTGGAGCTGCGGGTTCTTCTCGCTGCCGCGCCAGTAGGCGGCGGCGGAGCGCATCAGCTTGAAGGCGGGGATGTTCCGGGTGGTGGGCAGGTGGGGGCCTCGGCAGAGGTCCTTCCAGCACAGTTCGCCGGTCTTGGCGTCGAGGTTGTCGTAGATGGTCAGCTCGCCGCCGCCCACCTCCGCGTCGGCACCGTCGGCGGCCTGCGCGGCGTTGCCCTTGAGGCCGATCAGCTCCAGCTTGTACGGCTCGTCGGCCAGCTCGACGCGGGCGTCCTCGTCGGTGGTGACCCGGCGGGAGAAGCGCTGGCCGCGCTTCTGGATCTCCTGCATCTTCTTCTCGACGCGCTTGAGGTCCTCCGGGGTGAAGGGCTCGGCGACGTCGAAGTCGTAGTAGAAGCCGCCCTTGACCGGCGGGCCGATGCCGAGCTTCGCCTCGGGGAAGAGCTCCTGCACGGCCTGGGCCATCACGTGGGCGGTGGAGTGGCGCAGGATGTTCAGCCCGTCCTCGGACGAGATGTCGACGGGCTCGACGCTCTCGCCGTCGCCCGGGGCGTACGCGAGGTCCCGCAGCTCGCCGTCCACCCGGGCGGCGATCACGGTGCGCTCGCCGGCGAAGAGGTCGGCGGCCGTAGTGCCCGTCGTCACCACGCGTTCTTCCCGCTCGGAATCGCGTTGGATGATCACACGGACGTCTGACACCGGTCTCTCCTGACTGAGGTGGGGAGCGTGCGCCGGATCTGGCATGCACGCACGGAGCGATGGTACCGAGCCGGGAAGGGGTGGCGCGAAAGGGTTCCGCCGACGCGTCCGCCCGCCCCGCCCTCCGGAAAGTCGCCTACCGTTCCCGCGTGACCACGGACTGCAACGGCCTCCTCGTCGATCAGCTCGACTGGCACCGGACCCACCTGCTCCGCCCCCGCCCCGCCGGGCTCACCGACGCCGAGTGCTTCTGGGAGCCGGCCGAGGGGTGCTGGAACATCCGTCCGGCGGGGACCGGCCCCTGGCCGGCGGCGGCCGGCTCCGGCGGCTGGACCATCGACCACGCCTTTCCCGAGCCCGCCCCGCCGCCGGTCACCACGACCGCCCGGCGGCCGGGCCACCTGATCGCCGGGGTGCTCGGCACCCGCCTCGCCGCCCACTTCGGCGGCCCGGAGACGGACTACGGCAGCTTCGCGTACGCGGGCACCGCCGAGGAGGCCCTCCACCAGCTCGACGCCCGGTACGCGGAGTGGGTGGCCGGGGTGCGCGGGCTCGGCCTCGACGAACTGGAGCAGCCCCCCGGGCCCTCCGAGGGCCCGTTCGCCGAGGCGCCCATGGCGGCCCTGGTCCTGCACATCACCCGGGAGACCGCCCACCACGGTGCCGAGATCGGCACCCTGCGCGACCTGTGGGCGCACCGCCCGCCGACCGGCTGAGCCCCGCGCACGCCGCGTACCGGCGCCGGCGGACGGGTATCACCTCCCCGGGCGGGACGCCGCCCGCGCGGGTGGGAGGAGCTGGTTCGTCATGACGCACTGGTACGAAGGCCCGTTGGCCGCGCTGAGCCTCAGGGCGACAGGGCCGGACACCGAGGCAGACCGGCTGGTGACGGCCGCCCTCGTCGTCCAGGACCTGGCGGGAGCCCGCCCGAGGACGCTGCGCTGGCTGGTCAGCCCCGGGGTGGCGATGACCGAGGAGCAAGCCGCCCGGCTCGGCCTGACGCATGATCAGGTCGTGCGCACGGGCCGCTGGCCGGCGCCGGTGATGGAGGAGGTCGGCCGGGCGCTCGCCGGGCACGCGGCGGCGGGCCGCCCGCTGGTGGTGGACGACGCGCCCGCCGCCCTGACCCTGCTCGACCGCGAACTGCGGCGCCACCGCGCCTCGTCGCTCGGCGCCTACCTGTCCGGGGTGCCGCTGAGCGTGCTCGACCCACGTGTCCTCGACACCGAGCTGGACCGGTACCGCAAGGGCTCACGGCACCTGGACGCCCTCTGCGTCCGCTACGGCGTACCCGCGCCCGAGCCGCACGACGCGGCTGATCAGGCGCGGGTCGCGATCGAGGTGGTGCGGTCGCTGGCGCGGGTCTTCGCGCCCCGGCTGGAGCGGCTGACGCCGGGCGAACTCCACGCGCTCCAGGAGGACTGGCACGCGGCGCAGGTACGGCACGGGCCGGGGCCGGCGGTGCGGGAGGGCACGGCCGGCGGGTGGCCGCTGCGTCCGCGGGCGGCGGCCGCCGTCTGAGCCAGGAGCTGCGAAGACCCGCCCGGGACAGCGAAAAGCCGGTCCGTCGTCGACGGACCGGCTCTCCCGGGGTGGGCGATACTGGGTTCGAACCAGTGACCTCTTCGGTGTGAACGAAGCGCTCTCCCACTGAGCTAATCGCCCGGGCGCAGAGGGAACATTACAGGTCCCGGGGCCCGGGGTTCAAACCGGCTTCGCACCGGCGAGCAGCCGCACCAGCCCCGCGCGCCCGGACCGCATCATCAGGGCGTGGTTGGCACGGAAGAGGGGACGGCCGGGAACCGCCAGCAGGCGCATCGTCCGGGAGGTCACCCGGACCTCCTGGTCGAAGTCGACCCGCGCGCCGCCACAGGCGGCGCCGACCCGCCACACCAGGCTCCCCACCAGGTCGCCGTCGAGGGCCGCTTCGAGCAGGCGGGCGGCCGGGTCCTGCCGCCGGAGGCGGGCGGTGACGCGCAGGTCGTACGGGAGCAGCGAGCGGAAGCGGAGCAGGCCTTCCGTCTCGGAGGTACGCACCACTTCACGCACCTCGCGCCACCAGAGGGGGTAGCCGGGGACGTCCTCCAGCACCTGGTAGACGGCGTCGGGGGCCGCCGGGAGGACCCAGCGACTGCGGAAGCGGTAGTGGTTCAGGTCCATGCCGGCAAGGCTGCCCCGCGAGCGGGACGGCCACGCGGCGACGCGCCCCACCCGCCCGCCGGAGCGCGCCCCCTGACGCCGAGTCGACGAACACCCCGTCAGCCGCCCACCGCACGGGACGCATTTCGCATTCAGGACCGAAAAGCGGGGAGTACGAAAAGAAGAAAGGACGGGTCCGTATTTCCGTACGTGAATTCACGCACTCCGTGAGGAACTGAGGAAACGTCACCCGGACGACCCGCGTGGCGTACACCGCGCATGGCGGCCGAAGCTTTGTTCCGGGCATTTCCCGCAGACGACCGCACAGGCCCGGCGGTCACCCGGAGTCACACCGGGGAGGAGGAGCCCGGACACCGGACACGGCAACGGCCCGAAGGCCGGAAGCCTTCGGGCCGCAGTCCCGGGTGGGCGATACTGGGTTCGAACCAGTGACCTCTTCGGTGTGAACGAAGCGCTCTCCCACTGAGCTAATCGCCCGGGCGCAGGGAGAACATTACCGCATGTCAGCGGGTGCCCCCGACACCCTCGCCCGCACCGGCCGAGCGGCCGCCGCCGGCCGGCGTCACCAGGTGATCCGCCAGGGCGGCGTCAGCCCGAAGCGCCAGAGGTAGAGCGCGCACAGGGCGGCGCCGATCACCACGGCGACCGAGGTCAGGATGAGGTTCCGGCGGCGGACCTTCGGATCGAGGGCCCGCTGCGCCGCCTCGGTGACCTTCCGGCGCGTCCAGCGCAGCACCAGTTGCGCCCAGACGAACTCGGTGGACCAGATGGCCATGCCGGCGAAGATCACCAGCCACCCCGGACCGGGCAGGGCCAGCATCAGCACACCCGCCACGACGACGGCCAGACCCACCACGAAGACGCCCACCTGCCAGCTCAGGTGCAGGGCGCGGCTGCGCCGGACGAACCGCGGCGCCCGCGATCCGAGCGCCCGCCCGGGCTTCTTCGCCGCGCCGTCCTCCACCACTGCGGTGGAACCGGCGTCGTCACTCCCCGTATTCATGAGGACAAACGTACCCGACGCGCCCGCCTCGCCGGAATGGCCGCACCCGTGCCGAATACTCGGCCGTACGAGGTATCCCAAGCTTCGCAAAATGCCCAGAGGGGTTTACAACGGCACCGTAGGTGGCATGTCGATTTCGCCGACGTGCGAATCCCCGAGCGCACACTGAGCGAAAGGCCCTGGCGCTTATGAACACCACGGTCAGCTGCGAGCTGCACCTGCGCCTCGTTGTGTCGAGCGAGTCCTCACTGCCTGTTCCCGCAGGACTGCGGTATGACACGGCCGATCCCTATGCCGTGCACGCCACCTTCCACACCGGAGCCGAGGAGACGGTCGAGTGGGTGTTCGCCCGCGATCTCCTCGCCGAGGGCCTGCACCGGCCCACCGGCACCGGCGACGTCCGCGTCTGGCCGTCCCGCAGCCACGGTCAGGGCGTCGTCTGCATCGCCCTGAGCTCCCCCGAAGGTGAGGCTCTGCTCGAAGCCCCGGCGCGGGCGCTGGAATCCTTCCTGAAGCGCACGGACGCGGCGGTGCCCCCGGGTACCGAGCACCGTCACTTCGATCTCGACACGGAGCTGTCGCACATCCTCGCCGAGAGCTGAGCTCTCCAGGCAGCGTGACAGCTCCGCCCGGCCGCCCGACTCGGGGAGGCGGCCCGGGGTCCGACAACCGCTCACGGAGTACGAGTGCCGCCACCGCGCGTCCAGCGCGGGAGGCGGCTCTCGTGCGTCCCCGCCAGGCCGCGCGCCACTCGTGCCCCGACGCGCCGGGGAGGGCTCGTCTACGATCGGCCAGCACCGGCGGGCACCGGCCCGACCTCCAGGCCAGGGAGCGACCCGTGCTGATCACCCACGACACCCGATGCGCGCTGGACGCCGTGGTCGGCCTGGTGAACACCGCCCCCGGCGACGGGGGCACCGACGGGCTGGCGGACGTGGCCGCGCTGCGCGCCTTCGTCGACGCGCACGGGGTGAGCGACGTGGGCCGGCTCGGCGACGCCGACCTGGCCGCCGTGCGCCGGGTGCGGGAGCGGTTCGAGGCGGTCTTCGCCCCCGGCCGCCCGGGGGACAGGGCTCTGGTGATCAACGAGCTGGTGGCGGCGGCGGGGACCACGCCACGGCTCACCGACCACGACGGCTTCGACTGGCACGTGCACTACTTCGCGCCGGGTGCCTCGGTCGCCGACCACCTCGCGGCCGACGGCGGGATGGCGCTGGCCTTCTTCGTGGTCGCCGGGGAGTGCGAGCGGCTGCGCCGGTGCGAGGCACCGGACTGCGCCAACGCCTTCGTGGACCTCTCCCGCAACCGCTCGCGGCGCTACTGCTCGGGGCGCACCTGCGGCAACCGGCTGCACGTGGCCGCCTACCGGGCGCGGCGCCGGGCGGCGGCGGACTGAACGCCGGGGCGGGCGCCCGTCTCACAACAGGAACAGGTCATGCACCGCCCCGAGCATCAGCAGGCAGCCGATCACCAGAAGGAAGATCATCAGGGGCGGCTGGGAGAGGGCGAAGAGGCAGCCGCGGCGCTCGGCGTCGGGGCGTGCGGGGGCGTGTTCGGGCGGCGTGGTGTCGAGCATCTCGCGGAGATCATGACCCGCCCGAAGAGCCCGGAAATGCCGTCTGCCAGGGACGGAGCACCAGGTTCACCGGTTCCCGTGAGCGCGCCACGAGCGCGCCAAGGCGCATTCTCCGCAGCCGCGCGCCCGGGGGCGTACGCCATCCCCGGGCGCGCGCCGGAAGGGCCTCGCGCGACGAGCCCGCTCAGATGCCGTGCTTCTTGAGGATGGCCTCGATGTCGGAGAAGTCGTCGTCGCCGCCGGACTGCTTCTTGTCCTGGGCGGGGGCCGGGGCCGCCCGCCCGGCGCCGGTGCTGCCGCCGACGGCGGGCCGCGCGTGGCCGGCCACCGTCTCCGGCGATCCGGCCGCCCGCTCCTTGCGGGTCCCACGGCGGCGTTCGACGGCGCGGGTCGTCATGAAGAGCACCCAGGCGAGCCCGAGGACCGCGAACCCGGCCCACGCGGTCGGGCTGAAAGCGGTCCTGGCCACCCAGGCGACCGCACCGGTCAGCACCAGCCCGGCGGGGACCAGGGCGTAGGCGGCGATCCGCGTCGCGGTGAGGAACCGTTTGCGGTAGGCGGTCACGGCGGCGATGCCCAGGCCGGCCGCGGCCACGGCTGAACACACGGTCTCGGCAAGCATCCGGTCCTCCAGGCAGGTGAGATGGGGCTCCTTCCATCCTGCACCGACCGGGGTGCGGATCGCCACGCCCCGCGGCCCCCTCCGTCCGATCTCCGGGAGATCTCCGGGGCACCCTCCTCCCCAGGGCCCGGCGGCCGCCGCGGATTCGGCGGGCCGTCGGCCTGCTGGAAGACTGTCGGCCATGAACGACTCGTCTTCCCCTGCCCCCTCCCCCGTCGTCCTCGACGTCTGGTGCGAGCTCCAGTGCCCCGACTGCCGTACGGCCCTCGGCGACCTCGACGCCCTGCGCGAGCGGTACGGCGAGCGCCTCGACATCCGGCTGCGGCACTTCCCCCTGGAGAAGCACAAGCACGCCTTCGCCGCCGCCCAGGCCGCCGAGGAGGCACTGGCGCAGGGCAAGGGCTGGGAGTACGTCCGCGCGGTGCTGGACCGGGCCGAGGAGCTGGACCGGGCCGGTGAGCCGCTCCTGGTGGCGGTCGCCGGGGAGCTGGGGCTGGACGCGGAGGAGTTCGACACCGCGCTGGTCGACGGGCGGCACATCCTGATCGTCGACGCCGACCAGGCCGAGGGGAAGGCGCTCAAGGTCACCGGCACGCCCACCTACGTGATCGGCGGGGAGCGGCTGGACGGCGGCAAGAGCCAGGAAGGGCTGCGGACGCGGGTCGAGGAGATCGCGGACCGGCTGCTGGCGGGCTGACCCGGCCGCCTCGGACCTGCCCAAGGCCGCCTCAGAGCTGCTTGGTCCAGTGCTGCCGGGTGGCGGTGTAGCCGAGGGAGTCGTAGAGCCGCCGGGCAGGGGTGTTGCCGGCGAAGACGTGCAGGCCGATGAGCCGGTGGCCCGAGGCGAGGGCGGTGCGCTCGGCGAGCAGCATGAGCGCCCGTCCGAGCCCGCGCCCCCGGAACTCCGGGCGCACCTCGACGTCGAAGACGAACGAGCCGGGGGCACCGGGCTCCGCCTGGCCGGAGGAGATCCAGAGGTGTCCGGCGGTCGCGCCGTCGGCCTCCACCACGCCGAAGAAGACACCCGGGGTGGCCAGTCCCTCGGGAAGGTTGTCCCGGTGGCTGGCCTCGGACTTGCGGCGGGCCTGCTCGGCGCTGAGGCCCCGGGTGGACCATTCCCGGGCGTACTCGGTCCGCGAGGCCGCCTCCCAGGCCGTGTACTCCTCGGCGGTCATGGGACGCGCGGTGACGCCCGCAGGGAGCGGCGGCGGGACCGCCGGCAGGTGCTTCACCATGTTCCGGCCGCCCTCGGTCCAGCCGAGGGCGGTGGCGAGGCGCTGTGCGGGGCGGGCGTCGGCGGGCACCGTGCACCGTGCGACGGTGCAGCCCCAGCCGCGCAGCTCCTCCTCGGCGGCGAGCAGCGCCACCGTCGCCCGGCCCCGGCCCCGGTCGGCCTCCGCGACGGTCAGCCCGTCCAGAAGGCCGGCGGTGGGGCCGAAGCCGGGGGCGGTCCCGATGCGCAGGCTCCCGACCGGCCGCCCGTTGACGCAGATCTCGTACGGGCGGAGGCGGACCGTGCCGTCGGGCTCACGTTGTAGCGGCGCCACGGGCCGCAGGGTGGTGGTCATCCGTCTGGTTCTACCCCTGCCGGACACCACCTGTCACCAACAATTCGGCCCCGTCCGGCGGCCGCTCCTCCCGGGGATCAGGGGTCCATGTCGGCGGCGGACCGCTCGGCGAAGATCCGCATGGCCTTGGTGGTGACGGGCCCGGGTGCGGCGGCCAGGGTGCGGCCGTCGACCCGGTGGACGCCCTGCACGTCACGGAGGGAGGAGGTCAGGAAGATCTCCTCGGCCCGGTCCAGCGCGTCCATGGGCAGTTCCGTCTCCCGCGCCCCGGCCCACTCGGCCGCCAGCGCGCGGGTGATCCCGGCGAGACAGCCGGAGGAGACCGGCGGGGTGTGGAGCTCGCCGTCGAGGACGACGAAGACGTTGGAGCCGGTGCCCTCGCAGAGCGCACCCACGGTGTTCGCGAACAACGCCTCGGTGGCGCCCTGTTCACGGGCGCGGGCGAGCGCGACCACGTTCTCCGCGTACGAGGTGGTCTTGAGGCCGGCCAGCGCGCCGCGTTCGTTGCGGGGCCAGTCGACGGTGATGACGGCGGTGGTCTCGGGGCGCGGGTGGGCCTCGCCGAGGGCGACGACGAGGGTGGGCGCCTCCTCGCCCCGGTCGGAGCCGAGCGGGGACAGGCCCCCGGTGTAGGTGATCCGCAGCCGGCCCAGCGCCATCGGCTCGGCCGCCAGGACGGCGGCGCAGGCGTGGCGCACCTCGTCCAGGTCGGGTTCGGGCAGGCCGAGGCCGCGCGCCGAGCGGGACAGGCGGTCCAGGTGGCGGCTGAGGGCGAACGGGCGGCCGTCGACGGTCTTGAGCGTCTCGAAGACGCCGTCGCCGACGGTCAGCCCGTGGTCCAGTACCGACACCTGCGCGGTAGCGGCGTCCCGCAGGGCGCCGTCGAGCCAGATCTTCACGAAAGGGTTCCTCCACTCGCCTCGTGTCCCGCAGACGCTATCGCCAGCAGCCGGGACGCCTTCAGCTCGGTCTCCCGCCACTCGCGCTCGGGGTCCGAACCCCAGGTGATACCCGCTCCGGTGCCGAATTTCAGCGCCACGCCGCCATCGTCCGCGACTTCCGTCCAGAAGGTGCGGATACCCACCGCCAGCTCCGCCGTGCCCCGGTCGGCGTCGACCCAGCCGACCGCGCCGCAGTACGGGCCCCGCGGGACGGGTTCCAGTTCCCGGATGATCCGCAGCGCGCTCGACTTCGGCGCCCCGGTGACGGAGCCGGGCGGGAAGGCGGCACCGAACAGTTCGGGCCAGCCGGCGCCCGCCGCCAGGGTGGCCCGCACCGAGGAGACCAGGTGGACCAGGCCGGGGTGCTTCTCGACCACGCACAGCTCGGGCACCTGGACGGAACCGGTGGCGGCGGCGCGGCCCAGGTCGTTGCGGACCAGGTCGACGATCATGACGTTCTCGGCGTAGTCCTTCTCCAGCAGGTCCGCCTCGGTGGCGCCGGTCCCCTTGATCGGCCCCGACTCGACGACCGGGCCGCGCCGCCGCAGGAACAGCTCGGGCGAGGCGGTGGCCACCCCGATGCCGTGGCCGGGCAGGCGGACCGTGCCGGCGTACGGTGCGGGGTTGCCCCGGGCCAGCAGCGCGGTGAGGGCGTCGACGTCGGCGGCCGGGCCCTCCGGCAGCGGCGCGGAGAGTACCCGGCACAGGTTCGCCTGGTACACCTCCCCCCGCGCGACGGCGGCCCTGATCCGCCGCACCCCGTCCGTGTACGCGCCGTGCCCGAGGGAGGACTCCCAGGTGTCGCGGGCGGGCCCGCGCCAGGCCCCGGGGCGCGGCACGGGCACCGGCTCACGGCCGACCTGGTCGAAGCGTGCGCAGGTCAGACCGCCTTCGAAGTCGGCGACGACGGCCCAGAAGCCCTCCGAGCCGAGCGCCTCGGGGTCGTGGGTGACGTCACGCAGACCGGTGGCGAGGAGCTCACCGAAACGGGCGAGCGGGGGAAGCGGGGAAGCGGGGTTGTGCACGTGCGCGAGTCTAGGTCGGCCGGTCCCCGGCGGCCGCTCGCCGAGGTCACCCCAGCACGCTGCGCAAACGCGTTTTTGTACTGGCCCAGGAATCCGCTAGAGTTCAACACGTCGCCGGGACGCGCAAGCGCCCCGGGAAGGACAAGCGGACGTAGCTCAGTTGGTAGAGCGCAACCTTGCCAAGGTTGAGGTCGCCAGTTCGAACCTGGTCGTCCGCTCCACGTGGGGGATCTTCCCGACCCCTCGCGGTGGTGGAGTGGCCGAGAGGCGAGGCAACGGCCTGCAAAGCCGTCTACACGGGTTCAAATCCCGTCTCCACCTCCAAGGACGATTAGCTCAGCGGGAGAGCGCTTCCCTGACACGGAAGAGGTCACTGGTTCAATCCCAGTATCGTCCACTCGGAACCCCAGGGTTCCGCCCGCGCGATTAGCTCAGCGGGAGAGCGCTTCCCTGACACGGAAGAGGTCACTGGTTCAATCCCAGTATCGCGCACGCAGTACCGCACCCCCGTACTCCGGCCGGTCCCCGGTCGTGGTCGGTCCCGCGCGATTAGCTCAGCGGGAGAGCGCTTCCCTGACACGGAAGAGGTCACTGGTTCAATCCCAGTATCGCGCACCACCGAAGACCCCGGTCGCCTCAGGCGGCCGGGGTCTTCCGCGTCGTCGTCGCGCCCTCCCCCGTCTCCGGTGGCCGTGCCGGGCGCGCCCCTCCGACGTGGAGGCACGCCCGGCACGGCCGGAAGCAAGGGGGTCAGGAGGAGAAGAGCATGCGGCCGAAGCCGCGGCGGTGGCCGTAGTGGTGGCCGCCGTGGTGCGGGGCTCCCCAGGCCGGGGCGGGCGGCGCCGGGTACGCCTGCGGGGCGGGCGGGGCGGCGGGCGGCGGGGCCTGCTGGGACCACTGGGACTCCAGGCGGGTCAGCGCCTCCAGCTCCCCGTAGTCCAGGAATATCCCCCGGCATCCTCCGCACTGCTCGATCTGGACGCCGTTGCGGTTGTAGGTGTGCATCGGGGCGTGGCACTTGGGACAGTGCATCGTTCGGCTCAACTCCTCGCCTGTGGACGGGACCTGCGCCGGGATACTGCCCCGGCGCGACCCCTCGCACCCTACGTCGCGGCGTCCACGGCCCGTCCGGGAGGCAGCGGGGCCATCCTGGCGCAGGCGTCCACGAAGGCCGACTCGTCCTCGTCGAGCGGCCGTCCGGCCCGCTCCGCCTTGACCAGGGCCTGCGCCGCGATCTGAGCCGTCAGGGCCCGGGCGGGCCCGTCCAGTTCACGCCACTCCTCCCCCGGCGGGCCCGCCGCCGTACCGCCTGCCTCCCGGTACGCGGTCAGGAAGCGCACCCATTCCTCGGGGGCCATCAGGCCGCAGGCGAACCAGGCCGCCGGGCGGGCCAGGTCCCAGAGCGGGTCGCCGAGCCCCATGTCGTCCACGTCGATCAGCACCCAGCCGCGCCCGGGTTGCGGGTCGCGGACGAGCTGGCCGAGGTGGAGGTCGCCGTGGCAGACGGCCGGGCCGGTCCGCGCCCGCGGCGCCGAGGCCCCGGCTCCCGCGGCGAGGACGGCCGCCCGGGCGGGGCCGCGGAGCGGGGAGTCCCGCAGCCGGGCGAGGGCACGCGCCGCTTTCTCGGGGCCGCGGGCCGGGGGCGGGGTCGCGCCGAGGACGGCGGGGGGCACCCGGTGGAGACGGGCCAGCAGGACGGCGGTCTCCTCCCAGGGGGCGGCGCCCGGTGCCGCCGGGTCGACCGGGGTGCCGTACGGCCAGCAGGTCAGCAGGCGGCCGGCCGCCTGCGCGGGGGCGCCGGCCAGGGGGCGCAGCACGACGCCGGCCAGTCGGGGCGAGGCGGCCGCGGCGAGGCGGGCGTGCAGGGCGGCGTCCGCGTCCGGGGCGTGGGCCTTCACCACCACGTGGCCGTGGCGCACCACCGTGCCGTCCGGCCGGTCGGCGAGCACGCGGACGGGGCAGGAGCAGGGGTCGGGCGGGGCTACGGGGTGGGCTCGGTCGGCGGCATGGTCGGTCAGGATGGCGTGCAGGTCCTCGCGGCGCATGGGGCCAGCTTGCCCCGCTCCCGGCCCCGGTGCCCGCCGGGGTGCGGCAGGTGCGGGCCCCGGGCGAGAAGGCCGGCGCCGAGGGCCGGGCCGGGGGCACGAAGACGCCCGCGCGGCTGACCGCGCGGGCGTCCTGTCGTCCGTCGTACCCCCGTCCCCACGGGGTCCCGGGCCGCTCTCCCGGACCGGGGCGCGTCAGCGCCCCAGCATCACACCTACGGACGACGCCTGTGCCACCACCGCTTCCCAGCCGCCGAAGACGACGACGAGAAGGGCGGCCAGGGGAAGGACCATCGCGGTGGCGACCAACGGGTGCCGCCGGTCGCGGCGCCGCGGGCCGAACGGGCGCGGAGCCGGGAACGCCGCCAGGGTCCGGCGTCCTCGGGTGCGCAGCGCTTCAGCCATGGTCCTCTCCTGTTCGTTCCGGACGGCGGCAGGCCCGGGCCGTGATGCGCGGCCCGGGTCCGCCGCCTGAGAAGAAATCTAGGCGCGGAGCGGACGCGGAACGTCATGCCGGCGTACCGATGTGCGGGCCTCCCGCAGGATGAGGGCGTGTGCGGCGGCGTACTCCTGTGGTTGCAGGTCGCCGCCCGGACGTACGGGGATCTCCCCGAGGGGGAGCGGTGGCGCCGGCGGTGACTTCGCTCACGCGCGGGAGGCGGGTGAGGAGCACGGAGCGTGGCCCCGGGGGTCGCGTGGGTGTCCGGCCGAGGGCCCGCGCGGCGCCGTGCGGGAGTGGCCGGGAGCGGTCCACTCCCTTCCGACGAGCCGTCAGGGGGATGGCCGGAACCGCCTGTTGGAGCAGACTCCGCGTCAACAAGCCATCGGGCGAACGGCTGGTGACCGGCGCTCAGTTCGCGCCTGCCGCACGCGGAATCGACGCGCGGGCAAGGGCGCGGCCTGAGAGCGCCGGGGCCCGGGGAACCGTAAGCTGTGGCTCGTCACAGGGACCGGGCAGCGGAGATGGACATGGCGATGATGCGGCTCCGACGCGAGGACCCGCGTGTCGTCGGCTCGTTCAGGCTTCACCGGCGGCTCGGCGCGGGCGGGATGGGCGTGGTCTATCTGGGCTCCGACCGGCGCGGCCAGCGGGTGGCGCTGAAGGTGATCCGTCCCGACCTGGCGGAGGACCAGGAGTTCCGGTCGCGGTTCGCCCGGGAGGTGTCCGCCGCCCGGCGTATCCGGGGCGGCTGCACGGCGCGGCTGGTCGCCGCGGACCTGGAGGCCGACCGGCCGTGGTTCGCCACCCAGTACGTGCCCGGGCCCTCGCTGCACGACAAGGTGGCCGACGAGGGGGCACTGCCGGCGGCCGACGTCGCCTCGGTCGGGGCGGCGCTCTCCGAGGGGCTGGTCGCGGTCCACGAGGCCGGGGTGGTCCACCGGGACCTGAAGCCGTCCAACATCCTGCTCTCCCCCAAGGGCCCCCGCATCATCGACTTCGGCATCGCCTGGGCGACGGGGGCCTCGACGCTGACCCACGTGGGGACGGCCGTGGGCTCGCCCGGCTTCCTCGCCCCGGAACAGGTGCGCGGCGCGGCCGTCACCCCCGCCACCGACGTCTTCTCCCTGGGGGCGACGCTGGCCTACGCGGCGATGGCCGACTCACCGTTCGGCCACGGCAGCTCCGAGGTGATGCTGTACCGCGTGGTGCACGAGGAGCCGCACCTCGCGGGGGTGCCGGACGCGCTGGCGCCGCTGCTGCTGGCCTGCCTGGCCAAGGTGCCCGAGGAGCGGCCGAGCACGCTGGAGCTGTCGCTGCGGCTCAAGGAGATCGCCGCCCGCGAGGCACAGGGGCCCGGTGACGCCCCTACGCCGGGGCCGCGTGGCGAACAGGACCGGCCGACCGGGCGGATGACCGTGCCGCCCGAGGGGCAGCGCACCCAGCGCCATCAGCATTCCGGGACGACGGCGCGCCCGTCGGGAGTGCGGGCGCGGGGGCCCCGTACGGGCGGGCAGCCGCAGGGCCCGCGTACGGGCGGCCGGCGGACCGGCTCCGAGCCGGCGCGGAACCCGAACTCCGTCTCCCGTCCCGGGGCCGGCCAGAACCCGAGAACCGGGGGGCGGCGGCCTGCCGGTCAGCGCCCGCGGAGCGGGCAGCGGGGTGCCCCGCCCCGGAACACCGGCACCGGACGGCGCCCCGCCAACCCGCGGCTGTTGCGGCAGCGGCTGGTGGTGTTCGTGGTGGTCACGTTGCTGGTGGCACTGGGCATCGCCGCGGCGCAGGGGTGTCAGGGCCCGGTCAGCGGGATGGAGAGCCCCACGGGCGGCGGGTACCGCGTTGCCGTGAGTGCGGGGAGCGCGTCGGCCCGTTGACGTGGGCGCGCTCCGGGGCCGTCGGCGGGCGGCGGGTCCGCGGCGCGGCCGGGTGTGCGTGCGGCAGCGCGTCGGGGCACCGTCCCGGTGGCGCCGGTGACGGAGCGGCCTCGCCCCCGCCCGCATGTGCCGGTCTCCGGCTGCGGCCCGGTCAGGGAAGGTCGCGGCTGCCCTGGCTGACGGGCGCCAGGAGCATGCCGGTGATGGCGTCGGAGAGGAAGTCGCCGGTGGCGCGCCATCGGGGGTCGGTGGCACCGCGGGCGGCGCGCTCCTCGTTCTCGGCGCAGGTCGAGGTGATGATGTGGGTCATCAGCGCGGCCCTCCCCCGCACGATGTTGGCGGGGAGGTGGTCGAGGCGGGCCACGATCGAGTGGACGACCTGGGCCGCGACGGGCGCCTCGCCGCCCAGGCCGCGCAGGATCTCCGCGGCCTGCGGGTCGTGCAGGGCGGCGCGGACGAACCGTGCCCGCCAGGTCGGCCGGCCCTCCCCCGCCTGTTCGGCGAGTTCGACCAGCGCGTCGGTGGCGGGGACGACGAGGCTGCGGACGTCCCCGAGGAGGGAGCCGGAGGCGGCGGACATCTCCCGGCGGGCCGGTTCCAGGCCGGTGATGTGCCGGGTCAGCAGGGTCCGCAGGAGACCCTCGCGTCCGCCGAAGTAGTAACCGACGGCCGAGTGGTTGGTGTTGCCCGCCGCCTCGGCGATCCTGCGGTCGGAGGTCTGCGCGATCCCTCCCTCCGCGAACAGTCGTTCCGCCGCGTCGAGCAGCGCCGTGCGGGACCTCTCTGATCTGGCCATCGGTGGTCGCGTTCTCCCAGGTGGCGGACGCCCTGGCAGGGCGTGGGGACGGAGGCCAACCTAGCCCATCCCGCGTTTGTAAGTCAGGTGGCGTAAGGTGGTCCGGGTCCGACGGCCCCCCACTCGATGCGGCGTGGCGTGCCAGGTCCGTCGCACCTCCCCTCGAACCTCACAGCTAGGAGCCGTACGTGGATCCGTCCACCAGCGCCCCGCCGGACGGCGGAACAGCGGTCGAAGAAGCGCCCGCGGGCCCACCCCAGGAGGACCGCAGGGCCCGGATCGCGCGCTACGTCGCGCTCTTCGCCATGCCGTTCCTGATGGTGACGATGATGTACGCGACGTACATGGGCACCATGCACTCCCCCACGCCGCGTGATCTGCCCGTCGCCGTGGTGGGCGCCGGTCCCGTCGCCGAGCAGTTGGCCGAAGGGCTGGAGGAGGCGTCCGGCGGCGGCGTGGAGGCGCGGCTGGTCGCCACCGAGGGCGCGGCGGTCGGCCTCCTGAAGGACCGGGACGTGGCCGGCGCCCTGCTGCCGCCCACCGGGGCCGGCGGTACGGCGACGATCTACACGGCCAACGCCGCGGGAGCCTCCCAGGCCGGCACCGTCCAGCAGCTCCTGGCTCCGGTGGCGGTGGAGAACGACTGGCGGACCACGGTGAAGGACGTCGCGCCGCTCGCCGACGGCGACATGTCCGGCACGGCGGTGCTGTTCGCCGGCATGGGCATGATGCTGGCCGGGTACGTCCCGCTGAGTCTCATGACGATGTCGCTGCCGTACCTGCTGCGGCTGCGGCGCTTCCTGCCGCTCGCGCTGGGCTGGTCGGCGGTGACCAGCACGGTCATCTGGACCATCCTGGGGCCGGTGGTCGGCGCCGTCGACGGCCACTACCTCCACTTCCTCGGCGTGGGCGTCCTGGCCACCGGCGCCGTCGCGCTGGCCCAGTTGCTCTTCACCAAGCTGGTGGGCCCGCTGGCGGTCCTGTTCGGCATGTTGCTCTGGGTCGTCTTCGGGATGCCCTCCTCGGGGCTGTCGCTGTCGATCCACACCATGCCGGGCTTCTTCCAGTTCCTGCACGGGGTGCTGCCGCTGCCCGCGGCGGGCGGAGCGCTGCGCTCGCTGCTGTACTTCGACGGGCGCGGCCTCGGTTCCCACCTGCTGACGCTCGCCGTGTGGGCGGTCGCCGCGTTCGCCCTCTGCCTGCTCAAGGAGCGCCGCTCCGGACACGCCATACCGGCGGCTCCCGCCGTCACCGGCCCCGGGGAGCCGCTGCCCGCGCTGGCCGGCGGCCCCGTGCGGGCCCCGCGCACCCGGTACGTCGCCGCCGTGCTCTTCCCGCTGTCGATCCTGGTCGCGGTGGTCGGGCTGATGGGCGCCTCGATGCACAAGCCCGAGGTACGGGACATGCCGGTCGCCGTGGTGGGGACCACCCAGGAGCAGGCGCGACAGGCCGTCGCGGGCCTGGAACCCAGCCTCGGCGCCATGTTCGACCTGCGGCCCGTCGACTCCGTGCAGGAGGCCAGGGCCCAGCTCACCGACCAGCGGGTGGCGGGCGCGTACGTGCTGCCGGCCGCTCCCTCAGGCGGCGCCGAGCTGCTCACCGCCTCGGCCGCCGGGCCCAGCCAGCAGACGATCCTGCGCACCGTCTTCCAGCAGGTCGCCGAGGGGCAGGGCGTGGCGCTGGAGACGAAGGACGTACGGCCGCTGACCGAGGACGACACGATGGGCTCCAACAGCCTCTACGTGGCGATGTCCTGGATCATGGCCGGGTTCCTGATCATGGCCGTGCTGCGCGGGGGCGCCCCGGAACTGCGCCGGTTCCGCCAGTTCCTCCCGCTGCTGGCGGGCTGGGCGGCCGGCATGGCGGTGTGGCTCTGGTTCCTCTTCGACGTGCTGATCGGTGCGGTGAACGGACACGCCGCCGTGCTGATCGGTGCCGGTGCGGCCACCATCTTCTGTGTGGCGCTGGCCGCGGGCGCCTTCACCCGGACGGTCGGGCTGGCGGCGATCGTCCCCGTCATGGTCGTGCTGATGCTGCTGGGCGTCCCGGCCTCCGGCGGCGGACTGCCGATCTCCATGGTCCCGGAGGTCTTCCGCCTCCTCCAGGACGTGCTGCCGCTGCCCGCCGCCGTGGACATCGCCCGCTCCCTCGTCTACTTCGACGGCACCGGGATCGGCGGGAACCTGCTGACCGTCGCGGCCTGGGGTGGCGCCGGCCTGGTCCTCAACCTGCTCGCCGACCTCTGGCTCGCGCACCGCGCCCGGCAGGGCAAGGGCATCCCGGCGGAGGTGCCCCGGGCGGGTGCGCCCGGCCCGGCGGCGCGGGCGGAGGCCGAGGAGCAGCGGGAGGAGGCGGCCCTGGCCGGCAGCGCGGCGTCCTGACCCTGCCGCACCGGCGCACGCCGCTCCGGGCCCAGCCGTTCCCGCGCGTCGCGGGGGCGTCGGGGCCGGGGCGGCGTTCCGGTACCTCGGCGCGCCGCGTGGGAGAAGCCGCGACGTGCGAGGGGGCCGGCGCCGGCGGGCCAGTCGGCCGGAGGACGGCGCCCCCCGCCCAGCGCGTGCCGTGTCACGGAAGGCGGCGCCGCCTTCCGTGACACGGCACGCGAAGCCGCCGAGGACGGCCGTCCGCTCCTGAGTGCGCGCGTGAGGTCCCGGGAGCGGCCCGCGAACCCCTGAGCAACCTGCGGACGCGGAGCTGCCGGGGGCCGCCCGCGAGTGGTTCACGACGGCGGGCGAGCCGTCACCTCGGCATCGGTTGCGGCGTCGAGCCGGTCCCCCGCCGCCGCGATCGGCGGCTCCGCACGGTCCCCGGCGCCGTCGCGCCCCTCCCGGGACCTCGGCCAGGACACCGGCGGGGCCGACGATCCCGAGGGGGACCTACCGACACGGCGCCGGCCTCCCGCCCGAGGCCGTCGCCGTACGCTCGGGCAGGAGCCGGCCGGCCCGGGCAGCCGAACACCGCGGTCCGCCGCCCTGTGCGGCTCACCGGCCCGACCCGCCTCGGCAGGGACGTGACTCGCCTCGCCCGGCACGGACGAGGGGCCGACTCGGAGGGCCCTTCCGTGTCAGCGGCGCCCTTGACGACGAGCGGTGCGGGCCGGACCGGCCACGCACGCCCACGGGCTCCCTACCGCGTCGCGTAGAACGTCACCGCGGTCGCCGCCGCGACGTTCAGGGAGTCCACACCGGCCTCCATCGGGATCCTGACCCGAAGGTCGGCCTGGCGTGCCGTGCGCGGGTCCACTCCCGCGCCCTCGGTACCGAACACCAGAGCCAGAGCCGGCAGGTCCCGCGCGACCAGCTCGTCGAGGGTGACCGCGTCGTCCGAGAGGGTGAGAGCGACCGTCGTGTACCCATGGGCTCTCAGCATGTCGAGCGTTTCCGGCATCCCGGCCGTGCGGGTCCAGGGCACGTGGAAGACGTTCCCCATACTGGTCTTGACGGCACGGCGGTAGAGCGGGTCGGCGCATCGCGGCGTCGCGAGGATCGCGTCGATGCCCAGAGCGGCGGCGTTGCGGAAGGCGCTGCCCACGTTCGCGTGGTCCACCAGGTTCTCCAGCACGGCGACCCTTGAGCGTCGCACCCCGCCCGCCTGCGACGGCGCACCGCGCGGCGCGGAACCGTCCGCGCCGGGGTGGCCGCCGATGCCCTCGGGGCCGTCCTCGCGACGGACCTCGGCGAGGATCCGGGCGGGCTCGGGCAGTGGCTTGCGCTGCACGGCGGCCAGAGCGCCACGGTGCACGTGGTACCCGGTGACCTGCTCGGCGAAGGCGGGGGTGACCAGGAGGACCGGGGCGTCGGCGGCCTCGACGACGTCGGCCATGACCCCGAGCCACTTCTCGGAGAGCAGCAGGGAGCGAAGGGTGTAACCGGCCTCGAGGGCACGGCGGATGACCTTCTCGCCCTCGGCGATGAAGAGGCCCTCGGCCGGTTCGCGACGGCGGCGCAGCGCGACGTCGGTGAGGTCGGTGTAGTCGTGCAGGCGCGGGTCGGCGGGGTCGCTGACGGGCTGGGGTACGGCCATGGGGTGCGGGCTCCGGTTCGGTGGCGGTCGCGTCAGGCGGTCGGGCCGACGCCCACGACCTCACCGATGACGATGACGGCGGGCGGCCGCACCTCCTCGGCGCGGACGGTCTCCGCGACGGTGGCGAGGGTCGCGTCGACGCGCCGCTGGGCGGCCGTGGTGCCCTCCTGGACGAGGGCGACCCGGGTGCCCGGGTCGCGTCCGTGGGCGACGAGGGCCTCCGCGATGGCGCCTATCTTGTCCACGCCCATCAGCACGACAAGGGTGCCGCGCAGCCTGGCGAGCGCGGCCCAGTCGACCAGCGAGCGCGGGTCGTCGGGTGCGACGTGGCCGCTGACGACGGTGAACTCGTGGGCGACACCCCGGTGGGTGACCGGGATGCCGGCGGCCGAGGGGACGCTGACGGAGCTGGAGATGCCGGGCACCACGGTGCAGGCGATGCCCGCCTCGGCCAGCGCCTCCACCTCCTCCATGCCGCGCCCGAAAACGAAGGGGTCGCCGCCCTTGAGCCGCACGACGTACTTGCCGGCCCTGGCGTGCTCCACGAGGGCGGTGTTGATCGCCTCCTGCGCCATGAACCGGCCGTAGGGGATCTTCGCGGCGTCGATCACCTCGACGTGCGGGGGCAGTTCGGCGAGCAGGTCGCGGGGGCCGAGCCGGTCGGCGATGACCACGTCGGCCTCGGCGAGCAGGCGACGGCCGCGCACGGTGATCAGGTCGGGATCGCCGGGGCCGCCGCCGACCAGGGCGACGCGCGGCGCGGTGGACTCGGCGCGGGAGGGGCGGCGGGCGGCGAGCAGGGTGCCGTCGCTCAGCCCGTCGACGACGGCGTCGCGGACGGCGGCGGTGTAGCGCGGGTCGCGGCGGTCGGTGTCGCGGGTGAGCACGGCGACGGTGACGCCGGCGCTGCGGCCGGTGGCGGGGGTCCAGGCGGTGGCGGCCTCGGCGTCGTCCGCGCGGACGCACCAGACTCGGTGGGCCTCGCCTTCGGCGGAGGCGGCGGTGTTGGCCTCGGGGTCGCTGGTGGCGATGAGGGCGTACCAGGCGTCGGAGAGGTCTCCCGGGCGGTAGCCGCGGCGTTCCCAAATGATCTCGCCCGCATCCGCCATGGCCTCGACGGAGGCGGTGGCCGAGGGCGAGACGAGCAGGACGTCGGCGCCGGCCGCGACGAGTCCGGGAAGCCGCCGCTGGGCCACCTGGCCGCCGCCGAGGACGACGACGCGCCGTCCGGACAGACGGAGTCCGACGGGATAGGCGGGGTGGTCGGCGGAATGGGCCATGGCGGTGCGGCTCCTGGGGAGGGGCAGGCGGGAGGAGGGCCGCTGCGACGGTGGAGCGGCGGGCGACACGCGGGCCCGCGCGGGGCGCTGTCGGCCCCCACGATACGGCGGGGACGGCGGCGGGCGGGCCCCGGCCCTGGTGGGAGGGGGCGGCGGCCGCCCGGCCCGGCGGGGCGCGGGCGGCCGCACGGCTCACTTCTCGGTGACGCCGGCCGAGTCGAAGGTGGCGACCTCGTGCATGGCGCGGGCGGCGCTCTGCACGATCGGCAGGGCGAGCAGGGCGCCGGTGCCCTCGCCGAGGCGCAGGTCGAGGTCGACCAGGGGGCGCAGGCCCAGCTTGTTGAGGGCGGCCACGTGGCCCGGTTCGGCGCTGCGGTGGCCCGCGACGCAGGCGGCCAGCACCTCGGGGGCGATGGCGCGGGCGACCAGGGCGGCGGCTCCGGCGCTGACCCCGTCGAGGATGACGGGGGTGCGCAGACTGGCGCCGCCCAGCAGCAGCCCGGCCATCGCGGCGTGCTCCAGGCCGCCGACGGCGGCGAGCACGCCGATCGGGTCGGCCGGGTCGGGGCGGTGCAGTTCCAGGGCGCGGCGCACCACGTCGGTCTTGCGGGCCAGCGTCTCGTCGTTGATGCCGGTGCCGCGCCCGGTGACCTCGACCGGGTCGGCGCCGGTGTAGACGGAGATGAGGGCGGCCGAGGCGGTGGTGTTGGCGATGCCCATCTCGCCGGTGAGCAGCGCCTTGTTCCCGGCGGCGACGAGGTCGCGGGCGGTCTCGATGCCGACCTCGATCGCCGCCTTGACCTCCTCGCGGGTGAGGGCGGGGCCGGCGGTCATGTCGGCGGTGCCGGGGCGGACCTTGCGGGGCAGCAGGCCGGGGGTGGCGGGCAGCTCGGTGGCGACGCCCACGTCGACCACGCAGACCTCGGCACCGACCTGGGCGGCGAAGGCGTTGCAGACCGCGCCGCCGCCGAGGAAGTTGGCCACCATCTGGCCCGTGACCTCCTGCGGCCACGGGGTGACGCCCTGCGCGTGGACGCCGTGGTCCCCGGCGAAGACCGCGACGGCCGCGGGTTCGGGAACGGGCGGCGGGCACTTCCGGGAGAGGCCGCTGAGCTGGGCGGAGATGATCTCCAGCATGCCGAGGGCGCCGGCGGGCTTGGTCATCCGCTTCTGCCGCTCCCATGCGTCGCCGAGCGCCTTGGCGTCCAGCGGGCGGATGTTGGCGACGGTCTCGGCGAGCAGGTCGTGCGGCTCCTCGCCGGGCAGCGCGCGGCGGCCGTACGTCTCCTCGTGGACGACCCAGGACAGGGGACGCCGCTTGGACCAGCCGGCCTGCATCAGTTCGGGCTCCTCGGGGAACTCGTCGACGTAGCCGACGCACAGGTAGGCGACGACCTCCAGGTGCTCGGGGAGGCCCAGTTCGCGGACCATCTCCCGCTCGTCGAAGAAGCTGACCCAGCCGACGCCGAGCCCCTCGGCGCGGGCGGCGAGCCAGAGGTTCTCGACGGCGAGCGCCGAGGAGTACGGGGCCATCTGCGGCTGGGTGTGCCGGCCGAGGGTGTGGCGGCCGCCCCGGGTCGGGTCGGCGGTGACGACGATGTTGACCGGGGTGTCGAGGATGGCCTCGATCTTCAGTTCCTTGAACTGCTTGGCACGGCCCTTGGGCAGCGAGGTGGCGTACGCCTCGCGCTGGCGCTCCGCCAGTTCGTGCATGGCCCGCCGGGTGTCGGCGGAGCGGATGACGACGAAGTCCCAGGGCTGGGAGTGGCCCACGCTGGGCGCGGTGTGCGCGGCCTCCAGGACCCGCAGCAGCACATCGTGCGGGACGGGGTCGGAGCGGAAGCCGTTGCGGATGTCACGCCGCTCGCGCATCACGCGCAGCACCGCGTCGCGCTCCGCCTCGGCGTACCCGGCGGCGGCCGGACGCCGCGCCTCCTGCGGGGCCGGGCCCGCCGTCTCGCCGGACGCCTCCTCGGCGGGGACGGCCTGGTCGGCCGCGTCCTCACCGTCCGTACCGGGCTCGGCCGCGACGGGTTCCGCCTCGGGGGCCACGGCCTCGGACGCGGCGGTCCCGGGGGCGGCGGTCTCCCCGGCGGCGGCCTGAGGAGCGGCGCGCCGCGCCTCCGGCGCCGGGGGGACCGTCCCCTCCTCGGGCGCCTCGGTCCCGGCGGGTGCCTGCGCCTCGGCGGGCGGGGCCTCGGTGGCCTCGGCGGTCTGCTGGGAGTCCTCGGGGGCGGAGGCCGTGGCCACGCCGTCCTGGCTCTCGGCACCGTCCTCGGCCGCAGCGGGCCGGGGCGTCGGCGCCTCGGCAGCGGGCTGTTCCGCGGCCGCTCCGGCGGGCGCCTCCTCCGGCTGGCGGGCCGGGTCGGGCGCGGCCGGGGTCCCGGGGGCGGGGGCCTCGGCGGGGTCCTGCACCGGCACTCCGGCCGGCGGCGTGCCCCACTCGGGCACGGGAGCGGTGGGCGCCGGCCGGCCGTCGGCCGGAACGGCGCCGGGGACGGCGGCGAACTGCTCCGGCGAGGCGTCGGCGACGGGCCGCACCTGCTCGGCCACGGAGTTCTCCACGGCCGCCGCCTGCGGGGCGTCGGCCTCCTCCGTCCCGACGGCCGTCGTCGTACCGCTCCGCTGCCCGGGGAGGTCCACGGAGCCCCCGGCCGGTACGGCGGCGGGGACCTGCTCGCCGGGCTCCGCCGGGCCGGCGGGCGCGTCCGCCGCCCCGGTCGGCGCGGCGGCCCCCTCAGCCTCGGGAAGGCCGGGGGCGGGCGAGTGCTCGGGCCCGCCGGAGGCGTCCTGGTGGGTGGCGTCGGCCGGGTCGGCGGGCGCCTCCGGGAAGGGCTGGGCCCCGGCGTCGTGGGCCGGGGTCTCCGGCTGCCCGGGCAGGGGCGTGTGGCCGGAGTGGTCGGGGACGTACGCCGGGCCGACGGGGGCCGCGTCGCCGTAGGAGGTGTGCTGGCCGGTGTTCCAGGAGGCTTCCTGGCCGCCGGACCAGGACGGCTCGGCCTCGGGCAGCGCTCCGAGCTGGGGGCCGGGCAGGGTGGCCGGGTCGGGCTGGTCCAGGTACTCGGGGCCGGCCGTGGGCGGCCCCGGGTGCCGGGCGGGGGCCGGATGGGCGGCGGGGCCCCGGTCGGCGAGGGAGCGGACCTGGCTGCCGCTGGTGCCGCCGGGAACGGGCGGGCCCATGTGCAGGGGGCGGCGGGGCGGCGGGGCCGAGGCGGCCTCCGCGGCGCGGACGGCGGAGACGTCGACGGCGCCGCTGTCCCGGCCCGCGCGCTCGTGGGCGCCCATCTCGGGAGCCTGGGCGTCGGAGTACCCGGGCTGCGGCTCGGCGGCGTACGGCTGCCCTTCGGCGGGGGCGTAGGGCTGCCCCTCGACCGGGGCGTACGGCTGCTCGTGGCCCGTGGCGTACTGCCCGGTGGCGTACTGCTGTTCGTTGTCGGCCGGGAGCCGGCCGGTGGACCAGTCGGGTGCCGGGTACTCGCCCCAGGCTCCCTGAGCGGCGGGCATGAGGAGTTCGTCCTCGCCTCGCCGGGGAGCCTGCGTGGTCCCGGAGACGGAGCCCTGCTGCGGCACCGCACCCGCGTTGCCCGGGAAATCCTCACCCGGAATCTGGCCGGTGTCGGTCATGCGTACCCCTCGCCCATGTGCGTAACTCTCCTGACGGCCCTGCCCCGGCGGACGCGGCCCCGAGGCACCGTCCGCCCGTCGTGTCAACGAGCGGCCGTGCCACGCGGCACGTACCGGACGGGCGGCGGCTGCCGTCCGCCTTTCCGGCGGCGGTCGGCGCCGTGGCCCGCTGCGGAGTGCGCCACGTCGCGCGCCCCCCGGCCAGTCCTACCGCGACGGACCGGGCCTCCGGTGCCCCTTGTCCGGACATCACCGGAGGAAGCGCCACGGGCCCACGTGCGGTACAACGATCCGCCAGCCTACCGCGCGTCGTGTACGGGGCCCGTCACGGGGCGCGGTCGGGGAGCTCGCCGGAGAGCAGGAAGACGACGGTGCGCTCACGCTCGGCCCAGGTGTCGGTGGACAGCTCGACGGACTGGAGCAGGGAACACGCGACCTGGTAGCCGTGGGCGGTCAGGTCGCGGCCGATGAGTTCCGCGTCGTCCCTGGTGGAGGCGTGGGTGACGAGGCGGGCCGGGCGCCGGTCGGCGACGGCGGAGACCACCGCGGGACCGCCTCCGCCGACCCGGACCACGTCGGGCTCCGGCAGGTCCTCCAGGACGTGCGGCGCGCTGCCGTGGACGGTCTGGAGCTGCACCCCGTCGCGCCGCGCGGCCTCGGCGGTGCGCTCGCAGGCGGCGCGGTCGGCGTCGACCGCGATGACGGCGGCCCCGAACAGGGCCGCGTCGACGGCGAGCGCTCCCGACCCGCAGCCGATGTCCCAGACCAGGTCGCCGGGGCGTGGCCCGAGCAGCGCCAACTGGCAGGCGCGCAGCCGCTGCCCCTCGCCCTCGTGGCCGTGCGGTCCGGGGCCGGGCAGGGCCCAGCCGCGCCGGTTGCGGGTGAGGTCGCGGCCCGCGCGCCAGCCGCCCTCCGGGGTGTGGGCGGCGGTGCCCCCGACGACCAGGACGATGTTGGGGTCGCGCCAGCCGTGGTCGGGGGCCCTGTCGGAGGTGACGACGGTGACCTGCTCGCGGTCGGTGCCCAGTTCCTCGCAGATGACGAAGGTGCGGTGGATGTCGCCGAGCAGCAGCCCCAGTTCGGCGGGCCCGGCGCCGGGCGAGGTGAGGACGGCGACCTTGGTGTGGGCGCGGCAGACGTTGACAGCGCGGCGCAGGGTGCGCCGGTGGGCGACGACGATCTCGGCGTCGTCCCAGGGCATCCCGGCGCGGGCGAAGGCGGTGGCGACCAGGGAGACCGCGGGGACGACCTCGACCTCCAGACCGTGTTCGGGGGCGCGCAGGGCGCGGACCACACCGAAGAAGCCGGGGTCGCCGTCGGCGAGGACGACGGCGGTGCCGCGGTGGGCGGCGATCCGCCGTGCGGCGAGGTGGACGGAGCCCAGGCGCACCTGTTCGGCGCGGGCGGGGACGTCGGGCAGGGCGAGGTGGTGGGCGGCACCGGCCACCAGGGTGGCGGCGGCGAGGGCGGAGCGGGCCGCCTCGGTCAGGGGGGTGCCGTCCCAGCCGATCACCGTGACCCGGTCGGCCATCGTCGTCTGTCTCCTGTGGTCTGCGCCGAGGCGCTGGTGAGGGTGGGCGGAGGTGGTGCCGCCCGGCGGGCCGAGGGTGCAGGGTACCGGGTGGCCGACGACGGCGGAGGCAGGGGCGGCGGTGGCGGCCGGGGCTCAGTTCCAGTCGGAGTACGCCGGGTAGCCGCCGGACTCGGCGAGTTGCTCGCCGACGCCTTCCAGGTCCTCGGGGAGCAGGCTCCAGACGATCAGGTCGGTGCGGAACTCCGCCCAGCTGCCGTCCTCGGTACGGGTCCGCGCTATCCGGGCGCCCCGCAGCACTCCCTCGCTGATGCAGCCGGTCTTCTGCGCGACCTGCTGTGCCGCGGTGTTCCCTGCGGCGGTGCGCATCTCCAGGCGTTCGAAGCGCTGGTCGGCGAAGAGCCACTGGGCGAGGGCGACGACGGCCTCGCAGGCGTACCCCTCGCCGCGGGCCCAGGGGGCGACGACGCAGGAGAGTTCGGCGGAGCGGACGCGGCGGTCGACGTGGCGCAGGTGGACGGTGCCGACCAGGCGCTGGGTGAGGAACTCGGTGACGGCGAGGACGATACCGCGGCCGCGCAGGCGTTCGGCGGGGGCGGCGCGGGTGATCCAGTCGTGGGCGTCGCCCTCGGTGTAGGGGTACGGGGCGGTGGTCCAGGCGGTGACCAGTTCGTCGTTCATCATCTCGGTGAACGGGGGGATGTCCGCCACTTCCAGGGGGCGCAGCACCAGCCGTTCGGTGCTGAGGGAGATGTCCGGGAAGGTGGTTGTCATGCGCCGCTCTCCGTAACCTTGGGCCTGGCCGGGTCCCAGCATGCAGCATCACCGCGCCCGGCCGCACCACCGGGTCGGTCCCCCCGGCCAGGGGGGCCGACTGCGGTGGCGCGGCCGGGCGGTGAGGGCGCGTCAGCCGGTGGTGGCCGGGATGACGGAGCCCTCGTAGGTGTCCTCGATGAACTTCTTCACCTCGGGCGAGGTGAGGAGCCGCGCGAGCTTCTCGACCCGCGGATCGTCCTCGTTGCCCTTCTTGACGGCGAGGACGTTGTTGTACGGGTTGCCCTCGGCCTTCTCCAGGAGGATGGCGTCCTCCCGGGGGCTGAGGCCCGCGTCGAGGGCGAAGTTGTTGTTGATGGCGGCGGCGTCGACGTCGCTGAGGGACCGCGGGAGCTGGGCGGGGTCCAGCTCCTTGATCGTGATCTTCTTGGGGTTCCTCGCGATGTCGGACGGACTGGCGTCGGCGCCGGCGCCCTTCTTCAGCTCGATGAGCCCCTGTGCGGCGAGGAGGTTGAGGGCGCGGCCCTCGTTGGTGACGTCGTTGGGCACGGCCACGGTGGCGCCCTGCCGCAGGTCGGCGACGTCCTTCACCTTCTCGGAGTAGACGCCGGTCGGCGGCAGGTAGACCTCGTCGAGCGCGACCAGTTCGGTGCCCTTGGACTGGTTGAACTCGTCCAGGTAGGGCTTGTGCTGGTACAGGTTGGCGTCGAGGGTCCCTTCCTGGAGGGCGGTGTTCGGCAGGACGTAGTCCGTGAACTCCTTGACGTCCAGGTCGAGCCCGGCGTCCTCGGCGAGGTTCTTCCTCACGTACTCGAGGATCTCCCCGGCCGGGGTGGGGGTGGCACCGACGACCAGGGGGCCTTCGGCGCCGGACGCGTCGTCCGAGCCCGCGCCCGAGCCGCACGCGGTGAGGGCCAGGCCCAGGGTGAGGGCGCCCGCCGCGGCGGTGAGCAGGGTCTTGCGCATGGTGCTGTCTCGCTCTCTCGTGACCGCTGCCTGGCTCAGGAGGCCGGGATGACGGAGCCCTTGAACTCGTCCTCGATGAACTTCTTCACCTCGGGCGAGCTGAGCAGCTTGACGAGCTTCTTGACGCGCGGGTCGTTCTCCTCGCCCTCCTTGACCACCAGGAGGTTGGTGTACGGGTTGCCCTCGGCCTTCTCCAGGAGCAGCGAGTCGTCCTTGGGGCTGAGGCCGGCCTCGACGGCGTAGTTGCCGTTGACGATCGCGGCGTCCACGTCGTCCAGGGAGCGCGGCACCTGCGCGGCCTCCAGCTCCTTGAACTGGAGCTCCTTCGGGTTCTTCGCGATGTCCTTCGGGGTCGCGGCCTCGCCCGCGCCCTTCTTCAGCTCGATGACGCCCTCGTCGGCGAGAAGCTGAAGGGCGCGCGCCTCGTTGGTGGTGTCGTTGGGCAGGGCGACCGTGGCGCCCTTCTGGAGGTCGCCGGCGCTCTTGATCTTGTTCGAGTAGAGGCCGAGCGGCTCCAGGTGGACCGGGGCCACCGACTTGAGGTGGGTGCCGTTCTTCTTCTGGAAGTCGTCCAGGTAGGGCTGGTGCTGGAAGAAGTTGGCGTCGACGGAGCCGTCCTCGGTGGCGGTGTTCGGCAGGACATAGTCCGTGAACTCCTTGACGTCCAGGTCGAGCCCGGCGTCCTTGGCCAGGTTCTTCCTGACGTAGTCGAGGATGACGGCGTGCGGCGTCGGGCTGGCGGCGACGGTCAGCGGACCGTTCTTGTCGCCGCCCGCCGAGTCGGACTGCGAGCCGCCGCAGGCGGAGAGGCCGAGGGCGAGGGCGCCGGTGGCGAGGAGAGCGGTGGTGATCTTCAGGTTCTTACGCACGACAAGTGCCTCTTTCCAGGTGTGGGCCTCGCCCTTAGAACAAGGGGTCACGGGCCGGGGACGGGGTACCGCGATGGGTCAGGAAGTCTTGGTGAGCTCCGCTCCGGTGCCGGACCGCGGGGTGGCGCCCGGGGCGCGGTCGCGGAGGAACCGGAGCCGGGGGGCGGCGCCGGAGCGGCCGCCTCGGCGGTGCAGGCCGCGCGCGGCGAAGTCGCCCGCGAACTGGATGAGGGAGATGACGACGGCCAGGACGGCGACGGTGATCCACATCAGGCCGGACTCGAACCGCTGGTAGCCGTAGCGGATGGCGATGTCTCCGAGGCCGCCGGCGCCGACGGTGCCGGCCATCGCCGAGTAGCCGATGAGGGTGACGACCGTGGTGGTGACCCCGGCGATCATCGAGGGCAGCGACTCGGGGACCAGGACCTTGCGGACCACGGTCCAGGTCGAGCCGCCCATCGACTGGACCGCCTCGACCAGGCCGGAGTCGACCTCGCGCACGGCGGTCTCCACCAGCCGGGCGAAGAACGGGATGGCGCCGATGGCCAGCGGCACGATGGCCGCCTCGCGGCCGATGGTGGTGCCGGTGAGCCAGCGGGTGAAGCCCATCAGCGCGACCATCAGGATGATGAACGGCATCGAGCGGGCGATGTTCACGACCTGCCCGATGACCTTGTTGGCCACCGAGTTCTGGAGGAGTCCGCCCCGGTCGGTGAGGACCAGCAGAATGCCCAGCGGCAGGCCGAGCAGGACGGCGATGGCGGTGGACCAGCCGACCATGTACAGCGTGTCCCAGCTCGCCTGCTCCAGCAGGGGCTGCATGTCGGACCAGGTCACTTGGCACCTTCCTTGACCAGTACGGGGGCGGCCTCGGCGGCCGACGGGACCGCGTCCGCCGCGTCCGCCGCGTCCGCCGCGTTCTCGACGTGCAGACCCTGCTCCCGCAGGAAGCCGATCGGCACGACGTTGTCCTCGTAGCGGCCGGGCAGTTCGATCCGCATCCGGCCGACCTGGCGTCCGGCCACGGTGTCCATGGCGGCACCGAGGATCGAGATGTCGATGTTGTACGTACGGGAGAGCTGCGAGATGACCGGCCGGGAGGTCGACTCACCGAGGAAGGTGACGTCGAGGACGGTCCGCTCGGCGTCGCCGGTCTCGCCGCTCACCGGGAAGAGGGCGGAGGCGAGCCGCGAGCCGGGGGTGGCGAGCAGTTCGGGGACGGTGCCGGACTCGATGATCCGGCCCCGCTCCATCAGCGCCGCCGAGTCGCAGATGGACTTGACCACGTCCATCTCGTGGGTGATCAGCAGCACGGTGAGCCCGAGCTGCTGCCCGAGGTCGCGCAGGAGCTGGAGGATGGAGCGGGTGGTCTCCGGGTCGAGGGCACTGGTGGCCTCGTCGGAGAGGAGGACCTTGGGGTCCCCGGCGAGCGCCCGGGCGATGCCGACGCGCTGCTTCTGGCCGCCGGAGAGCTGAGCCGGGTACGCCCTGGCCTTGTCGGCGAGGCCGACCAGCTCGAGGAGTTCGAGCGCCTTGCGGGAGCGGGCGGCACCGGAGTGGCCGAGGATCTCCAGCGGCAGCTCGACGTTGTCCTGCACGGTGCGGGTCGACAGCAGGTTGAAGTGCTGGAAGACCATGCCGATCCGGCTGCGGGCCCGGCGCAGCTCGCGGCCGGCCCGGTTGCCGCGCCCGGCGAGGGCGGTGAGGTCGGTGCCGTCGACCGTGACCGTCCCGGACGTGGGGCGCTCCAGGAGGTTGACGCAGCGGATGAGGGAGGACTTCCCGGCGCCGCTCTGGCCGATGACGCCGTACACCTCGCCCTCGCGCACCGTGAGGTCGACGTCGTCGACGGCGGTGACCTCGCGGCCACGGGTGCGGTAGGTCTTGGTCAGTCCCGATGTGGTGATCACAGGGCATCCATCACTGTCGAGTGCGCGGCGGCGCGTACGCCGGACGCGGGGGCATTCGTGGGGAACGCGGCACGGTCGGGGCGCGGCGCGGGCCGCGGGGAACCGTGTCCGGGTGGGGGTGGGCGCATGCGGTGTCCGGCCCGCTACGGGGCCCGGGACGGGCGTGGCGCCTCAGCCGTCTCGCTTCGGGGCGCGAGGAGATGCGGCAGGGGCCCTCAGAAGGCGCGCATTCGGCCGTTGCGCAGACAACGAGCACCGGGCGTGGTGATCGCCTCGGTCGCGGGTACGCGGTTGCTCGTCGTGGTCATGCGGCCCAGTAAAGCAGACGAGCGGACCGGCACGGGCCCGGCTGTCCGCATGGCGGACAGCCGTGGACACCGGCCGGACAGAGGAGCGGAGTCCGTCAGTCCGCTATCCGGACTTCCAGCGCATCGCCGCTGACCTGCACAGACACGGCCGTCAGGTCGGCCACCACGGCGTCGGCCGTCAGCTCGGGCGCGGGATGCGATGTGGTCAAGGCCACGGTCCACATGCCCGCCGCCCGCCCGGAGGCGAGCCCGGCGGGGGCGTCCTCGAAGACCACGCACCGCTCGGGCGCGACGCCGAGCCGGGCGGCGGCCAGCAGGAACGGCTCGGGATCCGGCTTGCCGCGGGTGATGTCGTCGGCGGCGATCACGGTCGCGGGGCGGATGCCGACGGCGGCCAGCCGGGCCCCGGCGAGGCGGCGGCTGGCGGAGGTGACCACGGCCCAGCGGCCGGCGGCGAGCGAGCCGAGCAGGTCGAGGGCGCCGGGCACCGGCTCCACGCCCTCGGTGACGGCCTCGACCTCCAGCTCCTCGATGCGGGCGACGGCGGCGGCCACCCCGGCGGCCGGTACGAGGTCGGCGACGATCTCGGCGGACGGCCTGCCGTGCATCGGGACCCCGGCGAAGTCGGCGGCGCTCAGCCCCGCCTCCTCGGCCCAGCGGGTCCAGCACCGCAGCGCGGAGTCCACCGAGGAGACGAGGGTTCCGTCGTTGTCGAACAGCAGGGCATCGGCTTCGATCTTCATGCTGCCCGACTGTACGACCGGGCACCCGGCTCCCGGGGCCGCCCGGGGGTGGGCCGCCGACGGCGGGTGAAATGGCCCGTAATAGGGTTCGCCGCATGCTGGATGCCCTGACGATCGCGACGGCGGTGTGCGCGCTGCTCCTCGCCGCCTGGTGCGGAGTGGCCTTCGCCCGCCACCAACCGACCAAGGACTGGCACTTCATCGGGATGGCCGTGGTGTCGCTGCTGGCTCTCGCCCAGCTGGTCGTCGGTGTGGTGCAGCTGGCCCGTGGCGCGTCGCCGGAGCAGGGCACCGTGCTCTTCGTCTCGTACCTGCTGGGCGCGGCCGCCTGTGTTCCCGCCGCCGGGTTCATGTCGCTGGCCGAGCGGACCCGCTGGGGCTCGATGACGGTGCTGGCCGGCGGAGTGGTCCTCGCCGTGCTCCAGGTACGGCTCTACGACATCTGGGGAGGCTGAGGATGACCGGGACCGAGCACGTCCGAAAGGACGGCACGGGTCAGGAGGAGCGGGCCCCGGCCCGCCGCAAGCTGGTCGAGGGCCCCGGCACCCTGCTCGTCTGGGTCTACGGGGTGATGGTGGTCGGCGCCGTCTCGCGCTCGGCCTTCCAGATCGCCACCGAGTTCGGCCGGGCCCCGCTGGCGTACACGCTCTCGGCGGTGGCCGCCGTGGTGTACGCCTTCATCACCTACACCCTGGTCCGCGGCGGCGAGCGTGCCCGGGTGGCGGCGCTGGTCTGCTGCGCGGTCGAACTGGCCGGCGTGCTGCTGGTCGGGGTCTGGACGCTCGTCGAGCCCTCGGCCTTCCCGGACTCCACGGTCTGGTCGGAGTTCGGCCGGGGCTACCTCTTCATCCCCGTGCTCCTGCCCGTCACCGGCATCCTGTGGCTGCGGCGCCCGCGCGCCTGACACCGCCTCGGCACCGGCCGGACGGCCCGTCTCCTCACCGGAGGCGGGCCGTCCGCGTGTCCGGGGCACCCGGCGGCGCTCAGGCGCTGGCGGCGTACTCCTGCCCGGTGGGGGCGGCCTTCTCCAGCACGATCTGCTGGACGCCGTCGACCGTGGTGTCCCCGACGGCCGCGTACCCGGCGCGCCGGTACAGCCGGAGGTTGAGGTCGCTGCGGTGGCCGGTGTGCAGCCTGAGGCGGCTGGCCCCCCGCTCGGTGGTCAGGGCCCGCTCCACCGCGAGCAGCAGCCGCGCGCCGAGCCCGTGCCGCTGGAGGCGGGGATGGACGCAGAGCTTGCCGATCCGCGCCGTGCCGTCCTCGCCGACCGTGCCGGTGACGGCGCCGACCACCTCGTCGCCGAGGCGGGCCACGAAGACGCAGTCCCGCTCCACCGAGGCCCGCACCGAGTCGAGGGACTCCACCAGCGCCTCGATGCGGTAGTTGCCGTACCGCTCGGCCTCGCTCTGGAAGCACAGGTACTGAAGCCGGAAGATCTGCTCGGCGTCGCTCTCCTGCGCCGCAGCGACGATCACACTCATGCCCATGTGTGCATGCCTCTCGCTCACCTGATACGCCGGTTGTCTACCGCTCCATTCCCCCGGGGTCAGGAGCTCCAACCTCCGTCGCGAGCATTCTGCGCAGGCATCCCAGGCAACGGGAACGTTCCGGTCCCACGCTCCCCTGTGAGATACCCAACGTTCCCGCGATCTCGCGGTACGTGAGGTCCCGTCCCGAGAGCAGGGCGGCGAGCAGGCCGCGGCAGCGCGGGGTGAGCGCGGCCACCGCCCGGCGGACCTCGGCGGCGGCCTCCTGCGTCAGGACCCGGCGCTCGGGGCACCCGGCGGGCCCGGTGGCCAGCGGCCGGGGCCGGCGCAGTCGGGCCGTCTCGCGCCGGGCCGGCTCCCGCGCCGCCCGCGCCTCGCTGCGTACGGCGGCGAGCAGACCGGGCCGGGGGTCGGCGGGCGGCCCCTGCACCCGGGCCCGCTCCAGCAGGCGCAGCCACGCGGCTTGTTCGAGGTCGGCGGCGTCCAGCCCGCTCAGGGCGGCCTCGGCGGCCGCCGCGCGGGCCAGGGGCGGCCGCAGCGCGGCGTAGGCGTCGCGGGTCAGCCACCCGGCGCGTTCGGTCTTCGTCATGCTTCGCGGGACGAGGCGGCCGACCGGCGGGTTGCCCCGGACGGCCGCCTGTCACCCCGACCGGTGACACCCCGCGTACGCCGGTGACGCACAGGGGGGCGCGTGGGTGACCGGGGTGGCGCGGAGCGGGCGGATCAGCGCCGTCGGTGCTCGGCGGCGGCGAGCAGCGCGGTGTCGCACTGGTCGGAGAAGATCCCGTCGATCCCGGTGTCCAGGTAGGCGCGGAAGGCGCCGAAGGCGTCGCCGTAGGCGTTCGGGTCGGTGCCGCGGCGGAATTCGGCGGGCAGGAACTGGTTCTCGTTGCGCATCGTGTACGGGTGCAGGACGAGTCCCTTGGCGTGCGCGTCGGCGACCAGGGTGGACGGCTTGCCGAGGGTGCCGTCGGGGCGGCGCGGGATGACCAGGTCCAGGGTGGGGCCGATGCCCTTGGCGTACCGGGCGATCTCCTTCAGTCCGGCGGGGGTGATGAGGTCGGCGACGGTGCGCGGGTCGCCGGACTCGACGAAGTCCCAGGGGCGGGTGGCGGGGCCGGAGAGCAGGACGACGCCGGGGGTTCCGACCAGCCGGTGGAGTCTCTGGATGCTGGTCGGCTCGAAGGACTGGACGAAGAGCGGCGAGGTGGCGCGGTCGCGTCGGTACTCGCGCAGCAGCTCGGCCAGCGGCTCCTCCACTCCGAGGCCGAGCGAGCGGAAGTAGGTGGGGTGCTTGGTCTCCACGTGCAGCCAGACCGGCGCGCCGCGCTCCTTGCCCTGCCGGCCGGCCCAGCGCAGCACCTCCTCGAAGGTGGGGATGTCCCAGCGGCCGTCGTAGAGGGTGCTGTGCTGCCGGGTGCCGGGGATGCGCTCGGTGGCGCGCAGCGTCTTCAGCTCCGCCAGGGTGAAGTCCTCGGTGAACCAGCCGGTCAGCTCCACCCCGTCGATCGACTTGGTGGCCTTGCGGCCGGCGAACTCGGGGTGGTCGGCGACGTCGGTGGTACCGGTGATGTCGTTCTCGTGACGGCATACGAGATGGCCGTCCTTGGTGGGCACCAGGTCCTGCTCGACGATGTGGGCGCCCATGTCCAGGGCGAGCTGGTAGGCGCCGAGGGTGTGTTCGGGCCGGTATCCGCTGGCTCCGCGGTGGGCGATGACGGTCGGGTACGGCAGGTCGCGGAAGGAGCCGGGGCGCTTCCTCCCGGCCGCCTCGGCGGTCCCCGCGGTCTGCGGCAGGCCGAGGGCGAGTCCCGCGGCGGAGGCGACGGTGGCACCGAGCAGGGCGCGGCGCGGGGCGCCGCCGGCGGGGGGCTGTCCGGAGGAGGACTTCGGCATGGAGCGACTCCGTTTCCGTGGGTGTCCCGAACCTGTCAAAGCGGCTCGATCGTAGGGGCGCGCCCCTTGCCCGCGGGAGACCTTGGGCCGAACGGCGGACCAACACAGGTCAACACTGCGTATCCGGTTCATCAACCCGATGTGCGCACCGCGGCGAACCGCGAGTATCGTCCTCACCTGCGTGGTTCCGTGCCGGGTGACCGCCCGGCCCGCCGCGCCGGGCCCCGCCGCCCCCGGGTGACGGCGGGGGTTCGCGCCGACCTGCCAGCCAACCCCAGCCATCGGAGGGCCACTTGTCCAGCCTCGCGTTCATGAGGGCCACCCTCGGTCCCGTCCTGCGCCTGATGTTCCGGCCGCAGGTGGAGGGGGCGGAGAACGTCCCCGGGACCGGCCCGGTCATTCTGGCCGGAAACCACCTCACCTTCATCGACTCGCTGATCATGCCGGTCTGCTGCGAGCGGCCGGTCTTCTTCATCGGCAAGGACGAGTACGTGACGGGCAAGGGCCTCAAGGGCCGGGCGATGGCCTGGTTCTTCCGGGGCGCGGGGATGATCCCGGTGGACCGGGACGGCGGACGCGGCGGGGTGGCGGCGCTGATGACGGGCCGTCGGGTGCTGGAGGAGGGCAAGGTCTTCTCGATCTACCCGGAGGGCACCCGCTCCCCCGACGGCCGCCTCTACCGGGGCCGCACCGGCATCGCGCGCCTCACCCTGATGACCGGCGCCCCCGTGGTGCCGTTCGCCGTGATCGGCACGGACAAGATCCAGCCGGGCGGCAAGGGCATGCCGCGCCCCGGCAAGGTCACCGTCCGCTTCGGCGAGCCGATGGAGTTCTCCCGCTACGACGGCATGGACCGCGACCGCTACGTCCTGCGCGCCGTCACCGACTCGGTGATGACCGAGGTCATGCGGCTCTCCGGCCAGGAGTACGTGGACATGTACGCCACCAAGGCGAAGGCGGCCTGACCCGCCGGCAGGCGGCGCACCGGGCCGGCCACCGCCGGGGAGCCGGCCGGCCACCCACCGCACGACGAGAGGGCCCCGCTGCGGCAGCGGGGCCCTCTCACGCGTATGCGGCGCGGCCCGGTCAGGGGTGAGCGGTGGCCGCCCCGCCCTCCAGACGCTGGCCCCGGAGCAGGAACCAGGCGGCCACGGCGGTGGCGACCAGCACCAGCGCACCGACCGAGGAGGCGGTGTGCAGGCCGTCGACGAAGGCGCGCTGCGCGGCGGCCACCAGCTCGGCCCCGGTCCGCGCCGGCAGCTCCGAGGCGGCCTCGACGGCGCCGCCGAGGGACTCGTGGGCGGCGTCGGCCACGGGGCCCGGCGTCCCCGCCGGGGTCGCGAAGCCGCGGTAGACGCCCGTGACGATGGAGCCGAGCAGGGCGATGCCGAGGGCGGCGCCCAGTTCGTAGGCGGTCTCCGAGACGGCGGAGGCCGCACCGGCCTGCTCCTTCGGCACGGTGGAGAGGATCACGTCTGCGGTCACGGTGAAGGCGAGCCCGGCACCGACGCCGACCACCAGCAGGATCGCGCCGAGCAGCGGGTAGGCGGTGTCCTGGCCGACCAGGGTGATCGCCCCCAGTGCCAGGCCGATCGAGGCGAGCCCGCCGGAGACCACCGCGCGGACCGAGAAGCGGCGGGCGGCCCGGCCCGCGAGCAGACCGGCGATGACGGCGCCGACGGCGGCCGGGAGTTCGGCGAGCCCGGCCTCCAGCGGTCGCCTGCCCTGGACGAGCTGGAGGTACTGGGAGAGGAAGAAGACCAGACCGGCCAGGCCCAGGATGGTCAGGAGGTCGGCGAGGACGGCGGCGGAGAAGCCCCGGTTGCGGAAGAGGTGCATGTCCAGCAGCGGGGACGTCAGGGTGAGCTGGCGGCGGACGAACCAGGCCAGCGCGGCGAGCCCCAGGAGGGCGGCCGCCCCGACGTCCCACGAGGCGCCGTGCACGGCGCCTTCCTTGATCGCGTAGACCACGGCGATGATGCCGACCAGGGAGAGGCCGACGCTGGGCAGGTCCCAGGGGCCGGGCGCGGGGTTCTTCGACTCGGGGAGCAGCTTGAGGCCGACGATCACCAGCACGGCCATGACGGGCAGGTTGATGAGGAAGACCGAGCCCCACCAGAAGTGCTCCAGCAGGAACCCGCCGACGACCGGGCCGACGGCGGCGCCCGCCGAGGCCGCCGCGCCCCAGATGCCGATGGCGACGCTGCGCTCGCGGGCGTCGTGGAAGATGTTGCGGATCAGCGCCAGCGTGGACGGCATCAGGGTGGCCCCGGCGACACCGAGCAGGGCACGGGCCACGATCATCAGCTCGGGCGAGGTGGCGTAGGCGTTGAGGACCGACACCAGGCCGAACGCGGTGGCGCCGGTGAGGAGCATCTTCTTGCGGCCGATGCGGTCGCCGAGGCTGCCCATCGAGACCAGCAGGCCGGCGATGACGAAGGAGTAGACGTCGCCGATCCACAGCAGCTGGGTGCCGGTCGGCCTCAGGTCCTCGCTGAGGAACGGCGTCGCGAGGCCCAGCACGGTGGCGTCGACGGCCACCAGCAGGACGGCCAGCACGAGGACGGCGAGGGCGATCCAGCGACCGGACCGGCTCAGCTCCTGGTCGGCGGCCCGGGTGGAGTGGGAGGCGGTCATCGGGTCACGCTCCGGCGCGCTCCGCCGAGCATCAGCTCGGCCATCAGGTAGGTGAAGTCGTTGGCGGCGACGCGGCCCTGCTGCACGGCGAAGACCGCCGCGCCCAGGAGTCCGTAGAGCGCCTCGGTCAGCCAGGCGGCGGGCAGGTCGATGCGGAACTCGCCGCGCTCCTGGCCCCGCCGGAAGAAGGCGGCGATCCGGGCGTCGAGCCGGTCCCAGCCCTCGTTGACGTCCTCCTGGAAGAGCTGGGCCTCGTTGACCAGGAAGCCGTAGAGCTGGGCGCCGGGCTCCAGGGCGGCCACGAGGCGGCGCAGGGCCTCCTCGGAGCTGCCCTCGTCGAGGCGGGCGGCGTCCATGGCGGCGCCGAACTCCGCGATGCCCTGCTCCTCCAGGGCCCGCACCAGGGCGTCCCGGCCGGCGAAGTGCCGGTGCAGGGTCGCCCGGCCGACGCCGACGGCACGGGCCACCTCGTCCATGGTGGCGCCGGGGTTGCGGGCGAGGAGCGCGGCGGCGGCGCGGAGCATCTGGTCACGATCGACTGACATGGGACAACACTAACCCAGATGAGACAGGTTCGTCTCACGCGGGATACTTCCGTATCAACTGCGGGCCGGCGTGACACGCCGCGCGGAGAGACGCGGGCACCCGCACCGCGACTCCCCCCGGCCGAGCAGGCACCCTGGGATGATGAAGCCGCTGCTCTTCCTGGACGTGGACGGGCCCCTCAACCCGTACGGCGCCCTCGGCGCGCCCGCGCCGCCGGACGGCTTCCACCCGCACCTGATGCGCCCGGCGGGCTGGAGCTGGCCGGAGCCGCTGACGGTTCTGCTCGACCCGGCCCACGGCACGCGGCTGCGCGCGCTCCGGCACCGGTACGAACTGGTGTGGGCGACGACCTGGGAGGACGAGGCCAACGCCTGGATCGCCCCGGTCCTCGGCCTGCCGCCGCTGCCGTACGTCGAATTCCCCGCCCCGGCCGTGCCGGGACCGGCGGGCACGTTCTGGAAGACGCGCCGCCTGCTCGCCTACGCCGACGGCCGCCGGTTCGCGTGGGTGGACGACGACCTCACGGAGGCCGACGAGCTGTGGGCCCGGCGCCACCACCCGGCGCCCGCGCTGCTGCTGCAGATCGACCGGACCGTGGGCCTGCGGGAGGCGGACTTCGAGCGGCTGGAGCGGTGGGCCGGAAAGGCGTGAGGCCGCGGCCCGGACGGCCGGGAGCTCCTGGCGGACCGCCGACGGATGGGGCCGTGCGCCGCACCCCGCGCATCGCGTCTCCGCGGACCGGCGCCCGCGCGCCGGGAGGCCCCAGCCGGCCGGTTCGGCGGCGGCACGCTCCTTTGCGCACGCGAGGACCCCGCACCGGCGCGGCGGTACGGGGTCCCCTCCGACGGGCGCGGAGCCCGCCGGATCACTTGCCGGCGGGCTGCTTCGCCTCGGCCCAGGCGTGCTGGACGACCAGGTCGGCCTTGACCTCGACCAGCTGGGCGGCGACGGCGGAGGGCGCGGTGCCGCCGCGTCCGCTGCGGGAGGCGAGGGCCCCGGGGACGTCCAGGACGGTGCGGACCTCGGGGGTGAGGTGTGCGGAGATCTCGCCGAACTGCTCGTCGGTGAGCTGGTCCAGCTCGATCCCCTCGGCCTCGCAGACCTTGACGCACTCGCCCGCCACCTCGTGGGCGACGCGGAACGGCACGCCTTGGCGGACCAGCCACTCGGCGATGTCGGTGGCGAGGGAGAAACCGGCGGGCGCCAGCTCCTCCATCCGCTCCCGGTGCACGGTGAGCGTGGCCATCATGCCGGTGAAGGCCGGAAGCAGGATCTCCAACTGGTCGACGGAGTCGAAGACCGGCTCCTTGTCCTCCTGGAGGTCCCGGTTGTACGCCAGCGGGAGCGCCTTGAGGGTGGCGAGCAGGCCGGTGAGGTTGCCGATGAGGCGACCGGACTTGCCCCGGGCCAGCTCGGCGATGTCCGGGTTCTTCTTCTGCGGCATGATCGAGGAGCCGGTGGAGAAGGCGTCGTGCAGGGTGACGAAGGAGAACTCCTTCGTGTTCCAGAGGATGACCTCCTCGGCGATCCGGGAGAGATTGACCCCCGCCATCGCGGTGATGAAGGCGAACTCGGCGACGAAGTCGCGGGCGGCGGTGCCGTCGATGGAGTTGCCCGAGGAGCCCCGTTCGAAGCCGAGGTCCTTGGCGACCGCCTGCGGGTCGAGCCCGAGCGAGGAACCGGCCAGCGCGCCGGAGCCGTACGGCGAGACGGCGGTGCGGGTGTCCCACTGCCGCAGCCGCTCGGCGTCCCGGGAGAGCGCCTGGACGTGGGCGAGGACGTGGTGGGCGAAGAGCACCGGCTGGGCGTGCTGAAGGTGGGTGCGGCCGGGCATGGCCACGTCCGGGTGGGCCTCGGCGAGGCCGACCAGCGCGTCCTGGAGTTCGGCGAGCAGTCCGCCGATGACCCGGGCGTGGTCGCGCAGGTACATCCGGAAGAGGGTGGCGACCTGGTCGTTGCGGGAGCGGCCGGCGCGGAGCTTGCCGCCCAGGTCGGGGCCGAGGCGCTCCAGCAGGCCGCGCTCCAGCGCGGTGTGCACGTCCTCGTCGGCGATGGTGCCGGTGAAGGAGCCGTCGGCGACGTCCGCCTCCAGCCGGTCCAGGCCGGCCAGCATCCGGGTCAGCTCGTCCTCGGTGAGCAGCCCCGCGGTGCGCAGCACGCGCGCGTGGGCGCGGGAGCCCGCGATGTCGTACGGGGCGAGCCGCCAGTCGAAGTGGACCGAGGCCGACAGCTTGGCCAGTGCCTCGGCGGGGCCGTCCGCGAACCGGCCGCCCCAGAGGCGGACGTCACCGTTGTTGCTGCTCACTGCTGTACTCGCTTCCTCGCACGGGACGGGTGGTGTGCTCCGGTGGCGCGGGCCGCCGGGCGAGGCTCCCCCTACGATGCACACCGTCAGGCATAACTATGCACCGGGCTGCATGTTTCGTCAAAGCGTCCGCCCCGTGACGGGAAAACCCTGCCCCCGATCGCACGGACAGGCGAATAATGATCCGCATGGGTAAGGAATACGCACGTATCGAAGGCCGCCTCCGCACCTTCATCGAGGCCCAGCCGGTGTTCTTCACGGCTACCGCCCCGCTCGCCGAGGACGGCACGGTCAACCTCTCCCCCAAGGGCGTCACCGGCTCGTTCACCGTGCTCGATCCGCACACCGTGGCCTACCTGGACTTCGCCGGCAGCCACTCCGAGACCGTCGCCCACCTCCGCGAGAACGGCCGGATCACCCTGATGTGGTGCGCCTTCCAGGGCCCGCCCACCATCGTGCGGGTGCACGGCCGGGGCGAGCCGGTCTTCCGGGACGACCCGCGCTTCGAGGAACTGGTGGCCCGCTTCTCCGGCGTCGACCCGGTCCCGCACGGGCTGCGCGCGGTGATCGTCGTGCGCGCCGAGAGGGTCCGCGACTCCTGCGGCTACGCGGTGCCCTTCATGGCGTACGAGTCGGACCGCGACCTGCACGCCAAGCGGTTCGCCCGGGAGGACGACGCCTCGCTCGACGCCTACTTCGCCAAGAAGGAGCACATCCGCGCCAGCATGGACGGGCTGCCGGGGCTGCCGCTGCCCCTGCCGCCGCGCACCGGTCCGGCCGGGGACGGGACGGGCGAGACGGCCGGACAGATGTAGTGACCACATGACGAGACGGGTTTGCGGTGCCCGCCCACCGGGCGTTGCATCGCGGGCGTGCAGTCCGGACAGATGACCCCCCACAGCGGCGCCGACGGCGCCAGGGACCGCGCGGCCCGCCGCGCGGTCACGCTCTTCCCGCTCCTCGTCCTCGCCGCGGGCGCTCTCGGCCTCGCCGGCCCGTCTCTCTTCGCCGGGTGGACCGGCGGCGTGCCCTATCTGCTGGGCTGCGTCATGTTCTGCATGGGCCTGACGATGACGCCGCTGGACTTCCAGGGCGTGGTGAAGCGGCCGTGGGCGGTGGTGCTCGGCCTGGTCGCGCACTACGTGATCATGCCCGGGCTCGGCTGGCTCGTGGCCCACGCGCTCTCCCTGCCGCCCGCACTTGCGGCCGGCGTGATCCTGGTCGGCTGCGCCCCCAGCGGCACCGCCTCCAACGTCGTCACCTACCTCGCCCGGGGCGACGTGGCGCTCTCCGTCTCGGTCGCCACCGTCTCGACCGTGCTGGCCCCGCTCATCACCCCGCCGCTGACGCTGCTGCTGGCCGGGGAGTACCTGCCGGTGGACGCGGGCGCCATGGTCGGCGACATCCTGAAGACCGTGCTGCTCCCGGTGATCGCCGGTGTCCTGGTCCGTCTGGCCGCCGGACGGCACGTCGACCGGGTGCTGCCCGCCATGCCGTGGCTCTCCTCCGTCGCCGTCGCGGCCATCGTGGCGGCGGTGGTCTCCGGCAGCGCCGACGCCATCAAGTCGGCGGCGCTCACCGTGATCCTCGCGGTGGTCCTCCACAACGGGCTGGGGCTCGCCCTCGGTTACGGCGCGGGCCGCCTCTTCGGCCTCGGCGCCCCCGCCAGCCGCGCCATGTCCTTCGAGGTCGGCATGCAGAACTCCGGCCTCGCCGCCTCCCTGGCCACCGCCCACTTCTCCCCGATGGCCGCCCTGCCCGCCGCCGTCTTCTCCGTCTGGCACAACGTCTCCGGCGCCCTGGTCGCCGCCTGGATGGCCCACCGGGCCCGCCGCGCCGACGCCCTGGAGGCGGCCGCCTCCACCGGCGGGACCGCGCCGGCGGCCTGAGACCGCTCGGTACACGTACGCGGGCCCACGCCCCCCCGGGGGCGCGGGCCCGCCGCGCTCAGCCGCCCCGTGTCCCGGACCGGGGCAGGACCCGGGCGAGCGGCCCGGGCAGCCACCAGGCGCGGGCGCCCAGCAGCCGCATCACCGCCGGGACGATCAGGCAGCGGATCACCACCGCGTCGAGCAGCACCGCCACCGCCAGCGCCAGCCCGAACTGCTGGAGCATCCGCCCCGGACTCAGTACGAAGGCGGCGAAGACCACGATCATGATGGCGGCGGCCGCCGTGATCACCTTGCCGGTGGCGGCCAGCCCCTCACCCACCGCCTGCCGCGCGTCGCCGGCACGCAGCCACACCTCGCGCATCCGGGAGACGAGGAAGACCTCGTAGTCCATGGAGAGGCCGAAGACGATGGCGAAGACCATCACCGGGACGAACGCCTCCACCGGCCCGCCGGTCACCCCGAACCAGCCGTTCTGGAAGACCAGCGTGACGACGCCGAGCGCCGCGGAGATGGAGAGCAGGTTGAGCACCGCCGCCTTCAGCGGCACCAGCAGGGAACGGAAGACCACGAGCAGCAGCAGGGTGGAGAGCCCCACCACCACGGCGACGAAGAGCGGCATCCGCCCGGAGACGGAGTCGGCGAAGTCCAGCGCGGCGGCGGTCGGCCCGCCCACCCGGTAGCGCTCCCCCGTCTCCTCGGTGAGCGGCGCCAGCACGTCGGCGCGCAGCTCACGCACCAGTTGGGCGGTGGCCTCGTCCTGCGGCCCTGTCTCCGGGAAGGCCAGCACGGTGGCGATCCCCCCGTCCCCGGCGGGGAACGGGCCCTGGACCGCCGCCACGCCCTCCGCCTCGCCGAGCGCCGTGGCCAGTCGCCTTCCCGACGTGGCGTCGCCGCCCTCGGCGACGACCACCAGCGGCCCGTTGAAGCCGGGGCCGAACCCTTCGGCCGTCAGGTCGTACGCGGTGCGGCTGCTCGACCCGGCCGGGTCGGTCCCGGCGTCGGCGAAGCCGAGCCGCATCCCGAGCACCGGTGCCGAGAGCGCCACCAGCACGGCGGCCCCGGCGAGCAGCACGGACAGCGGTCGGCGCCCGACGGCCGTGGCGAGGGCGGCCCGGCGCCCGCCGTCCGCCAGGCCGGCGCCGGCCTCCCCGCGCCTGGCGCGCCGCTTCGCCTCCCGGGCGCGGATCCGCCGCTCGATCCGGGCTCCGGCGAGGGCGAGCAGGGCGGGCAGCAGGGTGACCGAGGCGGCCATGGTGACCAGGACGGTCAGCGCGACCGCGAGGGCGACGCCCTGGAGGGCGCCGAGGCCGAGGACGACCAGGCCGAGCAGGGCGATGATGACGGTGCCGCCGGCGAAGAGGACGGTCCGCCCGGCCACCTCCATGGCCCGTACGGCGGCGTGGTGCCGGTCGGCTCCGGCCAGCAGTTCGGTGCGGTGGCGGTGGAAGATCAGCAGGGCGTAGTCGACGCCCACGCCGAGGCCGACCAGCATCATCACCGGCGGGGTGAAGTCGGCGACGGTGAAGAGGTGCGCGGCGAGCCCGATCAGTCCGAGCGCGCCGCCGACCGCGAGGACGGCGGTGACCAGGGGGACGGCGGCCGCGACCAGCGAGCCGAGGAAGAGGACCAGGATGACGAGGGCGGCGAGCATCCCCGCGCCCTCGGCGGCTCCGCCGCCCGACTCCTCGGCTCCCCGGGTGGCCTCGCCCCCGACGGCGGTCACCAGCCCGTCGCCGCCGGCCTCCCGCACGGTCTCCAGCAGCCGGGTCAGGTCCTCGGCGGGGAGCGGGCCGTCCCCGTCGTCGAGAGCGACGGTGGCGTAGCCGATCGTGCCGTCCCGCGAGACGGCACCCCCCTGCGACCAGGGGCCCCGCACGGAGTCGACCGAGGGCAGACCCTTCACCTGGTCGAGGAGGCCGGTGATCCGGTCCTGGCCGGCGTCGAGTCCGTCCGCGTTCTTCAGCAGGACGCGGACGGTGCGGTCCTCCGGCCCGGCCCCGTGTGCGGCGAGGAGGTCGGCGGCGGCCTGGGAGTCGGTGCCGGGCAGCGAGTGGTCGTTGCGGTAGCCGTCCCCGGCCGCCTGGGCCCCGGCGGTGAGGGCGGCGACCAGGACCAGCCAGAGCAGCAGGGCGGTCCCGCGGTGCCGCATCGACCCGGCGGCGATCCGGCCGAGGCGGCCGGGGGGCGGGGTCGCGGCGGAGGAGGCCGGGACGGCTTCGGTGCGTGCCATCTCAGCGGCCCCCTTCCGGGCGCGGTCCGGGGCGGCCGGCGCGGCGGAGACCCACCAGGGCTCCGGCGAGGGCGCAGAGCAGCACGGCGGCCACGAGGACGGCCCGCAGGGGACCGCCGCCGCCGACGTCGAGGGGTTCGCCGAGGGCCAGGCCGACCAGGACGGCGACTGCTTCGGTGAGCAGGAATCCGGCGGCGCCGCCGACGAGGAAGCCCGTCGCGGCGGCCGGTGCCCTGCCCGGTGTCGAGGTGCGTGGTGTCATGCCGCCGAGCCTGGGCCGAGGGTCACCCGCCGCGCGTCCGCCCCGGGTCGCCGGCCGGCTACTCCCCCGGGCGTCCCCGGCGGTGCGCGGCGTACTCCTGGGGTGCGCGGTCAGCCGCCGAGCCACCCCGGCGACACCAGCCCCGACTCGTAGGCGAGCACGACGAGCTGGGAACGGTCCCGGACGCCGAGCTTGGTCAGGACGCGGCTGACGTGGGTCTTCGCCGTGGCGGGGCTGACGACGAGGGTGGCGGCGATGCGGTCGTTGGTGAGGCCGGCGGCGACCAGGCGGAGCACCTCGCGTTCGCGGTCGGTGAGGGCGTTCAGCCGGGGGTCCGGCGGGGGCGGGGCGGCGCGGCCGGCGAACTCGGCGATGAGGCGGCGGGTGACCGAGGGGCTGATCAGCGCGTCGCCGCGGGCGGCGACGCGGAGGGCGTGGGCCAGTTCCTCGGGTTCGGTGTCCTTGACGAGGAAGCCGGTGACGCCCTCGCGCAGCGCCCGGTAGACGTACTCGTCCAGGTCGAAGGTGGTGAGGATGACGACGCGGACGGTCTCCAGGCATGGGTCCGCGGTGATGCGGCGGGCCGCCTCCAGGCCGTCGGTGCCGGGCATCCGGATGTCCATGAGGACCACGTCGGGCCGCAGGGCGCGGGCGGCGGCGACGGCCTGCTCGCCGTCGGCGGCCTCCCCGACCACCTCGATGTCCTCCTCGTCCTCCAGGATCGACCGGAACCCGGCCCGGACCAGCCGCTGGTCGTCGGCGATGAGCACCGTGATCATCGGCGGGGTTCCTCCTGGGCTGCGAACGGGGCGAGGGGCAGGGTGGCGTGGACGGCGAAGCCGCCGCCCGGGGCGGGTCCGGCGGTGAGGTCGCCGCCGAGGGCGCGGGCCCGCTCGCGCATCCCGGTGACGCCCGAGCCGGTCGGGCCGGTCCCGGCGGGGTCGGTGACGGGACCACGCCCGTCGTCGGTGACGCTGACCGTCAGCCGGTGGCCGTCACCGTCGAGCCGGATGTCGGCGCGGGTGGCCCGGGCGTGCCGGGCGACGTTGGTCAGCGACTCCTGCACGATGCGGTACGCGGCGAGGTCGGCCTCGACCGGCAGCCGGCCGGGTCCCCCGGTGCGGTGGACGGTGACGGTGAGACCGGTGGCGCGGGCGGCGCCGGTGAGTTCGCCGATCCGGGCGAGGCCCGGCGCGGGCGCGGTCGGTGCCTCCTCCCCGGCGTCGCGCAGCACCCCGAGCGTGGCGCGCAGTTCGCGCAGCGCCTCGTGGCTGGCGGCCTTGACGGCGCCGAGCGCCTCTGCCGCCTGACCGGCTCCGGCGGCCGGGTCCTTGGTGAGGCGGCGCAGGGCGGCGGCGGACTGGACGTTGATGAGGGAGAGGTGGTGACCGACCACGTCGTGGAGTTCCCGGGCGATGCGCAGCCGCTCCTGGGTGGCGGCGCGCTCCTCGGTCTCCCGGGCACGGACGAGGTGGCTGTGGCGGAGCCCGCCGAGGGTGATCATGGCGACGAACCAGCCGGTGAGCATGAACAGCGCCACGTGGTTGACGTCGCCGTTGCCCTGAAGGGTGCCCAGCGCGGTGCCGATGAGGCAGAGCGCGGCGATGACCACGGCGGCGTGCAGCCGCCCGGCGGCGGCCACCGTGAAGAGGGCCACCACCACGGCGAGGAGCAGCGGTCCGTCGTAGGCGCTGGTGACGTAGTAGACCGCTGTGGCGAGGGCGGCGGCGGAGGCGGCGGGCACCGGACGCCGGGAGCTGAAGTACAGCGCGCCGCAGGCCACCGCGATCAGCAGCCAGTTGGCGGCGGTGACCGCCCAGGGCTCTTCGCGGGCGCCGATCAGCGACCGCAGGGTGCCGAGGCCGACCACGAGGAAGAGGCCGCCGGCCAGAGCGGCGTCGGCGGCGCGGCCCCGGGGCGGCCACAGGCGGCTCCGTGCGGTGGACGGCATGCGTACCAGCGTAGGGCGCGGGGCCCGTCCCGTCCTCGGCCGCGCGGGCGAACCGGACACCCCGCCGCTACCTCCGGTGGGGTACGGCCCGGTCGACCGCCGGTGTACCCGCCCGGCCGCCCCTCACACGCGGGGCAGGGCGGCCGGCGGGGTTCAGTGGTCGTTCTGGGCGAGCCGCAGCAGGTGCTCGGCGAGGGCCTGGCCGCCTTCGGGGGCGCGGCTGATCAGCATCAGCGTGTCGTCACCCGCGATGGTGCCGAGGACGTCGTGGAGTTCCGCCTGGTCGATGGCGGAGGCGAGGAACTGGGCGGCGCCGGGCGGTGTCCGCAGCACCACCAGGTTGGCCGAGGCCTCGGCGGAGATCAGCAGTTCGCCGGAGAGCCGCCGCATCCGCTCCTCCTTGGCGGACTCCCCCAGCGGGGCGCGCGGCGTGCGGAAGCCCCCTTCGCTGGGCACGGCGTAGATGAGGTCACCCTCGGCGTTGCGGATCTTGACGGCGTTCAGCTCGTCGAGGTCCCGGGAGAGGGTGGCCTGCGTGACGCTCAGCCCGTCGTCGGCGAGGAGCTTGGCCAACTGGCTCTGTGAGCGCACCGGTTGCCGGTTGAGGATGTCCACGATCCGGCGGTGGCGGGCGGTGCGCGTCTGCGGCACCGCCTGGGCGCTCTCGTTCTCGTGCGCCTGGCTCATCGTCGTCGTCCCGTTCTGCGGCTCATCGATCCCCCTGGGCGGTCGTCCCCGCGGTCTTCCGCGCGGTGTCGAGGACGCCGGGCAGGGCCCGCAGGAAGGTGTCCGCCTCCTCGTCGGTGAACACCAGCGGCGGCATCAGCCGTACGACGTCGGGGGCGGGCGCGTTGACCAGCAGGCCGGCGTCCTGAGCCGCCTGCTGGACGGTGGGTGCGAGCGGCTCGTTGAGCACGATACCCAGCAGCAGGCCCGCACCGCGTACCTGGTGGACCAGCGGGTGGCCGAGCCCCTCGATTCCGTTCCGCAGCCGCTCGCCGACCCGCTTCACCTGGTCGAGGAGGCCGTCGGCGGCGATGGTGGTGAGGACGGCGAGCCCGGCGGCGCAGGCGACGGGGTTGCCGCCGAAGGTGGTGCCGTGCTGGCCGGGCCGCAGCAGGTCGGCGGCGGGGCCGAAGGCGACGGTGGCGCCGATCGGCAGGCCGCCGCCGAGTCCCTTGGCGAGGGTGACGACGTCGGGGTCGACGCCCTCGTGCGCCTGGTGCTCGAACCAGTGGCCGGTGCGGCCGATCCCGGTCTGCACCTCGTCCAGGACGAGGAGGGTGCCGGTGGCGCGGGTGATCTCGCGGGCGGCCCGGAGGTAGCCGGCGGGCGGGACGACCACCCCGTTCTCGCCCTGGATCGGCTCCAGGAAGACGGCGGCGGTCTCCTCGGTGACGGCGGCGCGCAGCGCCTCGGCGTCCCCGTACGGCACGTGGGTGACCTCGCCGGGCAGCGGCAGGAACGGCGCCTGCTTGGCGGGCTGGCCGGTCAGCGCGAGCGCGCCCATGGTGCGGCCGTGGAAGCCGCCTTCGGTGGCGACCATGTGGGTGCGGCCGGTGAGCCGCCCGATCTTGAAGGCGGCCTCGTTGGCCTCGGCGCCGGAGTTGGCGAAGAAGACGCGGCCGGGGCGGCCGAGGAGGCGCAGGAGTTCCTCGGCGAGGGCGACGGGCGGCTCGGCGGTGAAGAGGTTGGAGACGTGGCCCAGCGAGGCGATCTGCCGGCTGACCGCCTCGACGACGGCCGGGTGGCCGTGGCCGAGGGCGTTGACGGCGATGCCGCCGACCAGGTCGAGGTAAGTGGCGCCGTCGGCGTCGGTGAGGACGGCGCCTTCGCCGCGGACCAGGGGCAGGCGCGGGGTGCCGTAGTTCTCCATCAGGGCGTCCTGCCACCGCGAGGTGAGCGCGGCGTTGCCGCCGGACTCGGCGGCGTGGGCGGGCGGGGTGGCGGTCACGTGAGTTCCTCCGGGTCCGGGACGACCATGGTGCCGATGCCTTCGTCGGTGAAGATCTCCAGCAGGATGGAGTGCTGGACGCGCCCGTCGATGACGCGGGCGGTGGTGACGCCGTTGCGTACGGCGTGCAGGCAGCCCTCCATCTTGGGGACCATGCCGCTGGCCAGGTCGGGCAGGAGCTTCTCCAGCTCGGTGGCGGTGAGGCGGCTGATCACCTCGTCGCTGCGCGGCCAGTCCTCGTAGAGCCCCTCGACGTCGGTGAGGACCATGAGCGTCTCGGCGTTCAGTGCGGCGGCCAGGGCGGCGGCGGCGGTGTCGGCGTTGACGTTGTAGACGTGGTCGTCGTCGGCGCTGCGGGCGATGGAGGAGACGACGGGGATGCGGCCGTTCGCCAGCAGGGCCTCGATGGCGCCGGTGTCGATCTCGGTGATCTGGCCGACCCGGCCGATGTCGACCAGTTCGCCCTCGATGCGCGGCTGGTGCTTGGTGGCGGTGATGGTGTGGGCGTCCTCACCGGTGAGGCCGACGGCGAGCGGGCCGTGCCGGTTGAGCAGGCCGACCAGTTCCCGCTGGACCTGCCCGGCGAGGACCATCCGTACGACGTCCATCGCCTCCGGGGTGGTGACGCGCAGGCCGGCCTTGAACTCGCTGACCAGGCCCTGCCGGTCGAGCTGGGCGCTGATCTGCGGGCCGCCGCCGTGCACGACGACGGGCTTGAGCCCGGCGTGGCGCAGGAAGACGATGTCCTGGGCGAAGGCGGCCTTCAACTCCTCGTTGATCATGGCGTTGCCGCCGAACTTGACGACGACGGTCTTGCCGTGGTGGCGGGTGAGCCAGGGCAGCGCCTCGACGAGGATCTGCGCCTTGGGCAGCGCGGTGTGTTTACGGGTGCTCATGGGTGCGGGCGTCCTTCGGGCCTGGGCGGCCGGGTCGGGCCGGGCGGTCTCCTGGCGGTGCGCGGGCCGGGCGGTCCGGGCACCGGCCGGGTCAGGAGGAGTACGCGCTGTTCTCGTGGACGTAGTCGGCGGTGAGGTCGTTGGTCCAGATGACCGCGGAGGCGTCGCCCGCGTGCAGGTCGGCGGTGATGGTGACCTCGCGGTAGCGCATGTCGACCAGCGAGCGGTCCTCGCCGACGCCGCCGTCCTTGCAGACCCAGACGCCGTTGATGGCGACGTCGAGCCGGTCGGGTTCGAAGACGGCGTCGGTGGTGCCGATGGCGGAGAGCACCCGGCCCCAGTTGGCGTCCTCGCCGTGCACGGCGCACTTGAGCAGGTTGTTGCGGGCGATGGTCCGGCCGACCTGCACGGCGTCCTCCTCGCTGGCGGCGCCGGTCACCTCGATGCGGATGTCCTTGCTGGCGCCCTCGGCGTCGCCGATGAGCTGGCGGGCCAGGTCGTCGCAGACGGTGCGGACGGCCTCGGCGAACTCCGCCTCGCCCGGGACCCTGCCGGAGGCGCCGGAGGCCAGCAGCAGCACGGTGTCGTTGGTCGACATGCAGGCGTCGGAGTCGATCCGGTCGAAGGTGGTGCGGGTGGCGCCGCGCAGCGCCCGGTCGAGGCTGTCGCTGTCGAGGTCGGCGTCGGTGGTGAGGACGACCAGCATGGTGGCGAGGGAGGGGGCGAGCATGCCGGCGCCCTTGGCCATGCCGCCGACGGTCCAGCCGTCCCCGGTGGCGACGGCCGTCTTGTGGACGGTGTCGGTGGTCTTGATGGCGATGGCGGCCTTCTCCCCGCCGTGCGCGCTGAGCGCGGCGGCCGCGGTCTCGACGCCGGGCAGCAGCTTGTCCATCGGCAGCAGTTCGCCGATGAGGCCGGTGGAGGCGACCGCGATGTCGCCGGCGCCCTCACCGAGGACCTCGGCCACCTTCTCGGCGGTGGCGTGGGTGTCCTGGAAGCCCCGGGGGCCCGTGCAGGCGTTGGCGCCGCCGGAGTTGAGGACGACCGCGGCCACCTGCCCGTCCTTGACGACCTGCTGGGACCAGAGGACCGGCGCGGCCTTGACGCGGTTGGCGGTGAAGACGCCCGCAGCGGATCGGCGGGGACCGGTGTTGACCACGAGGGCCAGGTCCGGATTGCCGTTCGCCTTGATGCCCGCGGCGATGCCCGCCGCGGTGAATCCCTGTGCTGCCGTGACGCTCACGGTCTTCTCCTTCCGGCCTTCCGGCCTCTTCCGCCCCGGCGCCCGCGTGGGCCCGGGGCGTGGTTCAGGGCGCCGCCCGTACGGGGTGTGCGCCCGGCTCCGCCGCCCGGGCCCCGGTCAGGGGGCGATACCGGTGGCGGGCAGTCCGCTGGTCTCCGGGAGTCCGAGGGCGAGGTTCATGCTCTGCACGGCGCCGCCCGCGGTGCCCTTGGTCAGGTTGTCGATGGCGCTGATCACCACAATCCGCCCGGCGGCCTCGTCGTACGCCACCTGGAGCTGCGCGGTGTTGGAGCCGTGCACGGCTCCGGTCGCGGGCCACTGCCCTTCCGGCAGCAGGTGGACGAAGGGCTCGTCCGCGTACGCCTTCTCGTAGACCTCGCGCAGGCGCTCGGCGTCGACGCCGGGGCGGGCCTTGGCGCTGGAGGTGGCGAGGATGCCGCGCGGCATGGGGGCCAGCGTCGGGGTGAAGGAGACGGTGACCCGCTCCCCGGCGGCGGCGCTCAGGTTCTGGATCATCTCGGGAGTGTGCCGGTGCAGGCCGCCCACGCCGTACGGCGACATGGAACCCATCACCTCGCTGCCCAGCAGGTGCGGCTTGGCCGCCTTGCCCGCGCCGGAGGTCCCGGAGGCGGCGACGACCACGGCCTCCGGCTCGGCGAGGCGGGCGGCGTACGCCGGGGCGAGCGCCAGCGACACCGCCGTCGGGTAGCAACCGGGCACGGCGACGCGCCTGGCCCCCGCCAGCCCGGCGCGGGCGCCCGGCAGTTCGGGGAGGCCGTAGGGCCAGGTCCCGGCGTGCGGCGAGCCGTAGAAACGCTCCCAGTCGGCGGCGTCCGCGAGCCGGAAGTCGGCCCCCATGTCCACCACCAGCACGCCGTCGCCGAGCTGCTCGGCGACGGCGGCCGACTGGCCGTGCGGCAGCGCCAGGAAGACGACGTCGTGCCCGGCCAGCACCTCGGCGGTGGTGGCCGCCAGCACCCGGTCGGCGAGCGGCAGCAGGTGCGGCTGGAGCGCACCGAGCCGCTGTCCCGCGTTGGAGCCCGCGGTCAGCGCGCCGATCTCGACCCCGGGGTGCTGGAGCAGCAGCCGCAGCACCTCGCCACCCGCGTACCCACTCGCGCCCGCCACTGCCGCGCGTACCGTCATGGAACCCTCCTTCTAGGTGGCATGACTATACGCACAGATGCACGTTTATGCAACGAGGAATCGTGGCGCCCGCGGACGCACGGGGGGCGAGGTTCTCCGGCGGCGCTCCTGGGCCGAGGGAGCCCGCCGATGCCGCCGGCGTCCTGACCCGGCACCGGAACCACCGCGACGCCCACCGCATCCGCGTCACCGGGGGCTGCACCCACGTCGCCTTCGCCCTGAAGACCCTGCACGCCGACCGGGACGGCCACCTCGTCGAAGCCGCCGCCCGGGAACTTCGGTCTCTCCTCGTCCCGCACGCCGACGGCGCGGCCCTCCAGTTCCTCTCCCTGGCCGGCCGCCTGGTGACAGGCTGAGCCCCGCCCGGCCGCACTTGACCTTGACACCGTGACAAGGTCTTCACTGCGGGGCGAGGAGGTGGTCTCGATGACGGTCACGGGACAGGACAGCGATGTGGCGCGAGGGCTCGACGGGCTGGAGGACGAGCGGGCGTCCGCGCGGCTGCGGGCCGCGCTGGCGGTCGGTTCGGCGCCGGACCCGCGTTACGTCCCCAAGCTCGTCGAGCGGTGCGCGACCGAACCGGAGTTCTTCGTCCGCGACATGCTCACCTGGGCGCTCACCCGCCACCCGGTCGGTCTGACGCTTCCCGCGCTGCTCGGCGAGGTCCGCGCGGAGCGGGCGCAGGCCCGGAGCCAGGCGCTCCACACCCTCTCCAAGATCGGGGACGTACGGGCGTACCCGGCGATCACCCCCGCGCTGCTGAGCGACGCCGACGAGGAGGTGGCGCGCAGTGCCTGGCGGGCGGCGGTCGTGCTGGCGCCGGAGGAGGAGAGGCCCGCGTTGGCCGAGGTGCTGGTGACGCAGCTCGGGCGGGGCGGTCAGGAGACGCGGCGCAGTCTCAGCCGGGCCCTGGTCGCGCTGGGGGAGGTGACCGTGCCCGCCCTGCGGGCGGCGGCCGGGGGCACCGGTCCGGAGGTGCGCGCGCACGCGCTCGCCACCGAACAGCTGCTGCGCGACCCCGACTCGGGGTTCGCGGGCGCGATCGAGGAGGCCAAGCGCGTCGTGGCGCTCGGCGGGGCCCGCGGGGAGGGAGCATGAGCCCGTGCTGATCGGTGAGGTGGCGCGTCGCTCCGGGGTCAGCGCCCGCATGCTCCGGCACTACGAGTCACTCGGCCTGGTGCGGCCCTCGGGCCGCACGGGCTCGGGCTACCGCGAGTACTCCGGCGCGGACATCCGGCGCATCCTGCACGTCGAGAGCCTGCGGTCGCTGGGGCTGTCGCTGCGGGAGATCGGCCGGGCACTCGACGACCCCGGCTTCACACCCTCGGCGCTGGTCGGCGACCTCATCCGTCAGACCCGGGCGCGCATCGCGGCCCAGACGGAGCTGCTGACGCGGCTGCGCCGGATCGACGCGGCGGACCCGGCCGACTGGGAGGACGCCCTCCAGGTGGTCGCGCTGCTGCACGCCCTGGGGTCCCGGAGCGCCGACGCACGCCAGCGAGCGGCCCTCTCCTCGGCCGACGAGGTCCCGGTACCCGTGGAAGCCCTGGTCGAGGCGGTGCTGAACGAGCCGGACACGAACGTCGCCGGCGCCCTGCGCTGGTCTCTGGCCCGGTCGGCCGGGGGCGCCGAGGAGCTGCTGGCCCAGGCACTGGACTCCCCGGTGGCCGCGGTCCGGGAACGGGCCGCACGGGCCCTCGCCGAACTGCCCGACGAGGGTGCGGCCGGGCGGCTCCACGAGGCACTGGGGCACCCGGACGCCGTGGTGCGGGCGCACGCGGCGCTCTCCCTCGCGACGCGCGGCGCCACCGGCGCGGTACCCGTCCTGATCGACATGGTCGTGGCGGGCCGCCGGGACACGGACGCGGCCGACGCCCTGGGCGCGCTGGCGGCCGACAGGACGACGGCGGACCGGATCACCGCCGCCGTGACCGCCCGGATCACGGAGCCCACCACCCCGGCCGCCGCCCGCGGCCGCCTGACCCAGGCGCTGGCGGACGTGCCGGGTCAGGCGGCCTCCAGGGCGCTCGCGGAACTGGCGCGCAACGAGGACCGCGCCGTCTCACTCACCGCGGCGTACCTGCTGCGGCTGCGGGGCGGCACCGGCTGACGGGCCGTAGACGGCCGACGGCACGGGGTGGCCGACGGGCGAGGGCGGTACCGCCCGTCAGGCGGGCGGCCGGTGTCGGGGGCCTGGGCGCTCTTGGCGGTCGGTGGCATCGCCCAGGCGCGCGGCAGGCCGGTGTCTCGCCGGGCCGCTACCGCTACGCCGCTACGACCTGCGGCGCGGCTTCCCCCGCTTGGCGCCCTTGGCCCCGGGGGTGCCCTTGCCGCCCTTCGGTCGGCCCGCGGTGCCTCGCGCGTTCTTCCCGCCCGGGGCGGACTTGGCCGCCGCCTTGCGCGGGGCCGGCTTCGCGTCGGCCGCCTTGGCCTTGCCCTTCGGCTGGGCCGGGGGCGGGAGGCGGCCCCGGGTGCTGTTGACGGTGCGGCCGCGGACGATGCCGATGAAGGCGTCGACGAGGTCGGTGGTGTGCTCCTCGGGCCAGGAGAGGGCGACGCGCGAGGCGGGCACGTCGAGCAGCGGCAGGTAGGTGAGGTCGCGGCGGTGGTGCAGCCGGGCCAGCGACTGCGGCACGGCCACCAGTCCGACCCCGGCCGCCACCAGTTCGATCGCGTCGGCCGTCGTGGCGGGGCGTTCGAGCGCGGGCAGGCCCGGGGGGTGCTCCCAGTCGAGCGGGTCGTCGAGCGGGTGGAGGACGAGTTCCTCGGCCAGTTCCTCGACGGGCACCTCGTCCAGCGCCGTGAGCAGGTGGTCCTTGGGGACGACGACCACCGTCGTCTCCGTGTAGAGGGGGATGGCGCTGAGGCCGGGGCCGTCGACCGGCAGCCGGACCAGTCCGGCGTCGGCCCCGCCCTCGCGCAGCGTCGCCGGCGCCTCGGGGGCCGCGACCTGCACCAGGGTGAGCGGGATGCCGGGCAGCCGCTCCTGCCAGACCCGCACCCACTTGCCGGGCGTCACGCCGGGGACGAACGCGAGCCGGAAGGACGGGGACGCGTCGGCGGCGGGCCGGTCTTCGGAGCTTGTCACCGGGCCAGGCTACCGGCCGGTTCGAAGCGGGCGCACATGCTGGATACCCTGGTCGGCATGACCTCGCACCAGAGCACCCAGACCATGAAGCCCGCGACCGCGGCCAAGAAACTGGGTGTGTACCTCCCGGCCACCCCCAGTGAGTTCCAGGAGGGACCCGTCTCCCGGGCCGAGCTCAACGCCCTCCAGGCCGACCCGCCCCAGTGGCTCCGCGACCTGCGCCGCGACGGCCCCCACCCGCGGCCGGTGGTCGCCGCGAAGCTGGGCGTCTCCATCGCGGGGCTGGCTCGCGGGGGCGTCACCGAGGCGCTCACCAGCGAGCAGATCGACGCGCTGAAGGACGAGCGCCCCGAGTGGCTGGAGAAGGAACGCGCCACCCAGGCCGAGGTCCGCAAGGAGGCGGCCCGCCTCAAGGAGCGCGACGCGGCCCGAGCGGAGAAGGCGGCGGGCGCGGAGGACTGAGCGCCCCACGCGGGTGAGGCGCGAGGGCGCGGTCCGGAGGGGCCGCGCCCTCGGCGCGAGCCCGCCCTTCCGGTCGCCAGGAACGCCGCCCCGCCCCGGACACCAGGTCCGGGGCGGGGCGGCGTTCCTGTGCGGTCCGGAGACCGTACGGGGTCAGGCCAGGGTGGCGATGGCCTGGTTCAGCGTCTTCGACGGGCGCATCACGGCCTCGGCCTTGGCCGGGTCGGGCTGGTAGTAGCCGCCGATGTCGACCGGCTTGCCCTGGACGGCCGCCAGCTCACCGACGATCGTCTCCTCCTGCTCGGCGAGGGTCGCGGCCAGCGGCGCGAACGCCTCGGCGAGCTGGGCGTCGTCGGTCTGCCGCGCCAGCTCCCGCGCCCAGTACAGGGCGAGGTAGAAGTGGCTGCCACGGTTGTCGATGCCGCCGAGCTTGCGGCTGGGCGACTTGTCCTCGTTGAGGAAGGTGCCGGTGGCACGGTCCAGGGTGTCGGCCAGCACCTGGGCGCGGGCGTTGCCCGTGGTCTGCGCGAGGTGCTCGAAGCTGACGGCCAGGGCGAGGAACTCACCGAGGCTGTCCCAGCGGAGGTAGTCCTCCTTGACGAGCTGCTGGACGTGCTTCGGGGCGGAGCCGCCGGCGCCGGTCTCGAAGAGGCCGCCGCCGTTCATCAGCGGGACGACCGACAGCATCTTGGCGCTGGTGCCCAGCTCCAGGATGGGGAAGAGGTCGGTCAGGTAGTCGCGCAGCACGTTGCCGGTGACGGAGATGGTGTCCTCGCCGCGGCGGATGCGCTCCAGGGAGAAGCGGGTCGCCTCGACCGGCGAGAGGATCTTGATCTCCAGACCCTCGGTGTCGTGCTCCGGCAGGTACGCCCGGACCTTCTCGATGAGGCGCGCGTCGTGGGCGCGGCCCTCGTCCAGCCAGAAGACGGCCGGGTCACCGGTGGCGCGGGCGCGGGTGACGGCGAGCTTCACCCAGTCCTTGATGGGCGCGTCCTTGGTCTGGCACATCCGGAAGATGTCGCCGGCACCGACGGTCTGCTCCAGGACGGCCTCGCCGCTCCTGGTGTCGACGACGCGGACGGTGCCGGTGGTGGGCACCTCGAAGGTCTTGTCGTGGCTGCCGTACTCCTCGGCCTTCTGCGCCATGAGGCCGACGTTCGGAACGGAGCCCATGGTGGAGGGGTCGTAGGCGCCGTTGGCACGGCAGTCCTCGATGACGGCCTGGTAGACACCGGCGTAGCTGCTGTCCGGGAGGACGGCCAGGGTGTCGGCCTCCTCGCCGTCCGGGCCCCACATGTGGCCGGAGGTGCGGATCATCGCGGGCATGGAGGCGTCCACGATGACGTCGCTCGGGACGTGCAGGTTGGAGATGCCGCGGTCGGAGTCGACCATGGCGAGCGCGGGGCCCTCGGCCAGCTCCGCGTCGAAGGACGCCTTGATCTCGGCCCCCTCGGGCAGCGTCTCGAGACCCTTGTAGATGCCGCCGAGGCCGTCGTTGGGGCTGAGGCCGGCGGCGGCGAGCGCCGGGCCGTACTGGGCGAAGGTCTTCGGGAAGAAGGCGCGGACCACGTGGCCGAAGATGATCGGGTCGGAGACCTTCATCATCGTCGCCTTGAGGTGGACGGAGAAGAGCACGTCCTCGGCCTTGGCCTTGGCGATCTGCGCGGTCAGGAACTCGCGCAGGGCGGCGACGCGCAGCACGGAGGCGTCGACGACCTCGCCGGCCAGGACCGGTACGGACTCGCGCAGCACGGTGGTGGAGCCGTCGTCACCGACCAGCTCGATGCGCAGGGCGCCGTCCTCGGCGATCACCGTGGACTTCTCGGTGGACCGGAAGTCGTCGACGCCCATGGTGGCGACGTTCGTCTTGGAGTCGGCCGTCCAGGTGCCCATGCGGTGCGGGTGGGCCTTGGCGTAGTTCTTCACCGAGGCCGGGGCGCGGCGGTCGGAGTTGCCCTCGCGCAGGACGGGGTTGACGGCGCTGCCCTTGACCTTGTCGTAGCGGGCGCGGACGTCCTTCTCCTCGTCCGTCTTCGGGTCGTCCGGGTAGTCCGGAAGCGCGTAGCCCTGGCCCTGGAGCTCGGCGATGGCCGCCTTGAGCTGGGGGATGGACGCCGAGATGTTCGGCAGCTTGATGATGTTGGCCTGCGGCGTCCTGGCGAGTTCGCCGAGCTCGGCGAGGGCGTCCTCGATGCGCTGGCCCTCGTCGAGACGCTCGGGGAAGCTCGCGATGATCCGTCCCGCCAGGGAGATGTCACGGCGCTCCACCGTGACCCCCGCCGTCGAGGCGTAGGCCTCCACGACCGGCAGGAACGAATACGTCGCCAGGGCCGGGGCCTCGTCGGTGTGCGTATAGATGATGGTCGAGTCAGTCACCGGTGCTCCGCTCCACGTCTGCAACATTGCTCGACATCAAGATATCTCGTCGGCCCCTTCCTCTCGAAGGGGCCCTCCGCCCTCCTCAGGGGTAGAGGCTGCGGCGGTACGTGGCGGGGTCGGGCAGCGCCTGGAGGATCAGCTCGGCCAGGTCGGCGTAGGTGAGGCGGTAGGTGTCGGCCCGGCGCGGGGCGGTGGCGGGCGGGCGGTACCCGCGCGGAGGTCCCTCGGTGAGCACGGTGGGCCGGACCACGGTCCAGTCGAGGCCGCTGGCGGTGACCACGGCGTCCTGCTCCCGGCGGCCGCGCACGGCCGGGGCGGCGACGGTGCCGTACAGCTTGGCGAGCCCGCGCTGGACGGCGCCCTGCACATGGTCACCGTAGGCGGCCTCGGAGACGACCAGGAGGCGGTGGACGCCGAGCAGGTGCATGGCGTCGACGACGTGGCGGGTGCCCTGGGCGTAGAGCGGGGTGCGGCGCTCGCGGCGGCGCAGGCCGAAGGCGACGACCACGGCGTCGGCTCCGTCGAGGGCGTCCAGCACGGTGTCCCGTTCGAAGACCGACCCGGTGACGATCCGCCCGGCGGGGGCTCCGGCGAGGCGGGCCGGGTCGCGGACGTGGGCGGTGGTGGCGAGGCCGGCGGCGCCCGCGGCGGTGAGCAGGGCGCGTCCGGCGCGGCCGGTGGCGCCGAAGACGGTGAGGTTCACCGGCCTCTCCGTCCGGGGGCGCCGCGCTCGGCGGCGGCTCTGCTCATCGGAGGTCCTTTCCCGGGCCGCGGACTCCTTCGCCGGCGGCCGCGTGGGCTGCCGCGGTCCGCCGGCCTCACGCTAGGCGCGGCCCCGTGCGCCCGCCACCGCGCACGGCCGGTGGTCGGCCGGCGGGCGGCGTCCACACGTACGGGGTCGTGGTGGTGAGCGTGCCGAAGCCGAGACGGTCCAGGACGGGCCTGCTGCGGTCGGTCGCGTCCACCTGGACCCAGCGCACCCCCTGTGCGGCGGCGATCCGGGCGCGCTCGGCGACCAGGGCCCGGTACAGGCCGAGGCCACGGGCGGCCGGGACGGTCCCGCCGCCCCACAGTCCCGCGAACTCCCTGCCCTCGTCCCACTCCAGCCGGCCCGCGCTCAGCGGCCGGTCGCCGTCGAGGACGACCAGGACGGCGCTGCTGTCGGCGCGGTCGGTGAGCAGGTCGCGCACCCAGGCGCGGGTCCGGGCACGGTCGTCGCCGAAGGCGGCCTGGTGGACCTCGGCGACCAGGTCGGCCTCCTCGGGACGGGTCAGACGGTGCAGCCGCGTCCCCTCGGGCAGCGGGACCCGGTGCTCCAGTCGGCCGGCCTCGGCCACCATCAGGCTCTCCGCCGGCTCGGCCACGAAGCCCGCCGCGCGCAGCCGGACCGCGAGCCCCTCGGCATCCTCGCCGGGCCGGCCCCCGGCGGGCCGCAGCCGGTCGTGCCCGTACAGCTTCCACTCGAAAGACCGTCCCAGCGCCGCGAAGTGGGCCACGTGCGCGGCGATGACGGCATCGGCCCCGCAGACGTCCAGCCCGGACCAGACCACACCGTCCCACCCGTCGGGCCCGCCGGTCTGGCGCAGGCTCTCGCCGACCCGCTCGACCACGGCGCCGGGACCGTCCGGACGGGCCTCGCGCCGCATGCGCAGGTCGTGGTAGGTCCGCAGTTCGCCGGGGCTCGGGGCGGCGGGGGCGTCGGTGCGCGGCGGGATGTCCATGGCGGGACTCCACCATCGGCGGGCCACGGGAGCCAAGCCGTTTACGGGAGCGGGTGCAGGAGCGGCCGGCGGGTCCTGTCGTGCTCCTCGCCGCCATCCGTTCCAGCGCCCGTGGGCCCGCCTCCGGCCGAAAGGTGACGTGCTCGCGGATCCAGGCGCCGCCCGTGAGCAGGTCGGACAGTTCGCCGGCGTGAGGCGGGGCCGGCCCCCCGTCTCCCGGGCGGCCGTGAGCATCGCGACGGCGCCCAGGCGCATGGCGGCGCAGGCCGCGTGCGAGGGGGGGCGCCCTCGTCGTACATCGCCTCGCTGAGGATGCCGCCCAGGCCGCGGAGGACGCTGATGTGCCGGACGGCGCTTCGCGGCCATCGGGCTCGTGCCCCTGGCCTCCGTGCTGACCTCGTTCGTCTTCCTCGCGGTCCAGCACCTCGACGCCGTCCTCGGTCTCAGCCCGCTCGGCACCGGGCTCCTGATCCCGCGTTCGGCCTGCGCAACCCGGTCACCACCCAGCTCCTGGACCGCTGCCCGGCGGGCTTCGGCCACCGCCTCCGCGCCGTCACCGGGGCTCACCGTCGTTCCGCCGGCGGTTCCCTGGCTCACCCGGCTGCACGAGGGCAGCGGTCGCACCGCCGGGGTGCCGGAGCCGATGACCCCGCTCGGCATCGGGGGGGGGCCTGGCGGTCGTCCCGGTCAGTCCGACGGTCCTCACCGCCACCCGGCGCGAGAACAGGGGTGTCGCGCCGGCCTCCTCCAGGCCGCGCTGACCGTCGGCGCGGTGGGGCCGGCTCTCCCGCTCATCCCGTACAACAGGGCGGGCGGGGGACCGGGCGCCGCCGTCCCGGCCGCCTTCGGCTGGAGCGCGGGGATCGCGGGCCTGTCCCTGCCGACCGGGGCGGCCTGCTGGTACCTGCCGGGGCGGCCGGCGCGGGAGGAGGCGTCCGCCGTCAGGCTTCCCGGCCCGCCGCGATCACCGCCGCCGTCTGAGCCGGGGTCAGGTCCGTGGTGTCGACCACCTCGGCGGCGCGGCGCAGCCAAGGCAGGGCTTCGCGGTAGGGCTCGCGGTGGCGCAGGCGCCAGGGCCCGGCGGTGGCGCTCTCGGGCGCGGTGTCGGTGCGGATGCGCCGGGTGAGGGTGTCGGGGTCGCAGTGGAGCAGGACGTGCCGGACCGGTACGCCCTGCTCGGCGAAGCCCGCCGACAGCTCCACCCAGTACTCCTCACTGAGCACGGTCTGCGGAACGAGCAGGGTGCCGCCGGTGTACCAAAGGACCTGGGTGGCGGTGGCGACGACCACGCCGCGCCACGGCGGCCAGTCCTGGAAGTTGCCCACCGGCACACCGGCGAGGACCGGCCGGAGCAGGGCCCCCACCGTCTCGCTGTCGAAGACCCGGGCGTCGGGCAGGAGCGCGGCCAGTTCGCGGGCGGTGGTGGTCTTGCCCGCGCCGTAGGAGCCGTTCAGCCAGATGATCACCCGGCGAGGGTAGCGGGGACATCCGCTCAGCGCGGGGGCTCCAGGCACAGGATCCATCGGCCGGGGTGGCCGGTGAGGGTGGCGGTGGACAAGGGGCCGGGGTCGAGGCTCCAGTAGGTCGCCGGGGGCGCCTTCAGGGCGTACACGAGCAGGGCGCGGACGACGGCCGGCTCGGCGACGGCGACCAGGACGCCGCCGTCCTCGAAGGGGCGGGTGTCGAGCCAGCCGCCGACCCGGGTGACGAAGTCGAGCAGGCTCTCCCCGCCGTACGGCGCGGCACGCGGGTCGCGGAACCAGGCGTCGACGGCGCGCGGGTCGTGCGCGGCCGCCTCCGCGAGTGTCAGTCCTCGCCAGGTCCCCATGTCCCAGTCGCTGAGGGCCGGCTGGACGAGCGGCGCGAAGCCCAGAGCGTCCCCGGTGGCCCGGCTGCGGTGGGTCGGGGAGCAGTAGCGGAGGCCGGCGGCGCTGAGCGGGACCAGGGCGTGGGCGGCGAGTTGCACGGCGTGCCAGGCGGCCTGGTCCAGCGGGCGGTCGTCGGCGAACCGCTCGGCGAGGCCCGTGGCACCGAGCGGGGCTGTGACGAGCGTCACCCGAACATGCATGCGGCGATCGTCGGGGCAATCGCTCCTCCGGTCAAGAGGGCCTACGCCAGGGGGAGTTGGGGCTCAAGACCGCCTCACGGGCCGCCGCCGCACGCCGGGTCAGGAGTTGCCGAGGACCATCCACTGCTCGGGGTGCGGCAGCGGGGTGAAGCCCAGCTTGGCGTAGACCCCGTGTGCGTCGTCGGTGGCGAGCAGGACGCGGCGCACACCGTGCGGCGCCCGCCCGGCCACGTCGGCGAGAACAGCGGCCACGAAGGAGGTGCCGAGCCCACGCCCCCGGGCGCCCGGCGCGATGTAGACGTCGCAGAGGTAGGCGAAGGCGGCCAGGTCGGTGACGACCCGCGCGCATCCCACCTGCGCGCCGGACTCCTTCTCGTACGCCCCGTAGACGAGCGAGCCGTCGAGCATCTGCGCCTGGGCCTCGCGGGTGCGGCCCAACGCCCAGTAGGCGTCGGTGGAGAGCCAGTGGTGGACGAGGTCCGCGTCGAAGCGGCCGGGGTCGGCGGAGCAGACGTACTCCGGGGGCAGCGGGTGGCGGGCGGTGGCGTCGAGAAGTTCCTGGGTGTCGATCACAGGGCGAGGTTGGCAGGCGGGAGGGGGAGCGCGCAGCCGAATCACGCGGACACCGGCTCCCCTTCCCCGGTGCCGCGGGGCAGCGCCTGGGCGCAGGCGGTACGGAGGCGGCGGACCCCTTCGGTGATCTCCGCCGTACCGGCGGTGGCGGCGAATCCCAGACGCAGATGGACGGCGGGCGGCTCGGCGCAGAAGTACGGCCTGCCGGGGGTGACCGCGACACCGGCCCGCAACGCCGCCCCGACCAGGACGGCCTCGTCGGTGCCCTCGGGGGCGCGGACCCAGAGGTGGAAACCGCCACGCGGGACGGCGACGGGTGAAAGGGCCGGCACCCAGCGGCGCAGTCCGGCGGCCAGGTGGTCGCGGCGCGGCCGCAGCGCGGCGGCGACGGCGCGCAGGTGGCGGGGCCAGGCCGGGGAGCCGACCAGTTCGAGGGCGGCCTCCTGGAGAGGACGCGGGACGAAGAACTGGTCGACCACATGGATGGCGCGCAGCCGCTCCATCACCGGCCCCCGGGCGGCGAGCGCGCCGACCCGCAGGCTCGGCGAGGTGATCTTGGTGAGGGAACGGAGATGGACCACGACGCCGTCCGGGTCGTCGGCGGCGAGCGGTGGCGGCAGCGGCCCGGCGTCCTCGTGGGCCAGGCTCCGAGCGAAGTCGTCCTCGATGACGAACGCCCCCGCCTCGCGGGCGACGCGCACCACTTCGCGGCGCCGTTCCCGCGCCAGCACGGCGCCGGTCGGATTCTGGAAGAGCGGCTGGCAGACGAGGACGCGGGCGCCGGTGGCCCGCAGCGCCGCCGCGAACAGCTCGGGCCGCAGGCCGTCCGCGTCGACGGGCACGGGGACCGGGCGCTGCCCGGCCGCCCGGGCGACGGCGAGCATGCCCGGGTAGGTCGGCGACTCCACGAGGACGGGGGCGCCCGGCGGAGCCAGCGCCCGCAGAGCCGTGGTCAGTGCCGACTGACCGCCCGCCGTGATCAGTACGTCCGCGCCGGTCGGGCCGCTCTCCCCGCCGGCCCCGGCGATCTCCCGGGCGAACCAGGCCCGCAGCTCGGGAAGCCCGTCGGTGGGCGGCCGGTTCCACGCCCCCGGCCGGCGTCCGGCACGGGCGAGGGCGGTGGCCAGCACCCGTTCGGGCTGGAGCGAGGGGTGGAGGTAGCCACCGCTGAACTCGACGACGCCCGGAGGCGGTGCGGCCAGCGTGGCGAGGACGCCGGAGGCGTCGACCGAGCGGGGTACGGGTCCGGCGCCGGTCTGGGCCGACAGGGCGACCTCCTGCCAGGAGGTGTCCCCGGGCGCCGGGACGGCTCCGCCGCGCGGCTCTGCCCGGTAGGCGCCGGCGCCGGGCCGGGTGACGACGGCGCCCTCGGCGGCGAGCTGGGCGAGGGCCCGGGAGACGGTGACCGGGCTGACCCGGTGCCGCTCGACCAGCTCCCTGCTCGACGGAAGACGCTCGCCCGGAGAGTAGCGGTGTATCTCCTTGCGCAGGATGCCCGCCAACTCCGCCACACTGCTACGCTCAGCCATGAGAGCACAGAGTAGCGCTACCGGCCGCACCGCGAAAGCGGTCACTCCCCCGCACGCCCCCTCTTCAGCTCGGCCGGCGGGCCGAGGCGCCGGGACCGGCGCCGGCACCGCCCTCGCCCTGTCGGGCGTCTTCTGCTTCTCGCTGACTTTCCCCTCCACGGTCTGGGGGCTGGAGAGCTTCGGCCCGTGGTCGCTGGTGGCCCTGCGGGGCGTACTGGCCGCCGCCGTCGCCGGGGCGTTCCTGCTGATGTGGCGAGTACCCCTGCCGGACCGGCGGCACTGGGCCGGACTCGCGGTTGTCGGCGGAGGCGTGGTGATCGGCTTCCCGCTGCTGACGACGCTGGCGCTGGGCACCTCGTCGACCGCGCACGCGGCCGTGGTGGTGGGCCTGCTGCCGCTCACCACGGCCCTCTTCGCGGCGCTGCGCACCGGCCGCCGCCCCTCACGCCCCTTCTGGGCGGCCGCCGTGGCGGGTGCGGCGGTGGTGGCCGCCTTCACCTGGCAGCAGAGCGGCGGCGCTCTGTCCGTCGGCGACCTGTACCTGTTCGGCGCGTTGCTGGTCTGCGCCGCCGGCTACACGGAGGGCGGCCGGCTCGCCTCCCGGATGCCGGGCTGGCAGGTGGTCGGCTGGGCACTGGTGCTCTGCCTGCCCGTCACGGTCGCCGGGTCGGCGGTCGCCCTCGCGCTGGAGCCGGTCCACTGGAGCGCGCACGGCGCGGTGGGCCTGGCCTGGGTCGCCGCCGGATCGACCTTCCTCGGGCTGTACGTCTGGTACCGGGGCATGGCCGGGATCGGCGTGGCCCGGGCCAGCCAGCTCCAGCTGGCCCAGCCTCTGATGACGCTGGCCTGGTCGTACGGGCTGCTCGGCGAGGAACTGACCTGGGCGGCCCCACTGGCGGCGGCGGGCGTACTGATCTGCATCGCCGTCACCCAACGCGCCCGCGACTGAGCGTCCGCGGCTGTCCCTTTCCGGTCGACGCCGAGGCACCCGGGCCTCTCCCTACCTTGCGCGGGGGCCCCATGGTCGCGGAAAGCCGCACTCGGGCGGCGCACCCACCTCCGTCCGGGATGCGCCCGGAGGCCGCGCGGCGACGCACGGCGTGCGAATACTCACAACCCGGCTGGCCCCCTCGCACGGAACCAGCCGATCGACACACCCGGCCGAGACCGGGCCGAACCTCACCCCTGGGCACCGGATGCCACTTTTGACCGTTCGGCACCTTTTCCATCCTCTTGCTCCTTTACGGGGGTGTTCATGGTCCGGTGCGTAGGCCCCGCCTCGGCAGGCGAGCACTCATCCGGAGTAACGTTCAGCGTTCAGGCGCACGTCCACACCCTGGACGTAGCCGGTCCGAAGATCAGCGAGAGACACGAGGACGGACTCGATGGCGGATATCGCACGCGTCGGCGTAGTCGGCTGCGGCCAGATGGGAGCGGGCATCGCCGAGGTGTTCGCCCGCGCCGGACTCGACGTGATGGTCGCCGAAACCACCGGCGAGGCCCTGGAGATCGGCCGGACCCGCCTCCAGAACTCCCTCACCAAGGCAGCGGCGCGCGGAAAGATCACTGAGGACGAGCTGACCGAGACGCTGGAGCGGCTGACCTTCACCACCGACCTCGGGGAGTTCGCCGACCGCGACCTCGTGATCGAGGCCGTGGTGGAGAACGAGCAGGTCAAGACGGAGATCTTCCAGGTCCTGGACCAGGTCGTGACCCGGGAGGACGCCATCCTGGCCTCCAACACCTCCTCCATCCCGCTGGTCAAGCTGGCCGTGGCGACCTCCCGCCCGGACCAGGTCATCGGTATCCACTTCTTCAACCCGGCGCCCATCCAGAGTCTGGTCGAGCTGATCCCGGCGCTGACCACCTCCGAGGGCACCATCAGCCGCGCCCAGGCCGTCGTGGAGAAGATCCTCGGCAAGCACGCGATCCGCGCCCAGGACCGCTCCGGCTTCGTCGTCAACGCGCTGCTGATCCCCTACCTCCTCTCCGCCATCCGCATGTTCGAGTCCGGCATCGCCAGCCGCGAGGACATCGACAACGGCATGGAACTGGGCTGCGCCCACCCCATGGGCCCGCTCAAGCTCTCCGACCTCATCGGCCTCGACACGGTCGCCTCGGTCGCCGACTCGATGTACGCCGAGTACAAGGAGCCCCTGTACGCCGCTCCCCCGCTGCTCCAGCGCATGGTCGACGCGGGCCGCCTGGGCCGCAAGACCGGCTCGGGGTTCTACGCGTACCAGTGACCTGGCCGGGCCCGTACGAGGCCCGGCCACCCCGGGCCTGATCGCCCGGGCCCGCGAGGCACCGAGGCCGCTCCTTCCATCGCGAGGGGGCGGCTCTTCGCGTTTCGCACGCTCCACGAGCACTGCTGCGGCAAGACCGGGCGACGCCGACGGCCTGGTACGGGCCGGCCCCGCCCTGCCGGGCCACCCACCACCGAATCACCGGCTCACCCACTCACTCGGTCCGATAGTGACCGGCCACCGCCGCGAACGCCGCCTTCGGCTCCCAGGGCATGTCGGGGTAGGTGACGCCACGGCCCCCTTCGAGGACTTTGACGATGCCGAGGCTGGCCAGATCGAGGTCGTCGCGCGGGTCTCCGTCGGGGCGGTGCGGCAGGTTGTGGAGGGCGAAGAGGAAGACGAAGGCGCTGTCCACGCCCTCGCTGTCGAATATCTCCAACAGCTCCCGCAGGTAGGCTGCTTGACCTTCCTCGTCGCGCTCGCAGACGCGGGTCAGCCGCAGCGGTGCGCCGGTCGCCGGGTCGTTCTCCAGCACTTCCATGCTGCGCGGTGCCACGTCCGCCGCCCCTCGCCAGGTGGCGGTGCCGAAGCCCGTGACGGCGACCGGCTTCGGCTGGGCCGTGAGGCTGCGCACCCCCGCCCGGAAGCGGTCGGCGACCTCGGCGGAACGGATGAGTTCGTAGGTCACGAAGTCGAACGGGCCCCAGTCGACGCCCTCGAACTGGATGGCGGCGTAGGTGACCTTGCCGTGGAAGCGTTCGCGGACGACCGTCACCGCGTCACGGAGGAAGGCGTTGACCCGGGCGCTCGCCGTGGCCATCCGCTCGGGCCTCGACGCCGGATCGGCCAGCAGCCAGGCCAGACGCTCCTCCGTACCGGTGCCGTCGAGGAAGCCCTGGTTCATGACGCTCAGTTCGACGCCCGTGACGAACACGACCTCGGCGCCACCCTCCCGCAGGCGCTCGGCCCGCTCGGCACAGTCGGCGAACAGGCGCAGCATCTCTTCGGTGGTCAACTCCAGCGGGTAGGGCGAGAACCACACCTCCAGCCCCAGGTCGGCCGCGTGCCGGGCAGCCAGCTCCAGGCGCTCCGGGTCACCACCGGTGAGGTGGACCGCGTCGCAGTGGAGGTCGTCGCGGATGACGGCCAGCTCTCTTCTGACCAGGTCCGGATCGTACGACGCCCGCGAGTTGCTCCCGGGGTGGACGAAGCCGGTGTCGTAACAGATGCCTTTGGCACGCACGGATATGACCTCTCTGTCGGGATTCGAGAATAACCCCCATCTTGCGTGCGCGCAAGTTTGCGCTCACGTATTTTTGCGTCCCCGTACCTGAGCTGGGAGACTGCGGGCGTGACGACGAGGCGGACCGGACTGCGTGAGCAGAAGAAGCGGGCGACCAGGGTGGCGTTGCGCGAAGCGGCCCTGAAGCTGGCCCTGGAGCGGGGACCCGACAACGTCCGGGTGGACGACATCGCGGAGGCCGCCGGGGTCTCCCCCAGGACCTACAACAACTACTTCTCCAGCCGTGAACAGGCGATCGTCGCCGCCATCACGGCCGAACGGGAGGCCCGGATCGCGGCGGAGGTCGCCGCCGCGCCCGCCGGGGCCCGCCTCGCGGACGCCCTGACGGACGCGGTCCTGGCGCGGTACACCGAGCCCGGCGACACCGAACGGCTCCTGATCACCGCGACCCCGCCCCTGCGCGACGCCTTCCTGGAGGCGGTGACGGAGATCGAGCACCCCCTCGCCGAAGCGATCGGCCTGCGCCTGGGCGACACCGCCGCGCCCACCGCCCGTGTCCTGGCGGCGAGTGTGGCGGCCGCCGTACGCATCGCGCTGCACCAGTGGCTCGGCGCAGTGAGCGAGACCTCCTCCGGGAACGGGGGGCTGGTCGTCCCGTCGGGCTCCCTCCCCGACCTGCTCCGCGCCACGATCGCCCCACTCGCCCCGGCGCTCGACGCCGCCGAGCAACGGTCACGGCAAGCCCAGCCGGGGTGAGGACCCTCCCGGCCATGGCCCTCGGCGCGCGGCCTCCCGGCCTGCCGAGGCCACCCCGGCCACCGCCTGGTCGCCCGCCGGGCAGGCACGCGCACGGAGCGGTGCGCACTCACCGCTCCGCCGGACGACGGGACGCCGCCTCGCGGCCCGCGGCGCCACCCGCACACCGGCCGGCGGCCCCCGGGCCTCTGCCGGACGGGAACGGTGATCAGCCGAGGACGTCCCCCAGGGCCGGCGGCCACGTGGCCGGGGCGGGGCCGAAGGTGCGGCGGCCCGCGCGCACCGCCAGTGCGGCGAGGGCGGCGTTGGCGCCACCGCCGATCACCGCGCCGATGCCGAACGGGGCCACCGGGCCGAGGACGACGATGCCCTGCTGGGTCCCGTACTTCGTGACGAAGTCCCTCCCAGCACCTTGTTGATCTGCCGCAAGGTCTCGACGGACACCTTGGCGACCACCTGGCGCCCCCAGTGCCGCCCCGCCCGCTCGGCGACCTTGGCGACGGTGGCGGAGCCGGACCCGCCGAGCATGAGGCCCCTCACGAGCGTGCGACGGCGCTCGATCTCGTCCACGGGGACTCCGTGCACCTCGGCCGGCGAGAGGGCGAAGACGGCGCTCAGCTCCAAGGAGGAGAGCGCCTCACCCGTCGACAGCGCCCGGGCCGCTCCCGTGCCGACTCCGGGCGCGGCCGCGGTGCCCCGGACCACGGCACCCGTCCCCGTCAGGGAGCCGACGTACCTCCGCTCCAGCCCGCGGATCACCTCGGCCGGGTTCGCGTCCGGGTTCCGCCGACGGGCCCGGGCGATGTTCTTGCGTACCGGGGGCGTCTGGCGGGCGATGGCCGTGTCCAGCGGATCGAGGGCACGCGGCCCACGCGTCTCGCCGGGAACCGGGCCGTCACCGTGGGGAGTTGTCGCCATGGGCAGAACTCCTCAGTTCGTCACACCAGCGCCGAGTTGCGCACTCCCCGGACCGTGCTGACCCTGTTTCCGGTGACATCGCCGGAGCCGGGTGTCACTGCGCCGAAGGTGCCGGCGCCGGCCGGCGTTCCCGGCCACCGCCCTGCGGCGGCACCGTGCGAGCGCGTTCCGCGTGCAGCACCAGGACCGCCGCGTCGTCGCCGGGTGGGCCCTGGCTGTGGGCGACCAGAGCCGAGCGGATGTCGGAGGCGGCCGTCTGGGCGGTGAACGGGCCGCTCGCGACACGGCGGAGGGTGTCCACGAGCGGGAAGAACCGGCCGGACGGGTCGCGGGCGTCCTCGATCCCGTCGGTGTGCAGGACCAGGGCCTGGCCGGGGAGCAGACGGCCGCAGTGGCGGAGCGGCAGGTCGGCGGGGAGCGGAAAGGGCCCCAGCGGCGGCAGCGGGTCGGCGCGGCAGAGGGGTTCGGCGTCGGCGGAGAGCAGGTGGGGCCAAGGGTGGCCGCAGTTGACGGTGAGGAGGGTGCCGTCGCGGCGGATCTCCAGCAGGAGCAGGGTCACGAACTCCTCGACGAGAGGGTTCTCGGGGTCGGCCGGGTGCTCCAGCCGGGCGCGGCGGACCAGTTCGCGGGTGAGAGTCCGGTCCAGGCGCCGCAGGACGCCGCCGAGGGCCGGTTCGTCGTGGGCCGCCTCACGGAAGCTGCCGAGCACGGTGGCGACGGTGCCGAGGGCGTTCAGCCCCGAGCCGCGTACGTCGCCGATGACGACACGGACGCCGTGATCGGTGGCGACCGCCTCGTAGAGGTCGCCACCGACGGTGGCGGCCGGGTGGGCCGAGAAGCGACGGGCGGCGAGGGCCAGGCCGTCCAGGCGGGCGGGGAGCGGGCGGAGCACCACGCCTTGGGCGGCCCCGGCGACCTCGTCGATCCGCCGCAGTTCGCGCAGCAGGCTGCGGCGGATGAGCAGGATGAGCAGAGCTCCGGCCACGAGGAGGACGGCGCTGGTGCCGATCCGGGTCGGCAGGTCGTCGCGTCGCGCGAGCGGGCAGGCGTACTTGTAGCCCAGGACGGCGGCGCCCCAGAGCAGGGCGGGGGCGAGCGAGACGAGGGGGTGGTGCCGGGGCGGCCGGGTTCCGCCGGCCGCTCGGGACCGCGCGGCGCGGCTGCCAGGCTTGGTACGGAACATCCGACGGCCTCCCTGAGGGGTGGCCGGGGGTCGGGGAGCCGGTGCACCGCGCACCGTACCCGGTGGGGCCCACCCCTTGCGGCCGGACTGATTGTGTCCGGCGATGGTGGCGACGCGGCCGGGGTGGAACTCGTTCCCACCCGAACGAGTGAGGGGCCCGCCCAGGCTGGACGGGCCCCTCACCCTCGGCGGTGCGACCGGCGCACCCCGCTGTGTCAGGCTCCGCGCAGAACGGCGCCGGTGCGTTCGGCCGCGAGGGCGACGGCCGCGTCGCGGGCGGCGCTGGCCTCCTCGACGGTCAGTGTCCGGTCCGGGGCGCGGAAACGCAGCGCGTAGGCGAGCGACTTGCGCCCCTCGCCGAGCTGCTCGCCGGTGAAGACGTCGAACAGGCGGACGGACTCCAGGAGTTCGCCCGCGCCCTCGCGGAGGACGGCCTCCACGTCGGCGGCCGGGACGCCGGCGTCGACGACGAGGGCGACGTCCTGGGTGGCGACCGGGAAGGTGGCGATACGCGGCGCCTCGACGGCGGAGGTACCCGCCGCCTCGACGGCGTCCAGGTCGATCTCCATGGCGCAGGTGCGCGCGGGCAGGCCGAGCGTCTTCAGGACGCGCGGGTGCAGCTCCCCGGCGTGGCCGACGACGCGCTCCTCGCCGTCGACGACGACGGCCAGTTCGGCGCAGCGGCCGGGGTGCCACGGGCCGTACTGGCCGGCGCGTACGAGGAGTTCGGCACCGGACTCGTGGGCGATCAGGCGGGCCGCCTCGATCGCGTCGGCCCAGTCGGCCGGGCGTCCCTTGCCCCACCAGCCGGCCTGCTCGCGGGCGCCCGCGAGGACGACGGCGGCGTGCCGGGGCTGGACGGGCAGGGCGGCGGTGACCGCGGCGAGCTGCTCGTCGGTGGGCCGGTGGTCGACCGGGAGCCGCTCACCCGCGGCCGCCTGGTCCGCGCTCGGGTGGAAGACCAGGCCGGTCTCGAAGAGGGCCAGGTCGTGGCTGCCCCGGCCGTCGTTGCGGCGGAGCGCGCCGAGGAGGCCGGGCAGCAGCGTGGTGCGCAGTGCCGGCTCCTCGTCGGAGAGCGGGTTGACCAGGGTGACGACGCGGCGGGCCGGGTCGTCGGCGGCCAGAGCGAGCTGGTCGAGGACCTGCTCGGAGATGAACGGGTAGTTCAGCGCCTCGGTGTAGCCCGCGCCGGCCAGCGCGCGGCCGATGCGGCGGTGCAGCCGCTGGCGGCCGGTGAGACCGCGGCCGGCGGGCGGCTTCGGCAGGGTGGAGGGCAGGTTCTCGTACCCCTCCAGCCGGATGACCTCCTCGGCGAGGTCGTTGGGGGCGCGCAGGTCGGGGCGCCAGGAGGGGACGGTGACGACCAGGTCGTCCTGGCCGTAGACGTCGCAGCCGACCTGCTGGAGGCGGCGGACGACGGTCTCCCGGTCGTAGGCGACCCCGGCCACCTCGGCGGGGTGGCCGGCGGGCATCGCCACGGTGTGCGGGGCCGAGGGTGAGATGACCTCGGTGACCCCGGCTCCGGCGGTGCCGCCCGCGAGCAGCACCAGCAGGTCGACGGTGCGCTGGGCGGCGGCGGGGGCGGCCAGCGGGTCGACGCCGCGCTCGAAGCGCTTGGACGCCTCGGAGGGCAGCTTGTGGCGGCGGGCGGCGCGCGCGATGGCGATCGGGTCGAAGTGCGCGGCCTCGATCACCACCTCGGTGGTGCCCGTGACACGGCCGGTCTCCTGGTCCGGGACCGCGTCGGCGATCTCGGTGTCGGCGCCGCCCATGACCCCGGCGAGGCCGATGACGCCGCGCTCGTCGGTGATGACGAGGTCCTCGGGGTCGAGGGTGCGGCGGACGCCGTCGAGGGTGGTGAGCTTCTCGCCGGGCTCGGCGCGGCGGACGCCGAGGGCACCCTGGACGCGGGAGCGGTCGTAGGCGTGCAGCGGCTGGCCCAGTTCGAGCATCACGTAGTTGGTGATGTCGACGGCGAGCGAGATCGGCCGCATACCGGCCTTCTGGAGGCGGCGGCGCAGCCAGACCGGCGAGCGGGCCTCGGGGTTGAGGCCGCTGACCGTGCGGGCGGTGAAGCGGTCGCAGCCGAAGGGGTCGGCGACCTCGACGGGGTGGCCCTCGGTGTTGGGGCCGGGGACGTCGAGGAGGGCCGGGTCGCGCAGCGGCAGGCCGTAGGCGGTGGCGGTCTCGCGGGCGACGCCGCGCATCGACAGGCAGTAGCCCCGGTCGGGGGTGACGGCGATGTCGAGGACCTCGTCGACCAGCTCCAGCAGCTCGATGGCGTCCGTGCCGGGCTCGTACTCCGGGGGCAGCACGATGATGCCGTCGCCGTCGGAGCCCATGCCCAGCTCGTCGCTGGAGCAGATCATGCCGTGCGAGACCTTGCCGTAGGTCTTGCGGGCGGCGATGGCGAAGTCGCCGGGGAGGACGGCGCCGGGCAGCACGACGACGACCTTGTCGCCGACGGCGAAGTTCCGGGCGCCGCAGACGATCTCCTGCGGCAGGCCGGTGCCGTTGGCGGTGCCGACGTCGACGGTGCAGAAGCGGATGGGCTTCTTGAACCCCTCCAGCTCCTCGATGGTCAGTACCTCGCCGACGACGAGGGGGCCGGTGAGGCCGGCGCCGAGCTGCTCGACCGTCTCGACCTCCAGGCCGGCGGCGACCAGTTTGGCCTGCACGTCGCGGCCGGTCTCGGTGGTGGGGAGGTCGACGTACTCCCGCAGCCAGGAAAGCGGGACCCGCATCAGATCTCCATCCCGAACGGCCGGGTGAACCGGATGTCACCCTCGACCATGTCTCGCATGTCTTCGACGTTGTGGCGGAACATCAGCATCCGTTCGATGCCGAACCCGAAGGCGAATCCGCTGTACTTCTCGGGGTCGACGCCGCAGGCCACCAGGACCTTCGGGTTGACCATGCCGCAGCCGCCCAGCTCGATCCAGCCCTCGCTGCCGCAGGTGCGGCAGGGCCGCTCCGGGTTGCCGACGGAGGCGCCGCGGCAGACGTAGCAGACCATGTCCATCTCGGCGGACGGCTCGGTGAAGGGGAAGAAGTTGGGGCGCAGCCGGGTCTTCATGTCCGGGCCGAAGAGCGCCTGGACCATGTGGTCGAGGGTGCCCTTGAGGTCGGCCATGGTCAGGCCCTCGTCGACGGCGAGCAGCTCGATCTGGTGGAAGACCGGGGTGTGCGTGGCGTCCAGCTCGTCGGTCCGGTAGACCCGGCCGGGGCAGACGACGTACACGGGCGGCTCGCGGTCGAGCAGGGTGCGGGCCTGCACGGGCGAGGTGTGGGTGCGCAGCACGATGCCGGACTCGTCCTCGCGGGAGCCGGGCTCCTGGCCCTCGCCCCGGACGAAGAAGGTGTCCTGCATCTGCCGGGCCGGGTGGTCCGGGGTGAAGTTGAGCGCGTCGAAGTTGAACCACTCGGCCTCGGCCTCGGGTCCCTCGGCGATCTCGTACCCCATGCCGACGAAGACGTCGGCGACCCGCTCCATCATGGTGGTCAGCGGGTGGCGGGCGCCGGCCGGCACGCGGTCGTACGGCAGGGTGACGTCCACCGCCTCCTCGACCAGGACCCGCTCGTCCCGCTCGGCCTCCAGGACGGCCTGCCGTGCCGCGAGGGCCTTGTTGACCTGGCCGCGGGCCATGCCGACGCGCTTGCCCGCCTCAGCCTTGGCCTGCGGGGGCAGGGCGCCGATCTCCCGGTTGGCCAGCGACAACGGCGACGTGCCGCCGGCGTGCGCGGTCTTGGCCTGCGCGAGGGCGTCGAGGTCCGCCGCGGCGGCGAAGGCGGCGAGCGCCTCGTCCCGCATGCGCTCGATGTTTTCCGGTTTCAGTGCCTCGACCTCTACTGGGTCGTACGACTTGTTCGGTGCCGACATCTCTTCCCGTGCTTCCGATTGCTCCGCCCCGCACCCGGTACGTGTCGCGGGCGCGGGTACCGGATGGTGGGGCCTGGCTGTGGGTCCCCGCAGAGGCCAAGGGCGCAAAAATGTGCCGGAGACCGAGTCTAACGGGGGTGAGCTGGAGGTCCTTCCCCCGGACCCGGGGCGCCCTCGGGGGCTCGGCCGGCGCGGAGGCGGGACCGCGGGGCGCCCGGGGCGGGTCAGGCCAGATAGGCCGGGGCCGCCACGGGCAACGTAAATCGGAACCGGGCGCCGCCGCCGCGGGCGCGCTCCACGCTGATGGTTCCGCCGTGGGCCTCGACGATGCCCTTGACGATGTACAGGCCGAGGCCGGTGCCGCCGCGCTTGCTGCCGCGCCAGAAGCGGGTGAAGACGCGGTTCACCGATTCCTCGGGGATGCCGGGTCCTTCGTCGCTCACGGTGACGGCCGTTCCTTCGGTGTCGCTCTTCAGGGGCGCGGGTGCCACGTCGATGGTGACAGTACCCTCGCCGTGGCGCACGGCGTTTTCCAGGAGGTTGCTGAGGATCTGGTCGATCTTGTCGGGGTCGGCCCACAGGGCGGGCAGCGGCCGGTGCAGCCGGACGAGGAAGCGCTCCGGCGGCTGGCCCGCGGCGACCAGGGCCTGGACGTGGCGGCCGACGGCGGCGGCGAGGTCGACCGGCTGACGGCGGACCTCCAGCCGCCCGGAGTCGATGCGGGAGATGTCGAGCAGTTCGGCGATGAGCCGGGTCACCCGTCCCGCGTCGGCGTCGACGGTCTCCAGCATGAGCCGCTTCTGGTCGTCGGTGAACCGGTCCCACTTGGCCAGCAGGGTGGCGGTGAACCCCTTGACGCTGGTCAGCGGCGAGCGCAGTTCGTGGGCGACGGTGGCGATCAGTTCGGCGTGGCTGCGTTCGGTACGCCGCCGGGCCTCGGTGTCGCGGAGGCTGACGACGACGCTGCGCACCGGGCCGAGCGGCTGCTCGCGCACATAGCGGGCGCTGACCAGGACCTCGCGGCCGCCGGGCAGCAGCAGGTTCCGCTCGGGCTGGCCGTGCCGGATGGCGAGGCCGCCGAAGGGGTCGGTCAGCTCCCACCAGCGCCGGCCCTTCAGGTCCTCCAGTGGCAGGGCCCTCTCCAGCGGAAGGCCGAGGGCGTCCTCGGCGCGGACGGCGCAGATGCGGGCGGCGACGCGGTTGAAACAGACGACGCGGCCGTGGTGGTCGGCCACGACCAGGCCGTCGGGCAGGTCGTCGGGCGCGAGCGCCGGTCCGCCGGTGCCGTGTTCGCGCGTCGTGCCGCGCGGCGCGGGCGGTCCACTCGAACCGGCTGCCATCCCCGTGTCCCACCTCTCGGGCTGCTCGGGCCGCCCGGCCGCCTTGGCCCCACGCACTGCTCGGCGAAGTCGAACCCGTGGTGTGGGCCCCCGAGTTGGCCACTCTACTGTCCCCCACCGGGACATCCACTCCGCGCAGGGGCGCACCAGGGGCGCAGTTCAGCGCACATCGGGGCGCGCGGTGCGCGTGGGTACGGCCCGCCCGGTCAGGTCGTGTCGTAGGCGTCGGTGAAGCAGTCCCGGGCGCATCCGGACCGCTCGTAACGGGCCCGCAGCGCGGCGGCGGCCTCGGGGTGGCTGACGTGGCGGTGCCCGAAGTGGCTGACGGCCACCTCGCGGACGGCGGCGACGCGCACCAGCGCGGGTTCGCCGGGGCCCGCGGCCCGGCGGGCCGTGGCGATCGCCATGTCGGCGGCGCGGCCCAGTTCCCGGGGGCGGCGGGCCAGGGCTGCGCGTTCGGCCCTGGCACGCCACCACGGGCGGGTGGCTCTCCCCCTGAGCAACAGGGCGAGCAGGACGGTCAGGCTCCCGGCGGCCAGGGCCCAGCCGCCCTCCGCCAGCGTGTCGCTCATGCGCCGCTCCCGGTGGTGTCCGCCCGGATCTCCTTCAGCCGTGGCGCTGGGCGCGCGCCGAGCCGTAGAGGCAGACGGCGGCGGCGGTCGCGAGGTTGAGCGACTCGGCCCGGCCGTGGATGGGGACGCGGACGACGGCGTCGGCGAGCGCCCTCGTCTCCTCGGGGAGCCCCCAGGCCTCGTTGCCGAAGATCCAGGCGGTGGGGCCGCCCATGGTGCCGCGGTCGAGTTCGGTGTCGAGGTCGTCCTCACCCGCGCCGTCGGCGGCGAGGACGCGTACGCCCACGTCACGGAGGCCGGCGACGGCGGTCTCCACGGGGACGCCGACGGCGACCGGCAGGTGGAAGAGGGAGCCGACGGAGGCGCGGACGGCCTTCGGGTTGTAGACGTCCACCGAGGCGTCGGTCAGCACCACGGCGTCGGCCCCGGCCGCGTCCGCACAGCGCAGCACCGTACCGGCGTTGCCGGGGTCGCGGACGTTGGAGAGGACGGCGACGAGCCGGGGGCGGGCGGCGATGATCCGGGCGAAGGGGGTGTCGAGGAAGCGGCAGACGCCGACCAGCCCCTGCGGGGTGACGGTGGTGGCGATCTCCGCGATGGTCGACTCGTCCGCGAGGTGGACCCGGGCGCCCTCGGCGCGGGCGGCGGCGGTGATCTCCGCGTACCGGTCGGCGGCCTCCACGGTGGTGAACAGCTCCACCAGGGTCGGCTCGTCGCCGCTGCGGTGGCCGAGCGCCTCCCGGACGGCCTGGGGCCCCTCGGCGAGGAATCTGCGCTCCTTGCCGCGGACGTTGCGGCGGGCCAGCCGCTTGGCGGCCGTGACCCGCGTGGAGCGCAGGGAGATCAGCTCGGGGGTGCCCATGGTTCGGGGTCCACCTTCGTGTGGGAGTACGTGCGGGAGGACGCATCGGACCCGCAGGCGGCTGGCGCCTGCGGGTCCGGGTGAAGACGGGGTGCCTGTTCCCGCGAAGGAGATCAGGCGGCGGTCTTCGGGGCGTTGACGTCGCTCGGCAGCGCCTTCTGGGCGGCCTCGACGAGCGCGGCGAAGGCCGGGGCGTCGTTGACGGCGAGGTCGGCGAGGATCTTGCGGTCGACCTCGATGTTGGCGGCCTTCAGACCCTGGATGAAGCGGTTGTAGGTGACGCCGTTGGCGCGGGCCGCGGCGTTGATCCGCTGGATCCACAGCTGGCGGAAGTCGCCCTTGCGCTTCTTGCGGTCGTTGTAGTTGTAGACGAGGGAGTGGGTGACCTGCTCCTTCGCCTTGCGGTACAGGCGCGAGCGCTGCCCGCGGTAGCCGCTGGCCTGCTCGAGGATCGCCCGGCGCTTCTTGTGGGCGTTGACTGCCCGCTTGACGCGTGCCACTTGTTGACTCCTTGTAGCGGGGCCGCGGTGGTGTTCACGCGGCCCGGTTCGAATGGGTCCCGGTCTCGGCGTCCGGCCTCCGTGGTGGCGGAGGCCGCGACGTCACTTGCCGAGAAGCTTCTTGATCTTCTTGGCGTCGCCCGGGGCCATCTCGGCGTTGCCGGTGAGGCGACGCGTCACACGGGACGACTTGTGCTCGAGCAGGTGGCGCTTGCCGGCGCGCTCACGGAGCACCTTGCCGGAGCCGGTGATCTTGAAGCGCTTGCTGGCACCGCTGTGCGACTTGTTCTTCGGCATAGCGCCGTTCTCTCCTCGTCAGTGGCGTCCTGGGGCCCGTTCTCGCGAACGGGCGGTCCGGAACGTCATATGTGTCGGTTGACGATCGCGGGACTCGCGTCCCGGATCATGCCTCGGCAGGGGCCTGCTCGGCACCTTCGGCGCCTTCGGCGTCCTCGGCGTCGTCCTGGGCACTGCGGCCCTGGCGCTCGGCCTTGCGGGCGGCCTGCGCCTCGCGCGCCTCGGCCATTGCCTCGGTCTTCTTCTTGTGCGGACCGAGGACCATGATCATGTTGCGACCGTCCTGCTTCGGGTTCGACTCGATGAACCCGAGGTCCTGGACGTCCTCCGCCAGCCGCTGGAGCAGCCGGAAGCCGAGCTCCGGCCGGGACTGCTCACGGCCGCGGAACATGATCGTGATCTTGACCTTGTCGCCCTGCTTGAGGAACCGGACGACATGACCCTTCTTGGTGTCATAGTCGTGCGGGTCGATCTTCGGCCGGAGCTTCATCTCCTTGATGACCGTGTGCGCCTGGTTCTTGCGCGCCTCACGGGCCTTCATGGCCGACTCGTACTTGAACTTTCCGTAGTCCATGAGCTTGCACACGGGCGGACGGGCGGTCGCCGCGACCTCGACGAGGTCGAGGTCGTACTCCTGCGCAAGCTCCAGGGCCTTGGCAAGCGGCACAATGCCGACCTGCTCGCCGCTGGGACCGACAAGTCGGACCTCGGGAACGCGAATCCGGTCGTTGATGCGGGGCTCGGCGCTGATGGATCCTCCTCGGTAGCACCACACGACAGCCTGGCGGGCTGCCGCGTTACGTCTGTCTCAATCGGACCAACCGAGCCGGAACGCGAAAAATGCCCCGGACGATCACACGCGGGGCTCCTGGACTACCGGAGCACCGCCGCGTGGACGCGGGGCGCACATCGGGCCTGCCGCACTCGTGGCGCGGCCGCCTGACCGGTGACCCGCCGTCCCGGAGGACGGCCAGGTGGGAGATCGGAGCCTCCACTTGTGGCCGGACACAGGTGCCCGGCCGGTCGACTCCCAAGCATACCAGCGTCCGCACCGCCCGCCGCCCGGCCCGCCGGGGGGCGGCGACCACCCCCTAGGCTGGTCCGCGCCGGTCGCCTCCGACGGCGTACCGGAGTGGGTTCCGCCAGGCCACGCCGTGCGGGACACCCCCAGAGAACAAGGGAAGAAGACAAGCTGCCATGAGCGACGCCACCCCCGCGGGCGAGGGCCCCGGCTTCGACGAGATGACCCGCGACATCGCCGACGTCCCCGCGGTCGAGGTCATCACCACGGTGGGCGTGCACCTGATGAGTGCCGCCGCCGTCAACCTGGGGCTGGCCGAGGGCGGCGAGGACCACAAGGACCTCGACGAGGCACGCAAGCTCATCCACGCCCTGGCCGGGCTGCTGGACGCGGGGGCCACCGAGATCAGCTCCTTCCACGCGGCTCCGCTGCGCGACGGCCTGAAGTCCCTCCAGCTCGCCTTCCGCGAGGCGTCCGCGGTTCCGGACGAGCCGGGCAAGGGGCCGGGCGAGAAGTACACCGGGCCGGTCTTCGGCTGACCCGAGAAGCCGGACGGCGGCGCGGCGAGGGGCGGGCACCCAAGGGGGCCCGCCCCTCGCCGCGCGCCCGCACGCGTGGTAGGCGGCCCACGGTCAGACGACCCGGTCGGCCTCCCTGAGGCGACCGCCCGGCGGGTGGGTGAAGCGCTGCGCCAGCGCGGCGAGGCCGCCGCCGATCAGGGGCGCCAGGATGAAGAGCCAGAGCTGCGTGATGGCCGCGCCGCCCGCGAACAGGGCGGGGCCCAGGCTGCGCGCCGGATTGACCGAGGTGCCGGTCAGCGGGATGCCGACGATGTGGACCGCGGCGAGGGCCAGTCCGATCGGCAGGCCGTCGAAGCCGACCACGGCGACCCGGTGGGTGACCGAGAGGTAGACGAAGACGAACAGGAAGGTCAGCACCACCTCGGCGAGGAAGGCGCCGCCCGTCCCCAGCTCGACCGCCGAGCGGTCGGCGAAGCCGTTGGTGCCGAACTGCGCGTGGGTCTGGAGTCCCGGCACCTGCTTGGCCAGCAGGAACAGCACGGCCGCGCCGACGATACAGCCCAGCACCTGCGCCACCCAGTAGCCGACGGCGGTCCGCGGATCGATCCGGCGGGCGGCGAGCATCCCCAGGGTGACCGCCGGGTTCACGTGGCAGCCGGAGACGGGGCCGAGCGCGTAGGAGAGGGCGAGCAGGACGAAGCCGAAGGCCAGGGCGATACCGACGGTACCGATGAAGTCCCCGGCCAGGACCGCCGCTCCGACGGCGAAGAACACCAGCAGCGCGGTGCCGGTGAACTCCGATATGAGCGCACGCGTAGACATGGGCACACCTCGCGTCACTTCCGGTTCGGGATGATGCGTTCCGGTTCCATCGCTGATTGTGCCCCCGGTTCCCCCACCCTGCCTGTCGGCGCCGGGCCCGCTCCCCCGGAGCGGCCCCGTACGCGGGCGGCGCCCGGTCAGCGCTGGTAGACGGGTTCTTCGGCCGGTCCGTCGGCCGTGGCGGGCAGGACGGCCAGGTCGAGGCCGCGGACCAGGCGGGCGCGGAGCGGCTCGGCGCCGGCCAGCGCCCGGGCGACCCGGTCCAGCGTGGCGGCGGGGTCGGCGCCGCGGGACAGCACGACGGCGAGCACCCCGTCGGTGGCCCCGGTCGAGCGGGCCAGATGGGCGCGGACCACCTCCGGCTCGGCGGCCAGCACCGCGCGGACGGCCCCGGTGACGGCCGGGTCGGCGAGCGGGTCGGGGTCGGTGCGACCCTCCGCGAGCGCCCGCAGTGCCGGACCGGTCAGCTCGTACGGCACGGGCCCGGCGAGGTCGAGGACGACGGTGTCGGCGCGTTCGTGCGCGGCCGCCTCCAGGGCCTGGTGGAGGGCGACGGCGACCGGGCGGGCGCCGGGGTCCCAGCGGGCGAGGGCCTCCGTGGAGGTGAAGGCGGGCAGCGCGGTGCGCTCGCCGGCCTTGAGGGTGGGGACGGCCATGTCGCTGGTCTTCTCGCGGCGCAGCCCGTTCTCGTCCACCTCGCTCTCGCCGAGGACGGCGACGACCGGGACGAGCAGCCGGGTGGAGCGCAGGGCTTCCAGCACCGGCCGGTGCCGGGAGCGGTCCTCGGCCCAGGCTGCCAGCGCGGCGCTCAGCGCCGGGTCGGCGGTGCCGTCGTCGTCGGAGAAGGGGGAGTCGGGAATGTTCTTGTTCGCCACGCGGCGAGCCTATCGACCCGGTGCCGGCGGGCCGGTGCGGGGCGGGCCGGTGCCGGGTGGCTCAGCGCAGCGGCGCGCGGCCGCGCCAGAGCAGGACGGCGGCGGCCAGCAGCAGCACTCCGAGGCCGCCCGCGGCGGGCCCGGCCCAGCCGGCGCCGGAGCCGGTGCCGTGCGGGCCGGGACCGGGGCCGAAGTGGGTGGCGGAGTGGGCGGCGGGCTTCAGCTCGTCGGGGCCGAGCCGCCCTCCGGCCGCCACGGCGGCGGCCACGTCGACCAGGCCCCGCCCCCGGGAGTCGTCGCGACCGCCACCGGGGCTGTCCCGGGCGGTGTCCTCCAGCAGCCGCCTGACCTGGGCGGGGGTGAGGTGCGGGTGGGCGGCGCGGACCAGGGCGACGGCCCCGGAGACGGCGGCCGCGGCGGCGCTGGTGCCCCAGCCCTCGTAGTAGCGGCGGTCGGGGTCGGCGAGGACGATGTCGTCGCCGGGGGCGCTGACCGTGGCGTACCAGCGGCGGGTGGAGAAGGCGGCGCGTTCGCCGAACCGGTCGACGGCGGTGACGGCGATGACGCCCGGGTAGGCCGCCGGGTAGGAGACGTGGTCGCCCTTCTCGCCGCCGTTGCCGGCGGAGGCGACGACGACGGCGCCCTTCTTCAGGGCGTACTGCACGGCGGCGTCCTCGGCGGCCTCGGGGTGGGCGGACTCGCTGTCGTCGCCGAGGGAGAGGTTGATGACGTCGGCGCCCTGGTCGGCGGCCCAGCGGATGCCCTCGGCGAGAGCGCCGCCGCGGGTGGAGCGGGCCTTCTTGCGGCCGGGGTCGCCGTCCTCCAGGATCACCCGGACCGGGAGGATCCTGGCCTCGGGGGCGACGCCCAGGACGCCGTCGCCGTCGTCGGGTCCGTGGCCGTGACCGGCGATGACCGAGGCCATGGCGGTGCCGTGGCGGGCCCAGCTCCGGTCACCGGGACCGGCGCCGAACCCTATGAGGTCCTTGCCGGGCAGGACGTTGCGCTCCAGGTCCGGGTGATCGGCGTCGACGCCGGTGTCCAGGACGGCGACGGTGACCCCCTTGCCCTTGGTGGTGCGCCAGGCGTCCTCGGCGTGCAGTGCCTCCAGGCCCCACTGCTGGGCGCGGATGCCGTCGGCGTGCGCGGCCGTCGGCAGCAGCACGAGGCAGGCGGCGAGGGCCGGGGCGAGGAGGGCGCGGCGGGCTGCGGGCACGGTCACGGCTCCTCGGTGGCGGGCTGGGAGAGCGCGCGCAGGCGGGCGGCGGCACGCTCGGTGTGGGCGAGCGCGGTGTGGCCGAGGCCCGCCTGGGCGGGTGCGCTGGTGGCGCCGTCGGCGGTGGCCGAGGCGGCGGACTGGGGTTCGGTGATCTCCCGGCCGTCGGCGAAGCCGCTGACCGCGTAGACGACGGCCGGCAGGTCGTCCAGGACCGAGAGCGACCAGGAGGCGCGCTGGGCGTCGCCGAACCCCTCGGCGGGGGTGTCCTCCGCCGGGTACGGGCGGGGCATCAGGTCGCGCCGCTGGCCGAGCTTCTCGGTGCGGAAGCGGGTGCGCAGATCGGTCATGGCCTGCCGGTCGGCGCGGGTGAAGAGGAGTCCGACGGTGACGACCTCGCTGCGGGTCGCGTCGGTGTAGGTGGCGCGCAGCAGGCGGGCGCAGCCGGCCGGTTCGAGGACGGAGGCGAGGAGCGGGTCGAATGCCTTGGCGCAGCCGCTGTCGGGGGCGACCGCGATCCGGGTCCAGGCGCGGTCGGCGCCGCCGGGCCCCGCCTTCCTCCCCCTGACCGTCGGCGGGAAGAGGCGGTCGACGGGGGCCTCGTGCCAGAGGGCGGCACCCGCGGTGAAGCTGTCGGCGGCGGCGTCCGGGGAGTCGCCGGTGAGCCAGGTCCCGGTGGCGCCGCCCGCGACCAGGCCGAGGCCGAGGACGAGGCAGACGGCGGCGGCCGCGGTGCGCCGCGGTGAGCGGGGCACGGGGCGCAGCCGCGTGGTGGCCTGGTCCTGCCCGGGTCCCCTCGGGGCGGCGGCGAACGGGGCCCCGGCACCGGGGCGCGGGGCGAGGTCGACGGCGCCCGTGCCTCGGCGGCCGCGGGCGGCGCCCGGCTCGGGCGGAGCCGGGGCGGGCGGGGTGGTGCGGGGTGCGGGGAATGCCGGGAAGATGCGGCGGGCCGGGTCCTTCGGCGGTGCGGCGCCGTCCTCGGCGGGGGGCGGGCCGACGGGCCGGGCGGCCGGGGGCGCGGCGGGTCTCGGCGGGGTGGCGGGCCGGGGCGGGGTGGTGGGGCGCGGCGGCGGGGCGCTGTCGTCGGCGACGGCTCCGGTGGCCTCCTGCGGGCGGCGGACCGGCCTCGGTGGTACGGCCGGGCGGCGTGCCTGCGTACTCATGCGCCCCCCGTTTTCCCTCACGCGGCCCGGCAGGGGCCCTCGCGCGCCCTCCGTGCGCGTCACTCTACGGGTTGGCGCGGCCGGAGAGGGAACGCCCGGTGCCGTGCGGCCGGTTCTGCCCGGATGATCCCGGGCGGCCCCGGAGGGGGCCGGTGACGCGGGGGGATCCCTGGTCACCCCCTACCCCTGAGTAGGGCTCTCTGGCAGGCTGCGGGCATGACGCCCCTCGCCTCCGCCCGCGCCCGGTACGACCGGGCGACGGCTCATCTCGACGCACCGCTGGCCCTGGTGGACCTGGACGCCTTCGACGCCAACGCCGACGACCTCGTACGCAGGGCGGCGGGCAAGCCGGTCCGGGTGGCCAGCAAGTCGGTCCGCTGTCGCGCGCTGCTGGAGCGGGTGCTGGCCCGCGACGGGTTCGCCGGGGTGATGTCGTACACGCTGGCGGAGTCGTTGTGGCTGGCCCGGTCCGGGGTGGAGGACGTGCTGCTGGCCTACCCGTCGGCGGACCGGGACGGGTACGCGGAACTGGCGGCCGATCCGAAGCTGGCGGCGGCCGTCACGGTCATGGTCGACGACCCGGCGCAGTTGCGGCTGATCCAGGACGCGCGCGGAGGGGGCACGGAGGAGATCCGGGTCTGCCTGGAGCTGGACACGTCACTGCTTCTGCTGGGCGGCCGGGTACGCGTCGGGGCGCGCCGCTCACCGCTGCGCTCGCCCGCCGAGATGGCCGACCTGGCCCGGCTGGTGGCGCGCAGGCCGGGTTTCCGGGTGGTGGGACTGATGGCGTACGAGGGCCATGTGGCGGGTGTCGGTGACGATGTGGCGGGCAGTCCGCTGCGGTCCCGGGCGATCCGGCTGATGCAGCGGACGGCGCGCCGGGAGCTGGCGGCGCGCCGGGCGGCGGTGGTGCGGGCGGTGCGTGAGGTCGTGCCGGAGCTGGAGTTCGTCAACGGCGGCGGTACGGGCAGCGTGCAGCACACCGTGGCCGAGCCGTCGGTGACGGAGGTGGCGGCCGGTTCGGGGCTGTTCGTGCCGCGCCTGTTCGACAACTACACCTCGTTCACCGGCCGTCCGGCGGCGCTCTTCGCGCAGCCGGTGGTGCGCCGGCCCGGCGTGGGCGTGGTGACGGTGCTCGGCGGCGGCTACCCGGCCTCCGGCGCGGCCGGGCCGGACCGCTCGCCGGTGCCGTACCTGCCCGAGGGACTGCGGTACGACCCGCGGGAAGGGGCGGGCGAGGTGCAGACGCCGCTGCTCGGGCCGCCCGCCGACGACCTGCTGATCGGCGACAAGGTGTGGTTCCGGCACGCGAAGGCCGGTGAGCTGTGCGAGCGGTTCGCCGCCCTGCACCTGGTCGCCGGCGACGCCGTGGTGGACACGGTGCCGACCTACCGGGGCGAGGGACAGACGTTCCTGTGACCCGGGCGGAAGCCGCCGGGCGGCGGAACGCGGTCAGCCGCCCGGCGCGGGGGTGAGCCCTTCCCCGACGCCGCCGGAGCCGCCGGAGCCGCCGAGCGGCTCGATCCCCTTGACGACGGTGTCCATCAGGCTGAGTGGCGGTCCCTCGGAGCCGGCGTCGAAGGCGAAGCGGACGACGACCATCGCCTCGCTGCCGGCCGAGGAGCGGAAGGCCAGCGACTGCACCCAGCCGCCCTCCCCGGCTCCGGTGGTGACCCGCCACCGCACGTAGTACCCGGCGCGGCCCGCCACCGCGACCTGCCCGGCGGCGGCCTTCCGTTCGGCGGTGACGCCCTCGTAGGGGCGGCGGTCGAGGACGTCGCGGTCGTACAGGTCGTCGACGGCGTCGGCGATGTCGGCCTCGGCGACGGCTCTGGGGTCGGTCTCGTCGCTGCCGGTGACGGTGGCCGAGATGATGCGGCCGTGGAAGCAGAAACCGGAGCCGGAGCCGCCGGGGCAGTCGTAGGACGGGTCGGTCACCATCGCCACGTCGCCGACGGTGAGGCGGTCGGACTTCACCCAGCCCTCGGGCACCGGCAGGGTGATGCCGTTGAGATCGTCGGTGAGCACCCGGGGGTCGGGGTCCCGGGTCTGCTCCTCCTCCGGGGTGGGCGTGGCGGTCACCGCCGCCTCGGAGGCGGAGGTGGAGGGGCTGGCCGGGGGCCTCGCGTCGTCCGGTGTGCCGCCGCCCAGCAGGACGACACCGCCGACGGCACAGGCGGCCACCACCACGGCGGCGGCCACCAGCACGGCGGTCGTGCCGCGCCGGGGGGCGGGGCCGGGGGCCGGGGCGGGCGGCCGGAAGCCGCCGGGGCCGAAGGCTCCTCGCGGGGCGGGGGCGCCGGGCGGCGGGCCGAAACCGCCGCCCGCTCCCGCCACGGAGGGCGCGCCGGGCGGCGGGGCGGCCGGGCCAGGGGCGTCCTCCGCGGCCGGTGGCCGGGTGTGTGCGGTCCAACCGGTGCCGTCCCACCAGCGTTCGACGGCGGGCGGCGGCGCGGCCGGGTCCACGTACCAGCCGGGTGGGGGCGTCGGCGTGTTCATGCCCGACACCCTAGAGCTTCTCCGGCGGGCCCGGGCACGTGCCCGCCCGAGGAGGGTGGGGGGCTACAGCGGTGTCACGTAGGCCCCGGCGATACCGCCGTCGACGAGGAAGTCGGTGGCGTTGACGAAGGAGGCGTCGTCGCTGGCGAGGAAGGCGACGGCGGCGGCGATCTCGTCGGCCTCGGCGAACCGCCCGGCGGGGATGTGGACGAGTCGGCGGGCGGCGCGCTCAGGGTCCTCGGCGAACAGCTCCCGCAGGAGCGGAGTGTTGACCGGGCCGGGGCACAGGGCGTTGACGCGGACGCCCTCGCGGGCGAACTGCACGCCGAGTTCGCGGGACATGGCGAGGACGCCGCCCTTGGACGCGGTGTAGGAGATCTGCGAGGTGGCGGCGCCCATGACGGCGACGAAGGAGGCGGTGTTGATGATCGACCCCCGGCGCTGGCGCCTCATGTACGGCAGCGCGGCCTTGCAGCAGAGGTAGACGGAGGTGAGATTGACCTCCTGGACCCGCCTCCACGCCTCCAGGCCGGTCTCCAGGATGGAGGCGTCCTCGGGCGGGGAGATCCCGGCGTTGTTGAAGGCGACGTCGACCGATCCGTACGTGGCGTGGGCGGCCCGGAAGAGGGCGTCGACCTGGTCGGGGTCGGTGACGTCGACGCGGACGAAGAGGCCCCCGGTGGCTTCGGCGGCGGCCTGTCCGGCGGCCTCGTCGATGTCGCCGCAGACCACGTGGGCGCCCTCGGCGGCGAACCGGCGGGCGGTGGCGAGGCCGATGCCGCTGCCCGCTCCGGTGACGACGGCGGTACGGCCGACCAGGCGGCGGCAGAGGGGCTGCTCGGCGGCGTCGGGGCGCGGGGGGCTGGGCTGGGTCACTGGGCGGGACCTTCCGTGCTGAGGAAGACGTTCTTGGTCTCGGTGAAGGCGGTGAGGGCGTCGGGGCCGAGTTCGCGGCCGAGTCCGGAGTGGCCGTAGCCGCCGAAGGGGGTGGCGTGCCGGACGGCGGAGTGCGAGTTGACGGAGAGGTTGCCGGCCCGCACGGCGCGGGAGACGCGCAGGGCTCGGCCGACGTCGCGGGTCCACAGGGAGGCGGCGAGCCCGTACCGCGTGTCGTTGGCGAGGCGGACGGCGTCCTCCTCGTCGCGGAAGGGCAGGACGACCGCGACGGGCCCGAAAACCTCCTCGACGGCGACCGCGTCGCGCTCGCCGGCCTGGGTCAGCACGGTCGGCGGGAACCAGAAGCCGGGCCCGTCGGGGGCGGTGCCGCGCAGGCCGGGGGCGCCGTCCGGCACGTGGCCGCGGACCCGGTCCAGCTGGGTCCGGGAGATGAGCGGGCCCATGTCGGTGGCCTCGTCGGCCGGGTCGCCGACGGTGACGGCGGCCAGCGCGGGGGCGAGCAGGTCGAGGAAGCGGTCGAGGACGCTCTCCTGGACGAGGATGCGGGTGCGGGCGCAGCAGTCCTGGCCGGAGTTGTCGAGGAAGGACATCGGGGTGCGCGCGGCGGCCTGTTCGAGGTCGGCGTCGGCGAAGACGATGTTGGGGCTCTTACCGCCGAGTTCGAGGGTGAGTCGTTTGACCTGGTCGGCGCAGCGGGCCATGAGGCGTTTCCCGGTGCGGGTGGAGCCGGTGAAGACGATCTTGGCGACGCCGGGGTGGTCGACCAGCGCCTCCCCGGCGACCGGTCCGGTGCCGGGCAGCACCTGGAAGAGATGCTCGGGCAGCCCGGCGTCGAGGGCGATCTCGGCGAGCCGCAGCGCGGTCAGCGGAGTCGTCTCGGCCGGTTTGAGGATCACGGCGTTGCCCGCGGCGAGCGCCGGGGCGGTGCCCCAGGCCGCGACCGGCATGGGGAAGTTCCAGGGGGCGATGACGCCGACCACGCCGAGCGGTTCGAGGAAGGTGACGTCGACGCCGCCCGCGACGGGGATCTGGCGTCCGGTGAGGCGTTCGACGCCCCCGGCCGCGTAGTCGAGGAGGTCGCGGACGTTGGACGCCTCCCACCGGGCGTTGCCGACCGGGTGCCCGGCCTCGCGCACCTCCAGGAGGGCGAGTTCCTCGGCGTGGCTGTCGACGGCGGCGGCGAACCGGCGCAGCAGCCGGGCGCGGTCGGCGGGCGCGAGGGCGGCCCAGCCGCGCTGGGCGGCCGTGGCGCGGCGGACGGCGGCGTCGATGTCGCCGGGGGTGGCGGCGGGGACGGTGGTGAGGAGTTCCCCGGTGGCCGGGTTCAGGACGGGGAGTTCCGCCGGGCCGTGGGCGGGGGCGGGGTCGGACATGCGGTGCCTCACATGCGTTCGAAGGAGCGGCGCAGCTCCCAGTCGGTGACGGCGGCGTCGAAGGCGTCCAGTTCGACGCGGGCCATGTTCAGGTAGTGCGCGACCACCTCGTCGCCGAAGGCGGCGCGGGCGATCGGGCTGTGCTCCCAGCGGTCGGCGGCCTCGCGCAGGGTGGTGGGGACGCTGTCGTGGCCGGCGGTGTAGGCGTTGCCGGTGCACGCGTCGGGGAGTTCGAGGCGGTGATCGAGGCCGTGCAGCCCGGCGGCGACCATGCCGGCGACGGCGAGGTAGGGGTTGACGTCGCCGCCGGGCAGGCGGTTCTCGAAGCGGGTGGCGGGGCCGTGGCCGACGACGCGCAGCGCGCAGGTGCGGTTGTCGTGGCCCCAGGCGACGGCGGTGGGGGCGAAGGAACCGGGCCGGAACCGCTTGTAGGAGTTGATGTTGGGGGCGTAGAGGAGGGTGAAGTCGCCGAGGGCGGCGAGCTGTCCGGCGAGGAAGTGGCGCATCGGCCCGGACATGCCGTCGGGGCCGTCGCCGGGTGGGACGGGGGTGCCGTCCTGGTCGGTGAGGGAGAGGTGGATGTGGCAGGAGTTGCCCTCGCGGGCGTCGTACTTGGCCATGAAGGTGAGGGAGACGCCTTCCTGGGAGGCGATCTCCTTGGCGCCGGTCTTGTAGACGGCGTGCTGGTCGCAGGTGGTGAGTGCGTCGTCGTAGCGGAAGACGATCTCGTGCTGGCCGGGATTGCACTCGCCCTTGGCCGACTCGACGGTGAGGCCGGCGACGGCCATCTCGTTGCGGATGCGGCGCAGCAGCGGCTCGACTCGGCCGGTGCCGAGGACGGAGTAGTCGATGTTGTAGCGGTTGGCGGGGGTGAGGTCCTGGTAGCTGCGGTCCCAGGCGCTCTCGTAGCTGTCCTGGAAGACGATGAACTCCAGCTCGGTGCCGACCTGGGCGGTGAGTCCGCGTTCGGCGAGCCGGTCGAGCTGGCGGCGCAGGATCTGCCGCGGGGCGGCGAGCACGGGTGAGCCGTCGGTCCAGGCGAGGTCGGCCATGAGCAGCGCGGTGCCGTCGTTCCAGGGGACGCGGCGCAGGGTGGCCGGGTCGGCGTGCAGGGCGAAGTCGCCGTAGCCCCGGTCCCAGGAGGCCATCGCGTAGCCGTCGACGGTGTTCATCTCGACGTCGACCGCGAGGAGGTAGTTGCACCCCTCGGTGCCGTGCTGGAGGACCTCGTCGAGGAAGAAGGGGGCGGCGAACCGCTTGCCCTGGAGGCGTCCCTGCATGTCGGGGAAGGCCAGGACCACCGTGTCGATCTCTCCGGCGCCGACCAGGCCGCGCAGCTCCTCGACGGAGAGCGGGGGTGTGCGGTGTACCACGGGAATTCCTCCTTCGCCACCGAGGGCCATAAGGTATGGGGAGCGACCATTGATTGGGAAGGGGATACCGCCGGATGACGGACGCCAGCGCGTCGCCGCGAGGCGCCGACGGGGAGCGCGCGCCGGGGGCGCGCGACGACCGCCTCGCCGCCGTCCTGCGCCCGGTGCGGGCGGGCAACGGCTTCGAGGAGGCGCTGGAGCAGCTCCTCCAGGTGATCCGGCTCGGTCTGGTGCCGGCGGGCGGGCGGCTGCCCTCGGAGCGGAATCTCGCCGAGCGGCTCGCGGTGAGCCGGGGGACGCTGCGCGAGGTCCTGAAGGCCCTCCAGGACCAGGGGCTCGTGGAGCCGCGGCGGGGCAGGTACGGCGGTACGTTCGTCCGCGCGCCCGGCGCCGGGGAGGGTCCGGTGCGCGGACGCACGGAGGTGGCCGAGCTGGAGGACACGCTGCGGTTCCGGGAGGTTCTGGAGGTGGGCGCGGCCGAGCTGTGCGCGGCGCACGGGCTCGACGCCGGGGGCGCGCGGCGGCTGCGGGAGGCCCTGGAGCGCACCGGTGACACCCCGTTCGACGACTACCGGCGCCAGGACACCCTGTTCCACCTCACCCTCACCGAACTCGCCGGCTCCCCCTCCCTGACGGCCCGGTACGCGGCGGTCCGCGCCGAGGTCAACGGCCTCCTCGACGGCATCCCCCTCCTGGTGCGGAACCTGGAGCACTCCCAGCGGCAGCACGCGGCGGTGGTGGAGGCGGTGCTCGACGGCCGGCCGGACGCGGCCCGGGAGATCATGCGCGAACACTGCGCGGGCACGGCGGCCCTGCTGCGGGGCTTCCTGACCTGAACGGTCCCGACCCCGGCCCGCGGGGGTCTCGCCCGAGGACCGGACCCCGTGCGGCCACGGGTCTTGCTCCCCGGGCACGGGCGACGCAAAGGTATGGCCTCACTCCTTTGCGCCTCCACCGGGTCCGTGGGAGTCGCGCATGACCCGCGAACCCGGTACTCGACGGCGGCCCTGGCGGTGCTGGTGCCGCTCACCTTCTTCCCCTCGACCGGTTCGCGCGGCACCGCGGCCCTCCAGGACGCGGGTGACCCGCTGGTGGGGGCGCTCCAGCCGGGCGGCGAGCCGACCGTCCTGGTCCGGACCGTCACCTACGCGGGCCCGGCCGGACTCCTCGCCTCGTTCCTCTCGTTGATCTGTGCAGGCACCCGCCCGCTCTCCGCTCCCGGCCCGGAGACCTGCCCCGCTTTCCTCCCTCCTGACCAGCCGCCGCCAAGCCCCCTGTCCGGGGCGGCTGCTCCGGGACGCCATCGGCTCCGGCCTCGACGCCGCCACCGGCGACGGGGCGCGGATGCTCGACGTCGCCGTCCTCGGCGACGCCATCAGCTACGCCCTGCTGTCGCTCTCCCCGTCGTGCCGCGCCGCCGGGAGCCGGAACCGCACCGGCCCCACCGCACACGGGCGGCGTCGTGACCTCCTCGGTGGCGCTGACGCCGGCCTGCGCGGCGCTGGTGGCGGCCTTCCTGGTCGACGTGGCCGCCGACGTGATCGCGCTGGTCGTCCACGGAGTGGCGGTAGCCTGCTTCGGCCTCCCCAGCCGCCACCATCCGGTGGCGAAGGCCCCCGAGGAGGAGTTCGCGGCCCTGGCCGCCGCCGAGGCCGCACTCGACCGGGGCTGAGGCCCCGGCCGTCCGGCCCGTCCGGGCGGCCTGTTGTCCGGCACCACCCCCGCGCGTGAGGAGTACGGTCCATGGACGTCCCACCGCTGATCGGCGTCAGCACCTACCTGGAGGACGAGGCCGGCTGGGGGGTGTGGACGATGCCGGCCGCGCTGCTGCCCGCCGGGTACGCCGCACTGGTCCGGGCGGCGGGCGGCCTCGTCGCGATGCTGCCGCCCGACGCGCCGGAGCGGGCCGGCGCCGTGGTGGCCCGTGTCGACGGCCTCGTGATCGCGGGCGGCCCCGACGTGGAGCCGGCCCGCTACGGTGCGGAGCGCGACCCGCGTACCGGCCCCCCGGCTCCGGCCCGGGACGCGTGGGAGCTGGCGCTGATCGACGCGGCGCTCTCGCTCGGCACCCCGCTGCTCGGGATCTGCCGGGGCATGCAACTGCTCAACGTCGCCCTCGGCGGCACGCTCGTCCAGCATCTCGACGGGCACACGGGCGGCACCGGGGTATTCGGCTCCCACCCGGTCAAACCGGTCCCGGGCAGCCGGTACGCGGCGGCCGTGCCGGAGGAGTCGGTGGTCCCCGCCTACCACCACCAGTGCGTGGACGAGCTGGGCCGGGGCCTGTCCGTCTCGGCGCAGGCCGACGACGGCACGGTGGAGGCCATCGAGACGGCCGGCGAGCCCTGGGTGCTCGGGGTCCAGTGGCATCCGGAGATGGGCGAGGACACCCGGGTGATGCGCGCCCTGGTGGAGGCGGCCGCCACGAGGGGCCGGCGGTGGTCCGGCTGACCGGGCTTCAGCCCCGCCCGCCCCGCGTCAGCCCCAGCAGATCCCGGGCGGGGCCGACGGGAGGGTGCCCGGTGGGCCAGACGGCGCGCAGGTCGCGGGTGAGCCGGACGCCCTCGACGGGGATCCTGACCAGGCGCCCGGCGGCCAGTTCGTCGCCGACCGCCAGCTCGCTGAGGACGGCCGGGCCCGCGCCACTGGCTACGGCGGCCTTCAGAGCGGTGGTCGAGGAGAGCTCCAGCAGCGGTGCCGTCAGTCCGCCGACCGCCCGGGACAGCACCTGGCGCGTCCCGGAGCCCTCCTCCCGGAGGATCAGCGGCCGGCCCGCGAGCTGGGCCGCGTCCAAGGGGGCGGCCCGGCGCGTCCAGGGGTGGCCCGGGGCGGTGACGACGACCAGCCGGTCCCGGGCGACGGTCACGGCGTCGAGCCCGGCGGGCACCGCGGGCCCCTCCACGAACCCGAGGTCGGCCTCGCCGTCCAGCAGCAGCGCGGCGACCGCCTCGGAGTTCCCGGCGCGCAGCGAGACGGCGGTGGCCGGCCGCAGCGCGCGCAGCCCGATGAGCCAGCCGGGCAGCAGGTACTCGGCGATGGTCAGACTGGCGGCGACCCGCAGCCTCGCGTCCCGCCGGTCGCGCAGCGCCTGGACGCCGGCGTCGAAGGCGGCCGACGCCTCCACCACGCGTCCCGCCCAGTCGGTGACGAGGGCCCCGGCCGGGGTGAGCCGGGAGCCACGCGGTGAACGGTCGACCAGGGCGAGGCCCAGGTCGCGCTCCATCACCCGGACTCGCCCGCTGGCGGCCGGCTGGCTGATGCCGAGTTCCTCGGCGGCCCGGCCCAGGCTGCCGAGGCGGGCCACCGCCAGCAGTAGCTGGAGCGAGCCCAAGGGAGGCATTCGGCGGGCCAGGCCCGGATCGGCCGGGGCCACAACGGCCGGGGCCGCATCGGCGGACTCCGGTACGGCGGGTTCCGGGACGGCGGGCTCGTCGGTGCTCATAGGGCCAGGTTATGAGCCCATGACCGGCGGCAGGCTGGTGGGCCCGGCCGGTGGAAGGGCAGAGTGAGGGGATGGTTGCCCTCACCACGCGTTCCCCCGTCCCGCCCGCCGTCGCCTCCGGCCCCGCCCCGGTGCGCCGCCTGCCCGCCCTGCGCCATCTGGGCCCGAACTGGTACGCCTCGGTGATGGGTACCGCCATCGTGGCGACCGCCGGGGCGGGGCTGCCCTGGCAGCCGCCGGGGCTGCGGACGGTGCTCACGGTGGTGTGGGCGCTCTCCGCACTCCTGCTGCTGGTGCTGCTCGCCGCCCGCACGCTGCACTGGGCGCGCCACCGGGATCAGGCCCGCGCGCACCTGATGGACGCCGCGATGGCCCCGTTCTACGGCTGCCTGGCGATGGCGCTGCTGGCGGTCGGCGGGGCGACGCTGGTGGTGGGTGTCGACTGGATCGGCCTGCGGGCGGCCGTCGCCGTCGACCTGGTGCTGTTCACGGCGGGGACGGTGACTGGCGTCCTGGCCGCGGTCGCCGTGCCGTACCTCATGGTGGTCCGGCACCGGCCCGCGATGGCGACGGCCTCCCCGGTCTGGCTGCTGCCGGTGGTGGCCCCGATGGTCTCGGCGGCGCTGGGGCCGCTGCTGGTGCCGCACCTGGCGTCCGGCCAACTCCGCCGCACGCTGCTGTACGGCTGTTACGGCCTCTTCGGGCTGAGCCTGCTCGGGGCGCTGGTGATGCTGCCGCTGATCCTGGGCCGCCTGCTGACCGGCGGCCCGCCCGCGCCGGCGCTGACACCCACCCTCTTCCTGGTACTCGGCCCGCTCGGGCAGTCCACCACCGCCGTCCACCAGCTCGCCGAGGCGGCGCCGGGCGTCGTGCCCGAGCCGTACGCGCGGGGTTTCACGGTGCTGGCGGTGCTGTTCGGGGTGCCGGTGATGGGGTTCGCGGCGCTGTGGCTGGGGCTGGCCGGGGCGCTGGTGGTGCGCGCGCTACGGCGCGGCATGGGCTTCTCGCTGACCTGGTGGGGGTTCACCTTCCCCGTGGGCACCTGCGTGACCGGCCTGACGGGGCTGGCCCGGCAGACCGGCCTCGGCGCGTTCGCGCTCGGGGCGGCCGGGCTGTACGGGCTGCTGGTGACGGCCTGGCTGGTGGCGGGCACCGGCACCGTCCGCCGCCTGGTCTCCGGCCGGCTGCCGGCGCCCCCCGCCTGAGCGCGCGGGGAAGGCCGGGGCGGGACGCGGTCAGTCGCGGGTGTCGGCCTCGGTGTCGACGTGATCGGCGACGGTGACGAGGAGGATGCGCGTGTCGGGCCCGGTGGCGCGCCAGCGGTGGCGGACCCCGCCGGTGAGGTAGAGGGTGTCGCCCCGGCCGAGGCGGTGGGCCCGGCCCTCGGCCTCGACCTCGACGGTGCCCTCGACCACGTAGAGCAGTTCGTCGTTGCGGTGGAGCTGCTCGCGGCCCTCGTCGTGGTCGCCGGTGAATTCCAGCGCCTCCAGCTGGTGGTGCCCGGGGACGAGGGTGCGGATCTCCTTGCCGCCCCTGTCCTCGGGGTCCGCGCGGACCACCTCCACGGTGTGGGCGGGGTCGACGGAGTCCATCAGCTCGACGGCGGTGGTCTCCAGCGCGTCGGCGACGGCCTCCAGCGAGCGCAGGCTGGGGCGGGCCCGCTGGTTCTCCACCTGGCTGAGGAAGGGCACGGAGAGGCCACTGCGCTCCGCGACGGCCGCCAGTGTCAGCTCCAGGGCACGGCGCCGCCGCCGGACGGCCGGCCCGACCCGCAGGGTCACTTTCTCGTCCATCGCTGCGGCGCCCCCTCGTGTTCCTCGGCTCCCGTGGGTGTTCCGGCACCCTACGCAAAGCCCGGCGGTCAGTGGTTCCTCCGGACGGGCGTCCGGAGGCATCCCCTCCTGGTAACCCTGCCCGACGGACCCGGTCCGTGGCGAGTGGAAAGCCGTGACCGGCGGGATCGCCGGGCGCACGGGGGCGCATGGCGAAGGGGCGGACCCCACTTCACGGTGGGGTCCGCCCCTTCGCCGGACGCGCCGGAGGCGCGCCGTCAGGTGACGGTCCGCTCACGTCGAGTCGTCCGGCGCCGGGGCGCGGACGCTCTCACGCGGCGTACGGCCGGCTCACACGGGTGCGAGCTCGTCGACCAGCTCCGGGTGCTTCTTGAGCCAGGCGTCGACGGCCTGCTCCTCCTTGCCCGTGCCGCGCTTCTGGATCTCGTTCTCCAGCCCGGCGAGCTGCTCCTCGCTGAGCTTGAAGTCGCGGAACCAGTCGGAGGCCACCGGGTAGTTCTCGGTGAACGACTTGTGCGCCACGGTCCGCAGCCGGTCGCCCTCGCCGAAGAGCTTCTTCGGGTCCTCCAGCTTGTTCAGCTTGTACTCGTTGTACGCCCAGTGGGGCGTCCAGAGCATGACCGCGATCGGCTCCTTCTTGGCGTACGCGCGCTTCAGCTCGGCGAGCATGCCGGGGGTGGAGCTGTCGACGACCTTGTACTCGTCGCTCAGACCGTATCCGGGGACGACCTTGTTCTTCAGGATGTCCATCGTCTCGGTACCGGCCTCGATACCCACGATGCGGCCGTCGAACTGCTCGCCCTTGCCCTTGAGGTCGGCGAGGGACTTGACGTCCTTCACGTAGTCGGGGACGGCCAGCTCTAACGAGGTGGGGCCGTACCAGTCACCGAGGTCGACCAGTTCGTCCTGGTACTTGTCCCAGTACTTCTTCTGGGTGTTCGGCAGCCAGGCGTCGAACTGCACGTCGATCTGGCCGCGCGACATCGCCGCGTACATCGGCCCGACCTCGAACTGGCGCAGGTTCATCTTGTAGCCGCGCTCCTCGAGGACGTGCTTCCACAGGTACGTGGCGGCGATGTCCTCCTCCCACGGGAACCAGGCGACCTCCATGGTGCGCTCGGCCTCGGCGGCGATGTCCTTCTTCTTGTCGCCGTCGGCGGAGACGGGGGCCCAGGTGTCGAGGGCCTTGGGCTGGTCCTTCAGCCAGGCGCGGACGGCGTCCTGCTCCTTGCCCTTGTCCGCACCCTGGATCTCCGCCTCCAGGCTGGTCAGCTGCTCCTCGGACATCTTGAAGTCCTTGAGCCACTTACCCACCTCGGGGAAGTCCGACGAGAAACCCTTACGCGCCAGCGTGTGGATCTCGTCCCCCTCGCCCCAGGCACCCTCCGGGTCCTTGAGCTTCGTCAGGTCGAACTCGTTGTACGCCCAGTGCGGCGACCACAGAGTGACCGCGACCGGCTCCTTCTTCGCATAGGCACGCTTCAGCTCCGCCAGCATCGCCGGCGTCGAACCGTCGACGACCTTGAACTCCTTGTCCAGGCCGTACTCCTTCAGCACCTTGCTCTTCAGGAGCTGCATCTCACCGGCACCCGGCTCGATACCGACGATCCGGCCCTTGAACTTGTCCGCCTGACCCTTCAGATCCTCCATCGACTCGATCCCCTTCACATACGAGGGAACCGCGACCTCAAGAGACGTCGGGCCGTACCACGAACCCATGTCCTCCAACTTGTCGCCGTACTTCTTCCAGTACGACTCATGCGTGGTCGGAAGCCACGAATCCGTCTCGAAATCGATCTCACCGCTGGCCATACCCGTGTACAGGGCACCGGCCTCGTACTGCTGAGCGTTGACCTTGAAACCGCGCTGCTCCAGCATCTCCTTCCACAGATACGTGGAAGCGATGCCCTCGTCCCAAGGGATGTAACCGATGTTGATCTCACGGCCCTGGCCCACGTTCCCGGCGTCGGCGCGGGCCTCGTCGTCCGAGGAGCCGAGGGCGCCCATGCCGCCGGCGACCAGCGCGAGCACGACGACGCCGATCATGGCGACGGCGGTCTGGGGGCGGTAGCTCCAGATCTTCTTGCTGCCGGCGGCCGTGGCGCGGGCCTTGGCTATGGCGCGGCGGCCGACCGGCGAGACCTGCTGGCCCAGGCCGCTGGTGAGGCGGTCCAGGTAGATCGCGAGGATGACGATGGAGACACCGGCTTCGAAGCCGAGGCCGATGTTCAGCTGGCTGATGCCCTCGTAGACCGAGCTGCCGAGGCCGGCCGCGCCGACCATGCCCGCGATGACGACCATCGACAGGCCCAGCATGATGACCTGGTTGACACCGGCCATGATCGTGGAGAGCGCCAGCGGGAGCTGCACCCGCAGCAGGGTGTTGCGTGGCGTCGTGCCGAAGGCTTCGGCCGCTTCCACCAGCTCTCCGTCGACCTGCCGGATGCCCAGCTCGGTCATCCGGACGCCCGGAGGCATCGCGAAGATGATGGTGGCGACGATGCCGGGGGCGGCGCCGAGGCCGAAGAAGATGACGGCCGGCAGCAGGTAGACCATGCCGGGCATGGTCTGCATGAAGTCCAGGACCGGTCGCAGCGCGGCGCTCACCGTGCGGGAGCGGGCCGCCCATATGCCCAGCGGCACGGAGACCACGATCGCGACCAGGGTGGCGACCAGCACCAGCGACAGCGTCGCCATCGCGTCGTCCCACAGCTCCATCGAGATGATGAGGCCGAATCCGACGAAGCTCAGGGCGCCGGCCAGCAGGCCGCGCAGCCACCAGGCGATGACGGCGAAGATCCCCGCGAGCAGCAGCGGCTCGGGGGCGGTGAGAACCGCGTTGATGCCGGTGTCCAGGCCCTTGACGACGGCGCTGATGGCGTCGAAGAGCCAGGAGAGGTTGTTCTGGAGCCAGTCGACACCGGAGTCGACCCACTCGCCGAAGGGCAGCCTAGGCATGGGCGCTCACCTTGCCCTCGTCCTCGTCGGCGGCGTCACGCGGCGCCGAGGGGGACATCGGCTCGCCGAGCACGGCGAGCAGTCGTTCACGGGGGACGACACCGACCAGCTTGCCGCCGGCGTCGGTCACCGCGACCGGCTCGGCGCTGGTGGCGCAGGGGGTGAACAGCTCGATGATGGGCGTGTCCTCAGCGACCACCGCGGGGGCGGCGTCGAGGATCTCCCGCTCGGATCGGGTGCCGCTGCCACCGAGGCTCTTCCCGCCGGTGGCGGCGGGGGCGTCCGTCACGGTGCCCGCGTCGGCCATGATCGCCGCGGCGGTCAGCACGCGGGAGCGGTCGACGTCCTGGGTGAAGGAGGCGACATAGTCGTTGGCCGGGGTCACGAGGATGTCCTCGGAGCTGCCGATCTGGACGATGCGGCCGTCCCGCATGACGGCGATGCGGTCCCCGAGGCGCATCGCCTCGTTGAGGTCGTGGGTGATGAAGACGATGGTCTTCTTCAGCCGCTTCTGGAGCTCCAGGAGCTGGTCCTGCATGTCGCGGCGGATCAGCGGGTCGAGCGCGCTGAACGACTCGTCCATCAGCAGCAGGTCGGCGTCGGTGGCCAGCGCGCGGGCGAGGCCCACCCGCTGCTGCATACCGCCGGACAGCTCGTCGGGCCAGGACTTCTCCCAGCCGGCGAGCCCGGCGAGCTCCAGCGCCTCCAGCCCGCGGCGCTCCCGCTCGGCACGCGGCACGCCCTGGACCTCCAGGCCGTACGCGGCGTTCTCCAGCACGCTGCGGTGCGGGAAGAGCGCGAAGTGCTGGAAGACCATGCTGATCTTCTGCGAGCGGACGGCGCGCAGGTCGGCGGGGGCCAGTTCGGTCAGGTCCTGGCCGTCGAAGCGGACGTGCCCGGCGGTGGGCTCGAGGAGCCCGTTCAGCATACGCAGCAGCGTCGACTTGCCGGAGCCGGAGAGCCCCATGACGACGAAGATCTGGCCAGGCTCGACGGAGAAGGAGGCGTCGATCACCGCGGCCGTGGTGCCCTCGGCACGCAGCTCGTCCCGGTCGGCTCCCTTCTCCAGTCGTTGCACCGCTTCATCGGGTCGTCTTCCGAACACTTTGTACAGATGCTCGGCTTGCAGCCTGGACACATACACCTCTCGGTTTGTCACGACGACGGCCCGCCTCCCCCGCCGGCGGGCCGTGGAGCGGCACGGTTCCGCCCGCGCCCCGGGAAAATGGCGCGAAGGCGCCGCGCCCGGGTCTGCTCCGCCTGCGCGCCTGCCCGGACTCAAAAGAATCAAACAAGGGAGTGAGGCGGCTCACTTTCTGTGCACGAAACTCGCACGCAGGCGCACTTTGACTACTCTACGTGACATGGTCAGGGTGCGGAAGGTCCCCTTTTGGCCACTCAACGCCCCGGCGGACCCGTGGGCCGCGCCCCGCCCGTCCGCCGCATCCGCCCCCCGGGTACGCGATGATGCCGAGGTGACTCAGCCAACACCGCGCCTCATGCTCCTGGACACCGCGTCCCTGTACTTCCGGGCCTACTTCGGCGTCCCCGACACGGTCCGGGCGCCCGACGGCACTCCGGTCAACGCCGTGCGGGGCCTGCTCGACTTCATCGCCCGCCTGGTCCAGGACCACCGTCCGGACACTCTGGTCGCCTGCATGGACGCCGACTGGCGCCCGGCCTGGCGGGTCGAGCTGATCCCGACGTACAAGGCGCACCGGGTGGCGGAGGAGAGCACCGAGGGCCCGGACGTGGAGGAGACCCCGGACACGCTCTCGCCGCAGGTGCCGGTGATCGAGGCGGTGCTCGACGCGCTGGGCATCGCCCGCGCCGGGGCCGCCGGTTACGAGGCGGACGACGTCATCGGCACCCTGGCCACCGCGGCGGACGGCCCGGTCGACATCGTCACCGGCGACCGCGACCTGTACCAACTGGTGGACGACGCCCGCGGCGTGCGCGTCCTCTACCCCCTCAAGGGCGTCGGCACCCTCCAGCACACCGACGAGGATCTGCTCCGCGAGAAGTACGGCGTCGACGGGCCCGGCTACGCGGAGCTGGCCCTGCTGCGCGGCGATCCCAGCGACGGCCTGCCCGGCGTCCCCGGCGTCGGCGAGAAGACGGCGGCCAAGCTGCTCGCCACCTACGGCGACGTGGCCGGAATCGTCGCGGCCGCCGAGGACCCGCGCTCCAAGGTGACGCCCGCCCAGCGCCGGAGGCTGCTGGAGGCCCGCCCCTACCTGGCCGTCGCACCGAAGGTGGTGCGTGTCGCCACCGACGTCGAGCTGCCCCCCTTCGACCCCGCCCTGCCGCGCGCCCCGCGCCACCCCGAGGCCCTGGCCGCCCTGTCGGAGCGGTGGAACCTGGGCGGCTCGCTGGAGCGGCTGCTCGCGGTGCTGCGTGGCTGAGCTCGGGCCGGACGCCGGACGCGCCCTCTCCACCCGCCCCCGCCCAGGTGTTAGCTTAGGCTCACCTAACCGCACCTGATCAGGGAGGCCCCTCATGGCGGACCGTCCGGCTCGCAAGGCTCCGCAGACCCATCTCGCGCGGGTGGTGCGGACCGAACGGCTCACCCCGCACATGCAGCGGATCGTGCTCGGCGGTGAGGGCCTGGCGCACTTCTCGGCCGGGGAGTTCACCGACCACTACGTCAAGGTGCTCTTCCCGCCCGAGGGCGTGACCTACCCGGAGCCCTTCGACATCGCGGCGATCCGCGCGCAACTGCCGCGCGACCGGTGGCCGGTGACCCGGACCTACACCGTCCGCCGCTGGGACGCCGAGGCCCGGGAGATCACGGTCGACTTCGTCGTCCACGGCGACAAGGGACTGGCCGGGCCGTGGGCCTCGGCCGCCGTTCCCGGCGACGAGATCCGCCTGCTCGGCCCCGGCGGCGCCTACGCCCCGGGCGGCCAGGCCGACTGGCACCTGCTGGCCGGTGACGAGAGCGCCCTGCCGGCCATCGCCGCCGCCCTGGAGGCGCTCGGCGAAGGCGCGCAGGTCCGCGCCTTCGTCGAGATCGCCGGGCCCGAGGAGGAGCAGCGGATCAGCGGACCGCAGGGCGACAACGTGGTCTGGCTGCACCGGGGCGACGCTCCGGTCGGCTCCCTGCTCACCGAGGCCGTGCGCACCCTGGAGTTCCCCGAGGGCGAGGTGCACGCCTTCGTCCACGGCGAGGCCGGCTTCGTCAAGGAGCTCCGCCGCCACCTGCGGATGGAGCGCGGCATCACACGCGACCAGCTCTCCATCTCCGGCTACTGGCGCCTCGGCCACGACGAGGACGGCTGGCAGGCGTCCAAGCGCGACTGGAACGCCCAGGTCGAGGCCGAGCAGGAGCAGGCCGTCCCCGCGGCCTGACCCCACGCCGCCCCTCGGCGGGCGGCCTCGCACTCCCGGGGTACGGGCACCAGAGCCGTCCGTACCCCGGGCCCTGCGTCCCGCGTAGCTCCGGAGCCGGCCGGAGAGCCGCGCGGGCCGGGCCCGCCCCGGGCCGGACACGGCCGCGTCCCGGGTCCGGGTCGCCGCCGTGTCCACCGCCCGCCGCTCCTGATCCGGGCGGGCGGACGGCGCACCGGGCCCGAAGGTCACAGAACGGCAAAACCTCCTGTCGCGGCCCATCCGCCTCGCCCTCCGCCCCGAATTCCTCGAGCAGTGGCCCTGCTGCGCCCGGACCCGGCGAAGGAGTACGCGTGAAGGAACCCGTCCACATCGGCCCGCCCCCCTCGGCGGCGCCCGACCTGGAGGCGTTGATGGGCCAGGTCGCCGTCGGCGACCGGGACGCCTTCACCACCGTGTACGAAGCGGTGGCGGGACCGGTCCTCGGTCTGGTCCGCCGGGTGCTGCGCGACCCGGCCCAGTCGGAGGAGGTCGCCCAGGAGGTGCTGGTCGAGGTGTGGCGCACCGCCGCGCGCTACCGGCCCGCCAAGGGATCCGTGATGACGTGGGTTCTGACGCTGGCGCACCGCCGCGCCGTCGACCGGGTCCGCTCCGCGCAGGCCGCCGCCGACCGCGAGGAGCGGGCCGCCCTGCTCGACCGCACCCCCGCCTTCGACGAGGTCGCCGAGCAGGTCGAGACCCGGCTGGAGCGTGAGCAGGTGCGCCGCTGCCTGCGCGCCCTCACCGAGCTCCAGCGCGAGTCGGTCAGCCTCGCGTACTACCGCGGCCTCGCCTACCGCGAGGTCGCCGAACTGCTCACGGTGCCGCTCGGCACCGTGAAGACCCGCCTGCGCGACGGCCTGATCCGGCTGCGCGACTGCCTGGGGGTGAGCGTATGACCACCGCCGAACTCCACACGCTGACCGGCGCCTACGCGCTGCACGCCCTGGACGACGAGGAGCGGGCCGCTTTCGACCGTCACCTCGCGGACTGCCCGGCCTGCACCACCGAGGTCGCCGAGCTCACCGCCACGGCGGCCCGGCTGGGGCTCGCCGAGACCGCCGACGCGCCGCCGGAGATGAAGGACCGGGTGATGCGCCGCATCGGCGAGGTGCGCCAGGAGCCGCCTCGCACGACCGCCGTGGACTCCGCGCGACGGCCCGGCCGGGCCCGCCGGTTCACCGGCCTGGCGCTCGCCGCCTGCCTCGCCGTCGCGGCCGGGCTCGGCGGTGTCGCCGTCTGGCAGCACCAGGAGGCCGAGCAGGCGCGGCAGCGGGCCGAGGCGGCGGAGCGCCAGGCCGCCTCGGTGGCCCGGGTGCTGGCCGCGCCCGACGCCCGCTCGCAGTCGGCCCGGCTGGACTCCGGCAGCCGCGCCACGGTCGTCGTCTCGGCCTCGCTGGACGAGGCGGTGCTGCTCGCGGCCGGCCTGCCCGCGCCGCCCGCGGGGAAGGTCTACCAGCTCTGGTTCGACGACGGCGGCACCATGCGCTCCGCCGGAGTGATGCCGCCCTCCCGGGGCGACGGCGTCGAGGCCGTCCGCCTGGAGGGCGGCGTCGGCGAGGCGTCCGGTGTCGGCATCACCGTCGAACCGCCGGGCGGCTCCCGCCGGCCGTCCTCCGACCCGATCGGCCTGCTCGACCTGCCGGCCTGACCCGTCGGCAGCCTCCGCCGCCGCCCCCGTCCACCCGCTGTCCCGGTGGACGGGGGCGGTTCCGACTCTCCGCGCCGTCAGCTCCGCGAGGCACGCCACGACCTGAGGAAGCAGCAGGTCGCGGCGGTCACGGGAAGAAAGTCCTCACTCCGTCGGGTGACAGACCAATCCCTGGCAGCCGGGGCGCCGAATACCCGATGTGAACCAGGAGACGAGCACCGCACCGCTCAGGCGCACCCGGCCGGCCCGGGCCGCGCTCGCCGCCCTGTCCGGGGTGCTCGCCGCGTTCGCGGCCCTCTGCGCGGGCGAACTCCTCTCGGCGGCCGTACGCCCCGAGTCGAGCCCCGTCACCGCCGTCGGCGGCGCCGTGGTCGACCGGACGCCGGTGGAGGTCAAGGACTGGGCGATCCGCGCCTTCGGCGACGACGACAAGCTGGTGCTGCTCGGCGGCATCCTCGTCCTGCTGGCTCTCTTCGCCGCCGCCGTCGGGCTGGTGGCCCGCCGTCACCGCCCCGCGGGAGTCGCGGGAGTCCTGCTGTTCGGCCTCCTCGGCACCGTGGCGGCGCTCAGCCGGCCCGGTGCCGGATGGCTCGACGCGCTCCCCTCGGCGGGTGGCGCGGTGGCGGGCGCCGGTGTGCTGTGGCTGCTCGCCGGCCGCCTCACCCCGTCGGGTGCGGGCACGACGGAACCTCCGGGCGGCCGGGCCGCCCTCGACCGGCGCGGCTTCGTCCTGGCGGCCGGGGCGTCGGCGGCGGTGTCGGCCGGGGCCGGGTTCGCCGGGCGCCGGCTCGGGGGCTCGGGCGCCGCCGACGCGGAGGCGTCCCGGGCCGGGGTACGACTGCCGAGGCCGGCCTCGCCCGCCCGGCCGGTCCCGGCCCGGGCCCGCCCCCGGGTGGCCGGCCTGAGCCCCTTCACCACCCCGAACCGCGACTTCTACCGCGTCGACACCGCCCTGGTCGTCCCGCGCGTGGACGTCGGGAGCTGGCGGCTCAAGGTGCACGGCGAGGGGGTCCGCCGCCCGCTGGAGCTGGACCTCCCCACCTTGCTGCGCCGCGACCTGATCGAGCGGGACATCACCCTGACCTGTGTCTCCAACGAGGTCGGCGGCCCGTACGTGAGCAGCGCCCGCTGGCTCGGCGTACCGCTGGGTCCGCTGCTGGAGGAGGCCGGGGTCCGGCCGCCGTCCCGGGGCGGCCCCGCCGGCCAACTCGTCTCCCGGTCGGTCGACGGCATGACCATCGGTACCCCGGTCGACACCGTCATGGACGGCCGGGACGCGATGCTCGCGGTCGGCATGAACGGTGAACCGCTTCCCTTCCGGCACGGCTTCCCGCTCCGCATGGTGGTGCCGGGCCTGTACGGCTACGTCTCCGCCTGCAAGTGGCTCCAGGAGCTGGAGCTGACCACCTTCGACGCCTTCGACCCGTACTGGGTCGAGCGCAACTGGGCCCGCGAGGCGCCCGTCAAGACCCAGGCGCGGATCGACACACCGCGCGCCTTCGCCCGGCTCCGCGCGGGCACCGTGCGGGTCGCCGGGGTGGCGTGGGCGCAGCACCGCGGCATCCGCCGGGTCGAGACGCGCGTGGACGGCGGCCCGTGGCAGGAGGCGCGTCTCGCCGCCCAGGCCAGTCCCGACACCTGGCGCCAGTGGGTCTGGGACTGGCCCGCGACCCGGGGCAGCCACACCCTCGAGGTGCGGGCCACCGACGCCACCGGCGCCCGGCAGACCTCCCGCCGTCAGGGCACCGTGCCCGACGGCGCGACCGGCCTCCATTCGGTGGTGGTCAGCGTGGACTGAGCGACCGACCGCCTTCCGGGACCTGTGAGGACCTTCCCCGGGCCCCCGGAGACCCGTTCTGACCGGGTCCGCCCGTATCCGCGGTGCACAGATCCGCAGTACACGAGAGCCGCCCAGCGGTTCACCGACAAGGAGCTCCCCCATGTTCACCACCCGTGTCCGCCGTACCGCCGTCGCCGTCGCCGCCGCCGTGGTCCTGCCCGTGAGTCTCGCGGCCTGCTCCGGCGAGAGCGGCGACAAGGCGGCCGAGTCGCCGTCGTCGGCCGCCTCGCAGGAGAGTCCGGAGAAGTCCACGGGCTCCGAGGGCGCGGACAAGGCGCAGGTCCCGGCCGAGCCGTTCGGCCCGGCGTGCTCCTCGGTGCCGAAGGAGGGCGCGGGCAGCTTCGACGGCATGGCCAAGGACCCGGTCGCCACCGCCGCGTCGCACAACCCCGAGCTGTCCACACTGGTCACCGCGGTCAGGAAGGCCGGTCTGGTCGACACCCTGAACAACGCCGAGGACATCACGGTCTTCGCGCCGGCCAACGACGCCTTCGCCAAGATTCCCAAGGCCGACCTCGACAAGCTCCTCGCCGACAAGGAGGAGCTGACCAAGGTCCTCACCTACCACGTGGTCGGCCAGAAGCTGACCCCGAAGCAGCTGGAGGACGGCTCCTTCGAGACGCTGGAGAAGAGCAAGCTCACCACCATGGGCTCCGGCACGGACTACACCGTCAACGACGACTCCGAGGTCGTCTGCGGCAACGTGCCGACCGCCAACGCCACCGTCTACATCGTCGACACCGTGCTGATGCCGAAGGCCGGCTGAGTCCTGACCGGCCGAGGGCGGAGGGGGCCCGCGGGCGCCCTCCGCCCTTCCGCGCGCCGCCCCCGGGCCTCGTAGGCTGGCCGGATGAGCCGAAGATCCCGCCGTACCCCCGCCCCGCTGCCGCAGCGCGACGGCATCGGCCCCGTCCGGGTGCGCCTGCCGCCGGACGGGCCGTGGGCGACGGTCCGGGACCATCTGGTGGAGCGGCTGCCGGTACCGGCGGCCGAGGTCGACGCGTTGTTCGCCGAGGGCGGGGTGGTCACCGCCGACGGGCGGCCGGTCGCCGCCGACGCGCCGTACCCGCCCGGCGGGCAGGTCTGGTTCCACCGCCGGCCGGCCGAGGAGGTCCCGGCGCCGTACCCGCCGGTGGTGCTCCACCGCGACGAGCACCTCGTGGTGGTCGACAAGCCGCACTTCCTCGCCACCACACCCCGCGGCCGCCACGTCACCCAGACCGCGCTGGCACTGCTGCGCACCCGCCTGCGGCTGCCGGAGCTGAGCCCCGCCCACCGCCTGGACCGCCTCACCGCGGGACTGGTCCTCTTCACCGTCCGCCCCACCGAACGCGCCGCCTACCAGCGGCTCTTCAGCGACCGCCTGGTCCACAAGGAGTACGAGGCGGTGGCCGGGTACGACCCCGCGGTGGCGCTGCCCCGCACCGTCCGCAGCCGTGTCGTCAAGGAACGCGGGGTGATCGCCGCCCGCGAGGTCCCGGGGGAGCCCAATGCCGAGACCCGCGTCGAACTGCTCGGCCACCGAGGCGGCCTGGGCCGCTACCGCCTGCTGCCCCGCACCGGCCGCACCCACCAGCTGCGGGTCCACCTGAACTCGCTGGGCCTGCCGATCCTCGGCGACCCCGTCTACCCGGACGTCACCGACCCCGCGCCGGACGACTTCCGCCGGCCCCTGCAACTCCTCTCCCGCGTCCTTGAGTTCACCGATCCTCTGACCGGCGAGGAGCGTCGCTTCACCAGCACCCGCAAGCTGACCGCGTGGACGGCGTACGACCGGTGGGCGCACGGCGGGCCGGAGCCTGCGGACGGTTCCGGGCCTTGGCCGGCCTGACCGGGGCGCGTGGCCGGGCAGGAGATCGGCGGGTGGCGCGCCGGACACATCCGGCGCGCCACCCGCCGTCGGGCGCTGCCCGGCCCGGTCAGTCCCCGCGCACCCACTCCAGGAGTCGGCGCCAGCCACCGCGCTGCGCCGGCACCGTGGGCGCCGGTCCGGCCGGGCCGGCGGCGGGCGGCGTGGCCCGCGGCGTGGCCGTCCCCGCCGCCGCGGTGCCGGGGACGGGCGAGGTGATCTCCCAGTCGGAGCCGGCGGCGGCCTTGCCGGGGACGCCGCTGAGCGCCACCGGCCGGCGGGGGCTGAAGACCACCGGCAGTTCCTTCAGGTGACTGCTGATCAGCGAGTTGGTCCAGTGCAGCTCCGTCTCGGGGACGGCGAGTTCCACATCGGGCAGCCGCATCAGCAGGGCGTCCACACCGGTGTCGGCGATGGCCCGACCGAGGTCGTCGCCCGGACACTCGTAGACACCCCCGCCGAAGGCGAGATGGGCCCGGTTGCCCTGCATACCGGCCTCCAGGTCCGGGCGGACCACCGGGTCGACGTTGGCCGCCGCGATGTTGAGCAGCAGCGCGTCGCCCTTCCTGATCCGCTGGCCGCCCAGCTCGGCGTCCTGGACCGCGAAGTAGCCGAGCATGGCGCTGAACGGCGGCTGGTCCCAGAGGGTCTGCTCCACCGCCTCCGGCACGGTCATCTGCCCGCCGTTGAGCTGGGCGCGGAAGCGCGGGTCGGTGAGGACCATCCGGAGGACGTTGGCCGTGAGGTTGGAGGTCGCCTCGTACGCGGCGATGAGGACCAGGCGCAGGTGCTGCGCCACCTCGTCGTCGGTGAGGCGTGCCTCGTCCTCGATGAGGCTGCTGGCGAAGTCGTCGTCGGGCTTGGCCCGGCGGCGGGCGACGTGGCGCTCCAGGATGCCCATGATGGCGGCGTTGGAGGCGTTGGCGGTCTCGGTGCCCTGGAGCATGTCGCGGGCGGCGTCGACCATCTCCTCGTTGTACTCCTCGGGCAGGCCGAGGACGTCGAGCATCACCAGCATCGGCAGGTGGTCGGTGAACTGGCTGACCAGGTCGGCGCGGCCGTCCCGCCCGAACTCGTTGACCAGGCGGTTGCTGTGCCGGTTGATGGCGCGGCGCACCCCGCGTTGGTCGATCTTCCTCATCGCTTTGTTGACCGCGCCGCGCAGCCGCTCCCGCTCGGCGCCCTCGGCGAAGGAGCAGATCGGCTGCCACGCGAAGAGGGGCGTGAGCGGGTGGTCGGGGGCGATCGTGCCGTCCTGGATCAGCCGCCAGCGCCGGGAGTTGCGGGTGTAGACGGAGTGGGTCCGCAACATGTGGAGGTTCTCGCTGTGGCCGAGGACCACCCAGACCGGCACGTCGTCGTGGAGCAGGGCGGGGGCGACCGGGCCGTGCTCGGCCCGGAGCTTCTCGAAGAGCGCGGGGGCGTCGCGCTCGGCCTCGGGCCCGTAGAGACGGCGCAGCCCGCCGGCTCCGAGCGGTCCGGCCGGGCCGGCGCCGTGGGCCGGGCACCCGGGAGGGGGCCCGTCGGGGGTTCCGGGCAGGGGGTGAGGGGTCGAGGGGGTCGTCACGGTGGATGCTCCGATGAAGGGTCGGGCGGGGCGGCGGGCGGCACGGCGGTGCGACGGCCTCAGCCGGGTACGGGGGCCCGCGCCGCCCGGCCGGAGGCTTCCGGGCCGGGCGGCGGGCGGTCAGGCGTGGGCCGGGGTCATCTCGTGCAGGTGGCGCATGAGGGTCATCAGTGCGTCCCGGCTGGACTCGCGGTAGCGGGCGTCGCAGTCGAAGAGGGGGACGTACTCGGGCAGGTCGAGGGCGCGGCGCAGGTCGTCGAGGTTGTGTCGGGGCGCCTCGGGGAAGCTGTTGATCGCGACGACGAAGGGGACACCGCGTTCCTCCAGCCGCCCGATGACGTCGAAGCTCACCTCGAGCCGCCGGGTGTCGACGAGGACGACCGCGCCGAGCGCGCCTTCGAACAGGCCGTTCCACAGGAACCAGAACCGCTCCTGTCCTGGGGTGCCGAACAGGTAGAGGACGAGCTGGTCGGTGATGGAGATGCGGCCGAAGTCCATCGCGACGGTGGTCGCGGTCTTCGACTCGACGCCCCGGTTGTCGTCGACGCCGACACCCGCCTGCGTCATGGTCTCCTCGGTGGTCAGCGGACGGATCTCGCTGACCGAACCGACCATGGTGGTCTTCCCGACGCCGAATCCTCCGACGATCACGATCTTGACGGCGGCGGTGGCCGTGTCGGGCAGGACGTCCTCGCTCCGGGGTCCTGTGATCGTGTCAGAGCTTTTGAAGTCCATGCATCACCGCTTCGAGAAGGGAACGGTCCGGGAGCGTCGCGCGGGTGATCGGCGCCCGGGACTCGATCAGCTCGGCGGAGAGCAGATCGGTGAGCAGGATCGTCACCACACTGAAGGGCAGGGCCAGGTAGGCGGAGAGTTCGGCCACGGAGAGCGGCCTGCGGCACAGCCGCAGGACGGCCGCCTGTTCGGGCTGGGCGGTCGGAGGCGGCGGCCCCGACCTGGCCACGATGAGCGTGACCAGATCGATCGGAGCGCGCTCGGCACCGTCGGTGCCACCGGTGAGGACGTACAGCCGCTCGGGGTTGGAGCCTTCCGGTTCCTGTTTCCCGCGCTCGCGCTGGGGAGGGGTCATCCGGTCGACCCGCCGTGGCGCGGTGGGCTGGTGAGGTGGGAGCCGATACGGATGACCAGGTCGCGCATACGGTTGCCGATGAGTCCGGCGTCGACGGTCTCGTCGGTGAGCACCGCGAGGTAGGCGCCGGCGCCGGCGGCCATCAGGTAGAAGAAGCCGCCGTCGATCTCGATGACGACCATCCGCATCCGCCCGTCGGAGTCCGGGATCTCGGTGGCGACCGCCGCCGCCAGGCTCTGGAGTCCGGCGCAGGCGGCGGCGATGCGGTCGGCACCGTCCGGGTCGCCGCCGTAGCGGGCGATCCGCAGGCCGTCGGCGGAGAGCACCACGATCTGCTGGACGCCGGGGACGCCCTCGTCCAGTTCCTTGAGCATCCAGTCAAAGTTGGCACGTTGCTGGATCACGTCCGGTCCCCTTCGTTGTCCTGGTGTCCGTGGGAGGGCGGGCGGCTGTCCCCGGCGGCGGCACCGGAGTCGACGTCCACACCGTTGGCTGCCTTCGTGAACGCCTCCAGCCAGATGCCGGGCTGGGGCTCCTCCTTCTTCTTCTGGGGCGCGGGAGCCGGGTGGCTCCAGTCGTCGGCGGCGGGCGCCGGCGCCGGGACGCTGTGCGGGAAGCCGCCGCGGAGGCGGCTGCGCCGCTGCGGCAGTCCCTCGGGGGTCCACTCGGTGACGACGGGTACGTCGTCCTCGGGCGGCGGGGACATCGAGCGGGAGGAGTGCAGCGGCGGGCCGGAGGTGGGCCGGCGCCTGCGGTAGGGCCGCTCGTCGGCGATGAGGTTGCCGTCGTCGTCGATGCGCTGCACGGCCGCGGCGCCGATGCCGTGGGCGACGGCGGGGGCGGGCTCGTCGGTGAGCATGTCGCGCGGGACGATGAGGACCGCGCGGACGCCGCCGTAGGCGGACTGGCGGAGCGCGATCTGCATGTCGTACATCCGCGCCAGGCGGCCGACGACGGCGAGGCCGAGGCGGGGCGTCTCACCGAGGTCGTCCACGTCGATGCCGGCCTTGGCCTCCTCCAGCTTGCGTTCGACGCGCTCACGGACGACGTCGTTGAGGCTGATGCCCGCGTCCTCGATCTCGATGGCGACGCCGGTCTGGACCTCGTGGGCGGTGACGTGGACGCGGGTGTGCGGCGGCGAGTAGCGGGTGGCGTTGTCGAACAGCTCGGCACAGGCGTGGATGAGCGGTTCGACGGAGATGCCGTCGACGTTGACCTTGGCGACCGAGTGCAGGTCGATGCGGGGGAAGTCCATGATCCGCGACATGGCGCCGCGCAGGACGCTGAAGAGCGGTACGGGCTTGGGCCACTTACGGCTCGGCCGGGCGCCGCCGAGGACGGCGATGCTGTCGGCGAGACGGCCGATGAGGGCCGTGCCGTGGTCGATCCGCAGCAGGTCGTCGAAGACCTCCGGCGTACGGCCGTGGTCCTCTTCCATGTCGCGCAGGTCGGCGGACTGCTTGTGCACGATGGTCTGCACGCGGCGTGCGACGTTGACGAAGGCGCGCTGCGCGGAGTCGCGCAGGGCCTCCTCACGGTCGACGATGCGCAGCACGTTGCGCAGCAGTACCCGCTGAGGGTGCGGCAGTCCGCGGTGGACCTCGCTGCCGTCGATCATGGTGCGCATGACCTCGGAGGGGGACTCGTCGTGCACCTGGAGCCGCCGGACGCAGGCCGGCATGAGCTCCTGGGCAAGATGCAGGATGTCGTCGTCGTGTGCGGCGAGCCGCTGCTCCAGCTGGGCGATCTCGCGGGCGTGCGCCAGGCGTTGGGCGGCGGCGGCACGGCCGCGACGGACCGCTTCGGCCGCGACGGCGATCACCACGAGGGTGGCGGCGGCTCCGGTGACGGCGACCGGTATCCGGGCGGGCTCGGCGACCAGGGCCGCGGCGGCTCCGGTGGCGGCCGCCATCAGCACGGCCGGCAGGAGCAGCACCCGTGCGAATGACGTCTCTCGGCCACCGGGAGGCGATTGGACACTCACCATGTATTGCCCTCAGAACAATCGGCTCGGGAGTTGTGCGAACCATTGGGGAGATGGGGATGAAGGCGCACGAAGTTCTCAACTCGGTGCGCTGCGGGCGAGCTTAGTGCCGGCGGAAACCGCCGTGCGGCATATTCCCCAAGGCCGCACATCGACCCTTGGCAGGCCCTACACTCGACCCCTTTCGCACCCTACGCCTCCGCCCGCGCACGCAGAGTGACGCTCTGGGCGGGAATCGGCCCCTCCCGGTCGGGGCACCCGGATCACACGTCCCCACCCGCCGCCGTGACCTCGTACGACATCCCGGCGCCGTCGCCCCGGCCGTCCGGCGTCCGGCCCGGCGGCCGGCGGCAAAATACCTTCGTCCTTCAACCCCCGTATGACGCACAGCCTTTCGGCTTCACTCGGACGAGTGGCAGGGCGGGTACGCGAAAGGGCCGCACCCCCGAGGGGTGCGGCCCTTCGCGCCGGCCCTCCCGCACGCGGCTCAGGCCGCGTCCCCCCGGACGCGGACGGTGGCCAGCATGGCGCGGTCGGGCTGAAGGGTGAGTGTCGTCATCGGCCGGATCTCGCCGGGGTCCACGTCGAGGGAGTACCGCCGGCCCAGCACCGCGAGGATCAGCACCGCCTCCACGGTGGCGAACCGGGCGCCGACGCAGACCCGGGGGCCGCCGCCGAACGGGAACCAGGCGTACTCGGGGACCGACTCGTCGGCGCCCTCAAGCCACCGCTCCGGCCGGAACACCTCGGCGTCGCCGTACCAGCGCGGGTCGCGGTGGACCGCCCACTGGCTGGTCCACACCCGGGTGCCCGGTGCGACGGGCAGCCCGCCGAGGGACGCGCCCTCCTTGGCGATACCGGTCAGCAGCCACAGGATCGGGTAGAGGCGCAGTGTCTCCTGGACGACCGCCTGGGCGTACGGCAGGCGGGCGAAGTCGTCGAAACCCGGCTCCCGGTCGCCGAGCACCCGGTCCAGTTCCCCGGCGAGGGCGGCCCGCACGCGCGGCTCGCGGGCGAGCAGGTACCAGGCCCACACCAGCGTGCTGCTGGTCGTCTCGTGGCCGCCGATGTACAGCGTGACCGTCTCGTCGCGGATCTCCTCCTCGGAGAGGCGGGTGCCGGTCTCGTCCTGCGCGGCGAGAAGGCGGCTGAGCAGGTCCGGCCGTTCGCCGTCCTCGCGGTGGGCGGCGACGACCCGGCCCACCTCCCGGTCGATGACGGCGGCGGCCCGCTTCACCCGGCGGCGCCCCGGGGTCGGCACCCAGTCCGGCAGGACCGCGCCGATCCCGCTGAACTCCGCTCCGATCTCCCGCTGGGCGATGTCCATGGCCCGGCCGATCGCCTCCACGTCGCCCTGCGCGTCGGTCCCGAAGATGGTGCGCACCGCGATCCGCTGGGTGAGCGCCGCCATCTCGCGCTTGATGTCGATCCGCTGCCCGTCACGCCAGCCGTCGGCGGTGTCCACGGCGCAGGAGGCCATGGTGGCCGCGTAGGACTTGACCTGCTTGGGGCGGACGGAGGGCTGGACCAGGGAGCGCTTGCGGCGCCAGTCCCGGCCACGCGCCACGGTGACGCCGTTGCCGAGGACGGCACGGAAGGCGACGCCGAGGTCCGGCTGGTCGAAGGTGGACTCCACCTCGCGCAGCAGCTCCCCGACGAGCTCCGGGTCGGCGACGAAGAGGCTGGGCTTGCCCGCGAAGTTCCAGCTCACCACGTCCCCGTGATCGCGCAGCCGCTCGAAGAAGGCGAGCGGGTCCTTGCCGAACTCCGGCAGACTCCCCAGCAGCGGGACGCCCTTGGGGCCCGGTACGACGACGGGGGCCTCCCCCCGCCGGCCCTGCTCGGCGGCTCCGGTGCCTGCGGTCATCACGCGCACTCCCCTCCCGGCGGCGCACCGCCGGTCACCGGCGGCTCGCGGCGCATTCTGCCACGCCCGGCCACGAGGAGATCATCAAGCGCCTTAGCCTGTAAGGGAGTTGGCCGGAACCGAAAACCAGCGCCCCGGCTCGCCCCCGCTCCGCGCCCCTTCAGAGCCGCCCAGGGGGCTTCGAAGTCGCGCGGAACTCCGAAAACACCCGCGCCGCCCGTGCCGCCGTCCCCGGTCGGGGGACGGCGGCACGGGCGGCGCGGCGGTGACCGGGATCAGCCCACCGAGGAGTACGCGACGACCCCCCGGCGCACCGCGTCCACGGCCTTGCGGGCGCTGCGCGTGACGGTCGAGCCCTCGGGGGCGGCGGCCGCGATCTGGCCGAGCACGTCGATGACCTGCTTGCACCAGCGGACGAAGTCACCGGCCGGCATCTCCGCCTCCCGCAACACCGCGTCCAGTCCCTTCCCGGAGGCCCACATGTAGGCGGCCCAGGCGAAGCCGAGATCCGGCTCGCGCTGGCCCACGCCCTCGGTCTGGCTGATGCCGTGCTGCTCCTCCAGGGCGTCGAGCCTGCCCCAGATGCGGACCATCTCGCCCAGTGCCGCCTTGGCCGCGCCCGAGGGCAGCTTCGGCACCACCGCGTCGTCCGCCTGCCGCGCCTCGAATACCAGGGCGGAGACGCAGGCGGCCAGCTCGGCCGGGCCGAGCCCCTCCCAGACTCCCTCCCGCAGACACTCGGAGGCGAGCAGATCCAGCTCACCGTAGAGGCGGCTCAGCCGCTGCCCGTCCTCCGTGACCTCGTTCCCCCGGAGGTAGCCGAGTTCGGTGAGGAGGTTGACGATGCGGTCGAAGGTGCGGGCGATGGTGTTGGTGCGGCCCTCGATCCGGCGCTCCAGCTGCCGGGTGTCCCGCTTCAGGCGGTGGTAGCGCTCGGCCCACCGCGCGTGGTCCTCCCGCTGGTCGCAGCCGTGGCAGGGGTGGGCGCGGATGGCGGTGCGCAGCCGGGCGATCTCCCGGTCGTCGGCGGCCGCCGCGCGGCCCTTGCGGTGGCGCTTGGGCTCCAGGTGCCCGGCGCGGGTGCGCAGGGCGGAGGCCAGGTCGCGGCGGGACTGCGGCGACCGGGCGTTGAAGGATTTGGGGACGCGCATCCGGTCCAGGGCCTCCACGGGGACCGGGAAGTCCATCGCGGCCAGCCGCTTGACCTGCCGCTCCGCGGTGAGCACCAGCGGGCGCGGCCCGTCGTGGTGGTCGAAGCCGCGGTGGCCGTTGCTCCGGCCGGCGGGCAGGCCCGGGTCGAGGACCAGGGCGAGCCCCGCGTACTTGCCGGTGGGGACGTGGATGATGTCGCCGGGCCGGAGCTTCTCCAGGGCCCCGGCGGCCTCGGCACGGCGCTGGCCGGCGCCCTGGCGGGCCAGCTCAGTCTCGCGGTCCTTCAGTTCCCGGCGCAGCCGGCCGTACTCCTCGAAGTCACCGAGGTGGCAGGTCATCGAGGCGGCGTACCCCTCCAGGCCCTCCTCGTTCCGCTGGACCTGTCGGGAGATGCCGACCACCGAGCGGTCGGCCTGGAACTGGGCGAAGGAGGTCTCCAGCAGCTCGCGCGAGCGGTGCCGCCCGAACTGGTGCACCAGGTTCACCGCCATGTTGTACGACGGCTTGAAGCTGGAACGGAGCGGGTAAGTCCGGGTGCCCGCGAGCCCTGCCAGGTGCTCCGGGTTCATGGCCCGCTGCCACAGGACCACGGCGTGGCCCTCGACGTCGATGCCGCGCCGCCCTGCCCGGCCGGTGAGCTGCGTGTACTCGCCGGGGGTGATGTCGGCGTGCTGCTCGCCGTTCCACTTGACGAGCTTCTCCAGGACGACCGAGCGGGCCGGCATGTTGATGCCGAGGGCGAGCGTCTCGGTGGCGAAGACGGCCTTGACCAGGCCGCGCAGGAACAGCTCCTCGACCACCTCCTTGAAGGTGGGGAGCATCCCGGCGTGGTGGGCGGCGATGCCGCGCTCCAGCCCCTCCAGCCATTCGAAGTACCCGAGGACGTGCAGGTCCTCGTCGGGGATGGCTGCGGTGCGCTCCTCGACGATCTCGCGGACGGCCGAGCGGGCCGCCTCGTCGTTGAGCCGCAGGCCGGCGTAGAGGCACTGCTGGACGGCGGCCTCGCAGCCGGCCCGGCTGAAGATGAAGGTGATGGCGGGCAGGAGGTTCTCCGCGTCGAGCCGCTCGATCACCTCGGGCCTGCTCGGCGTCCAGGTGCGGGAGCGCTGGCGGCGCTCGCGCTCCCGGTCGGCCTCGCGCATGTTCCGTCCGCGGCGGCGGTCCTTCGGGCCGGTGGGGCGGCTGGACTCCAGCCGGGCCATCCGCAGCAGGTCCGGGTTGACCGCCTTCTTGGCGCCCTCGCCCTCCTCGAAGAGGTCGTACATCCGGCGCCCGGCCAGCACGTGCTGGAAGAGCGGGACGGGGCGGTGCTCGGAGACGATCACGTCGGTGTCGCCGCGGACGGTGTCGAGCCAGTCGCCGAACTCCTCGGCGTTGGAGACGGTGGCCGAGAGGGAGACGAGCGTCACCGACGGGGGCAGGTGGATGATCACCTCTTCCCAGACGGCGCCCCGGAAGCGGTCGGAGAGGTAGTGCACCTCGTCCATCACCACGTAACCGAGGCCCATGAGCGTCCGGGAACCCGCGTACAGCATGTTCCTCAGGACCTCGGTGGTCATGACCACGACGGGGGCGTCCGGGTTGACGCTGTTGTCACCGGTGAGCAGACCGACCTTGTCCGCGCCGTACCGCTTGGCGAGGTCGGCGTACTTCTGGTTGGAGAGCGCCTTGATCGGTGTGGTGTAGAAGCACTTCTTGGACTGGCCGAGCGCCAGGTGGACGGCGAACTCGCCGACGATCGTCTTGCCGGAACCGGTGGGTGCGGCCACCAGGACGCCCTTGCCCTCCTCCAGGGAGCGGCAGGCGTCGAGCTGGAAGGTGTCGAGGCCGAAGTCGTACATCTCGCGGAAGGAGGCGAGCGCGGTCGCCTCCTCGACGGCGCGCTGCCGCGCCGCCGCGTACCGCTCGGCCGGGGAGAGGTCCTCTGTCATCGTGATGCGAGCCTACCCGCAGGCTCCGACACCGGACGATCGATAATCACCACCGCCCGCGGCGTCCGGTCCGCCTCACGGAGCGAGCATCAGGACGGCCCCGGGGACGCAGCGGGCGGTCAGCGGCAGGACGCCCAGCGGCTCGCCGTCGGCGTAGCCGGTGGTGTCCGGCGCCTCGACGGTGACCGTGCGGGCGCGGTGCACGGTGACGGCCGGGTGGCTGAGATGGGTACCCCGGTAGACCCGGGGGAAGACCCGGACCAGTTCGGCGCGGCTCACCCCGCCCACCACGGCCACGTCGAAGAGGCCGTCGTCGAGCCGCGCCTCGGCGCACATCCGCAGGCCACCACCGTACGAGGTGCCGTTGCCGACGGCTATGAGGGTGGCGTCCAGAGCCATCACCGGCCCGTCGTCCAGGGTCAGCTTGAACGGGACGGGGCGGAAGGCGGCCAGCTCGGCGACGATCGCGAGGTCGTACTTGAAGCGGCCCGCCGGCAGCCTCATGCGGTTGCCGCGGTCGTTGACCCGGGAGTCGAAGCCGCAGGCGAGGACGGTGCCGAACCAGCGCTCGCCCACCTGGCCGAGGTCGAGAGGGCGCGGGCCGGGCCCCTGGAGGAGGCTCACCGCCAGCCGGGCGGCGGCCGCCGGGTCGCGGACCGGAAGACCGAGGGTGCGGGCGAAGTCGTTCCCCGTGCCGACCGCGATCAGGCCGAGCGGGGTGCCGGTGCCGGCCAGCGCCTGGAGCGCCAGCCCCGCGAGCCCGTCACCGCCGACCGCCAGTACCGCGGCGGGCCCCTCGGCGAGGGCGGCACGCAGCCGCGCGGCGGCGTCGTCGGCGTCGGCGCCGAGGACCGTCCTGACCCGGTACCCGGCGTTCCGCAGGACCCGGGAGGCGGGCAGGGCCGCCCGGGCGCCGCGTCCGCGGCCCGCCGTGGGGTTGACGAAGAGGATGATCTCGCTGGTCACGGCGGGACCCTACAAGGTTCAGGTCGCGTCGTCGTAACCGCCGAGTTCCTTGCGACCGCCGTCACGTCCCTGTTCGCCGCGGTTCGTCTGCTCGGGCAGGACGGGCGGGGCGCCGGCCGGCTCGACGGAGTGGATCGGCTCGGGGGTCAGGTCGATCTCGGACGCCTCGTCGTCGCCGAGTTCGGCGTCGGGGTTCGCACGGCGCCGCCTGCGGTCGTTGAGGAGGCAGATGCCGAGGGCGAGGAAGTACAGCAGGCAGATGGGGGCTGCCAGCATCAGCATGCTGGACGGGTCGCCGGTGGGGGTGGCGACGGCGGCGAAGATGGTGATGCCCAGGACCATCCCGCGCCACCAGGAGCCCAGGCGCTTGGCGGAGAGCACACCGGTGATGTTGAGGAGGACGAGGATCAGCGGCAGCTCGAAGGCGATACCGAAGACGATCACCATCCGCATCACCAGGTCGAGGTAGTCGTCGACCGGGAGGAGGTTGACGACGTTCTCGGGGGTGAAGTCGAGCAGGATCGTCGCCGTCTGCGGCAGGATCTTGTACGCGAGGACGGCGCCGCCGACGAAGAGCGGGACGCCGATGCCGACGAACGAGAGGGCGTACTTCTTCTCGTTGCGGTGCAGGCCCGGGGCGAGGAAGGCCCAGAGCTGGTAGAGCCAGAAGGGGCTCGCGATGACCACGCCGGCGACCAGGGAGACCTTCAGCGCGATGGTGAAGGGCGCGACCAGGCCGTTGAAGGTCATGTCGGCGCACGGATTGCCGTTGTCCTGGGTCGGCGATCCGTCGAGGCAGCCCACCGACTCCTGGACCGGCCGCAGCAGGAACTCGATCAGTTCGGTGTAGAAGAACGCGGCGGCGATCGTGATGACGACGACCGCCAGTACGGACTTCAGCAGACGGTTACGCAGCTCGCGCAGGTGTTCGGCGAGAGGCATCCGCCCCTCGGTGTCCTTCTCCTGCTTCGGCTTGCGGGCAGACCCGAGCAACCCACGTCCCTCGTCTCGTTACGAACAGACGGCCCCTGCGGACCGCCGTGATGGTGGAGTCAGCTCTGCGGGGTGTGGTTCTGCTCGTTGACCGGGCGCGAGCTGGAGACGTCGCCCGGAGCCGCCTGGATGGTGCGGGCCGTCGTCGACTGCGGGGTCTGGGCGTCCGGGGCGGCGGCGTCGGACTGGGCGTTCTGCTCGCCGCCGTCCTTCTTCATCGCCTTCGCCTCGCTCTTGAGGATGCGGGCGGACTTGCCGAGGGAACGCGCCATGTCGGGCAGCTTCTTGGCTCCGAAGAGAAGCAGGATGACGACGACGATCAGGAGGATCTCTAGGGGCTTCAGGTTGCCGATCATTGCGATTCCTTCTCACCGAGGCGGCTGGGGGGTGGAACTGCCGCACACGGCTGGACGGGGTCCGGCCGTCGCGCGCAGCGATCGTAACCCGCGTGGGTAAACGCGGGGCAATGCCCGTGCAGACACCAGGTCGCGGCCGAGTGCCTCGGTCCCGGCCGCCGACACCTCAGGGTACTCCTGGCCCGCTTGCCGCAGCAGGGGGCGTCAGGCCTGGGAAAAGACCTGATCAGGGGTGCGGCGGCAGGTGCGTCGCGGCCCGTTCCAGTTCCTCGGCGGCGGTGTTGATCCGTGCGGAGGTCTCCGCGACCTGGCGGGCGAGGCGGCGCACCTCCAGGAAGACGCGTACCGCGAGCACCCCGAGGACCGCCAGGCCGGCGAACCCGAGCACCACCGCCACCATCGGCCAGACCATGTCCGTCATCCCCGTCAGTTCCTCACCGGCGTCAGTCCCGTGCCCGCCGGGTGCGCCCCGGAGGTGCCCGCGCCGGGTGGCTGCGGCGCCCCGGCGGTCAGCCGCAGGGTCCGCACGCCGCCGCGGGTCAGCAGTTCCACGATCCGCTCCCCCGCCGGCTTGCGGACGGCGCGGTCGCAGGCCGGGCAGGTGAAGGAGTAGAAGGTGGTGCGGCGGCTGCCGCCGATGGCCAGCCGCAGCGCCCCGGCGGCCAGCTCGAAGCGGGAGCGGCAGTCCGGGCAGGCGGCCTTGAAGAGGACCCCGTTCACGGCTGGGCCTCGTAGGCGGCGAGCGCGTCGCGGGCGGCCTCGCGGGCGCTGTCGGCGAGGGCGGCGGGAGCGGCGATCCGCCCGTCGCGGCCGAGCCGCAGCGCGAGGCGCCGCAGCGAGGCCGGGTCGGGCGTGCGCAGGGTGATGCGCAGCCCGCCGTCGGGAAGTTCCTCGGCGCTGTCGTGCGGGTAGTACTCGGCGACCCAGCGGCCCCCCGGGCCGACCTCGATGACGACCTCGGGGTCGTCGGCGGAGGGCTGGACCAGGCCTGCGGAGAGGTCGCGGACCTCGATCTCGGGCGGGGCGGACGCCTCGTCGAGGACGCGGATCTCGGCGACCCGGTCGAGGCGGAAGGTGCGCCGGTCCTCGGAGAGGCGGCACCACGCCTCCATGTAGGTGTGGCCGACGGTGAAGAGGCGGATCGGGTCGACCTCGCGCTCGGTCAGCTCGTCGCGGGCCGGCGAGTAGTAGCGCAGCCACAGCCGGCGCCGCTCGGAGATGGCCCGGTCCACGTCGGCGAAGACGCCGCCCTCGGCCTCGAAGGTGACCGAGAGACGGGAGCTGGAGGCGGCGGCCTCGCCGGCGGCGGCCTCCAGCTTGGCGGTCACGCGCAGCAGGGCCTGCCGGTCGCCCTCGCGCAGGCCCGGCAGGGTGGAGACGGCGCGGGCGGCCACCAGCAGCGCGGTCGCCTCGTCGGCGGCGAGCCGGAGGGGGGCCGCGACGTCGTCCGGGTTGTGCCACCAGATGCGGTCGCCGTCGGTGTCGATGTCGAGCAGGTCACCGCCGCGGAAACTGGTGCCGCAGAGCGGCAGCACGTCGAGGTCGGAGATCAGCTCCGCCTCGCTGACGCCGAAGGCCCGCGCCACGTCCGCGACGTGGGCGCCGGGGCGTTCGCGCAGGTAGGTGACGAGCGACAGCATCCGCCGCGTCCGGTCGATGGCATTGGCCTGGGCCGCCATGATTACTCCCTCAGTCCTTCGCGACGGCACGGAGCCGGTCGATCACGTCGGCCCGCAGTTCGGCCGGTTCCCGCACCACCACGTCAGGCCCGTACTCGACGAGCGAGGCGTCCAGTCCGTGACCGTACGGGATCTCCAGCTCGTCCCAGCCGTCGCCGACGGGCCGTACCGAGCGGGCCTTGGCGCGCAACGGGTATCCGGCGCCGGCCCGCAGCCGGATCACGGCGGTGCCCTCGGCGCTCTCCCCGGCCCAGCTCGCGACGGTCTCGCGGACGGTGACGACGTCGGGCACGTCGGCGGTGAAGCCGCCGGCGCGGGTGCGGACCCTGCCGGTGATGCGGGAGAGCCGGAAGACGCGCTCGGCGCCGCGGTCCCGGTCGAATCCGGCCAGGTACCAGTGGCCGCGCCAGCACTCCAGCGCCCAGGGCTCGACCTGGCGCGGGGCGGGCTGCACCGCGTTGGCCTTGCGGTAGTCGAAGACGACCGGGCGGCGGTCGCGGCAGGCCAGCATCAGCGGCTCGAAGGCGGACTCGTGGACCGGGATGTGCGGTTCGAGGGCGGAGTGCCCGGCGAAGGGGTCGGCGTCGTCGGGCAGCCCGGCCGCGCGCAGCTTGTGCAGCGCGCCGCTGGCCGCGCCCGCCAGCCGGGCCTGCTGCCAGACCTTGGCGGCGAGACCGAGCGCCGCCGCCTCCTCGGCGTCCAGGGTGAGCGGCGGGAGGCGGTTGGAGTCGCGACGGGCGAGGTAGCCGACCTCGCCGTCGAGGTTGTCCACGGTCTCGATGACGAGGCCGAGCTCGCGCAGGTCGTCCTTGTCCCGCTCGAACATGCGGTTGAAGGAGTCGTCGTTGCCCGCTTCCAGGTACGCCTCGATGGAGCCCCGGAGCTCTCGTTTGGACAACGGGCGCCGGGTCCCGAGCAGACACAGTGCCAGGTTCATCAGCCGCTCGGCCTTGGCGATCGCCATCGACGCCCTTTCTGGTGGTCTCGACGGACGACCGTACCGCCCCGGGGTGTCGCGGCCAAAGCGGAGGGCCCATGCCTGACGGCATGGGCCCTGGAGTTGACCGCTTGGGATCAGACCGCGACCAGGTCGCAGACGAAGATCAGCGTCTCGCCGGGGGCGATCCGCCCGCCGCCCGCGCCACGGTCGCCGTAGGCGAGGTGGGCGGGGATGGTCAGCTGGCGGCGGCCGCCGACCTTCATGCCCTGCACGCCCTGGTCCCAGCCGGCGATGACCTGTCCGGCGCCCAGCTGGAAGCCGAGCGGGGTGCCGCGGTTCCAGCTCGCGTCGAACTCCTCACCGGTGGAGAAGGCCACACCCACGTAGTGGACCTGGACGGTGTCGCCGGCCTTGGCGACCGGGCCGTCGCCCTCCCAGATGTCCTTGATCTCCAGGTCCGCCGGGGGCTCGCCACCGGGGAAGTCGACCTCGGGCTTGTCGATGCTCACGTAAGGCTCCTGCTTCTGTGCTTTCGGGCAACCGGGACAGTCTGCCACCGCGGGGCGGGGCCACGCACACCCCGCCCCCGGCGACGGCGTCACATCGCGGCGAGCACGTCCACGACGAAGACCATGGTGGAGTTGGCGGGCAGGTCCTCGCCCTTGTCCTGGTCCTTGTAGCCCTGCTCCGGCGGGATCACCAGCATCACGCGGTCGCCGACGTGGGTGCCGACGAGGCCCTTGTCCCAGCCCTCGACGACCTGGCCGACGCCGATCTGGGTGGCGAAGGGCGAGCCGGTGTTCCAGGAGGAGTCGAAGAGCTTGGCCTTCTCCTTGCCCTCGTTCGGCTTCCAGGCCGCGCCGCTGTACTGCATGTACACCGTCTGGCCCTTCTTGATCTCCTGGCCGTCGCCCTTGATGAGGGTCTTGCTGGTCAGCTTCTTCGGGGGGGCGTTCTTCGGCACCGAGATGGTGGCCGGCTCCGGCTTGTCGGCCTTGACCTGGGGCAGGTCGGAGGGGATCTCCGCCTGCTCGCCCTCGGCCATGTTCGGCACGACGTCCTTGATGTCCAGGGCGAAGACCAGGGTGTCCTTGCCCGTGACGCCGAGCTGCTCCTGGCCGGCCTCGCCGAAGGCTGCGGCCGGGGGTGCGACGACCAGGACACGGCTGCCGACCTTCTGGCCGAGCACCGACTGGCTGAACGCCGGGATGATCGTCTCCGCGCCCGCGGTGATCATCTGGGGCGCGCCGCCCTTGTCGTAGCTGGAGCCGAGGTCCTTGCCGCCCTTCCAGACCTTGCCGGTGAAGTTGGCCATCACCAGGTCGTCCTTCTTGACCTCGGGGCCGTCGCCGGTGGAGAGCGGGTGGACCACGAACTTGTCGCTCGGGTCGCCCTTGGGCAGCTTGATGGTGGCCTTCTTGCCCGGCTCGCCGGAGACCTCGGGCATGGGGTCGGCCGACTCGACCGGCTTCGGGGCCTTGGGGGCCTCCGCGGGCTTCTCGGAGGCCGCCGCGTCGTCCTTCTTCTCGGCCTCCTCACCCCCGCAGGCGGTCAGCAGCAGAGCCGGAACGATGAACAAGGCGGCAAATCGGCGTCGCACAGAGGACCTCGGGGGGGGTTGGCGGACTGGGAAACACGTCAGTCCCGCCACTCTACGGCCCAGCCACCCCACTGTTCCCGTACGGCATGGAACGGGCCCCTCGTCACACGGACGAGGGGCCCTGGTCATCGCCGGTCCACGGCGGTGGAGGAGCGGTGTGTCACATCCCGGCGCTGTCACATACCGGCGATGAGCTTCTCCACCCGGTCGTCGACCGACCGGAAGGGGTCCTTGCAGAGCACTGTGCGCTGCGCCTGGTCGTTGAGTTTGAGGTGGACCCAGTCGACGGTGAAGTCGCGGCGCTGCTCCTGCGCCCTGCGGATGAAGTCGCCGCGCAGCCGGGCCCGGGTGGTCTGCGGGGGGACGGACTTGCCTTCGAAGATCTTCAGGTCGTTGCAGACGCGGGCGGCCTGGCCGTTCTTCTCCAGGAGGTAGTAGAGGCCGCGCCTGCGGTGGATGTCGTGGTAGGCGAGGTCTATCTGGGCCACCCGGGGGTGGGACATGGTCATGTTGTGCTTGGCCCGGTACCGCTCCAGGAGCTTGTACTTCATGACCCAGTCGATCTCGGTGGCGACCCTGTCGAGGTCCTCCTCCTCGATCGCGTCGAGCGTGCGGCCCCACAGCTCCAGGACCTGCGCGATGGTGCCGGCGCGGATGCCGCGGCGGTCCACGAAGTCCACGGCCTTCTCGTAGTACTCCCGCTGGACCTCCAGGGCGGAGGCCTCGCGGCCGCTGGCCAGGCGGACCTTGCGGCGGCCGGTGGTGTCGTGGCTCACCTCGCGGATGGCCCGGATCGGGTTCTCCAGGGTGAGGTCGCGCATCACCGTGCCGGCCTCGATCATGCGGAGCACCAGGTCGGTGGCGCCGACCTTGAGGAGCATGGTGGTCTCGGACATGTTCGAGTCGCCGACGATGACGTGCAGGCGGCGGTAGCGCTCGGCGTCGGCGTGCGGTTCGTCGCGGGTGTTGATGATCGGGCGGGAGCGGGTCGTCGCGGAGCTGACGCCCTCCCAGATGTGCTCGGCACGCTGGCTGACGCAGTACACCGCGCCCCTGGGGGTCTGGAGCACCTTGCCGGCCCCGCAGATGAGCTGCCGGGTGACGAGGAAGGGGATGAGGATGTCCGCGAGGCGCGAGAACTCCCCGTGCCGGGCCACGAGGTAGTTCTCGTGGCAGCCGTAGGAGTTCCCTGCGGAGTCGGTGTTGTTCTTGAAGAGATAGACGTCGCCCGCGATTCCCTCCTCGTGCAGGCGGCGTTCGGCGTCGACGAGCAACCCCTCGAGGATGCGTTCGCCGGACTTGTCGTGGGTCACCAGTTCGGTGATGTCGTCGCATTCCGGTGTGGCGTATTCCGGGTGCGAACCCACATCGAGATACAAGCGGGCGCCGTTCCGCAGGAACACATTGCTGCTGCGGCCCCATGACACAACGCGGCGGAAGAGGTAGCGCGCCACCTCGTCAGGCGACAGACGGCGCTGTCCCCTGAACGTGCACGTGACGCCGTACTCGTTCTCCAGCCCGAAAATGCGGCGGTCCATGACTGAACATTACGCCTGATGTCCCGCGCTGAAACCGGGTTCGACAGCCCCGTTTCGATCATTTTCGGAAGAGACCACCGGAACGCCGCGCCGGCCGCGCCCGTTCAGCACCCGCGCGGTCGCCAGCAGCACCAGCAGGGCGGCCGCTCCCCCCGCCCCGGCCACCCGGAACCCGGGCGCGGTGCCGCCCCATTCGACGGCCGGCCCCGCTACCCCGGTGCCCAGCGCGGCACCGACGCCGAAGACGGTGACCAGCCAGGAGAACGCCTCGGTCACGGTCCCTGGCGGCGCGTGCCGGTCCACCACCACGAAGGCGCAGGCGAGCGCGGGCGCCAGGAAGACCCCGGAGACCACGGCCAGGCCGGTCATGGCGGCCACCCCGGGGGTGAGGGAGAGCGGCAGGTAGCCGAGGGCCAGCAGACCCACCAGGACGCGCAACCGCCGCTCGGGCTCGCCGGCCCACCGGCGCGCGCCGTAGACCGCCCCGCCGATCAGGGCGCCGAGGCCGAGCGCGGCCATCAGCCAGCCGTAGACCGACTCCCGCCCGTGGTCGTCGGCGTAGGCGACGGCGGCCACCGTGATCGAGCCGAGCGCGACGCCGACGAAGAGGAAGGAGCCGAGCAGGGCCAGCAGCCCGGGCGAACGCAGGGCACCGAGCCAGTGCGCCTCACGGGGCGCGGAGCGCCAGCGCCGGGAGGGCTCGGAGACGACGACCGAGAGCGCGCCGAGCACCCCGAGAACGTTGATCACCAGGAGGGCGGCGCCCGGCGACCACCAGGCGACGAAGACCGTGACGAGCAGCGGTCCGGCCGTGAACATCACCTCCTGCGCGACCGCGTCCAGCGCGTACGCCGCGTGCACCCGGTCCTCGCGCCCCAGCACGCCGGGCCACAGCGCCCGCAGCCCGCCCTCCAGCGGCGGGGTGCACATCCCGGCCACCACCACGGCCGCGTAGGCGGGCAGCAGCGGGTCGGTGCCGACGACGGCGAGGGCCGTCATGCCGATGCCGGAGAGGACGGCGGCGGGCAGCATGACGCGCGGCTGGCCGTACAGGTCGACGGCGCGGCCGAGCAGCGGCTGGCCGACCGCGGTGGCCAGGCCGTAGACCGCCGCGAGGGCGCCGGCCAGGGCGTAGCCGCCGCCCTCGGAGCGGACGAAGAGCACGATCGCGATGTGCCCGGTCGCGCTGGGGAGGCGGCCGACCAGAGTGCCGCAGAGCAGCCGCGCCGCGTGCCGCGCGCGCAGCAGTTCCCCGTATCCCGCCGCCATCGGCAGCCCCTCACCTGAAGTGTTACGTATAACGTCGGCGTCATACGTACCATGTGCGGGCAGCCGGGGTCCAGGTGGCGGGGAGGGACGGGACGGTCCCGGCCGGTCCTCGCCGCGGCGTGCGCCCGCGCCGCCCCGGTGTCCGCGCACCGCCCGCACCGGATTCGCCCCCGTCCAGACCCCGCCGAGAGGACCCGCCGCTTTGTCCGCCGCATCCCGGCCCACCAGCAAGGACGTCGCCCGCGCCGCCGGGGTCTCGCAGGCCGCCGTCTCCCTGGTCCTCGGCGGCAAGTGGCCGGGCCGGGTCTCGGCGGCCACCGCCGAGCGGGTCCGCGAGGCGGCCCGGACGCTCGGCTACCGGCCGAATCTCGCCGCCCGCGACCTCCGGACCGGGCGGACCCGCACAGCACTGCTGGTGGTGCCCACACTCACCAACGAGTTCTTCGCCCGCGTCCACGAGGGGGCCGCCGCCGTCGCCGCCGCGCACGGCTTCGGCGTCCTCCTCTACCCCTCGCCGGAGGGCACCGGACCGGCCACCGATCCCTTCGCCTCGGCGCCCGCCGCCCTCGACGGCGTCCTCGCCTCCTCGATGGCGGCCCAGGCGCTCAGCGGAATCGGGGCGGGCACCCTGCCGCTGGTGATGCTCGACAGCGACCCGGCCACCGGGCCGGGCACCGCCACCGTCAACCTCGCCATCGCCGACGGCATGCGCCAGGCCGCCGGGCACCTGCTGGGCCTCGGCCACCGCCGCCTCGCCCACCTCGCCGCCGACGTCGACTCCTGGACCTTCGAGGTACGCGCCGCCGCCCTGGCCGGCTCGGTGGCCGCCGTGCCCGGCGCCCGGCTGGAGACTCACCGGTGCGCGCTCGGTGTGGCCCAGGCGCAGGCCGCCGCGACCGCCCTGCTCACGGCTCCCGGGCCGCGCCCGACCGCGCTGGTCTGCGACGACGACCTGCTGGCCGCGGGGGCGTGCAAGGCCGCGCGCAGGCTGGGCCTGCGGGTCCCCGAGGAACTGTCCGTCTCCGGGTTCGACGACCTGACTCTGGCCACGGCCGTCGAGCCGGAGCTGACCACGGTCACGCTGCCGGCGGAGGAGTTCGGCGCTCGCGGGATGACGGCGCTGCTCACCGCGGTGGACGGCGGTTCACCGGCCGACGCGGAACTGCCGGTCAGCCTGACCGTGCGCGGCTCCACCGGTCCCGTACCCGCCCGGAGATGACGGTGCCCCGCACCGCGCCGGTGGGGCGGTGCGGGGCACCGCGCCGGTTCCGGCCGAAGCGGCCGGAACCGGTCAGCTCTGCGAGCCGGAGCCCGAGGGGCCGTCGTCGCCCGGCAGGTCGGGCAGGTCCAGCTCCTCGTCCTCCTCGGCCGCCGAAGAGGAGGCGGCCGCCGTCCCGCCCGCGCCCTCTTCCAGGAGCCGGGCGAGCCGGGTGCCGGCGACACGCTTGAACTTGCGCCGCTGCGGCCTGGTGCGGTCGAGCACCGCGACCTCCAGCCGCTCGGCGGGGATCTCGCGCTCGCTGCCGTTGGTGTCGCGGGAGAGGGCGCCGACCGCCAGACGCAGCGCCTGGGCGAGCGTCATCGCGTCCTCGTGGCGCTGGTCCAGGTAGGCGCTGATCTGCTCGGCGTTGCCGCCGACCGCGACCGAGCCGTGTTCGTCGACGATCGAGCCGTCGTGCGGCAGGCGGTAGATCTGGTCGCCCGAGGCGTCCTCGCCGACCTCGGCGACGACCAGCTCCACCTCGTACGGCTTCTCGCCGTTGCTGGAGAAGATGGTGCCGAGGGTCTGGGCGTACACATTGGCCAGGCCACGCGCCGTCACGTCGTCGCGGTCGTAGGTGTATCCGCGCAGATCGGCATAGCGCACGCCCCCGATCCGCAGATTCTCGTATTCGTTGTACTTACCGGCGGCGGCGAATCCGATCCGGTCGTAGATCTCGCTGAACTTGTGCAGTGCGCGGGACGGATTCTCACCGACGAACACGATGCCGTCGGTGTACTGGAGCACCACGAGGCTCCGTCCGCGGGCGATGCCTTTGCGGGCGTATTCCGCCCGGTCGGCCATGGCCTGCTGTGGTGAGACATAGAACGGCGTCGACACCGGCTATCCGTCCCTTTCTGTCGGTGACCCAAACAATCCAGGCGGCACGGGCCGCGGCCTACAGCAGTGACGCACGGGGCCCGTCGGGCTGCTCCATGCGCCGGTCCAGCACCGCCCGCGCGATGTCGGAGGTCTGCTCCTCCGTCAGCCGCCGGAAGCCGTCGTCCGTGATCACGGTGACGATCGGGTAGATCCGCCGGGCGACGTCCGGGCCGCCGGTCGCCGAGTCGTCGTCCGCCGCGTCGTAGAGCGCCTGGACCACGAGTGTGGTGGCCTGTTCCTCCGTCAGGTCGTCCCGGTAGAGCTTCTTCATGGAGCCGCGGGCGAAGGTCGAGCCGGAGCCCGTCGCCGCGAAGCCGTGCTCCTCCGAGCGGCCGCCGGTGACGTCGTAGGAGAAGATGCGGCCGCGCTCGCGGTCCACGTCGAACCCGACGAAGAGAGGGACGACCGCGAGCCCCTGCATGGCCATGCCGAGGTTGGAGCGGATCATCGTGGAGAGGCGGTTGGCCTTGCCCTCCAGGGAGAGCTGAGCGCCTTCCACCTTCTCGAAGTGCTCCAGCTCCAGCTGGAAGAGCTTGACCATCTCCACCGCGAGACCGGCGGTCCCGGCGATGCCCACGGCCGAGTGCTCGTCGGCCGGGAAGACCTTCTCGATGTCGCGCTGGGCGATGACGTTCCCCATGGTGGCGCGCCGGTCGCCGGCGAGGACGACCCCGCCGGGGAAGGTGCTCGCCACGATGGTGGTGCCGTGCGGGGCCTGCACCGCGCCCTGCACGGGCGGGAGCCGGCGGTTGCCCGGCAGCATCTCGGGCTGATGCTCCGACAGGAAGTCCACGAACGACGAGGACCCGGGCGTCAGGAAGGCAGCCGGCAGACGCCCGGTGCTACGAGTGATGGCTTCCACACGTTTCCTTCCGGATAGGCGGCGGCCTGACCCGAGCGCCGGGAAGTGCCCGACGTGCGGTGGCCGGATAGCAGGTGAAGCACGTTACGCCAGGGACCCTACCCGCCCGGGGGCGGTGATCCACCTGGGATACGGGAGAAGACGGACGCCTCGTGTGAGCCGCCCGCCCGCACACCGTGCCCGGCCGTGGCCAGGGCGTTGACCAGCAGCGGGCGGCGTCCAGGACGCCGCCCGCGCGCCGGTGGGCCGGAGCCCAGGGGATGTCGGACTCCCCCGGGGCGGCTACTCGCCACCCTTCTGCACGAATCCGCGGACGAAGTCCTCGGCGTTCTCCTCCAGGACGTCGTCGATCTCGTCGAGGACGGAGTCCACGTCGTCGCTCAGCGCCTCCTGGCGCTCCTTGAGCTCCTCCGAGACCTGTGCGTCCTCGGTGTGCTCCTCGGTCGATTCCGTCGGGCGGTTCGCCTTCTGCTGTCCGCCGTCGCTGTCCTTGGCCGCCATCCGTACCTCACCCCGCTCGGTTCGATGTACTCGATGTACTTGATCAGACCCTACAAGTCGGGCCTCGATCCGGCTCGTCCTCAAGGCCGGCCGGCCCGGGACCGTGAGGTCTCGGGTGGATCATGCCCGGTCAGCACCGGTTTCAGCCGCCCGAGAGGGCCTGAACCAATTCCTGTGCCGTACGGCACCGGTCCAGGAGCGGGCCGACGTGCTCCCGGGTGCCGCGCAGCGGCTCCAGGGTGGGCACCCGCTGGAGCGAATCGCGTCCCGGCAGGTCGAAGATGACCGAGTCCCAGGAGGCCGCCGCCACGTCGTCGGCGTACTGCTCCAGGCAGCGTCCGCGGAAGTAGGCCCGGGTGTCCTCCGGGGGCTTGATCCGCGCCCCGGTGACATCGGCCTCGTTCAGCAGCCGCTGCATCCGCCCCCGCGCGACCAGGCGGTTGTAGAGGCCCTTGTCGGGGCGTACGTCCGCGTACTGGAGGTCGACGAGGTGGAGCCTCGGGGCGTCCCAGCTGAGCTGGTCGCGGCGCCGGTACCCCTCCATGAGCTGGCGCTTCGCCACCCAGTCGAGCTGGTCGGCGAGGCTCATCGGGTCGCTCTCCAGTTTGCCCAGCACGTCCTCCCAGCGGGCCAGCACGTCCCGGGTCTGCTCGTCGGCGTCGGCGCCGTACCGCTCCTCGACGTACTTGCGGGCCAGCTCGTAGTACTCCATCTGGAGCTGGACGGCGGTGAGGGTGCGGCCGCTGCGCAGGGTGATGAGCTGCTTGAGGCCCGGATCGTGGGAGACCTTGTGCAGGGTGCGGACCGGCTGGTCGACGGCGAGGTCCACGGCGATGAAGCCGTCCTCGATCATCGACAGCACCAGAGCGGTGGTGCCGAGCTTGAGGTAGGTGGAGATCTCCGAGAGGTTGGCGTCGCCGATGATCACATGGAGGCGGCGCCAGCGCTCGGCGTCGGCGTGCGGCTCGTCACGGGTGTTGACGATGGGCCGCTTGAGTGTCGTCTCCAGGCCGACCTCGACCTCGAAGTAGTCGGCGCGCTGGCTGAGCTGGAAGCCGTGGTCGGAACCGTCCTGGCCGAGGCCGACGCGGCCGGCGCCGGTGACGACCTGGCGGGAGACGAAGAACGGCGTCAGGTGACGCACGATGTCCGCGAACGGGGTGTCCCGCCTCATCAGGTAGTTCTCGTGCGTGCCGTACGAGGCGCCCTTGTTGTCGGTGTTGTTCTTGTACAGGTGGATCGGCTGGGCGCCCGGCAGGGCGGCGGCGCGCTCGGCGGCCTCCGCCATGATGCGCTCCCCCGCCTTGTCCCACAGGACGGCGTCCAGCGGGTTGGTCAGCTCGGGCGAGCTGTACTCGGGGTGCGCGTGGTCGACGTAGAGCCGTGCGCCGTTGGTGAGGATGACGTTGGCCAGGCCGATGTCCTCGTCGGTGAGCTGGCTCGCGTCGGCGTTGTCCCGGGCGAGGTCGAAGCCTCGCGCGTCACGCAGCGGGTTCTCCTCCTCGAAGTCCCAGCGGGCGCGGCGCGCCCGGTGCATCGCCGCCGCGTAGGCGTTGACGATCTGGGACGAGGTGAGCATGGCATTGGCGTTGGGATGGCCGGGGACGGAGATCCCGTACTCCGTCTCGATGCCCATTACTCGCCGTACGGTCATGCGGCCCTCCTTGCCCTGCGGCGCCCCCCGGCGGGGACGGCGCTCAAGTTCCGCGGGTACTCGCGGGTGCGCGTGCGGTGCCGTCCCCGCGCCGCGCGACCTCGGTGGTACCGACGAGCCTAGAACGCCTTTGCGCTGGTGGGGAGTGATTGCGGGGTTTGCTCGGGGTGTGCCGCCGGGGCGGCGGGGAAAGCAGCCGGCTGCGGACGCCCGGATGGACGTCCGCAGCCGGCCCGTGGTGCTCGGGGAGCCTTTACAGGTACTGCCCGGTGTTGGCCACCGTGTCGATGGAGCGCCCGGTGTCCGCGCCCTGCTTGCCGGTGACGAGCGTGCGGATGTAGACGATCCGCTCGCCCTTCTTGCCGGAGATGCGGGCCCAGTCGTCCGGGTTGGTGGTGTTCGGCAGGTCCTCGTTCTCCTTGAACTCGTCCACGCAGGCCTGGATGAGGTGGGAGACGCGAAGGCCCTTCTGCTGCTGCTCCAGGAACTCCTTGATCGCCATCTTCTTGGCACGGCCGACGATGTTCTCGATCATGGCGCCGGAGTTGAAGTCCTTGAAGTACAGGACTTCCTTGTCGCCGTTGGCGTACGTCACCTCGAGGAAGCGGTTCTCCTCGGACTCGGCGTACATCTGCTCGACCACGGTCTGGATCATCCCGTGGACGGTGGCTTCCCGGTCGCCGCCGTGCTCGGCGAGGTCGTCGGTGTGCAGCGGCAGGCTGGAGCGGAGGTACTTGGCGAAGATGTCCTTGGCGGCCTCGGCGTCCGGACGCTCGATCTTGATCTTCACATCGAGACGGCCGGGGCGCAGGATCGCCGGGTCGATCATGTCCTCGCGGTTGGAGGCGCCGATGACGATGACGTTCTCCAGGCCCTCGACGCCGTCGATCTCGGCGAGGAGCTGGGGGACGATGGTGTTCTCGACATCGGAGCTGACGCCGGAGCCGCGGGTGCGGAAGAGCGATTCCATCTCGTCGAAGAAGACGATGACGGGCGTGCCCTCGCTGGCCTTCTCACGGGCCCGCTGGAAGACCAGGCGGATGTGCCGCTCGGTCTCACCGACGTACTTGTTGAGGAGCTCGGGGCCCTTGATGTTGAGGAAGAAGCTCTTCCCCGCGGGCTGCCCGGTCGCCTCCGCCACCTTCTTGGCGAGGGAGTTGGCCACGGCCTTGGCGATGAGCGTCTTGCCGCAGCCGGGCGGGCCGTAGAGCAGGACGCCCTTGGGCGGGCGCAGCTCGTGCTCCTTGAAGAGGTCCGGGTAGAGGTAGGGGAGCTCGACCGCGTCCTGGATCGTCTCGATCTGGCCGCCGAGACCACCGATCCGGGTGTAGTCGATGTCCGGCACCTCTTCGAGGACCAGCTCCTCGACCTCGCTCTTGGGGATGACCTCGTACACGTACCCCGAGCGGGGTTCGAGCAGGAGGGCGTCGCCCGGGCGGATGGTGACGCCCACGAGCGGTTCGGCGAGCCGGACCACGCGCTCCTCGTCGGTGTGGCCGAGGACCAGGGCGCGGTCGCCGTCCTCCAGGATCTCCTTGAGGGTGACGATCTCGCCGACGCGCTCGAAGGTCATGGCCTCGACCACGTTGAGCGCCTCGTTGAGCATCACCTCCTGGCCGCGCCGCAACTCTTCGGGTTCCACGCCGGGGCTGACGTTGACCCGGAGCTTGCGGCCGCCGGTGAAGATGTCGACGGTGCCGTCCTCATTCGCCGTGAGGAAGACACCGAAGCCGGCCGGCGGCTGCGCGAGCCGGTCGACTTCTTCCTTGAGGGCCACGATCTGGTCGCGGGCCTCGCGGAGGGTGCCGGAGAGCCGCTCGTTCTGCGCGGACACGCCGGCCAGATTGGTCTGCAGCTCGACGATCCGCTCTTCGAGAATCCTCGTATGGCGCGGAGAGTCGGCGAGCTTGCGGCGCAGGACGGCGATTTCCTGCTCGAGATAGGCGATCTGCCCGGCCGGGTCTTCGGACCCGCGTCCCGGGCGGATGCCGCGGTTGGTGTCGTCGTCGTGGGCTGCCACGGTCCTCACCTCCTCCAAGGGGAGCTGGACGCTTCCAGACCCTACCTGGGCGGGTGTCGGTTGAAACCCCTAGATCACAAAGACTCGGGGGCGTGTCCGATCTTCACCCTTGCGCTCTCCCTCACGTCAAGGCCATACCCACCCTCGGGCCCGGGGAAGCCGCCGGTTGTATCGTCGGGGTGTTCAACACCCGTCGGCGCCATCCCGACTTGTCCCGACCGGGACGGGTCCGGCGCCGGGAAACGGCAGGAGAGATGACGGTGCAGGAGGAGGCCGGGCCCGGCGGCGGCGAGGCGCTGGAGGTCTGGATCGACCAGGACCTTTGTACCGGTGACGGCATCTGTGTGCAGTACGCGCCCGAGGTGTTCGAACTGGACATCGACGGCCTGGCGTACGTGAAGAGCGCCGACGACGAACTGCTCCAGCAGCCCGGGGCGACCACCCCGGTGCCGCTGCCGCTGCTGCGCGACGTGGCCGACTCGGCCAAGGAGTGTCCGGGTGACTGCATCCACGTCCGCCGGGTGAGCGACCGGGTGGAGGTCTACGGGCCCGGGGCGTCGTAGCCCACCGGTACCGGTACCTGAACGGGCCCGCCTCCACCGGCCGGTGGAGGCGGGCCCTTCGCGTGTGCGGGATCAGGCGCCGGCGGACCGGGCGGGGTCGGAGCGCAGGAAGGCCTTGCCGCTCCAGTGCCAGGTGACGTCCTCCTGGGTGTCAGGGCAGCAGCGGGGTATGTCGACCGAGGAGTAGCCGAGCAGGGTGGCGCGGACCACGCCGTCGCGGACGGCGAAGGACTCTATGCCGCGCTGTTCGAGCGGGTCCAGGAGCGTGGCGACCACCCGGGGCGGCCCCTTCGGGTCCTGGCTCGCGGTGAGGACGTAGACGGCGCGCGGCGGGGTGCCGGACCCCGCGTCGCAGTGCACCACGGCGACGGTCTCGGGGGCGTGGTCGCCGTCGAGGTCACCCTCTGCCTCGTCCTGGACCACCGCGTCGGCGGGGCCGCAGTCGAGGGGGAACTCGGCGCCCTCGGTACCGGGGGCCTCTGGCGGCGGCGCGGGGCGGTGCTCCTTGGCGGGACCGGGGTCGGCGGGCGCGGCCTGGGCGGCGGGCTGCGCGGTGGCCGGACCGGGCTGGAGCAGGCCGGTCAGGGCGACGACGGCGGAGACGGCGGCGGCCGTGGCCACCCAGTGGAGGGGGCGGGCGCGCGTATGGGCCAGTTCCGGAACGGCGGGGTGCTGCACTAGGAGGATCTCCCGTGAGGGCTGTGCCGGTGGGGTTGTCGGCATGGTGCCACACGTCACACGCCCGGGGAACGGCGGGGTCACCACGGGTGCGGCAGGGCCGTAGGAGTGACGCGGCGTCGGGTCGTCGGGCGGGGCCGTCCGGGTGAGCGCGAGGCGGTCCCGGGCACGGCCCGGCCCTCACCCGTACGCGTGACACCGCCGCCCGGTACGCGGGGTGCGTACCGGGCGGCGGTGTACGGGTGGGGCGGCGGGTCAGCGCGCGGTGGGGGTGCCTCCGTCGGCGTTGGGGCCGGAGTAGTCCTCGCCGTAGGCGCCCTTGGCGGGGCGGCGCCTGCGCATCGGGGGCTCGACCCCGTCGGCGAGGCGGCGGGCGGTGAGGAGGAAGCCGGTGTGGCCGATCATCCGGTGGTCCGGGCGGACGGCCAGGCCCTCGATGTGCCAGTTGCGGATCATCGACTCCCAGGCGGTCGGCTCGTTGAAGCAGCCGATCTCCCGGATGGACTCGACGGTGCGCGCCAGCTGGGTGGTGGTCGCCACGTAGCAGCAGAGGATGCCGCCGGGGACCAGGGCCTTGGAGACGGCCTCCAGGCACTCCCAGGGGGCGAGCATGTCGAGGATGACCCGGTCGACGTCGGTGTCGCAGAGGTTGTCCTGGAGGTCGCCCACGGTGAGCTGCCAGGCGGGGTGCGGTCCGCCGAAGTAGCGCTCGACGTTCTGCCGGGCGATGTCGGCGAAGTCGGCGCGGCGCTCGTAACTGTGGAGCATGCCCTGGTCGCCGATGGCGCGCAGCAGGAAGCTGCTGAGGGAGCCGGAGCCGACGCCGGCCTCGACGACGCGGGCGCCGGCGAAGATGTCGGCGAAGGCGAGGATCTGGCCCGCGTCCTTCGGGTAGACCACGGCGGCGCCGCGGGGCATGGACAGGACGTAGTCGGGGAGCAGGGGGCGCAGAGCGAGGTAGGCGACGTTTCCCGTGGTGCGGACAACGCTGCCCTCGGGAGCACCGATCAGCTCGTCGTGGGGGAAGGAACCCTTGTGGGTGTGGAAGTTCTTCCCTGCTTCGAGCGTGAAGGTGTAGTGGCGTCCCTTGGGGTCGGTGAGCTGGACCTGGTCCCCGACTTCGAAGGGCCCGCGACGGCGGGCGGCACCGGTCGGTTCGGACATGTGACCAGCCTACCGGGCCCGGGGCGGGGCCCCGGACCGCGGGCCCGCGAAGCCCGGCGGGCCGGACGGCGCCCGGGGGCCCTCAGTTCGGCCGGGCCATCGCCTTGACGAAGGCGCGCTCGACGTCGGAGGCGGCCAGCACGCCGTAGATCGCACCGTCCTCCTCGACCACCAGGTACTCGGTGGCGGGGTGGGCGCGGAGCAGTTCCAGCAGTTCCTCGCCGGCCAGCTCGGCCGGGACGCGCATGCCCTCGGTGATCTCCTGGGCGAGACCGCCGACCGCCACCCACGGCCTGCGGTGCTCCGGGACGCCGACGATGGCGGCCTCGCGGACCAGGGAGACCGGGTCGCCGTGCGGGTCGACGACGACCAGGGCGCGTGCCCCGGCCTCGTTGGCCCGGCGCAGGGCCTCGGAGAGCGGGGTGGCCTCCTCGACGGGGACGGCCCGGCGGGTCAGGGTGCGGGCCCGCAGCTCGGGCAGGTGTTCGCGCAGGCGGGCGACGCGCAGGCTGTTCCCGGCGCCGGTCCAGATGATGGCGGCCAGGATGGCGGCGAGGAGGGCGTCCATCACCGTGTCCATGCCGTCGGCCTCCTGGCCGGAGCCGCCGAGAGTGCCGGTGTGGGTGAGCAGCGGGAGGCCGATGAGGACGGCGACGGCGAGGGCGCGGCCGACCCAGGCGGCGGCGACGGTGCCGCTCATGGGCCTGCCGGTGAGCTTCCAGACGACGGCGCGCAGCATCCGGCCGCCGTCCAGGGGCAGGCCGGGCAGCAGGTTGAAGACGGCCACCAGGAGGTTGGAGATGGTGAGCCCGGCGACCAGGACGCCGGGCACGGTGCCGGGCTCGACCAGGTCGAGGGCGAGGTAGAAGGCGCCGCCGAGGGCGAGGGAGAGCAGCGGGCCGACGAAGGCGAGGAGGAACTCCCGGCCGGGGGTCTCGCTCTCCTTCTCGATCTCGGAGACACCGCCGAAGAACTGGAGCTGGATGCGGCGTACGGGCAGCTTCTGGCGCAGGGCGACGACGGTGTGGGCCAGCTCGTGGACGAGGACCGAGGCGTAGAAGGCGACGGCGAAGAAGAGCGAGACGAGGTAGCGGACGCCGCCCAGCTCGGGCAGGACCCGGTCGAGCTGGCCGCCGAACACCCAGGTGATGAGGGCGGCGACCACGAACCAGCTCGGGGCGACGTAGATCGGTACGCCGAAGAACCGGCCCATGAGCAGGCCCCCGCCCGGTTCCCGGGGCCGGGCGGGGGCGGCCTTGTCGGGTGCGGGGTCGCCCGGGCGGCCGTCGCCTTCGGGCCGGCGCTTCTGGCCGCCGCTTTCTTCCACGGTGCTCCCTCGGTCCCCTTGTGCGGTTCGTCTCTCCCGGTCTTCCCCTGCACGGCGGCCTGATGCTTCCGGTCGTGCGGGGCGGGAGGGTCTGGCGTCGATGGTAAGCGGAGGCCGGGCGGCCGCGGGCTGCGGCTCTCCTGGCGGGCGGCCGGGCGCTGCCCGGTCCCGGCCGTCCGCCGGGGGCCGTAGGGTCGGGGGTCATGGAGACGAGGACGGACGCGGAACCGGCGGGTACGGCGGGCGGGACGGGCGTCGAGCCGCCGGTGACCGGCGCACGGCAGGCCGGGCCCGCGGCGGGTGAGGTGGCCGCGGCGGGGCCGGAGCGGCGGCCGCCGGTGTCGCTGTCGCCCTCGCGCGCGAGTGACTTCATGCAGTGCCCGCTGCTGTACCGCTTCCGGGTGATCGACCGGTTGCCGGAGAAGCCCAGTCAGGCGGCCACCCGCGGCACGCTGGTGCACGCGGTGCTGGAGCGGCTGTTCGACGCCCCGGCCGCCGAGCGTACGGCGCCGCGCGCCAGGGAACTGCTGCCGGGCGAGTGGGAGCGGCTGCTGGCCGAGCGGCCGGAGCTGGCCGGGCTGTTCGCCGGCGAGGAGGGCGAGGGCACCCCCGGTGAGCGGCTGGAGCGGTGGCTCGGCGAGGCCGGGCGGCTGGTGGAGCGGTGGTTCACGCTGGAGGACCCGACGCGGCTGGAGCCGGCCGAGCGGGAGCTGTTCGTCGAGGCGGAGCTGGAGTCGGGGCTGCGGTTGCGCGGCATCATCGACCGGGTCGACGTGGCGCCCACCGGCGAGGTACGCATCGTGGACTACAAGACGGGCAAGGCTCCGCGCCCGCAGTACGCCGAGGGCGCCCTCTTCCAGATGACGTTCTACGCCCTGGTGGTGTGGCGGCTGAAGGGGGTACTGCCCCGCCGGCTCCAGCTGGTCTACCTGGGCAGCGGCGAGGTGCGGACCTACGACCCGGTGATGGCGGACCTGGAGCGCGTGGAGCGCAGACTGCTGGCGCTCTGGGAGGCGATCCAGGAGGCGACCCGGACGGGCGACTGGCGGCCGAGGCCCTCCAAGCTGTGCGGCTGGTGCGACCACCAGGCGGTCTGTCCCGAATTCGGCGGGACTCCCCCGCCGTATCCCTTGCGGGTGCGCCTGCCCGGGTCCAGGGAGGCCGAGCAGGGCAGAATGAGCCCGTACTGACCGGAGGGGAGAAGACGTGGCCATTCGCGTCCTGCTGGTGGACGACCAGCCACTGTTGCGCACGGGGTTCCGGATGATTCTGGAGGCCGAGCAGGATGTCGCGGTCGTCGGGGAGGCCGGTGACGGGCTCCAGGCCCTCGACCAGGTGCGGGCCCTCCAGCCCGACGTGGTGCTCATGGACATCCGGATGCCCCGGATGGACGGGGTCGAGGCGACCCGGCAGATCACCGGACCGGAGCGGGACGGCCCGGCCAAGGTGCTGGTCCTGACCACCTTCGACCTCGACGAGTACGTGGTGGAGGCGCTGCGGGCGGGGGCCAGCGGATTCCTGCTGAAGGACGCCCCGGCCCAGGAACTGGTGCAGGCGATCCGGGTGGTGGCCTCCGGGGAGGCGATGCTGGCCCCGAGTGTGACGCGCCGTCTGCTCGACAAGTACGCGGAGCACCTGCCGACCGGCGACGAACCGGCGCCGGACACGCTGCACACCCTCACCGACCGCGAGGTGGAGGTGCTGAAGCTGGTGGCGCGGGGGCTGTCGAACGCGGAGATCGCGGCGGACCTGTTCGTCAGCGAGACGACCGTCAAGACCCATGTGGGGCACGTACTGAACAAGCTGGGCCTGCGCGACCGGGTCCAGGCGGCCGTGTACGCCTACGAGAGCGGGCTGGTGCGGCCGGGCGCGGCCGGGCAGTAGCTCCCCCGTCCCGCGTGCACGACGGCGGCCGCCCGCCCCCGGGTGAGGGGCGGGCGGCCACCGTCGTGCGTGCGGTCACGCCGGGTCAGCCGCTGACGCCGCGGTCCAGCTCCCAGAGCTGGACGTTGGAGGAGGAGTCGAGGGCCCACTCGACGCCGATGATGTCGTCGCGGGCGGCGACGTACTGCTTGCCCTGCCACAGCGGGAGGACCGGGACGTCCTGGGCGACGATGTCCTGCATCTGCTTGATCGGGTCGGCGGCGGCGGAGCGGTCGGCCTCCCGGCGCGAGGCGGGGATCAGCTTGTTCTGGATGTTCTTGTTGTTGTACGGCGAGGACAGGAAGTTGTCCTTGTCGAGGAAGGGCGCGAGGAAGTTGTCCGCGTCCGGGAAGTCGGGGAACCAGCCCATGCCGAAGACCGGGTAGTCGCCCTTGACCTGCGCGGCGCGGTACTTGTCCCAGCCGGTGCCCTTGACGTCGGTCTTGAAGAGGCCGCTGGCGTTGAGCTGGCGGCTGATCTCCTTGAACTCACCCTCGGTGCCCTGGCCGTAGTGGTCCGTGGTGTAGTTCAGCGTCAGCTCGACCGGTGTGTCGATGCCCGCCTGCTGGAGGGCGGCCTTGGCCTTGGCCGGGTCGGGCTGCTCGCCGTACTGGTTGAAGAACGAGTTGGTGTGCCCGGTGATGGTGGTGGGCACCAGCGAGTAGAGCGGCTCGGCGGCGGTGCCGTAGACCTTCGAGGTGAGGGCGCCCCGGTCGACGAGGTAGCCCATGGCCTGGCGTATCGCCTTGTCGGCCTTGGGGTCGTCGGTGTTGAAGGCCAGGTAGCGGATCTCCAGACCGGGCATCTCGACGAGGCGGATCTTCTCGACCTGGTCGCCGGTGTACTTCTTGATCTGCTGCGGCGAGATCGTCCGGGTCATCAGGTCGACCTCGCCCTTCTCCAGCGCCGTCCCCATGGTGTCGGGGTCGGCGAAGGAGCGCATCACGACCTTCTCGTTCTTCAGCTTCAGGCTCCCCTTGTAGCTGGAGTTGGCGCTGAAGTTGAGCTTGACGACCTGGTTGTCCTCGACCTCGGTCTGGACGGTGTACGGACCCGAGCCGGACACGTCGAAGCCCTCACGGAGCTTGTCGGCCGGGTAGTCGGCCTCGTTGACGATGCCGGCCGCCGGGGTGGCGAGCTTGTAGGGGAAGGTCGCGTCGGGGTTGTGGAGGTGGAAGACGACCTCCCGCTCGCCCCGGGTCTCGACGGTGTCGATGTTGGTGAGCAGACCGACCGGGCCGTTGCCGTCCTTGATCCGCATGATGCGGTCGATCGAGTACTTGACGTCCTCGGCGGTCAGCTCGTCGCCGTTGGCGAAGGTCAGCCCCTCGCGGAGCTTGCAGCTGTACCGCTCGTTCCCCGCGTCGGTGAAGGAGCAGCTCTCGGCCGCCTCGGGCACCGGCTCGCCGCCGCCCCGGGGCAGGGTCACCAGGGTCTGGATGGTCTGGCGGAGCACGTTCCAGGCGCCGGCGTCGTAGGCGGAGGCCGGGTCGAGCGGGGCCTTGGCGTCCTGGGAGGCGGCGAACCGGTCGGTGGTGCCGACGACGATGGCGTCGCCGCCCTGGTCCGCGCCGTCCGATCCGCCGCAGGCGGCGAGTACGGGGGCGAGCAGGCCGACGACGGCCGGCAGCACCAAAGTCTTGCGGTTCATGCGCGCAGTTCTCCACAGCGGTAGATCTCACGCCTGTCCGCGGCTGAGGGGTGGGGCCGGGAGGCGGCGCGAGGGGGTATGGCGAGGTTCTCGCGACGACATTAGTCCGCCCGAGCCAGTACCTCAGAATGCGGCCGGAGTTGGGGACAATCACGCTGCGGAACCGGGCGCGGACGCACCGAATTCCACCGTGGGGAAGCTTTTCCGCACGGGTCCACCAATCGGGACACATGGGCCACCCGCGACCTGGAAGAAAACGGACGTCCACACAGGTTCTCCACGGCGTCGACAGCGGCACACGTGAGAAAGATCACCCGAATCGGGCGAGACCGGACCCGGCGTCCGCGCGCGCGCCGGGACGCCGGGTGCCGTTCCTCACCGGCAGGGATACGGAGAGTGACCGGCCGTGGGGCACCGGCGTGAATTCGCCTCCGCCATCGGTGAATTCACGCCGGAAACCCTTTCTCAGGCGGTCGGCCTTTTCCACGGACAGCGGTTTCCGGTCAGTGGATTCCCGTCATCATGCCGCGCAGAAAGGGCATGTCGATCTCTTCGAGGGTGGTGACGATCCGTCGGCCGCGCGCCGCCCGTACGGGGGCGACCGAGGGCACGGCGATGACCCGGCAGCCCGCCGCCTCCCCCGCGGTCACACCGGTCTCGGTGTCCTCCACCACGGCGCAACGGGTCGGGTCGACACCCAGACCGCGCGCGGCGAGCAGGTACGGGTCGGGGTGCGGCTTGGTCCGCTCGACCTCGTCGCCGGCCACGGTGAGCGCGAAGTGCTCGTGGCCGATCGAGGTGAGGACGCGGTCGATGATGCGCCGGTGCGAGGCGGAGACGAGGGCGGCCGGGATCCCGTGGTGGGCCAGGGCCTTCAGCAGGCGGGCGGCTCCGGGCATGAGCGGCAGGGTCGAGCCGAGCCGGCGCTCGAAACGGTCGTTGAGCAGCAGGCTCACCTCCTCCAGCGTGATGTCGGCGCCGGTGGCGTCGATGAGGAAGCCGGCGCTGCGGCTCATCGGCCCGCCGACCACGACGTGCCGCCAGGACTCCTCCAGCCGGTGCCCGAGGGAGGCGAAGACCTCGACCTCCGCCTCCCACCAGAAGCCCTCGGTGTCCACCAGAGTGCCGTCCATGTCCAGGAGGACGGCCTGCAACGTGGAGCCTTCGGCCGAACGGGTACCGCTGCGGGGAACCGTACTGGTCACCTGCGTACCTCCTAAGGGACTCGAAGGCCGGGTGGGGGCCGTCCGCCGGGCGCCCGGAGGCGTCGCGACGGGCGGCTCCCACCCGGCCTGAACAGGGCCGACCAGTGTACGGCTCCCGGCGCCCGGCCGCCTCAGGGCGGGCCGTCCGCGCCGGGGGCGCGTCAGCGCGCGTTGAAGTACTTGGCCTCGGGGTGGTGGATGACGATGGCGTCGGTGGACTGCTCGGGGTGGAGCTGGAACTCCTCCGAGAGGTGCACGCCGATCCGCTCGGGCTGGAGCAGATCGGCGATCTTCGCCCGGTCCTCCAGGTTCGGGCAGGCTCCGTAGCCGAGCGAGAAGCGGGCGCCGCGGTACTTCAGGGCGAACATGTCCTCCACCTCGACCGGGTCCTGCTCCCCGAAGCCGAGCTCGGCTCGGACGCGGGCGTGCCAGTACTCGGCGAGGGCCTCGGCGAGCTGGACGGACAGGCCGTGGAGTTCGAGGTAGTCGCGGTAGGAGTTGGCGGCGAACAGCTCCGCGGTGGCCTCGCCGATGCGGGAGCCGACGGTGACGACCTGGAAGCCGACGACGTCGGTCTCACCGGACTCCTCCGGGCGGAAGAAGTCGGCGAGGCACAGCCGCCGCCCGCGGCGCTGGCGGGGGAAGGTGAAGCGGGTCCGCTCGTTGCCCGCGTCGTCCAGGACGATCAGGTCGTCGCCCTTGCTGACACACGGGAAGTAGCCGTGGATCACGGCGGCTTCGAGCAGGTTCTTGGTGTGCAGTTCGTCGAGCCAGCCGCGCAGCCGGGGGCGGCCCTCGGTCTCGACCAGTTCCTCGTAGCTGGGGCCGTCACCGGCGCGGTTCTGCTTCAGGCCCCACTGGCCCTTGAAGAGGGCGCCCTCGTCGAGCCAGGAGGCGTAGTCCTTGAGCGGGATGCCCTTGGCGACGCGGGTGCCCCAGAACGGCGGGGTGGGCACCGGGTTGTCGGTGGCGGTGTCGGAGCGGGCCGGGCCCTCCTCCTGCTCCTCGGCCACCGCGGCGGAGGCCGAGGCGGGGACCCGCCGCTGCCTCAGCTCGGGCAGGGTGGCGCCGGGGACGCCGCGCTTGACCGCGATGAGGGCGTCCATCAGGCGCAGGCCCTCGAAGGCGTCGCGGGCGTAGCGGACCTCGCCCTCGTAGATCTCGTGGAGGTCCTGCTCGACGTAGGCGCGGGTGAGGGCGGCGCCGCCGAGGATCACCGGGTAGCCGGAGGCCAGGCCGCGCTGGTTCAGCTCCTCCAGGTTCTCCTTCATGATCACGGTGGACTTGACGAGGAGTCCGGACATGCCGATGACGTCGGCGCGGTGTTCCTCGGCGGCCTCCACGATGGCGGAGACGGGCTGTTTGATGCCGAGGTTGACGACGTTGTAGCCGTTGTTGGAGAGGATGATGTCGACGAGGTTCTTGCCGATGTCGTGGACGTCGCCGCGGACGGTGGCGAGCACGATGGTGCCCTTGCCGTCCTCGTCGCCCTCGGCCTTCTCCATGTGCGGCTCCAGGTGGGCGACCGCCTCCTTCATGACCTCGGCGGACTGCAGGACGAAGGGCAGCTGCATCTGGCCGGAGCCGAACAGCTCGCCGACCACCTTCATGCCGTCCAGCAGGGTGTCGTTGACGATGTCCAGGGCCGGGCGTTCGGTCAGCGCCTCGTCGAGGTCCTCGTGCAGGCCGTTCTTCTCGCCGTCGATGATGCGGCGCTTGAGCCGCTCCTCCAGGGGCAGGGCGAGGAGTTCCTCTGCCTTGCCGGCCTTCATGGACTTGGTGTCGACGCCCTCGAACAGGTCCAGGAACGTCTGGAGCGGGTCGTAGCCCTCGGCGCGGCGGTCGTGGATGAGGTCGAGGGCGACCTGGACGTGCTCCTCCTCCAGCCGCGCGATCGGCAGGATCTTGGAGGCGTGCACGATCGCCGAGTCGAGCCCGGCCTTGACGCACTCGTCGAGGAAGACGGAGTTGAGGACGATGCGGGCGGCCGGGTTGAGCCCGAAGGAGATGTTGGACAGGCCGAGGGTGGTCTGCACGTCGGGGCGGCGGCGCTTGAGTTCGCGGATCGCCTCGATGGTGTGCAGGCCGTCCCTGCGGGACTCCTCCTGGCCGGTGCAGATGGTGAAGGTCAGGGTGTCGATGAGGATGTCCGACTCGCGGATGCCCCAGTTGGCGGTCAGGTCCTCGATCAGCCGCTCGGCCACCGCCACCTTGTGCTCTGCGGTGCGGGCCTGGCCCTCCTCGTCGATGGTCAGCGCCATCAGTGCCGCGCCGTGCTCCTGCGCCAGCGCGGTGACCTTGGCGAACCGCGAGTCGGGCCCGTCGCCGTCCTCGTAGTTGACGGAGTTGATGACCGCCCGTCCGCCCAGCTTCTCCAGCCCGGCGCGCAACACGTCCACCTCGGTGGAGTCCAGGACGATCGGCAGGGTGGAGGCGGTGGCGAACCGCCCCGCCAGCTCCCGCATGTCGGCGGCCCCGTCCCGCCCCACGTAGTCGACGCAGAGGTCGAGGAGGTGGGCGCCCTCGCGGATCTGGTCGCGGGCCATCTCCACACAGTCGTCCCAGCGGCCCTCCAGCATCGCCGTGCGGAACTTCTTCGAGCCGTTGGCGTTGGTCCGCTCCCCGATCGCCAGGTACGAGGTGTCCTGGCGGAACGGGACCGACTGGTAGAGCGAGGCGGCGCCCGGCTCCGGGCGCGGGGTCCGCTCGCCGGGCACCGCGCCCCGCACCCGTTCGACGACCTGGCGCAGGTGCTCGGGGGTGGTGCCGCAGCAGCCGCCGACCAGGGACAGGCCGTAGTCCCGGACGAAGCCCTCCTGGGCGTCGGCCAGCTCGCCGGCCGTCAGCGGGTAGTGCGCGCCGTCCTTGCCGAGGACGGGCAGGCCGGCGTTGGGCATGCAGGAGATCGGCACGCGCGAGTGGCGGGCCAGGTGGCGCAGGTGCTCGCTCATCTCGGCGGGGCCCGTCGCGCAGTTCAGGCCGATCATGTCGATACCCAGCGGCTCCAGGGCGGTCAGCGCCGCCCCGATCTCCGAGCCGAGCAGCATGGTCCCGGTGGTCTCGACGGTCACCGAGACGATGACCGGCAGGTCCGCTCCGGTCGCCGCCAGGGCGCGGCGGGCGCCGATGACCGACGCCTTGGTCTGGAGGAGGTCCTGGGTGGTCTCGATCAGCAGCGCGTCGGCGCCGCCCGCGATCATCCCCTCGGCGTTGCGCTGGTAGGCGTCGCGCAGGGTGGCGTACGGGGCGTGGCCGAGCGTCGGCAGCTTGGTGCCCGGGCCCATCGAACCGAGCACCCAGCGCTGCTGCCCCGTCTCGGTGGTGAAGCGGTCCGCGCTCTCGCGGGCGACCCGGGCTCCGGCCTCGGACAGCTCGTACACCCGCTCGGGGATGTCGTACTCCCCCAGTGCCGCGTGGTTGGCACCGAAGGTGTTGGTCTCCACGCAGTCGACACCGACGGCGAAGTAGGCGTCGTGCACCGAGGTGACGATGTCCGGCCGGGTGAGGTTGAGGATCTCGTTGCAGCCTTCGAGCTGCTGGAAGTCGTCGAGCGTCGGGTCCTGTGCCTGGAGCATCGTGCCCATCGCCCCGTCCGCGACCACCACCCGGGTGGCCAGTGCTTCACGGAGGGCGTCCGCGCGGGCGGCGGCGGTCAGTGCGGTCCGATGGGTCGGCGACGAGGCCATGAGAGTGCTCCCTGGAGTGCGACGGCTGTCGGCTTTGCGCCTCCGGTGCCGAAGGCGCACGCGGTCAGCGTAGCCCCAGGGGCCGCCTCGCGGCGCGGCCGTCCACGGTGCGGACCTGCGGCCCGCCCCGGCCCGAGGGGGCGGCGGAGGCGGTCGGCGCAAGCCCGGTACGGGGAAGGCGGGGACGGGGCGCGGCTCCGGAGGCGATGCGGGACCGTACCGGCACCGGGGTGAAGATGGCCCCCGGCCGGGACGGGGACGGGCGTGTCGGGTGTGGGCCGCGGTGTGGCGAAAACTCGCCGGAGGCAAGGGGTCCGCACGTTGGCTCACGGTCGGCCAAGGCCGCTAGTGTTCAGCATTGTCGAATGGCCGCATCGGCACACGGCCTCAGGAAGGGACCACGGATGGCACGGAACATCCAGTCGCTGGAGCGGGCCGCGGCGATGCTGCGGCTGCTGGCGGGGGGTGAGCGGCGGCTCGGGCTCTCCGACATCGCCTCGACGCTCGGCCTCGCCAAGGGCACGGCCCACGGCATCCTGCGCACCCTCCAGGCGGAGGGCTTCGTCGAGCAGGAACCGGCCTCGGGCCGCTACCAGCTCGGCGCGGAGCTGCTGCGCCTGGGCAACAGCTACCTGGACGTGCACGAGCTGCGGGCCCGCGCGCTGGTCTGGACGGACGACCTGGCCCGCTCCAGCGGCGAGGCGGTCTACCTCGGGGTGCTGCACCAGCAGGGCGTACTGATCGTGCACCACGTCTTCCGGCCGGACGACTCGCGGCAGGTCCTGGAGGTGGGCGCCATGCACCCGCTGCACTCCACGGCCCTCGGCAAGGTGCTCTGCGCCTTCGACCCGGTGGCCCACAGCGAGGTCCTGGAGTGCGAGCGCGGACCGCTCACCGGCCGCACCGTCACCGAGCCCACCGCCTTCGAGGAGGCGCTGGACCTGACCCGGGCGCGCGGGTGGGCCAGCGACCAGGAGGAGACCTGGGAGGGCGTGGCCTCGCTGGCGGCACCCATCCACGACCGGCGCCGGATGCCGGTGGGAGCGGTCGGCGTCACGGGCCCCGTGGAGCGGCTCTGCCCGGACGGCACGCTGCGCACCGAGCTGGTGACGGCGGTGCGCGACTGCGCCCGGGCCGTCTCGCGGGATCTGGGCGCCGGGCGGTTCTGACCCGGCGGGCCCCACCGGCCGGGCGGCGCCAGCGCCTTCCGCCTTTGCCCCTTTTCCACACCTTCCCGGCCGATGCGCGGCGTTCCCGCCCCGGCCGGGCTTTTTGTCGCGCCCGTGACGAGGCGCACGTCACACCCGCTGCCCGCCCGCGCGGTTCCGGCGCCCGAATCCTGGGGAGCTTTGCGGCACAGGACCTTGACTGAGTGCGCACGCGGGCGGAACACTGCCGTTCCACGGTCGGCATTGTCGAACACCTAACGACGAATACGCGTTACGGTGTGGAGTGAGCCGACCAGAACACGCCCCCGCACCGCGGACGTGTCCGGCCGGCGGGACCCGGCGGAGCGGCACGCGCGGTGTCCATCTGGACGAAGGACGAAGGAGTCGCGGGTGTCCAGCTCCAACATCTTCATCGGCGAGACGATCGGTACCGCCGTACTCATCCTGCTCGGCGTCGGCGTCTGCGCCGCCGTCACGCTCAAGGGTTCCAAGGCGAAGGACGCCGGCTGGCTCACGGTGTCCTTCGGCTGGGGCTTCGCCGTCCTCACCGGTGCCTACCTCTCCTCCGGGGTCTCCGGCGCCCACCTGAACCCGGCCGTGACCATAGGCCTGGCGATAGAGGGCGGCACCGCGTGGTCGGACGTCCCCCTCTACCTGGGTTCTCAGCTGCTGGGCGCGATGATCGGCGCCGCCCTCGTCTGGCTGGCGTACTACGGCCACTTCCAGGCGCACCTCAAGGACGAGGCCGTGCTCGCGGAGGCGGCCGCCGCCCCGAAGGACGCGCCCGGCCCGGTCCTCGGCGTCTTCTCCACCACCGCGCAGATCCGCGACACCGTGCAGAACCTCAGCACCGAGATCATCGCCACCACCGTGCTGGTGCTGGCGATCCTGACCCAGGGGCTCAACGACGAGGGCAACGGCCTCGGCGTCCTCGGCGCGCTCATCACCGCTCTGGTCGTGGTCGGCATCGGCCTGTCTCTCGGCGGCCCCACGGGGTACGCGATCAACCCGGTCCGCGACCTCGGCCCCCGGCTGGTGCACGCGGTGCTGCCGCTGCCGAACAAGGGCGGCTCCGCCTGGGAGTATGCCTGGATTCCGGTGGCGGGACCGCTGCTCGGCGGCGCCCTCGCCGGCGGCATCTACCAACTGGGGTTCGCCTGACCGGCGGGCCCGGGCGGCCGTACCCCGCCCGGGCCACCCGCACCGACCCGCCACCGCACTTCGCTGAGCAGGAGCACACCGTGACCGACGCACACACCGCAGGCCCCTTCATCGCCGCGATCGACCAGGGGACCACGTCGAGCCGCTGCATCATCTTCGACCGGGACGGCCGGATCGTCGCCGTGGACCAGAAGGAACACGAGCAGATCTTCCCCAAGCCGGGCTGGGTCGAGCACGACGCCGCCGAGATCTGGACCAACGTCCAGGAGGTGGTCGCCGGAGCCGTCGCCAAGGCCGAGATCACCCGCGAGGACATCAAGGCCATCGGCATCACCAACCAGCGTGAGACGACGCTGCTGTGGGACCGGCACACCGGAGAGCCGGTCCACAACGCCATCGTCTGGCAGGACACCCGCACCGACGCGCTCTGCCGCGATCTCGGCCGCAACGTCGGCAAGGACCGCTTCCGCCGCGAGACCGGCCTGCCGCTCGCCTCGTACTTCGCCGGGCCCAAGGCCCGCTGGCTGCTCGACAACGTCGAGGGGCTGCGCGAGCGCGCCGAGGCCGGGGACATCCTCTTCGGCACCATGGACTCCTGGGTCATCTGGAACCTCACCGGCGGTACCGAGGGCGGCGTCCACGTCACCGACGTCACCAACGCCTCGCGCACCATGCTGATGAACCTGCACCGCATGGAGTGGGACGAGCGGATCTGCTCGTCGATCGGCGTGCCCACCGAGGTGCTGCCCGAGATCCGCTCCTCCGCCGAGGTCTACGGCGAGGTCAGCGGCGGCCGCCTCGGCGAGCTGCTCGGCGGCATCCCCGTCGCCTCCGCGCTCGGCGACCAGCAGGCGGCCCTCTTCGGCCAGACCTGTTTCGCCGAGGGCGAGGCCAAGTCGACGTACGGCACCGGCACGTTCATGCTGATGAACACCGGCGAGAAGATCATCAACTCCTACTCGGGGCTGCTGACCACCGTCGGCTACCGCATCGGCGACCAGGACCCGGTCTACGCCCTGGAAGGGTCGATCGCCGTCACCGGCTCGCTCGTCCAGTGGATGCGCGACCAGATGGGGCTGATCAACTCCGCCGCCGAGATCGAGACGCTGGCCTCCTCGGTCGAGGACAACGGCGGCGCCTACTTCGTCCCCGCCTTCTCGGGTCTCTTCGCCCCCTACTGGCGGCCGGACGCCCGCGGCGTCATCGCGGGCCTGACCCGGTACGTGACCAAGGCGCACATCGCCCGGGCCGTGCTGGAGGCGACCGCCTGGCAGACCCGCGAGATCACCGACGCCATGACCAAGGACTCCGGCGTCGAGCTGACCTCGCTCAAGGTCGACGGCGGCATGACCTCCAACAACCTGCTCATGCAGACCATGGCCAACTTCGTCGACGCCCCGGTGGTCCGCCCGATGGTGGCCGAGACCACGTGCCTGGGCGCCGCCTACGCGGCCGGCCTCGCGGTCGGCTTCTGGCCCGACACCGACACCCTGCGCGCCAACTGGCGCCGGGCGGCCGAGTGGACCCCGGACATGGACCCCGAGGTCCGCGACCACGAGTACCGCAAGTGGCTCAAGGCCGTCGAGCGCACCTTCGACTGGCTCGACGACGAAGAGAACTGACGCACCACCCCGGGGGGCCGCCCCACGCGCGGCCCCCCGGACACACCGATGAGGAGCACGTCATGACCACCCCGCACAGCGTCCCGGCCCTCGGGACGCACCCGGCAGCCGGCCCCAACCCGGGCCGGGCCGAGACCCGGGACCAGCTGTCCCGGGCGACCTACGACCTCCTGGTGATCGGCGGCGGCATCCTGGGCATCTCCACCGCCTGGCACGCCGCGCAGTCCGGCCTCAGGGTCGCCCTGGTCGACGCGGGGGACTTCGCCGGAGCCACCTCGTCGGCCTCCTCCAAGCTGCTCCACGGCGGCCTGCGCTACCTCCAGACCGGCGCGGTCAAACTGGTCGCGGAGAACCACTTCGAGCGGCGCGCCGTCTCCAAGCAGGTCGCCCCGCACCTGGCCCGCCCGCTCACCTTCTACCTGCCCGTCTACAAGGGCGGCCCGCACGGCGCCGCCAAGCTGGGCGCGGGTGTCTTCGCGTACTCCGCGCTCTCCGCCTTCGGCGACGGCGTCGGCCACGTGATCAGCCCCGAGCGGGCCCGCCGCGACGTGCCGGAGCTGCGCACCGACGGGCTGCGCGCGGTCGCCGTCTACGGCGACGACCAGATGAACGACGCCCGGATGGCGCTGATGACGGTCCGCGCGGCCGTCGACGCGGGCACCGAGGTGCTGAACCACGCCGAGGTCACCGGCCTGCGCTTCACCCGCGGCCGGGTCACCGGCGCCGAGCTGCGGGACCGCCTGGACGGCACCGAGTTCGGCGTCGACGCCCGCCTCGTCCTCAACGCCACCGGCCCCTGGACCGACCACCTGCGCGCCATGGAGGACAAGGCGGCCGCCCCCTCGGTCCGCCTCTCCAAGGGCGCCCACCTGGTGCTGCGCCGCACCTCCCCCTGGAAGGCCGCGCTCGCCACCCCGATCGACAAGTACCGCATCACCTTCGCGCTGCCCTGGGAGGACATGCTCCTGCTCGGCACCACCGACGAGGAGTACGAGGGCGACCCGCGCGACGTCTCGGTCACCGACCAGGACGTCACGCAGATCCTCGACGAGGCCGCCTTCTCCGTCCGTGACCAGCAGCTCTCCCGGGACCTCATCACCTACTCGTTCGCCGGTCTGCGGGTGCTGCCCGGCGGGCCCGGCGACACCTCCAAGGCCAAGCGGGAGACGGTGGTCAGCGAGGGTCCCGGCGGAATGCTCTCGGTGGCCGGCGGCAAGTGGACCACCTTCCGGCACATCGGCCGCACCGTCATCGACAAGCTGGCCAAGCTCCCGGGCCGCCCGCTGACCGACGACATGGAGCCGATGCGCAGCCTGCCCCGGATGCCCCTGCCGGGCATCGCCAACCCGCAGGCGGTCGCGCACCGGCTGCTGGTCGACGGGCCCGCACCCGGGCCCCGGATGGCCCCCGACACCGCCCGCCACCTGGCGACCCACTACGGTTCGCTCGCCTTCGACATCGCCCGACTGGCCAACGAGGACCCGTCGCTGGCCGAGCGCGTCCACCCGGACGCCCCGGAGATCCGGGCGCAGGTCGTCTACGCCCGCGACCGCGAGTGGGCCGAGACGGCCGAGGACGTGCTGCGCCGCCGCACCACGCTCACCGTGCGCGGGCTCGACACCCCCGAGGTCCGCGACGACGTGGCCAAGCTGCTGGCGGACCGCCGGAGCTGACGGCGGCCCGGCGCGGGCGCGGTGGTGTGGCGGGTGCTTCGTCCGCCGCACCACCGCGGCACCCGGGCGCCGGTTGGGCACACTGGGACTGCGGGTGCTCTCCCTCATCGGCCACGGCCGGCACCCGGCCACCGGGCACGCCTCCGCGCCCGCCGACCGCTTCGGCGACGTGCCGGGCCCAGCCGGACGGGCCGGACGCCTCGGCGTGGACGCGTTCGCGGACGGTGAACGGCCCACCGGACCGTTCCTCTCCCCCCCGTCCCCGTCGGCGCGCTCGCCCGCCCGAACCTGCCCCGTCCGCCCGCCGGCCGGGGTCACCGCCCTCTCCGCCCTGGACCCGGTCCGGGTCGCGGAGGGCCCCGCCACCCTCGACCAGCTCTCCGGCTCCGGATCGCGCACCGGCCGTCGGCAAGGGCGCGGACGCGCACCCACCTCGCCCACTTCGGCCCGGAGGCGGAACGGCGTGGGGCCTCCAGCGGGAGGAGGACGCGCTGTCGCGCCGGCTCCGGCCGGGGGAGCACGTCGGCCGGCCGGGCGAGTCCCGCGCCCCGCTGAACGACGTGGCGACGGTGCCGCGGCCCTCCGCCGCACCGCCCCGGGTCCGGCACGGCTCGGCCACCGTCCCCCGTCCCCGCGTGGCCGCGCTCCACGGTGATCCGCTCTTCACCGCCGACGCCCTCCGCCGAGAAGGGCGTACGCGGCCCTGATCCGCCGGTACCGCGAGCGGATCGAGGCGTACGGCCACGACCCGGCGGGCTCCCACGGGGAGCGGGCTCCGGCGGCCCGCTGATCGCCGGCACGGACGCGGCGGGGGTCCGTGCCGGGGCGTCCACGACGTCCAGACCCGGTGGGGCTCCCAGACCCGTGCTGGGGTGGCCCGGCCCGACTCACCCTTCCGCACCGTCGAGGAGGCGCTGGCGGACGGGCCGCAGCGCGTCGGCTCCGCCGAGCGGACCATCGACAGGCTCCTCGGGTGGCGCGCGGTCCACGGCCACGGGCTTCGGCCGGTGGCGGCCCACGGCTTCGGCGTGGAGCGGGCGGGACAGCCGGACCGGCCGGAGCGGTCCGCCGAGGAGGTCGCGCCGGTGGTGCGCCGGGAGGCGCCCACCGGCGCTCCGGGAGTGCGCCGGACCGGCCCGGGGTCCGCCGCCCGCGGGCCGCCCGGCCCCGTACGGGGGGAGTGCGCGGGCCCGGACCTGGGCAGTCTTCCGAGCGTCGCGGCCCCACAAGGGGGCTGCGGAAGGGCCCCGCGGACGCCGTAAGGTTGGGCCGGTACGCGAGGGCACGTCGGAAGGAGGCACTGGGTGATCGAGCTCGAGGGGGTACCCGAGCTGGTCGACCCGGTCATGGTGGCCGCGTTCGAAGGCTGGAACGACGCCGGCGACGCCGCCTCCACCGCGGTCGCGCACCTGGAGCAGGAGTGGAAGGGCGAGGTGTTCGCGGCGCTGGACGCCGAGGACTACTACGACTTCCAGGTCAACCGCCCCACGGTGTGGATGGACGGCGGGGTGCGCAAGGTGACCTGGCCGACGACCCGGCTGTCGGTGATCCGGATCGGCGGCGAGAAGCCCCGTGACCTGGTCCTGGTCCGCGGCATCGAACCCAGCATGCGCTGGCGCTCGTTCTGCAACGAACTGCTGGGCTTCGCCCACGAGCTCGGCGTCGAACTGGTCGTCGTCCTCGGCGCCCTGCTGGGCGACACCCCGCACACGCGCCCGGTCCCGGTCAGCGGCGTCACCTCCGACCCGGACCTGGCCCGCACGATGAACCTGGAGGAGAGCCGCTACGAGGGCCCCACCGGCATCGTCGGCATCCTCCAGGAGGCGTGCACGCACGCCGGGGTACCCGCGGTGAGCCTGTGGGCGGCGGTCCCGCACTACGTCTCGCAGCCGCCCAACCCGAAGGCGACGCTCGCCCTGCTGAACCGCCTGGAGGACGTACTGGACCTGCGCATCCCGCTGGGCGACCTGGCGGAGGACGCGCGGGCCTGGCAGCTCGGGGTGGACCAGCTGGCCGCCGAGGACAGCGAGGTGGCCGAGTACGTCCAGTCGCTGGAGGAGGCGCGGGACACCGCGGAGCTGCCCGAGGCGTCGGGCGAGGCCATCGCCCGGGAGTTCGAGCGGTACCTGCGGCGCCGCGACGGCGGCGGTCCCGGCGGCCACGCCACCGACGGCGGGCGGGCCGCCGAGGGTGAGGGTCCGTTCCTGCGTGAGGGCCCCGACCGCACCCGGCCGCCGCACCCCAAGCGCACCGGCCCGCTCCCGGGCACCGCCCCCGAGGGCCGGGAGGCGCCGCGCCCCGCGGAGGACGGCCCCGAGGACGGCCGGGCGGACGGCGATACCCCCGGGAGCAAGGGCGACGACGGTCCGGACGGAGACTCCCGACCGGGTTCCGGCGACTGACCGGACCCGCGCCGCCGGCCACGAGCCACCAGGGAGGGCCCCGCCACGATCACCGTGGCGGGGTCCTTCGTGCTGCCCGATCGGTCAGCACGGCTCGGTGGGGAACGTCCACCACTCCTGTCGCGGAAGGTTCGTCGGCGACCCGGCGGACGGCCGCGCCCTGGCCCGCCCCCGGCAGGCCGGCCGCGGGCTGCCGCGAAGTCCAGCGGCGCCGGCCTCCTCGCGAGGCGTCCCCGGCCCGGTCGGCAGCCTGCCTGCCTGCCGGTGGCCGTCGGCCGCGCACGAGGGCGACGGCCCGGAGGCCGGCCTCACTCCACCACTCCGGGCCAGGGCACGCGCCGTCTCCCGGTCACGGCCCGGTGCCCGCCTCCGCCGGCAGGCCCGCCGGCACTCCCGCCTCGGGAACGTGGGGAAGGGGGCGGGCTTCCGGCCCGGCCCCGGCATGTCGCCGCCATGAGCCGGACGGCACGGCGGCCGTCTCCCGGCCGTTCGTCCCGTCCTTCCCGACCGGGCCGTCGCGCCTCTCCTCGGCGGACGAGCCGCCGGGAACGCGCGGAAGGCCCCGCCACTTCACCGTGGCGAGGCCCTTCGTGCCGCCTGGTGGGTTCAGAGTGCCACGCCGAGCAGGGCGTCCACGGTGCGGGAGACGACGCCCGGGGCGCCCTCGTCGGTACCGCCCCCGGCCTCCTGGAGGCGGGCCCAGGCGTCCACGGCGCGCAGGGCGGCGGGCGCGTCCAGGTCGTCGGCGAGGGCCGCGCGTACCTGTTCGACGACGGCGGAGGCGTCCGGTCCGTCGGGGCGGGAGACGGCCGCACGCCAGCGGGCGAGGCGCGCCACGGCCTCCTGGAGGGTGGCGTCGGTCCACTCCCAGTCGGCCCGGTAGTGGTGGGCGTGGAGGGCGAGGCGGATGGCGGCCGGGTCGACGCCGGCGCGGCGCACCGCGGAGACGAAGACCAGGTTCCCCTTGGACTTGGACATCTTCTCGCCGTCCAGCGCGACCATCCCCGCGTGCGCGTAGGCCTGTGCGAAGGGGTGCTCGCCGGTGGCGGCGTGGGCGTGCGAGGCGCCCATCTCGTGGTGCGGGAAGATTAGGTCCGAGCCGCCGCCCTGGAGGTCGAATCCCATGCCGAGGTGGTCCAGGGCGATGGCGACGCACTCGATGTGCCAGCCGGGCCGGCCCTGGCCGAGGCTGCCGCCGTCCCAGCTGGGTTCGCCCTCGCGGGCCGCCATCCACAGCATCGGGTCGAGCGGGTTCTTCTTGCCGGGCCGCTCGGGGTCGCCGCCCCGCTCGGCGGAGAGCAGGCGCATCGCGGCGGCGTCGAGGTGGGAGACCTCGCCGAAGTGCGGGTCGGACTCGACGGAGAAGTAGAGGTCGCCTTCGAGCTCGTAGGCGGCGCCCGCGTCCCGCAGCCGCTCGACCAGCGGGATGATGCGGGGTATGGCCTCGACGGCGCCGATGTAGTCGCGGGGCGGGATCATCCTGAGCGCGGTCATGTCCTCGCGGAAGAGGGCCGTCTCGCGCTCGGCCAGGCCGGTCCACTCCACGCCGTCGCGCACGGCGCGCTCGAGGAGCGGGTCGTCCACGTCCGTGACGTTCTGGACGTAGTGCACCTGACGCTTGGTGTCGAGCCACACGCGCTGGACGAGGTCGAACGCGTTGTAGGTCGCCGCGTGACCCATGTGGGTCGCGTCGTACGGCGTGATGCCGCAGACGTAGAGACGGGCGACGGGGCCGGGGGTGAGGGTCTTCGGCCCCCCGGTCACGGTGTCGTGGATCCTCAGGTCGCGACCCTTGCCGGGCAGGGCGGGGACCTCGGAAGCGGGCCAGGCATGCATGGCACCGAGCCTAACCGGACGTGGCATCCGGATACGAACCGGATAGGGGCTGATTGGCCGGGAGGGCACTCTTGCGCGTCCGGCGCTCCCGTGCCGGTCGGGGCGCGAGGGTCAGACGGGCGGCCAGGGGATCGCGGGCCATTCGCCGCTGGGCACGGGGTGGGTGCCGGAGGCCAGCAGGGCGGCCACCCGGTCGCGCAGCGCCGCCAGTTCGGCGGGGGTGACCAGGGCGGCCAGACGGGTGGTGAGCGGCTCGTCCTCACCGAGGGCGGCGGCCAGCCGGCCCAGCGCGGTGAGGGCCTCGTCGGGGAGCGGTTCCCCGGCCCAGCCCCAGAGCAGGGTGCGCAGCTTGTCGTCGGTGTGGAAGGTGACCCCGTGGTCGATGCCGTAAAGACGGCCGTCGGCGGTGGTGAGCAGGTGGCCGCCCTTGCGGTCGCTGTTGTTGATGACCGCGTCCAGCACGGCGAGGCGGCGCAGCCGCGCGTCGTCGGCGTGGACCAGCAGCGCGGTGCCGCCGCCCGGCACCTCGGCGAGCCCGATGGCGCGCCACCCGGCGGGCGCGGGCCGCTCGGCGTCGGCGAGGGCCAGCAGACGGCCGACGGGGACCAGGCCGGGGGCGCCGGCGGCGCCGGGTGCGGCGGTCCCTGCGCCGGCGCCGGGCTCCTCGGGCGCGTCCTCGGGCTGGTCGATCCAGAGTTGCACCATGCCGGGCCCGTACGGCCCCTCGCGCAGCACGGTGGGCGGGACCAGCTCCCAGCCGAGGGCGGCGCACACCTCGTGGGCGGCGACCTCCCGCTGGGCGAGGGTCCCGTCGGGGAAGTCCCAGAGCGGCTGCTCCCCCGCGACCGGCTTGTAGACGCAGGCGGCCCGGCGGCCCTGGTGGACGACGGCGCAGTGCAGCACGGCGTTGGACGCCGCGGGGATGCGGCCGAGCACGGTCAGCTCGCCCTCGCTGAGCAGGGCGGTGACGGAGCCGGCGGGGGCGGAGCCGGACAGCTCGGAGCCGGAGGCGGCGGTGGTCACAGGTCCCGGCGGTACCCGTTCTGGCGCGGGCATACGTGTCCTTCCGGGTCGAGCGGCAGGCTGCACAGCGGGCAGGGCGGCCGGCCGGCGTTGACGACGTCCAGGGCGCGCTTGGCGAAGGCCCGGGCCTGCGCACCGGAGAGGCGGACCCGGAGCATCGGGGGGCCGTTCTCCTCGTCCTGGAGGAGGCGCTCCTCGGCGGCGGCCAGGTCCTCGTCGGAGTCGCCCTCCAGCTCGACCAGCGCCTGCGCCTCGACGATCATCCGCTGGTCCTCGCCGTCCCAGGCCAGCGCCATCGTGCCGACCCGGAACTCCTCCTCGACCGGGTTGTCGAGGGGCGCGCTGTCGGCGACCTCGGCCGGGACCACGGCGGGCACCGCGGCATTGCCGCCGCTGCGGCGGACGACCTCGTCCAGCAGTTCGTTCATGCGCTCGGCGAGCGCGGCGACCTGGGTCTTCTCCAGGGCCACGCTGGTGACCCGGCCTTGCGAGGACGCCTGGAGGAAGAAGGTCCTGCGTCCGGGCAGACCGACCGTCCCGGCGACGAAGCGCTCGGGCGGGTCGAAGAGGAACACCTGACGGGACACGTCCTGCATCTCCAGAAGGTCGGCGGCGAGGGGCGGTGGGACCGGGGCGGCTCCTGCCCGGACGCCGTGGTCCGGGTGTGCGTCAGGGCTGGTGCCCCCGTCTCGGTTTCACCCTACTGCGGCGGGCGATCACGGTGCGCCCGTACCGCCCCCGACCGTGGCCCGGCCGGCCTCCTCGTCGCCGGCGGGGCGGGGTGCCAGGGAGTCCAGGTCCCCGGTGTCGCCGAGGCGCACGAGGAAGGGGCGCAGCCGGGTGAAGCGGATGGCGGTGACCGAGCAGGGCTGGACCGAGACGCGCTGGAAGAGGTCGAGGTGGAGGCCGAGCGCGTCGGCCACCAGGGACTTGATGATGTCGCCGTGGGTGCAGAGCAGGTAGGCGGCGTCCTCGCCGTGCTCGGCGGTGACGCGGGCGTTCCACTCCCGGACCGCCTCGGCGGCGCGGTGGTGCATGTGTCGCATCGACTCGCCGCCGGGGAAGGCGGCGGCCGAGGGGTGCTGCTGGACGACCTCCATCAGCGGCTCACCGCTCAGCTCGGAGAGCTTGCGGCCCGACCAGTCGCCGTAGTCGCACTCGTTGACCCGCTCCTCCAGGTGGACCGGCAGCCCGGGGCGGGCGGCCAGCAGCGGGGCGAGGGTCTCCCGGCAGCGCTCCAGCGGGCTGCTGACGGCGGCGGCCAGCGGGACGGCGGCCAGCCGGGCGGGCAGCGCCTCGGCCTGGGCACGGCCGTGGTCGTCGAGGCGGACACCCGGGGTGCGCCCGGCGAGGATTCCCGCGGTGTTGGCGGTGGAGCGTCCGTGCCGGACGAGGATCAGGGTGGGCATGCCTGCCAGGGTATGCGCTGCGTCCCCCTCCCCGGCGGTGGCGGGGAAATGGCAGGTGAGGACCGGCCGGGCCGGGGAAGACTGACCCGGTGATCGTGGACTGTGGCATCTACCGGGCCGGCCGCCGCACCGAGCGGGCCGGCGAGTTCACCGAGGCGCTGGCGAAGGCCCGGGCCTGGGACGACGCCTTCGTGTGGCTGAGCGTGCGGGACCCGAGCGAGGAGGAGTTCGGGCGGATCAGCGAGGAGTTCGGGCTGCACCCGCTGGCGGTGGAGGACGCCCTCAAGGCGCACCAGCGGCCGAAGCTGGAGGTGTACGACGACTCGCTGTTCATGGTGGTGAAGCCGGTGCGGTACGAGCCCGCGAGCGACCGGGTCTCCCTCGGCGAGGTGATGGTCTTCGTCGGCGACCACTTCGTGCTGACGGTGCGGCACGGGGAGGGGTCCGCGCCGGACCAGGTGCGGGCCCGCCTGGAGCGCGAGCCGGAGATGCTGGCGCACGGCCCCACCGCGGTGCTCCACGGCGTCGCCGACGCCGTGGTCGACCACTACCTGGAGGTGGCGGCCGAACTCCAGACGGACCTGGAGGAACTGGAGGCGGAGGTCTTCTCACCGGACTCCTCGGGCAGCCGCGACACCGCCGAACGGATCTACACCTTCAAGCGGCAGATCGTGGAGTTCCGCCGGGCGACGGGCCCGCTGACGGCGCCGTTGGGACGGCTGGCCGGAGCCGGCCCGTTCGGCCACGGGGTGCCGTTCGTGCACGACGCCTCCCAGCCCTTCTTCCGGGACGTGAGTGACCACCTGCTGCGGGTCAACGAGTCGGTGGAGAGCCTGGACCGGCTGGTCTCGGACATCCTCTCGGCGCACCTCGCCCAGATGGGGGTCCGGCAGAACGACGACATGCGGAAGATCTCCGCGTGGGCCGCGATGGCCGCGGTGCCCACGATGATCGCGGGGATCTACGGGATGAACTTCGAGGCCATGCCCGAACTGGACTGGCCGGGCAGCTACCCGGTGGTGATCCTGGTGATGGGGGGCGTCGTGGTCGCCCTGCACCGCCAGTTCAAGCGGCGTGGCTGGCTCTGAGGGGCCCGTTCAGGCGAACTCCGGCGCGGAGGCGGCGGGTCCGCCGAGCGGGTCGCGCCGCTCGGGCGGGGCGAGGGAGACCATCCGCCGCCAGCCGAGGGCCCGCTCGTACCGGTAGGCGGCGCGGATGCCCGTGGCGAGCAGCGCGTTCCGGGCCTTGGACCAGCCCAGCACCTCGCCCATCCGGGCCATCACGGCGAGGCTGACGTCGCGGTAGACGGCGAGTTCGGCGCGTACGCAGGTGTGCAGGGCGCGGTGGATGGCGCGGCCGTGTCCGGCGCGGGCCAGCCGCAGCAGTTCCTCGTGGCAGTAGGCGAGGTGGTTGTCCTCGTCGTCGGAGATCATCCGGACCGCGCGGCCGATCTCCGGGTGGTCGCCGAAGTGCCGCAGCAGCATCCGCATCTGTTCGGAGGCGCGCTGCTCGGTGACGCGGCTGTGCGCGAGGTAGGTGATGACGTCCTGCTCGCTGAGCGGGACGTCGGCCTTGAGGCGGGCGTGGGCGAGGCCGATGCCGTGGCGTTCCAGGAGCATCGTGTAGTCGGTGTCCTCGGGGACCTCGCAGGCTTCGAGGCCGCGCTTCCTCAGCAGAGCGTGGAAGATCCGGCCGTGCTTGTCCTCGTCGGCGCCGTGCCGGGCGATCTTCGGGGCCAGGGCCCGCTGCGACTCGGGGACGAGGGCGGCGATCCGGGCGTTCTCCCAGCCCCCCTGGGCCTCGCCGCTGGCGGCGACGGAGCAGAAGAGCCGGTACGCGTCGTCGTTGTCGAGGATCTCCTGGAAGAGACTCCGGGCCGAGAGCATCCGCAAACCTCCGTGCGTGGCGGGACAGTAGTCCGCAGAAGGCCAGTCAACGGTCGCCCCCGGGGGCCCGGCAACGCCACCGGCCGCGGGGCTCGGCCGAACGGGTGAGGGCGCGCGGGCGCGGTCGCGCGCCGGTGGGCGTAACCCGGGGGGCGGTCGGGCGTTGTCCTGGTGACGGCCGTGGCGGGGAGGACCCCCGAGCCCCCACCACGGCCGCAGACCTGGAAGGCCCCGCCGGCTGCGCGCCGGCGGGGCCTCGTCGCGGGGCGGGTCAGGTCAGGCGAGGCCCGCGCGCTCCAGCGCCTCGGTACCGGCGCGCAGCGCCGCGAGCCGCTCGTCGAGGGTGAAGCCGGCCGGGGAGAGCGTCAGGGTGGTGACGCCCGCGGCGGCGTAGGCCCGCATCCGGTCGGCGATCCGGTCGACGCTGCCGAGCAGGGTGGTGGAGTCGATGAGCTGGTGCGGGACGGCCGCGGCGGCCCCCTCCTTGTCGCCGGAGAGGTACTTGTCCTGGATCTCGGCGGCCTCCTTCTCGTACCCCATGCGCTGCGCGAGCTGGTTGTAGAAGTTCTGCTTGCGGCTGCCCATGCCGCCGACGTACAGCGCGGTGTAGGGGCGGAAGAAGTCGGCGAGTCCCCGCACGTCCTCGCCGACGGCGATCGGGACGGTGGGGACGACGTCGAAGCCCTCCATGGTCAGCCCGGCCTTCTCGCGGCCCGCGCGCAGGTGGCGGACGGCCGTCTCCTCCAGGTGCTCGGCGGCGGGGAAGATCAGCAGGGCGCCGTCGGCGATCTCGCCGGTCTGCTCGAGGTTCTTCGGGCCGATCGCGGCGATGTACAGCGGGATGCGCTCGCGCTCGGGGTGGACGGTGAGCTTCAGCGGCTTGCCGGGGCCGCCGGGCAGCGGCAGGGTCCAGTGGTCGCCCTCGTAGGAGACCCGCTCGCGGCTCATGGCCTGTCGCACGATGTCGACGTACTCGCGGGTGCGGGCCAGCGGCTTGTCGAACTTGACGCCGTACCAGCCCTCGGAGACCTGCGGGCCCGAGACGCCGAGCCCCAGACGGAAGCGGCCGCCGGAGAGCGAGTCGAGAGTGGCCGCGGTCATCGCGGTCATGGTGGGCTGACGCGCCGGGATCTGCATGATCGCGGAGCCGATGTCGATCCGCTCGGTCTGGGCGGCGACCCAGGCGAGCACGGTGGGGCCGTCCGAACCGTACGCCTCGGCGGCCCAGCAGACCGAGTAGCCCAGCCGGTCGGCCTCCTTGGCGACCGCCAGGTTGTCCGCGTCCATTCCGGCGCCCCAGTAGCCGAGGTTGATGCCGAGCTGCATGCGCAAATCCCCTTACCCATCGGTAACGTCCCGTTCCGGGGACTCTAGCGCTCCCACCCGTGCGGACGGTATGCCCGGGCGCGTCGCCCCCGTCACGTGGCGGGCCGTGTCCGCGCACCACCACGAACAGGGGTGCGCCCAGTACTCTCGGCGACCATGGAGCAGAGGCATCTGGGCCGCACCGGTCTGCGCGTGTCCCGCATCGGCCTGGGCACCCTGACCTGGGGCCGGGGCACCGACGAGCACGACGCCGCCGATCTGGTGAAGACCTTCTGGGAAGCCGGCGGCACCCTCGTCGACACCGCCGACGTGTACGCGGACGGCGAGGCGGAGTACCTCCTCGGCCGGATCGTCGACCGGCTGGTCCCCCGGGAGGACCTGGTCATCGCCACCAAGGCGGGCAGCGTCCCGGACCCGGAGCGGCGGTTCGACGGCTCCCGGGGCCATCTCCTGGGCGCGCTGGACGCCTCGCTGCACCGGCTGGGCACCGACCACGTCGACCTGTGGCAGGTGCACGCCTTCGATCCCCTGACCCCGCTGGAGGAGACCCTCCAGGCACTCGACATCGCCGTCACCACGGGCCGGGCACGGTACGCGGGGGTCTCCAACTTCTCCGGCTGGCAGCTGGCCAAGGCCGCCACCTGGCAACTGGCCCTGCCGGCCGGCCGCACCAGACTGGCGAGCACGCAGATGGAGTACTCGCTGCTCCAGCGCGGCGTGGAGCGCGAGGTGCTGCCCGCCGCCCTCGACCTGGGTGTCGGGCTGCTCCCCTCCTCACCGCTCGGCCGGGGTGTGCTCACCGGCAAGTACCGGCACGCCGCCTTCCCGGGCCCGCCGGGCTCGCGCGGCGCCAGTGAGCACCTGGCCGGGTTCGTCGCCCCCTACCTCGACGACGCGGGCGACCGCGTCGTCGACGCCCTCACCACCGCCGCCGACGGCCTCGCCACCACCCCGCTCCAGGTGGCGCTGGCCTGGGTCCGCGACCGGCCCGGCGTCTGCGCCCCCCTCGTCGGACCGCGCACCTCCGAGCAGCTCGCGGCGGCCCTGTCGGCGGAAGCCCTTACGCTTCCGGACGAGATCTGCCAGGCGCTCGACGACGTGTCGGCGCCCGTGCACCGCTATCCCGACCAGGACTGGAGCACGCTGTGAGTACGGACCCCGCCGCCGCGCCCGCCGACGAGGACGCGCCCGCCCCCCAGGCGGCGGCCGCCGAGGACGCCACGCCCCCGGAGCACGGCGCCGAGGAGGCACCGGGCGAGGGCGGGGCGACCGGCACCGAGGCCGACGCGGAAGCGTCCGCCGACGCCGCCGAGGGCGCCGGTGCCGCGCCCGCACCCTCCGGGGCGGAGGCCGAGCTGGCGGCCCAGCGAGAGCTGCGGCGGCGCATCGAGGAGCGGAAGGCCGGGCGCGAGGCGCCGGTGGAGGCGGGCGGCAAGCTCCAGGGGGTCGCCGCCGACCTGCTCGCCGCCGTCAAGGCGGTGGAGGGCGGCGCCGCGCCCACCGCGTTCGTCCCCGAGACCGCACCGGCCGCGCCGCGCAGGCCCGCTCCGGAACCGGCCCGCCCCGCGCCCGCCGCCCCGGCCGCCCCCACCGGGCCCTCCGACCGCGCCGTGGACGAGGTGGCGGCGGTGCTCGCCGACGGCGGCGCCCCGGCCTCGCTCGGCTCCGCCGTGGCCGAGGCCCTCGGGGACGGTGGAGCCGCGATGCTGCGCGAGGACCCGTGGCAGCTGCTGCGCGCCCGGGGCGTACGCCCGGAGCAGGCCGACGGGTTCGCCCGCGCCCTGCTCGGCGCGGAGGCGAGGCCGGACGACGCGCGACGCGGCCGGGCGGTCATCGGCTGGCTGCTCGAACAGGCCGCCCTCGCCGGGCACACCGCCCTGGAGGCCGACGCCCTGCGCGCGGCTCTGGGGCAGCGCGCCGTCCCGGACCCGGAGGGCACCCTGCGCGCGGCGGTCGCCGAAGGCGACGTCCTGGTCTTCCAGGACCCGCTGGAGACCGGCGCCCCCGCCGCCCAGGCTCCGGCGTCCGGGCCCGGCGGCCCGGACGAGGCGGAGGAACCGGCCGGCACCCCGGTGCGGGTCCTGATCGGCCTGGAGCGGTACGCCCTGGCCGAGGAGAGCCTCGCCGACGGCCTGGCCGGGCTGGTCAACACCCGGCCGGCGGCCGGACCCGGCCTCGACGAGTGGCAGAGCGCCGGCGGCGAGGGACGGGGGTCGGCGGCCGAGCTGGTCCGGGCCGCGGCCGGGCACGGGCTCGTCCTGCACTCGGGCGGCGAGGCGGCGCGCGCCGAACCGGCCGCGCTGCTCACCGCCGCCGCCTCCCTCGGCCTGCGGGCGTGGGGCGCGGTCCACGGCCCGGACAGCCGGGCGCGGCTCGCGGCGACGCTCTCCGGCGAGGTGCGGGCGGTCACCGTGGCCGGGCTGCTCTCCGGCGCCGAGGGGCCGGGGCGGGACGCCGACGGCTCGCTCGCGCTGGACCTGCTGGTGGTCCTCGACGCCCCCCAGCTGGACGTGGAGAGTGCCGCGATGCTGGTCGAGGCGCTGCCCGACGGGGCGCGGCTGGTGCTCAGCGGCGACCCGGGCGTCCTCGGGTCGGCCGGCCCCGGCCGGGTCTTCGGTGACCTGCTGGCCTCGCGGGCCTGCCCGGTCGTCGTCTCCCGGACCCCGGACCCGGGCCCGGTGGGCGAACTGGCCTCCGGCGTGGGTGCCGGTGAGCTGACGGCGGTGGACGCCCCCGGCCACGAGGTGGCGATCGTGCCGGTACGCGAGGCCGCCGAGGCGGTGCACCGCACGGTGCAGCTGGTCACGGAGTCCGTGCCGCGCGCCTTCCAGGTGCCCCCCGAGCAGACGCTGGTCGTGACGCCGGGCCACGGCGGAGCGGCGGGTACGCGGGTGCTCAACGCCGCCCTGAAGGAGAAGTGCAACCCCGGCCCCGGCAGGTTCGCCGGTTTCGACCCGGGCGACCGGGTGGCGTACAGCCCGGTGCCGGGCCGCACCGAGCTCGGCCGGGTGACCGGCGCCGAGCAGGAGGGCCTACGGCTGCGTTGCGCGGGTGGCGAGGTCCTGGTCGCCCGTGACCGGGTGGCGGGCACCCTGCGCCACGGCTGGGCCGTCACCGCCCACCAGGCGGTGGCCCTGCGCGCCCCGGCCGCCGTCGTGGTCGTCCCGGGCGACGCGGGAGCGGGCCTGACCCGCGACTGGGTCTACACGGCCTTCACCCGCGCCGGCCGCCATCTCTCGGTCGTCCAGGGGGTGGGTCCGGCGCTGGCCGCCGCGGTGGCCGAACGCCCCGCCAAGCCCCGCACCACCCGCCTTCCCCTCCTGCTCGCGCCGCAGCTCCCGGCGTCCGCCTGAGCGCCTGCGGGGCGCTTGTCCCGCCGGCGGACGCCCGCAGGCACCCAGGGCACCAGGCCGTGGCGGACGCGCGGGGGCCGGGACGACGCCGGGGGCCGGCTGGTGGCGTACCCGACGGCTCCCGCGGCGGCGTGGAGGGGCGCGGCGTTCGGTCGCAGCCGATGGGGAACCGGTCGGACCGGTTCGCGGGGCGCTCCGGCGCACGTGCTGCCAGAGGCGGCCTGCCGTGGCCTCGCCGGTCTCGGCGGCGTCCGCGGACCAGTCGTCGAGCGCGAGTTCGTCGCCCTTCCGGTATCTCCGTGGAGGCCAGGAGACCGCCTCGTCCGCCTCCAGGACCAGGACCGGGCGGCCCCGGGCGTGGGAGTCCGGGACCACCCGCACCTCCGCCGCACGGCCGAAGTGGCCGGGCGGGTGGTCCGTGTGGGCCGGGGGACCGTCGCTCGGGGAGCTCCGGTCCCCCGGCTTCCTCGGGTTCGGCTCGCGGATCCGCCGGGAACCGCCCGGTACCGCGCCCACGTACCGCCGTTCCCCGTCGCCGCCGCGGTCTCCGGTACGGCTGGGGCGCCGGGAGGGCCGGGTCCCGCGGGACCCGGCCCTCCCGGCGCCCGGACGGGTCAGACGCGGCCCCGGTGCTCCTGGTGGCCGCCCAGCCCCTCGGCGGCGTCCTCGTCGAGGTCCATGACGCCGTCGAGTTCCCGGTCGTCGTGGTCGTCCGGGTCCTCGTCGAAGACGGCACTCATGTCGAACCGGCAGACGACGAGGCCGGGATCGGCGTCCTCGAACGGCGCGTCGAGCCATTCCCCGGGCTCGGGCGGCTCCTCGGCCGCCACCACCCACAGGGTGGAGTCGCCCTCCTCCAGTCCGAACTCCATGTGCCGGGAGGCGACCTCGTCCGCCTCGTACTCGCCGAACAGGACGCCGAGGGCGGCGTGGACGCTGTCGCCGACCACGCCCTGGGCGCCCGCGCCGGAGCCGGGCGGTGCCGCCCCGCCCCGCTCGTGGTCGGCGATGCGCTGCGCCTGGGAGAGCAGCCGCCGCGGTTCGGCGACCGCGTAGTCGCGGCGGATCAGCACGCTCAGGGCGCTGGGCTCGTCGGGCCCGGTGTACGGCGGCAGGCCGTCGTCCGCGTCCGGGATGTCGAAGGGGGTGACCTCGTCGTAGCGCTCGTAGAGCAGTTCGTCGTACTCCTCGGCGGCGGCGGCCAGGTCGTTGAAGGCGGCGTGGACGGCAGGGTCGTCCTCACCGGTCCTGCGCTCCACCGCGGCCAGGTGGCGGTCGAGCGCGGTCTTGACCGCCTCGGCGGCGGCCCGTACCTCGGCAGCCGTGGGCTGCTCAGCATCAGACATGGTGCTGACGCTATCCGTACCGGGGCCGCTCCCGCACAATAGATGCGATGCCGGAATACGAATTCACTGACGTGTATGTCCCCAGAGGGATCACTCGCACCGATACGACCCGCCTGCTCACCGACCACGCCGAGTACGGCCACTGGGAGCTGGACCGGCTGGTGCTGCTCCCGGACGGCAGCCGGCGGGTGCGGCTGCGGCGGCGGATCATCCGCCAGCTACGGGCCACCTGGTGAGTACCGGATGAGGCCGGGTACGCCGAAGGGCGGCGACACGCGGTCGCCGCCCTCCGTCGTGTGCCGGACGGTCCTGGCACCGGCCGGGCGGGTGCCCGGGCCGGGTCAGGCCGCCTGGCGGGCCTTGCGGTAGAGGATCGCCCCGCCGAGCAGCAGCCCGGCGGCAGCGGCTCCGCCGAGCCCGACCGGCACGGAGTTGCCGGTCTCGGCCAGCTCCTCCGGCGCCTCAGGGGTGACCGGCGGCTTGTGGGGCTTCTCCGGCGTGGCCGGCGGCTCCTCGGGCTTCTCGGGGGTGACCGGCGGCTTCTCGGGCTCCCCGGGCTCCTCCGGGTTCTCGGGGGTGACCGGGGGCTTCTGGGGCTCCGGCGCCGCGTTGGCGCAGTTGTTGCCGAAGGCGGGGTTCAGCAGCCCGACCACGGAGACGGAGTTGCCGCAGACGTTGACCGGCACGTCGACCGGCGCCTGGACCACGTTGCCGGAGAGGATGCCCGGCGAGCCGGCGGCGACGGCCTCGGCGGTCGCGCCCGAGGGCGCGTCCCCGGCACCGCCGGACCGGGTCGAGCTCTCCTCGGCCGGCTGGACGGCGCGCTGCTCGGCGCCGGTCGTGTGCTGCTCCCCGCCGACGTTGGCGCAGCCGTTGCCGAAGGCGGGGTTGAGGACACCCACCACGTCCACGCTGTTGCCGCAGACGTTGACCGGCACGTGGACCGGGACGGAGACGGAGTTGCCCGAGAGCACGCCCGGCGAGTTGGTGGCGGCGCTGCCCGCGCCCGCGTCGGCTTGTGCGTAACCGCCGGTGACGGCGATGACGCCGGTGGCCGCGGCCACCGTGATCAGGCCCTTGCGCATGACCTGTCGCATAGGTTGTTCCCTGCCTTTGACCTTCCGGAGTGTGCGCCACCCGAGCGGGTGGCGCCCGTAGATGCCGACGGCCCCGGAGCGCATGGCGCGCGCTCCGAGGCCGGCGGACTTCAGCCCCACGTGAGGCGGGGCGAGGCGCAACGTCAGGCGTTGACGCAGGTGTTGCCGAAGGCGGGGTTCAGCAGCCCGATCACGGAGACGGTGTTGCCGCAGACGTTGACCGGCACGTGGACCGGAACCTGGACCACGTTGCCGGACAGGACGCCGGGGGAACCGACAGCGGCGCCCTGGGCACCGGCGTCGGCGACGGCCATGCCCGCGCCGGCGAGAACGAGGCCACCCGTGGCTGCCGCAGCGGCGACGACCTTCTTGATCATGATTCCTCCTTGTTGGCAATGCGATCCCAGCCGCGGACCGCACCACGTGTAACGAAGGATCCAAGGAGGGGGTACGCGCGGCATCCGACGTTCACTCTTCCCAGTCGCATACGTACGTCCGGCCGATTACGGCAAGACGCCCGTCGGCGGGGGTGCGGCGCCGGTGAGACTGCCCGCGCCCCCGCTGCGGCAACCGGGCCAACGCCCAGGTGCTGCCGGGCTCACCCGATAGGGGTGTCAGGAGGCGTCGAGGAACCGGTCGAGCACCCGGACCCCGAACTTCAGTCCGTCGACCGGGACCCGCTCGTCCACGCCGTGGAACATCCCGGCGAAGTCGAGCTCCGGTGGGAGCTGGAGCGGGGAGAAGCCGAAGCAGCGGATGCCGAGGTCGTCGAAGGACTTGGCGTCGGTACCGGCGGAGAGCATGTAGGGCACGGCGCGGGCGATGGGGTCCTCGGCGGAGAGCGCGGTCTGCATGGCGTCGACCAGGGCGCCGTCGAAGGTGGTCTCCAGCGCCTTGTCGGCGTGCACGTCCTCGCGACGCACCCGCGGGCCGAGGATGCGGTCGAGGTCGGCGAGGAACTCCTCCTCGTACCCGGGCAGGAAGCGGCCGTCGACGTGGGCGGTGGCCTGGCCGGGGATGACGTTGACCTTGTAACCGGCGCCGAGCTGGGTGGGGTTGGCGGTGTTCTTCAACGAGGCGCCGATGAGCTTGGCGATGCCGCCCAGCTTGGCGAGCGTCTCGTCCATGTTCTCCGGGTCCAGCTCGGTGCCGAGCGCGTCGGAGAGTTCGTCCAGGAAGTGCCGCAGCGTCTTGGTGACGCGGATGGGGAACTCGTGGCGGCCCAGGCGGCCGACGGCCTCGGAGAGTTCGGTGATGGCGTTGTCGCGGTGGATCATCGAGCCGTGTCCGGCGGTGCCGTCCACGGTCAGCTTCATCCAGTGCATGCCCTTCTGGGCGGTCTCCACCAGGTAGAGGCGGAGCTTCTCGTTGACGGTGAAGGAGAAGCCCCCGACCTCGCCGATCGCCTCGGTGACGCCTTCGAAGAGGCCGGGGTGGTTGTCGACGAGGTGCCGGGCGCCCCAGGTGCCGCCGGCCTCCTCGTCGGCGAGGAAGGCGAGGACGAGGTCGCGCGGCGGCTTGCGCCCGGAGCGCATCCGGTCGCGGACGACCGCGAGGGTCATCGCGTCCATGTCCTTCATGTCGACGGCCCCCCGGCCCCAGACGCAGCCGTCGGCGATCTCGCCGGAGAACGGGTCGTGCGTCCAGTCCGCGGCGTTGGCGGGTACCACGTCGGTGTGGCCGTGGATGAGCAGACCCGGGCGGGAGCGGTCCTCGCCCTCGATCCGGACCACGGTGGAGGCGCGGCCCGGGTGGGACTCGAAGATCTCCGGCTCCAGCCCGACCTCGGCGAGCTTCTCCGCCACGTACTCGGCGGCCCGCCGCTCGCCGGGGCCGGAGTGGTCGCCGTAGTTGCTGGTGTCGATCCGGATGAGGTCGCGGCAGAGGTCGACCACCTCGTCCTCGCCGCGCAGGCTCCCCATCCCGTGGTCCGTCTTCGGCTCGCTCACGCTGCTCCTTGGCTCGTCGCCGTCTTGGTTCCCCTCATCCTCGCCCCGGGCGGGCCCCGCGCCCAAGACCGGGTCCCGGCCGGCACACGCCCGTCACACACGGAGCGCTCCCCCGGGTGCCGCCCTTCCCGGGGGCGGACGGCCCCCGGGGGTGATCGGGGACCCCCAGATGTTTGCTATGGTTTTCCACGTCGCCGCAGGGAAGCCCCGGCGGACGACAGACACCTTGTCCGGGTGGCGGAATGGCAGACGCGCTAGCTTGAGGTGCTAGTGCCCTTTATCGGGCGTGGGGGTTCAAGTCCCCCCTCGGACACCAGGGAGAACCCCAGCTCCGGCTGGGGTTCTCGCGTTTCCGGGGCAGGGGGCGAGGAGTTCGCCGGCCGGGGGCCGGGGTGGAGAATGGGGCCCATGTCTCGTCGCGCCGCCCGCCCCCGCCCCACCGCTTTCCGCCGCACCACCGCTCAGGGCCCGCGGTCCGCCGACGCCTGCCCCTGCGGCACCGGGCAGGCGTACGGCGCGTGCTGCGGGCGGTTCCATTCGGGGGCGGCCGAGGCGGCGACGGCGGAGCAGTTGATGCGCTCGCGGTACACGGCGTTCGCGGTCGGTGACGCCGCCTACCTGCTGCGCACCTGGCACCCCCGGACCCGCCCCGCCGTGCTGCACCTCGACCAGGGGATGCGCTGGATCGGGCTGGAGATCACCGGGACGTCCGAGGGGAGCGCGTTCCACGCGACGGGAACGGTGACCTTCCGCGCCCACTGGACGGCCGGGGGCGAGAGCGGGGTGCTGGCGGAGCACAGCCGTTTCACCCGCGGCGAGGACGGCGGGGCGTGGCGGTACGTGGACGGGGACGTACGCGACTGAGCGGTCCGCCGGCGCGGGGCGGGTCCGCCGGCCGGACCGCTCTCAGCGTTCGGCCGGTGCCGGAGGCGGGTCCAGGATGTCGAGCTCCTGGAGGGCGCCGACGGTGATCTCCCGGGTGAGGGCCTCCGCGCGCTCGGCGTCACGTTCGCGGACGGCCTCGGCGAGGCGGACGTGCAGGGTGACGGCGGCCGGGTCGGGGTCGTGGAACATCACCTGGTGGTGGGTGCGGCCCGAGAGGACCTCGGCGACCACGTCGCCGAGGCGGGCGAACATCTCGTTGCCCGAGGCGCGCAGCACGACGCGGTGGAAGGCGATGTCGTGGCGCAGGTAGCCCTCCAGCTGGTGGCCCCGGGAGTGGGCGACCATGCCGAGGGCGTTCTCGGTCAGCTCGGCGCACTGGGCGGAGCTGGCGTGGCGGGCCGCGAGTCCGGCGGCGACCGGCTCGACGGCGGAGCGGAGCACGGTCAGTGAACGGAGCTGGCGGGGGCGGTCGGCTCCGGCCAGCCGCCAGCGGATGACCTGCGGATCGTAGACGTTCCACTCCTCGGCCGGGAGCACGGTGACGCCGACCCGGCGCCGGGAGGCGACGAGGTGCATCGACTCCAGGACGCGGACCGCCTCGCGCATGACCGACCGGGAGACCTCGTACCGCTGGGCCAGTTCGTCGGTGCGCAGCACGCTGCCCGCCGGGTACTGGCCCTCGGTGATCGCGGGGCCGAGCCGGTCGAGCACCCGCGCGTGGAGTCCCCCGCCCTGTGTGGTCATGGCGATCACCCTACGAGGCTGCCAGCGGGAACAAAAAGTCAGACTTTTACGTCACAGGCTCTTGAATTAGTCGTACCTAATGGGTTTCAGTGTCGTGACCCTCCGGGGCCCGACAGGCGAACGATGTCGAAGAGGACAGCGAGCGAGGCAGCAATGAACACCCCCCACGTCGTCGTGGTCATGGGCGTCGCAGGAACCGGCAAGACCACGATCGGCCCCCTGCTCGCCGAACGGCTCGGCGTCCCGTACGCCGAGGGCGACGACTTCCACCCGCCGGCCAACATCGCCAAGATGTCGGCCGGCACGCCGCTGGACGACGGCGACCGCTGGCCGTGGCTGGACGCCATCGGCGCCTGGGCCCACAGCCGGGCCGGGCTCGGAGGCGTCGTCAGCAGCTCCGCCCTCAAGCGCTCCTACCGGGACCGGCTGCGCGCCTCCGGGCCGGGCGTGATCTTCGTCCACCTCACCGGGGACCGGTCGCTGATCGAGGAACGGATGGCCGAGCGCAAGGGGCACTTCATGCCGACGGCCCTGCTCGACTCCCAGTTCGCGACGCTCCAGCCGCTCCAGGCCGACGAGGCCGGGATCGCCGTCGACGTCGCCGGCACGCCCGAGGAGATCGCCGACCGTGCCTGCGAGGCGCTGGCCGCCTACGACCGGGGCCGCGCCGAAGCCTCCTGACCCCGGCCGGTCCTGGCCCGGAACCCGGGGGGCCGCGCGGGTGGACACCCCGTACGGCCCCCTTCGCCCCACCCGCTCCACCCCCTCCCCCACCCACTCTTCACACGAGGGAAGAATCCCGTGACCCGTCTCAGCGTCGAGATGCTGGCAGCGGACGCGGCGGAACCGATCACCTCCGCGGGCAACGCCCAGTTGGGGATCGCCGTTCTCGCCGGTATCGCCGTCATCGTTCTGCTCATCACGAAGTTCAAGGTCCACGCCTTCCTGGCGCTGACCATCGGTTCGCTGGCCCTCGGCGCCTTCGCCGGTGCGCCGCTGGACAAGGCCATCACCAGCTTCACCGCCGGACTCGGGTCGACCGTGGCGGGCGTGGGTGTACTGATCGCGCTCGGCGCGATCCTCGGCAAACTCCTCGCCGACTCGGGCGGCGCCGACCAGATCGTCGACACGATCCTCGCCAGGGCCGGCGGCCGGGCGATGCCGTGGGCCATGGTCCTCATCGCCTCCGTCATCGGTCTGCCGCTCTTCTTCGAGGTCGGCATCGTGCTGCTGATCCCGGTCGTCCTGATGGTGGCCAAGCGCGGCAACTACTCGCTGATGAAGATCGGCGTCCCCGCGCTGGCGGGGCTGTCGGTCATGCACGGCCTGATCCCGCCGCACCCCGGCCCGCTCGTCGCCATCGACGCGATCGGCGCCAACCTCGGCATCACCCTGGCGCTCGGCGTCCTCGTCGCGATACCCACCGTGATCATCGCCGGTCCCGTCTTCGGCAAGTACGCCGCGCGCTGGGTGGACGTGCCCGCCCCCGAGAAGATGATCCCGCAGCGCGCCACCGAGGAGGCCGACCGCCGGCCGAGCTTCGGCGCGACGCTGGCCACCGTGCTGCTGCCGGTGGTGCTGATGCTCGCCAAGGCCCTCGTCGACATCGTGGTGGACGACCCCGAGGCGGGCGTCCAGCGGGTCTTCGACGTCATCGGCTCGCCGATGATCGCGCTGCTCGCCGCGGTGATCGTGGGCATGTTCACCCTCGGCCGCGCCGCCGGGTTCACCAAGGGCCGCCTCTCCGCCACGGTGGAGAAGTCGCTCGCCCCGATCGCGGGCGTGCTGCTCATCGTCGGCGCCGGCGGTGGCTTCAAGCAGACCCTGATCGACGTCGGCATCGGCCAGATGATCCTGGACCTCTCCGAGAGCTGGGCCATCCCGACCCTGCTGCTCGCCTGGCTGATCGCGGTGGCGATCCGGCTGGCGACCGGTTCGGCGACGGTGGCGACCATCTCGGCGGCCGGTCTGGTGGCCCCGCTGGCGGCCGACATGTCGGCCTCGCACCTGGCGCTGCTGGTGCTGGCGATCGGCGCGGGTTCGCTCTTCTTCAGCCACGTCAACGACGCCGGCTTCTGGCTGGTCAAGGAGTACTTCGGGCTGAACGTCGGCCAGACGGTCAAGACCTGGTCGGTGATGGAGACGATCATCTCCGTCGTCTCGCTCGTCTTCGTCCTGCTGCTCTCGCTGGTGTTGTAGCACCGGGGCGGCGCCGCGCCGGAGTACGCGCTCCGGCGCGGCGCGCGGGAAGGGGCGGGGCCCGCGGTACGGACCGCGGGCCCCGCCCCTTCGGCGTTCCGTGCGGCCGTGGTCAGCCGGTGGGGGTGCGGTCGGCTGCGGGCCGGTCGCCCGCGCCCGCCGCCTTCTCCAGCCGGAAGGCCTCGTTGCCCTGGCCGATGCGGGCGTGCACCTCGGGGCGGGTCCGCTTGAGGATCAGGCCGTAGGCGACCCCGGCGACGGCGGCGAGGCCGATCACGCCGGGCAGCACCCAGCTCAGCGCGGAGCCGGACTCGGCGCCGACCAGCACGGAGAAGTCCTTGACGGTGTATCCGGCGATGGTCAGCAGGGCGAGCCCGGCGACGCCGGAGGCGGCCAGCCGCCAGAGCTGGGCGCGGACGGCGCCGCGGCGGGCGAAGAAGACGATGACGGCGAGGGAGGCGGCCGCCATCAGCAGGATGATGCCGAGCGCGCCGACGTTGCCCATCCAGGTGAACATCCTGAGGACGGGCGCGGTCGGGTCCCCGGCGGGCTCGCCGTCGGTGAGGGCGAAGGCGGCGACCAGCAGCACCGAGATCCCGGTCTGGAGCAGCGAGCCCGTGCCGGGGGCACCGCTGCCGGGGTTGGTGCGGCCGAAGGCGGAGGGCAGCAGGCCCTCGCGGCCCATCGCGAAGGCGTAGCGGGCGACGACGTTGTGGAAGCTGAGCATCGCCGCGAACATCCCGGTGACGAAGAGGATGTGCAGCACGTCGGTGAAGGTGCCGCCGAGCCGCGACTCGGTGAGGTGGAAGAGGAGTCCGGCGCTCTGCTCGCGGGCGTCGCCGACGATGCCGGAGGGGCCGGAGGCCACGGTGAGCGCCCAGGAACTGATCATGAAGAAGAGGGCGGCGAAGCCGATGGCGAGGAACATCACCCGGGCGACGACGATGTGCGGACGCCGGGTCTCCTCGGCGTAGACCGGGGCCTGTTCGAAGCCGACGAAGGCGGCGATGCAGAAGCAGAGCGCGGTGCCGAGCCCGGCGCCGGTCAGGGTCTCCGGGTTGAAGGCGTGCAGCGACAGGCCCTCGGGGCCGGGCTCGGCGATGGCGGCGACGTCGAAGATGACGACGAGGACGCACTCGATCAGCAGCAGCACGCCGAGGACCCGGGCGTTGAGGTCGATCTTCAGCCAGGCGAGGACGGCGACGGCGGCCACCGAGGCGAGGGCGAAGACCCACCAGGCGATGTCCAGCCCGAGGTAGGTCGAGCAGATCACGGAGACCTCGAAGCCGAAGATCCCGTAGATGCCGACCTGCATCGCGCTGTACGCCACGAGCGCGACCAGCGAGGCCCCGGCGCCCACGGTCCCGCCGAGTCCGCGCGAGATGTACGCGTAGAAGGCGCCCGCGTTGTGGACATGGCGGCTCATCTCGGCGTAGCCGAGGGAGAAGAGGGCGAGGACGACTCCGAGGATCACGAAGAGCAGAGGCTGCCCGGTGATCCCCATCACCCCGAATGTCGTAGGCATGACACCCGCGACCACCATGAGCGGGGCGCTGGCGGCGAGGACGGACAGCAGCAGCCCGGTGGTGCCCAGGCGGTCGGCCCGCAGGGCGCGCTCCTCGCCCTTGTAGGTGCGGATTCCCTCGGGCGAGGGGGACTCGGCGGTCATCGGTTCGGGTCCTCTCGGGGTGGACGGTACGGCGGCGCGGCCGGGCCCGCCGACGGCTCAGGCGGTGCCCAGGGCCGCGCTGCGGGCGGCGTGGAAGGCGTCGTACGGGTCGCGGTCGGGGTAGGCCCACGGGGCGCGGGTGGCGTGCGGGCCGATGCGGTGGAAGAGGGCGGCGGCCTCGGCGGGGCGGCCCTCGCAGAACTTGGCGTGGGCCAGGTAGTTGAGATCGGTGCGGATCCGGCTCCGGTCCAGGCGCTGCTCCCACTCCAGCCACCAGTCGAAGGCGGTGCGCAGCACCTGCCGGGCACGGCGCGAGCGCCAGTGGCCCGAAGCGGCGGGGTCCGGGGGTTCGCTCCCGGCGGCGGCCAGCACCCGGTAGCGCTCGGCGTGGGCGACCACCGGCAGGACGGCGAGCGGGGAGTCCGGGGAGGCGTGTTCGGCGGACCAGGCGGCGAAGTCGTAGACCTCGTGGAGCGGGTCACGGCCGTCCTCGGGATGCCGCTCGGCCAGCCGGGCGACCATCAGGTGGTGTGCCATGTGGTGGTCCTGGTGGCGTACGCGCACCGCGTCGAAGAGGCGCACCACCTCGTCCTCGGTGCCCCGTCTGCGGGCGAGCAGCAGCAGGGCCAGCCAGGGGGTGGGGTCCTCGGGGGCGAGGACGGCGGCGTGATGGCAGGCGGCGGTGGCCTCGGGGTAGTACCGGCGGTCTCCGAGGGCGCGGACGACGGTCGCGGAGGCGATGAGGGCGGCGGCGTCGACGCTGTCGGGCTCGGCGATCCGCCACTCCTCACCCCAGGCGGCGGCGCCCGGTGTGCCGGCGAGCACGGTGAGGCGGTGGCCGCGCAGATCCCAGTCGGCGCCGGTGGTGGCGAGGAGTTCGCGGACGGCTGTCCAGCGGCCCTGGGTGAGGGCTGCGCGGGCGGCGATCAGCTCGGCGTCGCCGAGTGCGGGGTCGAGGTGGTTGCCGGCCCGTTTGCGGGCACGGCCGAACGGGGGCGGGGGTGGGGGCACCGCGAGGGTCCTTCACGACACGACGTGCGAGCGACTGATCACGCGCAGTCAAGCCTGCGGGGCCCGCCGCGTCAAGGCCCACCCGGGCCCAGAGCGGGGCAACGCCTGTGCCTCGCGGGCCAGTTGCCCCTTCTCGTGGCAGGGACCGCGGCCGCGCGGCGAGGTTCGCCGGGGCGCGGCCGGCCGCTCCGCCGCCCGGCCGTCCCCAAGCGCCGGACGGGCTGGGGGGCCGCCTCGGCGCCGCCGATGCCCGCCCCCCAGCCCCGGGGCCGGGCCACTGTCCCCCTCGGGCACCGGGCCGGCGGGGCGGCAACGCACGTCACCGAGTCCTTCGAGCGACGGCCGGACCGAGGGGGGCGAGCGTCGCCCCTCAACACCGGACGGGCCGGGGTTCGCCGACGCGCGGGCCCGTCCGCCCGTACAGCCGTCCCGGCCGGTGCGCCGCGCCCGGCCGGCGCTCGATGGCCCCGCCCCGCGGGAGCGGGCCCGCGACGCGCGGACCCCGTCCCCGCGCACCGGCCCGGCCGGGCGGGCAGCCGGGCAATGCGCCGGGACGGGCCCCGGGGTCAGGCCAGCGCCTTGGCGGCGGCCCGGCCGGCGGTGCGGCCGGAGAAGAGGCAGCCGCCCAGGAAGGTGCCCTCCAGGGAGCGGTAGCCGTGGACCCCGCCGCCGCCGAAGCCCGCGGCCTCGCCGGCCGCGTAGACCCCCGGGAGGGGCTCCCCCGCCTCGGTGAGGACGCGGGAGGAGAGGTCGGTCTGGAGGCCGCCGAGGGACTTGCGGGTGAGGATGTTGAGGCGTACGGCGACGAGCGGGCCGGCCGCGGGGTCGAGGATCGCGTGCGGTGCGGCGGCGCGGATGAGCCGGTCACCGAGGTAGGCGCGGGCGCCGCGGATGGCCGTGATCTGCGAGTCCTTGGTGAACGGGTTGGTGATCTCGCGGTCGCGGGCGGTCAGGGTGCGGTGCAGGGCGGCCTCGTCGATGAGGGGCTCGTCGGTGAGCGCGTTCATCCCGCGGACCAGGGCGGGCAGTTCCCGCTCGACCACGAAGTCGGCGCCCTGGTCCATGAACGCCTTGACGGGGGCGGGCACGTCGGCACGGGCCCGCTGGAGGACGCCGCGTACCGAGCGGCCGGTGAGGTCGGGGTTCTGCTCGGAGCCGGAGAGGGTGAACTCCTTGCCGATGATCCGCTGGTTGAGGACGAACCAGGTGTGCTCGTGCCCGGTCCGCATGATGTGCTCGAGGGTGCCGAGGGTGTCGAAGCCGGGGAAGAGCGGGACGGGCAGCCGGTTGCCGGTGGCGTCGAGCCAGACCGAGGAGGGACCGGGCAGGATGCGGATGCCGTGCCGGGCCCAGATCGGGTTCCAGTTCTCGATGCCCTCGGTGTAGTGCCACATGCGGTCGCCGTTGATGAGGTTGCCGCCGGCCTCGGCCGCCACGTCCAGCATCAGCCCGTCGACGTGCGCGGGGACACCGGAGAGCAGCTTCCTCGGCGGGGTGCCGAGCCGCTCGGGCCAGTTGCGGCGGACCAGGTCGTGGTTGCCGCCGATGCCGCCGGATGTGACGATCACGGCCTGGGCGCGCAGCTCGAAGGCCCCGGCGACCTCGCGGCTGCTGGCCCGCCCCCGGTCGGCGCCGGAGGGTTCCAGCACCTCGCCGGTGACGGTGTCGACGCTGCCCGCACTGCGGCCGAGCCCGGTGACCCGGTGCCGGAACCGCAGTTCGACCAGGCCGCGCGCGACGCCCTCGCGGACCCGGCGTTCGAAGGGCGCGACCAGGCCGGGCCCGGTGCCCCAGGTGATGTGGAAACGCGGGACGGAGTTGCCGTGCCCGCCCGCGTCGTAGCCGCCGCGTTCGGCCCAGCCGACGACGGGGAAGAACCGGACGCCCTGCCCGTGCAGCCAGGCCCGCTTCTCGCCGGAGGCGAAGTCGACGTACGCCTCGGCCCAGCGGCGCGGCCAGTGGTCCTCCTCGCGGTCGAAACCGGCGGTGCCCATCCAGTCCTGGAGGGCGAGGGCGTGGCTGTCCTTGATGCGCAGGCGGCGCTGTTCGGGGGAGTCGACGAAGAAGAGGCCGCCGAAGGACCAGTGCGCCTGGCCGCCGACGGACTGCTCGGGCTCCTGGTCCAGCAGGATCACCTTGCGTCCCGCGTCGACGAGTTCGGCCGTGGCGGCGAGCCCGGCGAGCCCCGCGCCGATCACGATCACGTCTGCGTCGTAGGCCATGTCCACGTCCTCGTTCCCTGGGGTTACCGGTGGGTCAGATCTTGTGCGGCGCCGGTGCGGGCGTCAACACCCGGGGCGGCCTCCGCCCGGACCCGTGCCGCCGGGCCCCCACCGAAGCTAATGCTGGACATTAATAATGCGCGGCATTACGCTGGGCCCATGGTCAGGGATGCGAGCGGGACGCGGGAGAAACTGGTGCGGGCGGCCGAGGAGGTCTTCGCCGCGCAGGGGGTGGACGGCGCGCAGCTCCGCGACATCACACGGCTGGCCGGACAGGCGAACCCGTCGGCGGTCCAGTACCACTTCGGTTCCCGGGCCGGGCTGCTGGACGCGGTCATGGCCGAGCGGCAGCGGCGTACGGAGGCCGTGCTGGCGGCGGAGCTGTCCGCGCGCGGGCTGAACGGCGACACCCGGGCGCCTGAGGGCGACCCGTCACCGGACCTGCTCCGCGCGCTGCTGGGCGCGCTGATCGCCGCCGAGGCGAGCGAGCTGGCCACCGGACGCGGCCGGCGCGGGCTGCGCGTCTCGGCCCAGCTCAGCCACGAGAGCGGGGTCCGCCGCCGCGTCCCGCACCCGACGCTCGCCGGCACCCGCTACTGGGAGGTGATCGGCCGGATCGAGGAATGCCTGACCTCGCTCCCGGAGCCGCTGCGGCTGGAGCGGCTGGACCTCGCGCTGACCCTGGTGGGCGCGGCTCTGGCCGACCGGGCCCGGCAGTACCTGGCGGATGCCACCCCTCTGACCGGCGAGCGGCTGTTCCTGGCCGACCTCGTCGAGACCACCGCATCACTGCTGCGGGCGACGGCACCCGCGGACGGAAGGACAGCGCCATGAACGACCTCAGCGGCAAGACCGTCATCATCACCGGCGGGGCCCGTGGCCTCGGGGCCGAGACGGCCCGGCAGGCGGTCGCGGCCGGAGCCCGCGTCGTCCTCGCCGACGTGCTGGACGAAGAGGGCGCGGCCACCGCCCGCGAACTGGGCGACGCCGCCCGGTACCAGCACCTCGACGTGACCCGTGAGGAGGACTGGCAGCGCGTGGTGGCGTACGCCCGCGCGGAGTTCGGCTCGGTCGACGGGCTGGTGAACAACGCGGGGGTCTCCACCGGGATGCTCCTGGAGACGGAGAGCGTCGAGCGGTTCCGCAGGGTCGTCGACGTCAACCTGACCGGTGTCTTCATCGGCATGAAGACCGTCGTCCCGGCGATGAGGGAGGCGGGCGGCGGCTCGATCGTCAACATCTCCTCGGCCGCCGGACTGATGGGCCTGGCGCTCACCTCCTCCTACGGCGCCTCCAAGTGGGGCGTGCGCGGTCTCAGCAAGCTCGCCGCCGTGGAGCTGGGCACCGACCGCATCCGGGTCAACTCCGTGCATCCGGGCATGACGTACACGCCGATGACCGCGGAGACCGGCATCCGGCCGGGCGAGGGCCACTACCCCAACACCCCGATGGGCCGGGTGGGCGAGGCCGGGGAGATCGCCGGGGCGGTGGTCTTCCTCCTCTCCGGCACCTCCTCCTACGTCACCGGCGCCGAACTGGCCGTGGACGGCGGCTGGACCACCGGGCCGACGGTGAAGTACGTCATGGGCCAGTGACCCGCCACCCGGACGACACCCCGCCCCCTGACCCGCCCGGGCCGGGGGCGGGGTGTTACATGGTCCGTATGGAGACTGAGCCGTCCGAGAACCCCGCCGAGGAACTGCTGGACGTGGTGGACGCCGAGGACCGGGTCACCGGGACCGCCCGGCGCGGCGAGGTCTACGCCCGGGGGCTGCGGCACCGGTGCGTCTTCGTCCGCGTCCGCGACGCCGGGGGACACACCTTCGTCCACCGCCGCACCGCCACCAAACTGCTGTATCCCTCCCGCTACGACCTCTTCGTCGGCGGCGTCGTCGGGGCCGGGGAGGAGTACGACGCGGCGGCGCTGCGGGAGGCCGAGGAGGAGCTGGGCGTCGACGGCCTCCCCGCCCCCACACCGCTCTTCTCCTTCCTCCACGACGACCCGGAAGGCCACGGCTCGTGGTGGTCGCGGGTCTACGAGGTGCGGTGCGAGCCGCCGGTGCGGCCGCAGGTCTCCGAGGTGGCCTGGCACGCCTTCCTCACCGACGAGGAGCTGGCCGCCCGGCTCCCGAAGTGGCCGTGGGTGCCCGACGGGCTCGCCGCCTGGCAGCTGCTGGCGGCCCGGGAGCGGGAGGGCCGGTGAGCCCCTGGTCCGACCTCAGGCTGTGGTGGTCGCCGACCCGGATCGCCGAGGAGGGCGACACCCCGGACTACCGCTTCTCCCTCGCCAACGAGCGGACCTTCCTCGCCTGGCTGCGGACCGCGCTGGCGCTGATCGCGGGCGGGTTCGCCGTGGACCAGTTCCTGCCCGGCCTCCCGGCGGCCTGGCGGATCACCCTGGCCCTCGGGCTGCTCGCCTCCGGCGTGCTCTGCGCGCTGCGCGCCGTCCACCACTGGGTGCGGTGCGAACGGGCCATGCGGCGCGGTGAGGATCTGCCCGTCTCTCGCTTCCCGGCGGTCCTGAGCCTGCTGGTGGCGGTGGTGGCGCTGGTCATGGTGGTGGTCGTGGTCTTCGGCTGGGCCGGGTGAGTACGCGGGCCGTGCGCGACCCGGGGCTCCAGCCGGAGCGGACCCGGCTCGCCTGGCGACGGACCACCCTCTCCTTCACGGTCGTCGCGGTGCTCGCCACCCGGGCCGCCGTGCACCGCTCCGGCGGCGCCGCGAGCGTGCTGTCGCTGGCCGCGTGCTTCCTGCTGTGGCTCGGCTTCGTCGCCCTGGCGCACCGGCGGGTCCGCGCCCTCGCCCCGGCCCGGCCCGTACCGCTGCCCGCGCCGGTCGCGGTGGGCGCGGTGTGCTGCGCGGTCGGGCTGGCGGTGTCGGCCGGGGTGCTGGTGGCCTCCCCCGCCTGACGCGTGAGGAGGTCACTCCCAGTCGACGGCGACCACGGTCCTGCCCTGCGAGCCGGGGTGCTCGGCGGCGGCCCGGTGGGCCTCGGCGGCCCGCTCCAGGGGGAAGGTGCGGGCCACGGTGACGCCGACCACCCCGGCCTCGGCAAGGCCCGCCAGGTCGGCGAGGTCGCGCGGGTCGGGGCGGACGAAGACGTAGAGGCCGCCCAGCGAGAGCACCTCGCCGTCGGCGACCGAGGCGAGCCGGCCGCCTTCCGCGAGCAGCGGCGGGGTGTCGGCCAGCGCCTGCCCGCCGACCGTGTCCAGCGCCGCGTCCACCCCCTCCGGCGCCAGCTCCCTCACGGCCGCGGCGAAGCCCTCCTCGTAGGCCACCGGTTCGGCGCCCAGCGCGCGGACCCGCTCGGCGGCGTCGGCCCGGGAGGCGCCGAGGACGCGGGCGCCGAGGTCGACACCGATGCGGACCGCCATCGAGCCGACCGCGCCGGCCGCCCCGTGCACCAGCAGGGTCTCGCCGCGCCGCAGCCCCAGCCACCGGCGCAGCGCCTGGAGGGCCGTGAGCCCGGCCAGCGGCAGCCCGGAGGCGGCCTGGAAGCCGAGGTTGCGCGGCTTGTGGGCGAGGGTGCGGACCGGGCAGGCCACGTACTGGGCGCAGGTGCCCTGGCTGAGCCAGTCCTTGCGGACGTAGCCGATGACCTCGTCGCCGACCGCGTACTCGTCGACCGACCAGCCGCGCTGCACGACGACGCCGGAGACGTCCCACCCGGGGATCACCGGGAAGGAGGTGTCGAGGAGCGGGGCGAGCAGGCCGGAGCGGCAGGCGAGGTCGACCGGGTTGACGGCGGTGGCGACCACCTTGACCAGGACGGCGTCGGGCGCCAGTTTCGGTTCGGGCAGGTCGCCGTACTCCAGGACCTCCGGGCCGCCGAAGGTGCGGTAGCTGATCCCCTGCATCTGCTGCCTCCCGGACCGCTGGGACGTGCCCCCCTCCTTCCGAGGCTCGGGGCCCGGGAGGCGGGCCGCAACCGGGCGGGGAGGCGGGCGGGGAGGCGATCCGGGTCACGTGGGGCTCCACCCCTGGACGGCATACCGACTGGTCGGCATCATGAGGGGCGACCCTGCCGTACCGCAGCACCCAGGAGCCACGATGAGCCCAGAGCGACCGGACATTCCCGCCCCGCAGGAGGACGGCGAGCACCCCTCCCCGCGTGGCCTGGACCTGCTCCGGCTGCGCGAGCACCTCGACGCGGAGCGGCCCGGGCTGGTCACCGGGCCGCTGACCGCCGGACTCATCGAGGGCGGCCGCTCCAACCTCACCTACGCGGTCACCGACGGCGCCTCGCGGTGGGTGGTGCGCCGGCCCCCGCTCGGCCACGTGCTGGCCACCGCCCACGACATGGCGCGGGAGCACCGGGTGATCAGCGCGCTGCGCGACACCCCGGTCCCGGTCCCGGGGACGGTGCTGCTCTGCGAGGACAGCGAGGTCCTGGGGGCGCCGTTCTACGTCATGGAGTTCGTCGAGGGCACCCCTTACCGCACCGCCGAGGAGCTGGCGGCGCTCGGTGAGCGGCGGACCCGGGAGGCGGTCCTCGGACTGGTCGACACCCTGGTCGACCTGCACGCCGTCGACCCGGCCACGGTGGGCCTCGCCGGCTTCGGACGGCCCGAGGGCTTCCTCGGCCGGCAGCTGCGCCGCTGGGGCAAGCAGCTCGACGCCTCCCGCGACCGCGAGCTGCCCGGCATCGACGCGCTGCACGCCGCCCTCGGCGAGGCGCTGCCGGACTCGGGCCCGGCCACCGTGGTGCACGGCGACTTCCGCCTCGACAACGCCCTGATCGGCCCGGACGACCGCGTCCGGGCCGTCCTCGACTGGGAGATGTCCACGCTCGGCGACCCGCTGACCGACCTGGGTCTGCTGGTCATGTACAGCACGCCGCTCCGGCTGCCTGGCTCGCCCATCGGCACCACCGCCGGGGCACCGGGCCACCCCTCCCCCGCCGAACTGGTCGCCCGGTACGCCGAGCGGTCCGGCCGGGACACCTCGGCGGTCTCCTGGTACACGGCCTTCGCCTGGTTCAAGCTCGCCGTGATCCTCGAAGGCATCCACTACCGCTGGACGCTCGGCCAGACCGTCGGCGCGGGCTTCGACCGCATCGGGGAACTCGTCCCCGTCTTCATCGAGCACGGTCTCACCACCCTCCAGGAAGGCTGACCATGGACTTCGCGTACGACGCGCGCACCGAGGAACTCCGCACGAAGCTGCTCGCCTTCATGGACGAGCACGTCTACCCGGCCGAGGCCGTCGCCGACGAGCAGCGGAACCGGCTCGCCTCCCCGTGGGACGAGCCGCCGGTGGTCGGCGAGCTGAAGGCGGAGGCGAAGCGGCAGGGCCTGTGGAACCTCTTCCTCCCCGACCGCCGGTACGGCGCCGGGCTCACCAACCTCCAGTACGCGCCGCTCGCCGAGATCACCGGCCGCTCCCCGCAGCTGGCGCCGACCGCGCTGAACTGCGCGGCGCCGGACACCGGCAACATGGAGCTGCTGGCCGAGTTCGCCGACGAGGCGCAGCGCAAGGAGTGGCTGGAGCCGCTGCTCGCCGGGGAGATCCGTTCGGCCTTCGCGATGACGGAGCCGGAGGTGGCCTCCTCGGACGCCACCAACATCACCACCCGGATCGAGCGGGACGGCGACGCGTACGTGGTCACCGGCCGCAAGTGGTACATCTCCGGGGCGATGAACCCCGACTGCGGGATCTTCATCGTGATGGGCAAGACCGACCCCGACGGCGCCGACCTCCGCCGCCAGCAGTCGATGATCCTGGTCCCGCGCGACACCCCCGGCGTGACGGTGAAGCGGGCGATGCGGGTCTACGGCTACGAGGACCACTACCACGGCGGCCACGCCGAGGTCGTCTTCGACCGGGTCCGGGTCCCGGCGGCCAACCTGGTCGGGGAGGAGGGCGGCGGCTTCGCGATCGCGCAGGCCCGGCTCGGGCCCGGCCGCATCCACCACTGCATGCGGCTGATCGGCATGGCCGAGCGGGCGATCGAGCTGATGTGCCGCCGGGCGGTGGCGCGGGAGGCGTTCGGCAAGCCGCTGGCGGCGCAGGGCGTGGTGCACAACTGGATCGCGGACGCCCGGGTGAGCGTGGAGCAGTTGCGGCTGCTGGTGCTGAAGACGGCCTGGCTCATGGACACCGTCGGCAACCGGGGCGCGCACACCGAGATCCAGGCCATCAAGATCGCGACGCCGCGCGCGGTGGTGGACATCATCGACCGGGCGGTGCAGCTGCACGGTGCGGGCGGGGTGAGCCAGGACTTCCCGCTGGCCGAGCTGTGGGCGGCGGCCCGCACCCTGCGGCTGGCCGACGGCCCCGACGAGGTGCACCAGCGCTCGCTGGCCCGCCGGGAGCTGAAGCGCCACCGCTGACCTCCACGACGGCGCAGGCCCCCGCCCGGGGACCGGGCGGGGGCCTGCGCGTGGCCGTGGCGGGGGCTCAGGTGCCCGGGTGGGTGAGGGCGCGCAGCAGCAGGTCGGCGAGGTGGCTGGCGACCTGCTGCGGGGTGAGCGGCCCGTCGGGGCGGTACCACGTGGACAGGTGGTGGACGGAGCCGAAGTGGTAGTCGACCACCAGGTCGGCGGGGATGTCGCGGGTGAAGACCCCGGAGCGCTGCCCCTCCTCGACCAGTGCGCGGAACCGTTCGTGGTAGCGCCGCCGTTCGGCCCGGACCTGCTTGTTCTTCTCCGGGCTGAGCTGGTGCATGGAGCGGAAGAAGATGGACGCGTCGTCGAGGTTCTCGATGGTGGTGACGACGACGTCGGCGGCGGCCGCGCGCAGCCGCTCCTCGACGGGCTCCTGGGAGCCGGCGTACATGTCGAGGCGCTCCTGCTGGAGTCTCAGGAGCCGCGCGTAGACCTCCTGGAGGAGGTCCTCCTTGGAGCCGAAGTAGTGGTAGAGGGCGCCCTTGGTGACGCCGGCCGCCTCGACGATCTCCTGCACGGAGGTGCGGTCGTACCCCTGGTCGGCGAAGAGGCGGGTGGCGGCGGCCAGCAGCCGCCGGGGTACGGGCGTGCCGTCGCCCTCCGGGTTTCCGGGCGTGTTCTTGGGCACTGCGCCGCCACCTTCCTCTCTGCCGGCCGCGCCTACGCGCGGCCTTCCGTCTCGGTACCGCCGGAACCGGCGCCGCTCGGTGCGCGCAGTTCCCGCCGGAGGATCTTCCCACTGGAGGTCTTCGGCAGCTCGGGCAGGACCCGGACCTCGCGCGGATACTTGTACGCGGCGAGCCGCTCCTTGCAGTGGGCGACCAGGTCGGCGGGGGCGACGGCGGCGCGCAGGCTGACGTAGGCGCGGACGGTCTCGCCCCGGTACGCGTCGGGGACACCGACGACGGCGGCCTCGCGGACGGCCGGGTGGGTGTGGAGGACGTCCTCGACCTCACGCGGCCAGACCTTGAAACCGGAGGCGTTGATCATGTCCTTCTTGCGGTCGACCACGTACAGCCAGCCGTCGCGGTCCATGAAGCCGATGTCACCGGTACGCAGTTCACCGCCGGGGAAGGTCTCGGCGGTGGCTTCCGGGCGGCGCCAGTAGCCGGGGACGACCTGGGGGCCGCGCACCGCGATCTCGCCCTGCTCCCCGAAGGGCACCTCGTGGCCCTCGGGGTCGAGGACGCGCACCACCGAGTCGGGGCCGGGTACGCCGACGGCGAGGGTGCCGGAGGCCGGGTCGACGGGGGCCTCGCGGCCGGGTGGGACGGACGCGCAGGGGGCGGTGCACTCGGTGAGGCCGTAGCCGTTGTGCAGGTAGGGGCCGAAGCCGGCGCGGAACTTCTCGACGAGGGCGGGTGGCAGCGGGGCGCCGCCACTGGAGATGAGGACGAAGGACGAGAAGTGGTCCCGGGTGGCGGCCGGGTGCGCGGCGAGCGCCATGAAGGCGGTGGCGGGACCGACGGTGTAGGCGGGCCGGTGCTCGGCGAAGGCGTCGAGGACGGCGCCGGGCTCGAAGCGGTGGGCGAGGGCGAGAGTGCCGCCGTTCAGGACGCAGGCGGCGAACTGGGCGACCATCCCGGTGATGTGGAAGAGGGGGGCGAGGGCGAAGTAGGTGGAGCCCTCGGGGATGCGGGAGCCGGTGCGCTGGCGCTCGGCGTTGTAGGTGATGTTGCCGTGGGTGTTGGTGGCGCCCTTGGGGGTGCCGCTGGTGCCGGAGGTGTAGCTGATGAGGGCGATGTCCTCGGCGGTGCGCTCGCGCCCCTCGGGGGCGCGGTGCCCGGCGCGGGCGACGGCCAGCAGGTCCTCGGTGTCGGCGGGCGCCGGTACCGGCTCGAAGGTGAGGACCCGGTCGTCGTCGCGGCTCTGGAGCTGCCGCTCGTCGGCGGTGAGGACCAGGCGTACGGCGGTCCCGGCGGCGGTCTCGCGCAGGTACGCCTCCCAGGCGCGGTCGGCGCAGACCAGGCCGCTGACCTCGGCGTCGGCGAGAAGGTGGGCGACCTCGCCGGTCCTGTACATCGGGTTGACCGGGACGACGACGCCGCCGGCCTTCCAGACGCCGAGGACGGCGAGGACGAAGTGCGGGCCGTTCTGGAGCATGACGGCGACGCGGTCGCCGGGGCCGATGCCGTGGGCGGCGAGGTGTCCGGCGACGGAGTCGCTGAGCAGGTCGGCCTCGCGGAAGTCGGTCCGGCCGTCGAAGTAGGCGAGAGCGGTGCGCTCCGGATGGCGGGCGGCGCCGGCGCGGAAGGCGTGGACGACCGTGGGCGGGGGCGCGACAGGAGCCCTCTGGGCGTCGTCGAGGAGCGCGAGCCACGGTCTGGCGTCGTAGCCGCGGCGGGGGGCGGTCGTCATCGGCCGGCTCCTTCCCAGGTCTGCTGCAGGTGGTTCATGGAGCCGAGCCAGCGTTCGGGGTCCTTGGCGCGGGCCGCGTAGTACCCGGCGACCTCGGGGTGCGGAAGGATCAGGAAGCGGTCCTCGGCGATGCCCGCGAGCAGTGCGTCGGCGACGTCCTCGGGGTCGATGGCCGAAGGAGCGAGGACCAGTTCTCCGGCCGACCCGGCGGCGGTGAGCATGTCGGTGCGCACGCCCTGCGGGCAGATGGCGTGGACCTTGAGGCCGCGGTGGCGGTAGGTCAGCGAGAGCCATTCGGCGAAGGCGTGGGCGCCGTGCTTGGAGACGCTGTAGGGGGCGGCGCCGATCATGGTGAGCAGCCCCGCGGCGGACACGGTGGAGACGAAGCGGCCGTGGCCGCGCTCCAGCCAGCCGGGGAGCAGGGCGCGGGCGGCGCGGACGTGGGCCATGACGTTGACGTCCCAGGCGGCGGCCCAGATCTCCTCCTCGGCGTCCTCGGCGCCCGGCGAGGTCAGACCCGCGTTGGCGCACCAGGTGTCGACGGTGCCGCCGAGGGCGTCGCGGGCGGCCTCGACCACGGTGGAGGCGTCGCCCCAGACCGGGGTGGCGCCGGTCCGCTCGGCGGCCTCCCTCGTACGGGCCTCGTCGAGGTCGTTGACGACGACGCGGGCGCCCTCGCGGACGAAGCGCTCGGCGAGGGCGGCGCCGATGCCGCCCGCGGCTCCGGTGACGACTATTCCCGTTCCCTGCACGGCGGAAGTGTCCACGTGGCTCCCATTCGGCGATCTGCCTGCGACTGGCCTGGCCCTTGGCAGACTAACCAGTCGGTATGTGCTTGGGAAGGGGCGCCCGGGTCTCGCCAGAGCCCGGGAACGGGGGTCGCCCGCACGGGCGGAGCGGCGCCCGGGCCTTTGGTGCCCGGGCGCCGGTGGGGGCTCGAACGCCGGCCGGGCTGTCAACGGCGCCTGCCCGGCCCGGAGAGCGTGGCCCCCGGGGCGTTCCGCCTCAAGCGCCGGCCGGACCGGCACCGGGTGCCGCCTCCTCCAAGGCGTCGACCGTGCCGGACATGATCGTGCGGAGGTGGGCGGTGAGGTGGTCGAGGGGCCAGTCCCACCAGGCGAGCGCGAGGAGCCGGGCGGTGTCACGCGCGTCGTAGCGGTGGCGGATGACGCGGGCGGGGTTGCCTCCGGCGACGGCGTAGTCGGGGATGTCGCCGGTGACCACGGAGCCGGCGGCGATGATCGCTCCGTGGCCGATGCGGACACCGGGCATCACGGTCACCCCGTAGCCGGTCCAGACGTCGTTGCCGAGCACGGTGTCGCCGCGCGCGGGCAGGTCGGCGAGGAGGTCGCGGTGGTCGGTCCAGGAGCCGCCCAGCATCGGGAACGGGAAGGTGGAAGGGCCGTCCATACGGTGGTTGGCGCCGTTCATGAGGAACCGCACGCCCTGGGCCAGCGCGCAGAACTTCCCGATCACGAGCTTCTCGGGGCCGTAGTGGTACAGGACGTTGCGGGTCTCGAAGGCGGTCGGCTCGTGGGGGTCGTCGTAGTAGGAGAACGCGCCGGCCTCGATCAGCGGGGAGGTGATGAGCGGCTTCAGCTGCACCACGCGCGGCTGGCCGGCCATCGGGTGCAGCACGGTCGGGTCGGCGGGGGCCGGGAGCGGGGGCATGGGCGGGGTCCCTTCGTGAGGGTGGTTCGGGTTCCGGTGGCCGCGGGGCCGGAGTCGGCGGGAGATCAGCGCGCGGACGCGGCCGGCGGGGGCGCGCTGAGGGTCAGGCGGTCGCCGCGCCAGCGCCGGCACAGGCGGCGGTCGTGGCTGACGACGACGAGGGCGCCCCCGTAACCGTCCAGCGCGGCCTCCACCTCCTCGGCCAGGGCGGGCGAGAGGTGGTTGGTCGGCTCGTCGAGCAGCAGGACGTCCGCGGGCCGGCCGAGCAGCCGGGCCAGGGCGAGGCGGCGGCGCTGCCCGGTGGAGAGGCGGCCGACGGGCACCGCGAAGTGCTCACGGGCGAAGAGCCCGAGGGAGAGCAGGTGCGCGGCGTGGTCGGCCCGGTCGCCGGGCCGGTCTCGGGCGAAGGCGGCCAGGACGGTCTCGTCCGGCCGGCCCGGCCTCGACTCCTGGGCCAGGTGGCCGAGGCGGCCGCGCCTGGTGACGGTCCCGGAGTCGGGGGCCAGCTCCCCGGCCAGGGCCTGGAGCAGGGTGGACTTGCCCGCGCCGTTGGCCCCGGTGACCAGCAGGCGCTCGCCGGCCTTCAGGGCGAGGTCCGTGCGGCCGAGCCGGCCCCGGACCGCGACACCGGCTGCCGCCAGCAGGGTGCCCTCCAGGCGGCCGGTGGGCAGGGCCGGGGTGAAGCGCAGCGGCTCGGGCGGCGGCGGGACCGGGTCGGCGAGCAGGCGGCGCAGCCGTTCCTCGGCGTTGCGCACCCGGCCCGCCAGGGACTGCTGCACGCGGCCGCCCGCCCGGTCGTAGGCCATCTTGTTGCCGTCCTGCGCGGGGCGGCCGGGAGCGACCCGGCGGGCGGTGGTCGAGGCGGCCTCGCGGAGCCGGTCGGTCTCGGCGCGCCACCGGTCGTACTCCTGGGCCCAGCGGCGCCGGCCGGCGGCCTTCTCGGCGAGGTGGCCCGCGTAGCCGCCGCCGAAGCGGACGACGCGGCGCCGGTCGGCGTCCACCTCCAGCAGGCTGGTGGCGACGCGGTCGAGGAAGTCCCGGTCGTGGGAGACGGCGACCAGGGTGCCGCGCCGGGTGCGCAGGTGCTCCTCCAGCCAGTGCAGGGCGGCGGCGTCGAGGTGGTTGGTGGGCTCGTCGAGGAGCAGGATCTCCGGCGCGCCCGCCAGCAGGGCGGCCAGCCGCAGCCTGACCTGCTCACCGCCGGAGAGGGTGCCGACGGCGCGGTCGCGGTCGACCAGGCGCAGGCCGAGGCCGCGCAGGGCTCGCTCGGCCCGGGCGTCGGCGTCGTAGCCGCCACGCAGTTCGAAGACGGTCAGCAGGTCGCCGTACTCGGCCATGCCCGACTCGTCGCCCGCGGCCATGGCCGCCTCCAGGCTTCGCAGGCGGCGTTCGACGGCGCGCAGTTCGGTGAGGCCCCTGTCGAGGACCTGCTGGACGGTCATCGACCCGGGCAGCCGCTCCTCCTGGGCGAGATGGCCGACACCGCCGGACGCCTGGACGACGGTCTCGCCCCGGTCGGGACGCTCCTCACCGGCGAGGAGGCGCAGCAGGGTGCTCTTGCCGGAGCCGTTCTCGCCGATGATCCCGGTGCGCTCACCCGCGCCGAGGGAGCAGGTGACCGAGTCGAGGACGGGACGGCCGTCGAAGGACTTGCTGACGTCGAGCGCGGTGATCTGTACGGGCACGGGGGTTCTCCGAAACGTTCGAGGACGGGGCGGCCCACGGGGACCGGACGGCCGGGGGAACGCTTCGCAGGAACATCGACCACTCCACTAGTGCGACAACTGATGCATTAGGATGCTGCCACAGCGGCGACGCCCGCGCAACGGATATCGGCGAGGGGGAGACGCGACGATGACTTCCGAGACACCCGGCCCGAAGACGGCCCGGCCGCCGGACCCCCGCCCGCGCCCCGGCGGCCGCACGGCCCGCACGCGCCGCCAGGTGCTGGACGCGGTCCTCGCGGAGCTGGGTGACCACGGGTACGACGGGCTGACCGTGGAGGCGGTCGCGGGCCGCGCGGGAGTGCACCGCACCACGGTGTACCGGCGCTGGCGGGATGTCGGCGGCCTGCTCGCCGACGTGCTCGACGCGGCGGGCGCGGACGACTGGGCGGCTCCGGACACCGGCTCGCTGGAGGAGGACCTGACCGGGCTGAACGACGAGATCCACGACGCCCTGACCGCGCGGCCGCCTGTCGTCCCCGCCCTGATCGCCGCCTCGTTCCGCTCGCCGCAGGCCGCCGAGGCGCAGCGGCGCCTGTGGGACGACCGGTACGCGCGGTGCGAGGTGGTCGTGGAGCGGGCCGTGGGGCGCGGCGAGCTGCCCCCCGGGACAGCGGCCCGGCCGCTGCTCGTCGCGGCCACCGCTCCGCTCTACCACCAGCTCCTGCTGCTCGGCGACGCCTCCGATCCGCACCTGGCCCGCCGCTCGGCCAGGGCGGCGGCGCGCGCGGCGGCCGCGGGCGCCTTCACGGCAGACGGAACGCCGGGGGACGGCTGAGGCCGCCGCGACCAAGCGGAATACGATCGTCCGGCGCGGGTTCGTTCCCTGGGGGCGCTCGGCGCGTTAGCGTGCGTGCACATGACAGCCGTCGGTACCACGGAGGTCCCCGCATGACCCTGTCCAGACGCAGTCTGCTCGCCGCCACCACGGCCGCCGGAGCCCTGACGGCCACCGCCGCGGCCCCGGCCCCGGCCCACGGCGGTCCGCCGGGCCGGGGCGGGCGCGGGCTGCGCACCGGCTTCGAGCAGTTGGCCGACGGCGGCTACCGGGTGCTGGCGGGGCAGAAGGTCGGCGTGGTCACCAACCCGACCGGCGTCACCCGGGACGTGCGGCACATCGTCGACGTGATGCACGCCGACCGCCGGGTCGACCTGCGCGCGGTCTTCGGTCCCGAGCACGGCTTCCGGGGCACCGCGCAGGCCGGCGGCTCCGAGGGCCGCTACGACGACCCGGCGACGGGTCTGCCGGTCTACGACACGTACCTGACCTCGGGGCGGGAACTGGCCGACATCTTCACCGAGTCGGGCGTCGACACGGTCGTCTTCGACATCCAGGACGCGGGCGCCCGCTTCTACACGTACATCTGGACCCTCTACGACTGCATGGAGGCGGCCTCGCTCGCGGGCAAGCGGTTCGTGGTGCTGGACCGCCCCAATCCGCTCACCGGCCGCGAGGCGCTCGGCCCGGTGCTGCACAAGGAGTTCGCCACCTTCGTCGGGCGCGAGCCGATCTCGCAGGCGCACGGGATGACCGTGGCCGAACTGGCGGGGCTGTTCAACGGGGAGTTCCTGGCCCGTCCCGTCGAGCTGGAGACGGTGCGCATGACCGGGTGGCGCCGGGACGACTTCTACGACGCCTCGGGCCTGCCGTGGGTGCCGCCCAGCCCCAACATGCCGACCCCCGAGACAGCCGTCGTGTACGCGGGCACCTGCCTCTTCGAGGGCACCAACCTCTCCGAGGGGCGCGGCACCACGCGCCCGTTCGAGCTGATCGGCGCCGAGGGCGTCGACCACGCCTGGGCGGCCGCCGCCAACGGGCTGCGGCTGAAGGGCGTCCGCTTCCGCGAGGCGTACTTCGCGCCGTCCTTCTCCAAGTTCGCGGGGGTGACCGTCGGCGGGGTGCAGGTGCACGTCCACGACCGGGAGGTCTTCGACCCCGTCCGCACCGGGATCGGGCTGCTGGTGACGGCGCGCCAGGTCTGGCCGGGCTTCGCCTGGCGCGAGGACCACTGGATCGACAAGCTCACCGGCTCCACCCGGGTGCGCACCATGATCGACGCGGGGGCGACCACGGACGAGGTGGTGGCGGGCTGGCGTGCCGAACTGTCGGCGTTCCGGCGCACCCGGCGGGAGTACCTGCTGTACCGCTGAGGCGGGCACCGCGGCGGCGCCCCCGGCACACCTGGTGCCGGGGGCGTCGCCGTCCTCACCATCGGCGCCGGTCAGCCGTGGCCCGGGAACTCCGCCATCCGCCGGCAGGCCGGGCGGTTCCGCCACCGGATGTCCTCGTGGGTGAGGCCGCCCACGGCCCGCTGCACGATGCCGTCGGCACACCACTGGTCGCCCGCGTCGCGAGGCGTGAGCACCGCCGTGCCCGTGACGGCCACCGCCCGGCCGGCCAGTGGGCAGGTGGGGCGTGTCCGGGGACGAGCCGTCGCACACCTGGTCCTCCCGACGACGGCGAGCCGGAGGACACCGCCGGTACGCCGCCTCGCAGGTGACCACGCGTCACACGCGCCGGCCTCCCACGCCCGTGAACCGGCGGCGCGGACAGCCCGCGCGACGGAAGCGGAATGAACGGACTCGGCATGAATGGAGCCGCTTCGACGGCGCATACGTCCCTGTAACGACCTCGCTCCGACCGCACTCCGTCCGGGACCCCTTCCGTGGCGGCCCCCGGACGGCGGCGGCCGGGGTGGAGCCGGCGTTCCGATCACGGAGGTGCACCACCATGGCTGGTTTCCGGAGTCTGGCGAGACAGGTCCGCGACCCCCGCTGCGACCTGGCTCTGCGCCGCTACTCCCTGCGCAAGTGCCTCGAACGATTCGCCCCCTACGGCCACCGGGCGACCTGGGACCACCTGTGCTCCCGGCACCGCTTCGGCCCCGAGGACCGCTCCCCCGACCCGGCCCGGCTGGTGGCGGCCCTCGCCGAACTGGAGGAGGCGCGCGCCCTGTGGCTGGCCCACGAGGAGCGCTTCGCCGCCCGCAGGCGCCGCGAGAAGCACGACGGGCTGCGCCGCCCGGCCGGGGTCGACACCTGGCAGCGCCGCACCGGCAGCGGCTACGCCCTCGCCTGGTGCGACAACCCGGGCCTGCACCCCAGCCTTCCGCTCGCCGAGGTACTGCGCCGCCTCCTCGACGCCCTCGACCGGGAACCGGGCACCGGCTGCCCCGTCTGCGCCACGGCCCACCTCGCCTGGGGCGAGGGACCCGAACCGCACTGCGTCCGGTGCGGGATCAGTGTGCCGCGCGAACTGCTCACCCCCCGGGCCCTGGCCCAGGTCGCCACTCCCCTCCTGGCGGCCTGATCCCGACTCGGCCCCAGCCGCGCCCCGAGGGCGGCCGGGGCCGCGCCCACGGCGACGGGCGGGGTCAGTCCGGCACGGCGACGTCCGTGTGGACGGCCAGTTTGAACTCGGCGAGCGTCAGCGCCGCGGGCACCGGCACGTCACCCTTGGCCCGGGCGGTGACCTTCAGGCCGAGCGGGGTGTCCTTCCGGACGAAGATCTGCCACATGTACGTCCGGAACTGGTTGCCCCCGGTCGGCGCGGAGTCCGTCGTCGCCGTCGAGTCGTACCCGGTGGAGGCGCCGAGCGGATCCCGCACGAACCGGGCCCGGTACTCCACCGGCCGGCTGTCCGGCGCCCAGAACACCAGCGCCGAGAGCGTCCCCCACCCGTCGTGGCTCGGCACGATCAGCCCCGACTCCGGGTCGGGGTACTTCTTCCCCGGGTCGTGCATCCCCCACGGGTCGTACGACTCCTCGCTCTCCTCGTACGGAAAACGCACCAGGTGGTACCCGTCACTGTCGTAGACGACGCGCTGGTTCCCGGTCCGGGCGGCTTCCCACTTCAACGAGCAGACGGCCACTGCCATACGGCTCTCCCTCCCTCAGGATCGGCGACCTGCCCCTTACGTACCCGCGCCACCCCGCGCGCCACCGGGTGGCTGGGGGTACGCCTCGGGGCGTGCGCCCCGTCGAACACGCCACCTGGTGCGGGGACATGGAGCCCGCGCCCCCTTGCCCAGCGGCAGAACGCCCTCCTGGCCCGGGTCCCCCGCCCCCGGGCGGACGTGTCCTGTCCGTCCGGGAGAGACGGAGTTGTCGTGGCGGCGCCCACCGCGTCGTCCTCTTCGGCAGCGGCACGGTGGGCGCCCTCGCCGGCGGCCTGCTCGCCGACTCCTTCGGCCTGACGGTGCCGTTCCCCCTGGACGGGGCCCTGCTGGTCGTCGCCGCGGCCGGGGTGGCCGTGGTCTTCCACCGGACCCGGCGCTCCCCGCCCTGAACCTCTCCTACTCCCTGCGCCGCGCCCCCATCAGCCGCGACCCCGTCAGCGACGCGCCCACCGTGTCGTCCGGGTTGGACAGGACGCAGGTCTCCAGGGAGAGGCAGCCGCAGCCGATGCAGTCGGTGAGGTGGTCGCGCAGGCGGTGCAACTGGTTGATGCGCTCGTCGAGTTCGGCGCGCCAGACGTGCGAGAGGCGGGCCCAGTCCTCGTGGGTCGGGGTGCGCTCCTCGGGGAGTTCGGCGAGGGCGTCGCGGATGGTGGCCAGCGGGATGCCGACACGCTGGGCGGCGCGGACGAAGGCCACCCGGCGCAGGGTGTCGCGGTGGTAGCGGCGCTGGTTGCCCGAGGTGCGGCGGCTGGAGATGAGCCCCTTGGCCTCGTAGAAGTGCAGCGCGGAGACGGCGGCCCCGCTACGGGCGGAGAGCTGGCCGACGGTGAGCTCGTGGATCTTCTGCGGAATCTGCGGCACCCGCCCGACCCTACGCGGCGCGGGTGGACCGAGGACCCAAGCGCGGGCCCAGCGCTGGGTACGGGCCGGGGCGCCGGGGGTTCATTGACAGCCCGGAGCGGCCGGGACATGCTGAGCAAGCGCTTAGACATGTTGATGAGAGAGGTCGGGACATGGCAGAACCGAGGATCTTCGCATCGGTCGACGAACTGCGCGCGGCCGTCGGTGAGCGGCTGGGCCGCACCGACTGGCTGGAGATCACACAGCAGCGGATCGACCAGTTCGCCGAGGCGACCGGCGACCACCAGTGGATCCACGTCGATCCCGAGAAGGCGAAGGAGGGCCCGTTCGGCACCACCATCGCGCACGGGTACCTGACGTTGTCACTGCTGCCCGTCTTCGGCCCGCAGCTGATCGCCGTGGAAGGCGTGCGGATGGGGGTCAACTACGGCGTCAACAAGGTCCGCTTCCCCGCGCCGGTCCCGGTCGGCTCACTGCTGCGCGCCACCGCGCAGGTCACCGACGTCGCCGAGGTCGCCGGCGGGGTCCAGGTCACCACCGTCTTCACGGTGGAGCGCGAGGGCGGCGACAAGCCGGTCTGCGTCGCCGAGGCGGTCGTCCGCTACCACCTCTGACCAGCACGGGGCCGGCGCCCGCCGGCCCGCCCGTCCACGGCCCGCGGCGTCCGCGCCCGGGCCGTACGGGCGTTCACGCCTCGCGGGCGCCGACCATGCGCAGGACCAGGCCGGCGTGGAGCGCGCCGATCTCCTCCGGGGTGCGGGTGCCGCCGACCTTGAACCAGCGCGCCACGTCGATGCAGAGGGAGAGCACCGCCAGCGTGGTGCCGGGGATGTCGGGGACCTCGAACTCGCCGTCCCGCACCCCGTCGGAGATCATCTCGCGGACGGCCGCGTCGGTCCCCCGGCGCAGTTCGATGATCTCGGCGCGGTGCTCGGGCCCGAGCGCGTCGAGTTCGTACTGGACGACGCGGGCCGTGGTGTGGCGCAGTGCGTGCCAGCCGACGAAGGAACGGACGGCTCGGTCCAGGCGCTCGGCCGCGGTGCCCTCGCTGTCGGCGGCGTCCCGCATGATCTTCAGCGCCCGGTCGTGGCCGATGCGGCTGATGCGGTGGAGCAGTTCTTCCTTGGTCTTGTAGTGGATGTACAGGGCGGCGGGGCTCATGCCCGCGCGTCCGGCGATGTCGCGGGTGGTGGTGGCGTGGTAGCCGCGTTCGGCGAAGGCGTCGACGGCGGCGACCAGCAGCCTGCGCGCGGCGTCCGGGGTCACCTCGGCCCAGGCCGCGTCGTCCGTCTCGCCGGTCGCGGTCCCGTCGCCGCCCGCGCCCGGAACCGCCTCGTCCGGCCCCTCGGGCCCCTGCTCCACCGCGCTCATGCCTGCCCTTCCCTCCGTACCGGTGCCACACCATACCCTTGCCGCTGAGCAAGCGCTTAGCGCACGGGGCCGGCAGGGGGACGGCCGGTGCCCGCCGCCGCACCGCGGGCACCGATCCCGCCGTCCGCTCAGCCGGCCTGCGGGAACTCCACCAGGGCCCTGCCGCCCCGGCCGGCGATCATCCGCTCGAAGGCCGCGGGGATGTCGTCGAGCCCGATGCGGTCGGTCACCATCGAGGCGAGGTCGAGCCGCCCGGCGCGGATGTGCTCGGCCAGCACCGGCAGGTCGCGGACGGGGTCGGAGTCGCCGTAGACGCAGCCGGAGAGGGTGCGGCCCCAGTGGAAGAGCTCCAGGGCGTTGAAGGTGACCTGCTGGTCGGTGCCGCCGATGCCGACGACGGTGGCGCGGCCGCCGCGCCGGGTCGACTCCCAGGCCGTCCTGATGGTGGCGGCGCGCCCCACGCACTCGATCGCCACGTCGGCGCCCTCACCGCCGGTCAGGGCACGGATCTCCTTGGCGGTGGTGTCGGAGGCGACGACGAACTCGGTGGCGCCGGCCCGGTGGGCCAGCTCCCGCTTGGCCTCGGAGACGTCCACGGCGATCACCGTGCCGGCCCCGGCGATCCGGGCGGCCTGGAGGGCGGCCAGCCCCACTCCGCCGACGCCGAGGACCACGACGGACTCGCCTTGCCGGACGCGGGCGTTGTGGTGGACGGCGCCGTAGCCGGTCAGGACGGCGCAGCCGAGGAGGGCGGCCTCGGTCAGCGGTACGCCGTCGGGGACGGGCAGGACGCAGTTCTCCTCGACGACGGTCTCCTCGGCGAAGGCCGCGACGTTCAGGCCGGGGTGCAGGACGGTGCCGTCGGACGTGTGGGCGTGGGCCCGGGCTGCTCCGGCGAGGGCGTTGCGGCACAGCCACACCTCGCCCCGGCGGCAGGCGGCGCAGTCTCCGCAGGAGGGCGCCCAGTTGAGGACGACGCCGTCCCCGGGGGCGACCGAGGTGACGCCCTCGCCGACGGAGACGACCGTTCCGGCGCCCTCGTGGCCGAGGACGGCCGGGACGGGGACCGCCATGGTGCCGTCGGTCAGGGACAGGTCGGAGTGGCAGACCCCGGCGGCGGCGAGCCTGATCCGCACCTGGCCGGGGCCGGGGTCGGGCAGGACGATCTCACCGGTGGTGAGGGCGGAGCCGGTGGCGGGCAGGAAGGCGGCACGGACCACGTCGAGTTCTCCCGGCTGGTGGGTGAGGGCGGGTGGGCGGGTGGGCGGCGGCCAACCTAACGCCCCCGCCTCGGCGGGCACCAGGGTCGCGGTTCAGCCGCCCTGGCCCCCGGGCGGCCGGTCGAAGGCGCGGGCGAAGTAGGCGTGCAGCAGGGTGCGGGTCTCGGCGACCAGGGCCGGGTCGCCCGCCGGGTCGGTGCGGAAGGCCAGGTGCAGCAGGGAGTCGGTGGCCTCCACGCCGACCAGGACGGCACGGCGCAGGGCCTCGTCCAGCGGCCGTTCGAGGTGGGCGGCGAGCAGCACCGCGACCCGGTCGGCGACCTGGTGGTTGGCGTGGGGTTCGTCGGCGGTGGGGGGCGCGGGGACGCCGAAGTCGATGAGGGTGAAGCCGGGGACGGTCCGTTTCATGGTCAGGTACTCGTCCAGGCAGGCGTCGACGGCGCCGCGCCAGTCACCGCCCTCGACCTCGCCGACGCGACGGGCGATGCGGTCGGCGTACCGGTCGAGGTTGCGGTGGGCGAGGGCGTCGGCCAGGGCGCGCTTGTTGTCGAAGAACCGGTAGACGGAGCCGATGGGCACCTGGGCGCGGTCGGCGACGGCGCGCGTGGTGAGTTGTTCGTAGCCGACCTCGTCGAGGAGGTCGGCGCAGGCGTCGAGGATACGGACGAGCCGTTCGGCGCTGCGCTGCTGGACGGGAGCGCGGCGCAGGGAGGTGAGGTGCTGCACGGGTCCATGGTGCCCTCCCGGCGACCGCCCGCGCGAGCGTCGGGAGGGGCCGGGCCGGCGCGGAGGCTCAGGTGACGAGCAGGCCGAGCCCGCCCAGGGTGTGGACGAGCATGTGGGCGAAGAGCGGGAGTTGGCCGGTGACGGCGTGTTCGGGCGGCTGGAGGGGGACGGCCCGGTCGTGCTCGGCGACGACCCCGAGGACGTGGCCGGTGACGACGGCGCAGACCTGGAGGGCGGCCAGGGGGCCCGGTCCCAGGGGTGGCTCCCCGGACAGGCCCCGACGGCGAGGACGGCGAGGGACCTGCGGGTCCACGACATGCCCCGGGAGAGTGGAGCGATGTTCAGTCTCTGACAGTTCTTGTGCGCCCCCCGCGCACGGAGCCGTTCCGGCGGCCCGCGGGCCCGTCGCCCGGCGGTGGAGCGGAATCCGACGCCCCGCCGCCTCACCGGCACGCTTGTCACCGGAGCCACGCAATCCTATGGTGACGCAGAGGAATCAGCGGACGAGGGAGTCACCGGATGAGCGTCGACGGACACGGACCGGCCACCCCGGCGTACCTGGCCGGCTTCGGCAACGAACACAGCTCCGAGGCGGTCCCCGGCGCCCTCCCCGAGGGCCGCAACTCCCCGCAGCGCGCCCCGCTCGGTCTCTACGCAGAGCAACTCAGCGGCACCGCCTTCACCGAGCCCCGCGCCCAGAACCGCCGCTCGTGGCTCTACCGCATCCGTCCCTCCGCCGCCCACCCCGCCTTCGTCCGCGCGGAGAACGGCACGCTGCACGGCGGTCCGTTCACCGCCGCCGCCCCCGACCCCAACCGGATGCGCTGGGACCCGTTGCCCGACCCGGCCCCCGGCACCGACTTCCTGGCCGGCCTGTGGACCCTCGGCGGCAACGGCGACCCGGCCCGCCGCGAGGGCATGGCCGTCCACCTGTACGCCGCCGTCACCTCGATGGAACGGGTCTTCTCCGACGCCGACGGCGAGCTGCTGATCGTCCCGCAGGAGGGCACCCTGCGGCTGCGCACCGAGTTCGGCGTGCTGTCGGCGGGGCCGGGCGAGATCGCGCTGATCCCGCGCGGCGTCCGGTTCCGCGTGGAGCTGACGGGCACCTCGGCCCGCGGCTATGTCTGCGAGAACTTCGGCCGCCCCTTCCAGCTCCCCGACCTCGGCCCGATCGGCGCCAACGGCCTGGCCAACCCGCGCGACTTCCGCGCCCCGGTCGCCGCCTTCGAGGAGGTGGAGGGAGCCGTCGAGGTCGTCAACAAGTACTGCGGCAACCTCTGGCGGGCCACCTACGGCCACTCCCCGCTGGACGTCGTCGCCTGGCACGGCAACCACGTCCCGTACGTCTACGACCTACGCCGGTTCAACGTCATCGGCTCGATCAGCTACGACCACCCCGACCCGTCAATCTTCACCGTGCTCACCTCGCCCTCGGACACGCCGGGGCTGGCCGGGGTCGACTTCGTCGCCTTCGTGCCGCGCTGGCTGGTCGGCGAGGACACCTTCCGTCCGCCCTACTTCCACCGCAACGTGATGAGCGAGTACATGGGCCTGATCGACGGCGCCTACGACGCCAAGCGCGGCGGTGCGGGCGGTTTCGTCCCCGGCGGCGGCTCGCTGCACCCGATGATGTCCGCGCACGGCCCCGACCGGGACACCTTCGAGAGGGCGTCGGCGGCCGAGCTGAGGCCGCAGAGGATCGACGACGGTCTGGCGTTCATGTTCGAGACGCGCTGGCCCATCCTGCCGACCGCGCAGGCGGCCGGCGCAGCCCACCGGCAGCGCGGCTACGACGAGGTGTGGCAGGGCCTTCAGCGGCACTGGGGAACTGCGGGATGATCCCCTGAACCACCGGTGACCCGGCCGCCCCGCACCGGCGGCCGGGCCCGCCCGCCCCGTCCTCCCGGAGAAGCCGTGACCGCATTCGCACCGGACTCCATCGTCCTGAACCGGAAACTGCCGCTCTGGTACCAGGTCTCGCAGTCCCTGCGGGCCTCCATACTCGGCCGCTCCCCCGGCGGCCCGTTGCGGCTGCCCACCGAGGAACAGCTCGCCGCGCACTACGGCGTCAGCGTCCTGACGATGCGGCAGGCCCTGAAGGAGCTGGAGGACGAGGGGCTCATCAGCCGCCACCGCAGGCGCGGCACCTTCATCGAACCCAGCGCCCGCCAGGGCGCCCCGGTCCGCCTGCTCGGCTCGGTGGACGCGATCGTCGCCCAGCAGTCCGGCATGCGCACCCGCCTGCTCGGCCACGGCCCGGCGCCGGTCCCCCCGGACCTCGCCGAGCACTTCCCCGGCCGCACCGAGGTGACCGCCTACCACCGGCTGCGCCACGACGAGGAGACCGGCGAACCCACCAACCACGCCCGCAACTACCTGCCGCCGGAGATCGCGGCCCGGATCGACCCGGGCGACCTGGAGAACCAGCCGATGACCAAGGTGCTGCGGGACACCGTCGGCCTGGACATCGCCCGCATCACCGACACCGTCGAGGCCCGCCTCGCCGACCCGGAGACGGCCCGGCTGCTCGACGTGCCGCTGCTCAGCCCGATCCTGCACTACACCGGGATCACCGTGGACGGGGAGGGCCGCACCCTCGACGTGACCCGCATCCGCTACCGGGGGGACCGGTTCTCGTTCACGGTGACGCTGGACGCGTAGGGGGCTTCGACGTGCGGGACTCCGAAGAGGCCCGGCCCAAGGCGCCCGCGCGGGAGGGCGAAAAGAAAGGCAAGGAGCGTGTCCACGCTCCTTGCCACTCTCAACCTATAGCGCACAGGGGCCCTTGCGGCAAGGCCCCCTGTGCGGGGCAGAATCACGGGCCGTTCCCGTTCCCGCCGAAACGAGTGATGCACGCAGTGCCCACCCCTTTGTCCGGTCCTCCCGCCGCCTCCCCGGCCGCCGCCACGGCGTTCGCCCTCCCCGACCGCCTCGCCGCCAAGGCCGACCCGGCGCTGACCGCCCGCGACGAGCGGCACTTCGCGGCCGTCTCGGCCGCCCTCGCACGCTCGGCCGCCGAGCTGACGGCGAGCCTCCACACCGCCCTCCGCTCCCCCGGCGGGGCCGGCCGCGCCGCGATGGACCGGGACACGGAGGTCCACCGCCTCACCGCTCGCCTGCGGACCCTGAACCGCTTCGGCCTCGACCTGTGCCTCGGCCACTTCGTCCGCGAGGACGACCCCGAGCCCGTGTACATCGGCCGGATCGGCCTGACCGACGGTGACGGGAACCGCCTGCTGACCGACTGGCGCTCCCCCGCCGCCGAGCCCTTCTTCGCAGCCACCCACGCCCAGCCGATGGGCCTGGCCAGCCGCCGCAGGTACCGGTGGAGCGGCGGCCGGATCAGCGACTACTGGGACGAGGTCTTCACCGCCGACGGGCTGGAGGGGCACGCGGCGCTGGACGACCAGTCGGCCTTCGTCGCCTCCCTCGGTGCCCACCGTTCGGACCGGATGCGTGACGTGCTCGCCACCATCCAGGCCGACCAGGACGCGATCATCCGCGCGGGCTCCCGGGGCACCCTCGTGGTGGACGGCGGCCCGGGCACCGGCAAGACCGTGGTCGCCCTGCACCGCGCCGCCCACCTCCTGTACGCCGACCCGCGCCTGGGCCGCCGCCGCGGCGGCGTGCTCGTCGTCGGCCCGCACCAGCCCTACCTGAGTTACGTCGCCGACGTGCTGCCCGGCCTCGGCGAGGAGGGCGTGCGCACCTGCACCCTGCGCGACCTGGTCCCCGAGGGCGCGGACGCACGGCCCGAGACCGACCCGGAGGTGGCCCGGCTGAAGTCCTCCGCCGCGATGGTGCGGGCGATCGAGCCGGCCGTCGCCCTGTACGAGGAGCCGCCGTCCGAAGGCATGGAGGTCGTCACGCACTGGTCCACACTGTGGCTGAGCGCCGCCGGCTGGGCCGCCGCCTTCGACGCGGTGGAGCCCGGCACCCCGCACAACGAGGCACGGGGCCAGATCCGCGACGAACTCCTCGCCATCCTCACGGACCAGGACGAGAGCGGCGCCCCGCCCGCGCTGCTCCGCCGCTCGCTGCTGCGCAACCGGGAACTGATGGGCACCCTCAACCGTGCCTGGCCGGTCATCGAGGCGCCGGATCTGGTGGGAGACCTCTGGTCGGTCCCCGCCTACCTGCACCGGTGCGCCCCTCACCTGAGCCGCGAGGAGATCCGTGCGCTGCGACGCCCCGAGCCGCACGCCTGGACCCTCTCCGACCTGCCGCTCCTGGACGCGGCCCGGCAGCGGCTCGGCGATCCGGGGGCCTCCGTGCGCAAGCTCCGGCAGGACGCCGCCGTCGCCGCCGAGCGGGAGCGGCGCGCCGCCGTCGTCGACACCCTCGTACGGGCCGACGACGACGGGGAGGGCGCGGTGACGATGCTCCTCCACGACGACCTGCGGAGCGCCCTGACGGACGAGGGTGCCCGGCCGGAAGCCGGCGCGGAGCCACTCGACGGCCCGTTCGCGCACATCATCGTGGACGAGGCGCAGGAGCTGACCGACGCCGAATGGCAGATGCTCCGCTCACGCTGCCCCACGCGGAGCTTCACCGTCGTCGGCGACCGGGCCCAGGCCCGGCACGGCTTCGCCCAGCCCTGGCCCGAGCGGCTGGCGCGGGCGGGGCTCGACCGGATCACGGTGGCCTCCCTCGGCGTCAACTACCGCACCCCCGTCGAGGTGATGACCGAGGCCGAGCGGGTCATCCGCGCCGCGCTGCCCGACGCCAACGTGCCCGCCTCCGTGCGCGGTACCGGGGTGCCCGTCCACCACGGGCCGGTCGCGGACCGGGACGCCCTCCTCGACGCCTGGCTCGCCGAGCACGCCGAGGGCGTCGCCTGCGTCATCGGCGACCCTTCCTTCGAGGCGACCCCCCGGGTCCGCTCGCTCACCCCCGAACTGGCGAAGGGGCTCGAGTTCGACCTCGTGGTCCTGGTCGACCCGGAGAGGTTCGGCGAAGGCGTGGCGGGCGCCGTCGACCGCTATGTGGCGATGACCCGCGCGACTCAGCGCCTGGCGGTCCTCACCGGTCCCTGAGGCCTCGGACGGGCGGCGGCGCGCGGGCGGTTTGTACGATGCGGGGGTGAGCGAGCGAGGGGGCGGCGGAGCGGGCCGGCGGGGTGTGCGGCTGGCGGAGTTGATGCCCTGGTCGGTGGCGCCCTGGCGGCCGGGCCGCACCTGGCCGCTGGCCGCCGAGCCGGAGACACTGCGGCGGCGCTGGCGGGCGCTGGCCGAGGCGGAGGGCGAGCGGCGGGAGGCGCTGTTCGGACCGACCCGCGCCCGCACCACCCGTTCCTCGGTCGCCCCGCTGCCGGGCCGCGTCACCCCGACGGGCCGCCTCGCCCGTGCACCGGGTCCGTGCCCCGAACCGGTCCGCGTCCTCGACGGGCCCTTCGACACCCGGTGGCTGCTGCCCGACCACCGGCTCCTGGACACGGCCAGGCCCGAACTGTGGCGGGCTCACGGCCCTGCCTCCCGCTACCTGCTGGAGCCGGGCCCCGGCGGCCCCGCGCTGCTCGCCACCGCCCTGCTGCCGACCGGCCGCAATCCGCACGGCAGGGCCCGGCCGGTGCGCCCCCTGCACCGCGACCCCGACGCCGCCGACCCCAACCTCGCCCCCGGCCTGGTGCCCTACCTGGCCGGAGAGCTGGGGCAGGCGGTGGAGGCCGAGGACGTCTTCGCGTGGATCGTGTGCGCCGCCGTCCCCGGCCCCGGCGGCTGCGAGATCCCGCTGCCCGCGCGCCCCGAGGAGTGGGAGGCGGGCGTCGCCTGGGGCCGGGCCGTCCTCGGCCTGCTGGCCCCACTCGACGGCGGGCGCCCCCGGCTGCCGGGCGGGCGGCGGCCGTACGTCCGGGCACCGCTGGCCCCGGCGGCGGGCGCGGGCGGGCAGGAGCCGTACCCGGTGGCGTACGACCGGGAGAGCGAGAGCCTGCTGGTCGGCGGCGGGCGCATCGCGCCGGTGCCCCGCGAGGCGTGGGAGTTCACCTGCGCCGGGGTGCGGGTGCTGGCCGACTGGGTGGCCCGGCGTACGGCGGTGGGGGCGGCGGGCACGCTGGAGGGGCTGGCGCCCCGGGAGTGGCCGCAGGAGCGGACCCGGGAACTGCTGGAGCTGATCACGGTGCTGGCGCTGCTGGGCGAGGCGGAGGCGGGGCGCCCGCCGGCGGCGGGGCCGGTGCTCGGGGAGGCGGAGCTGCGGGCGGCGGGGGTGCTGCCGGTCCCGGCGGCCGCGCGGCGGCCCGGTCCGGCGCTGGCGGTCCGCGAGGCGGGCCCCGAGGGGCAGTCCGCTCTCTGGTGAGCGGCGGTCCGCGAGGAAGAGACCGCCGGGCGGGGCGCCCGCAGTGCCGGGGAGTGGTGGCACATGGTCTGCGCCCCGTACCGGACGGTGTCTGGAACAGGGGGGAGGGGGAGGCCGGCCGGAGTGTTACGGCCGGCCCGGGGTCAGTGGCCGCCGAACAGCGACCTGCGCAGCCGCCTGAGCGGTGCGAACAGTGATACCCGACTGACCCGCGCACCCCTGCCGGTGCGATCGTGCGCGGCGTTCCGTGAGGTGAGCTCACGCATCAGTGTCGTCGCCTCGACCGTCTCGCGCCGCGGGACGGCGGGGCCGCCCAGCACCGAGAGATGGCGGTCGAGCCGCGAACTGGTCGCGCTGCTCCCGCACGTGATCGCAGGCACTCGCGGCCTGCTGCGCACAGTTATCTGTTCCATGTCACTCCCCACCCGTACGAGGGCACCCGGCCCCGGGCAGGGCAACCCTATCGTCCCTGGGGTCGACGCCGGTATCCCGGGCGCGGGATCGGCCCTGCCCGCAAGGTTGTTGACGGGTACCCACGCCTGTCCGGGACATGTCGCAACAGCCCGCCGTGACGCTGTGTGAGGCGGGGCGCGGGCCCCGGGAGCGGCCCGGGGCACCCCCGGGCGGCGGCCCGGGCGCCGTCGAATCACCGGCTCGGCGGCGCTCCGGATACGCCCTGACGGGGTACTTGTGTGAGAAATGGCGCTCCCCCACGGAGGGTTCATGAACACGTCGGGTACGTCGGGCAGGCCGGGCAGAGCGGGCGGCGAGGGACACGGTGCGCGACCGGGCACGGGCGGCCGGTTGCTGGCCGGGCGGTACCGGCTCCTCGGGGAGCTGGGCCGGGGCGGGATGGGGGCGGTGTGGCGGGCGCGGGACGAGACGCTGCGCCGCGAGGTGGCCGTGAAGGAGGTGAGTGTGCCCTTCGGCCTGCCCGAGGAGGACGTGGCCCGGCTCCACGCACGGCTGGAGCGGGAGGCGCGGGCGGCCGGGCGGGTCGAGCACCCGGGCGTGGCCGAGGTGTTCGACGTGGTCCGTCAGGACGGGCGGCCGTGGATCGTGATGGAGCTGGTCCGCGGGCCGACCCTCCAGGACGTGCTGGAGGCGGGGGGCCCGCTGGCGCCGGAGCGGGCCGCGTCGGTGGGCGCCCAGGTGCTCTCGGCACTGCGGGCGGCACACTGCGCGGGCGTGCTGCACCGGGACGTGAAGCCGGCCAACGTCCTGCTCGCCCACGACGGACGGGTGGTCCTCACCGACTTCGGCAGCTCCCTGGTGGAGGGCGGGGAGGAGCTGACGGACGCCGGTGAGGTGGTCGGCTCGCCGGAGTACCTGGCCCCGGAACGGGCGCTGGAGGGCGACCCCGGCCCGGCCTCGGACCTCTGGGCGCTGGGCGTACTGCTCTTCGCCGCGGTGGAGGGGCGCACCCCGTTCCGCCGGGAGACGGCCCTGGCGACGCTCGGCGCGGCGGTGGACGACGCGCTTCCGGCGCCGGGCAGCGCGGGGCCGCTGCGGCCGGTGATCGAGGGGCTGCTGCGCAAGCACCCGGACGACCGGCTGGGCCCGGCGGAGGCCGAGCGGCTGTTGCGCCGGGTGGCGTGCGGGGGGCGGACGCGGAGCGGCGGGGTGCCGGCGGCGCGGAGGCCCCGGCGGGGCGGAGCGGCCCGCGGCCGGCCCGGCGGGGCGGGGCGTCCGGGGGGCGTGGGCCGGGGCGTGCCCCGGGACGGGGAGGGGGGCGGCGCCGCCGGCCGGCGGTCCGATGGGGCCCGGGCGGCGCTCGGCCGAACGGCCCCGGCGCTGGTGGCGCTGGTGGCCGTGGTGGTGCTGGTGGCGACGGGGCTGGGACACCTGCTGGCGGACTGAGGCCCGGGGCCCGGCAGCCGGAGCCCACCGCGGAGGCCGGGTGCCGGACCGGGAAGGGCCGCCGAGGAGGCCCCGCCTCGTGGCGGGACCTCCTCGGCGGGGGGGGGACCTCGGTGGGGCGGGGCCCCGGGCGCGGGACCGGTCCTCGCGTCCCGCGCGGATCACGCGTGGCGGGTCAGGCCCGGGAGTTCAGCACCGGCAGGTAGCCGCCGGACTGGCCGGCGGCCGTCGGGTGGTAGGAGTCGTTGATGCCGGTCCACTTGACGCTGTGCAGCCAGGAGTCGCCGGAGCAGATCTCGTGGCCGGTGAAGGCGGCGGCGATGTCCCCGTAGGCGTAGCCGTGGTCGGCGGCACGCTTGGAGATGACGGAGTTGAGGAGGTCGGCGGCGCCGTTGATGGCGGTGCGCTCGCCCTCGGTCAGCCCGGCGACGCAGGAGCCGTTCAGCTTGTAGAAGCGCGGGTAGCCGAGGACGACGACGTTGGCCGAGGGGGCCTTCGAGCGGATCTGCGAGTAGACCGAGTCGAGCTTGGCGGGCAGCGAGCTCTCGACGAACGCCTTGGCCTCGTTGACGCGGGCGACGCAGGTCGCCTCGGACTTGAGGACGCAGGTGGTCATGACGTCCGCGAACCCGGCGTCGTTGCCGCCGATGGTGAGGGAGACGAGGCCGGTGGAGGAGTTGAGCGGGCCGAGCTGGTTGGCGAGGACGTCGCCGGTCTTCGCCCCCGAGCAGGCCACGAAGTCGAAACTGGCGGGCGAGTTGGCGGCGGCCCACAGGGCGGGGTACGCCTTCGGGGTGCGCCGGCAGTCACCGCTGCCGCTGTCGTAGGAACCGGCGCCGACCCCGGAGGAGTAGGAGTCGCCGAGGGCGACGTAGCCGCCGGCCGCCTGGGTGTCGGCGGCAGCCGCCGCGCCGGCCCCGGTGAAGGTGAGAGCGGCGGCGGCGAGGAACGAGGTCACGAGTGTCGCGGTTCTGCGCAGCTTCATAATGTCTCCATGTGTGGGGGGTCGGCGTGCACTTGGTAGCACGAACCGAAGGGCCCCCGGAAGTGTTCATGCCAAAACATCTACGCGCGGAGAGATGCGTCTGCGCTGCACTCTTTGCGAACGCAACAGGCCGCGCCGGAACGTGACGGCTGGTCATTCCCCTTGTGCGCACCACTCGTTCGTGAACGCGTGCCCTCGGATGGGCGCGAGGCCGTCGGATATCTGCACACTCTCTCCGCATCTTGACGACCCGGCGGCACTGCGCCACATTGAAGTCCGGCATCCGGCGCGCTGGGGGGCAAAGTCGCCAATGCAGACCATCGGCATGAAGCCATCGTCTTCTCTCACGACACGACATCGCGGCTCACCGGGGGACGGGGCGAAAGCACCGGCACTGGCCGCCGCGTGGTGCTCTCTCGCGGCGGTCGGCACCCTGCTCGCCCTGACCGGGCCCGGGGCCCCCTGGCACGCCGCGCTCACCCTCGTCTTCCTGGCCGCCGCACCCGGCGGCGCCGTCGCGCTCGCGCTGGCCGGACTCGACCCGTGGAGCCGGGGCGTCGCCGCCCTCGGCGCGGCACTCGCGGCCAACACCCTTGCCGCGCAGACCCTGTTGATGCTCGGCGCCTGGTCGGCGCGGAACGGAGTGGTCGCGGTGGGCGCCACCGGCTGCCTGATCCTGACCGGCGCGCTCGCCGGGCGTCTCGTACGGCGCGCCGGCAGGCGAGAGCGGGTCGGCTGACGTGGACATCACCGTGCACCGCCCGGGCGAGCTGACCGCGGCCGACCGGGCCGCCTGGTCCACGCTCCAGACCACGGTCCCGGCCGCCGAGGCACCACAGCTCCACAGCCCCTTCCTCGCACCGGAGTTCACCCTCGCCGTGGGCGCCTGCCGCCGCGACGTGCGGATCGCCGTGGTCCGCGAGGACGGGGTCCCGGCAGCCTTCTTCCCGCACCAGCGCACCGCCGCGGGGGTCGGCCGCGCCGTCGGCCTCGGCCTCTCGGACTGCCAGGGGCTGGTCCACCGGCCGGGCTTCACCGGCGACGCCACGGAGCTGCTCCGCGGCTCTGGACTGGCCCTCTGGGAGTTCGACCACCTGGCGGCGGACCAGCCGCTCCTCGCCGGCCGGGCCGTGACCCGGTTCGGCTCGCCGGTGATGGACGTGGCGGGCGGCTGGGACGACTACCTCGCGGGCCTGCGGGAGCGCTCGCCGAAGTTCACCCGTACCACCCTGGCCAAGGAGCGCCGCCTGACCCGCGATTACGGCCCGCTGCGCTACGTCCACGACGAGCGCGATCCCGAGGTCCTGCGGCGGCTGATGGCCTGGAAGTCGGCGCAGTACCGGCGCACCGGTCGCGGCGACCGCTTCGCGAAGCCGTGGGTCACACGCCTGGTGGAGCATCTGTTCCACACCGCTCCGGGGCCGGTGCGCGGCCTGCTCTCCGTCCTGTACGCCGGACAGCGCCCGGTCGCCGCCCACTTCGGGCTCCGCTCGGCGGCGGTACTGGCCTGCTGGTTCCCCGCGTACGACCCGGCGTACGCGAAGTACTCCCCCGGACTCGTGCTGCACCTGGCGATGGCGCGGGGCGCGGCACAGGACGGGATGGCGCTGCTCGACCTCGGGCGGGGGCGCAAGGAGTACAAGGACTCCCTGAAGACGCGGGAACTGACCGTGTCGGAGGGGTGGGTGACGCGGCGGCACCCGGTGGCGCTCGGCCACCGGATGCGGCGGGCGCCCGCCCGCGCGCTGCGCAACACCGTGCAGGGGCGGCCGGAGCTTTTCGGGCCGGCCGACGCACTGCTGAAACGGGTGGGCCGGCTCCGGACGGGCGGTTGATGAATTCCCTCCGCCGCGGCACCGGGAAGGCACCCGCGTAGAGAATGCGTCATTCTCGCGAAATCCTGCGGCTGAATACCGAGAAGCAGAATCTGATCCTGGTACCTGCCATAAAGTGGCGCGCGTACGGAAAGGCCGGCGGACGCGTCGGTACAGGTGGAAGACCGAAGGACAAGCACCACCGCGCCGGTCTGCGGCCGCGGGCCCTGGGGAGGGCCGGCGTCCGCGCGGGACCGGGGCGGAGCGCGGCAGGGGGGTGCCGCGGCGGGTCCCGGCGACGGGCTCCGCCACGGGCCGCGCGGCCGGAACCACCAGCTCACGCACCCTGTCCGTGGTCCGCCACGGGCACGGCCGACGTGGGCCGACGCCCCCTTTCGCACCGGACACAGTGCCGGGCCGCCCGACCGGGCGGCCCACCGGACGAGAGGGAACGGACCCGTGACTTTTCTTCAGCCGGCAGTACCTGGCCGGAACCCGCTGCCCGCACCGTCGGCGAACGGGAACTCGGAGCACAGCGCCACCACCCGCGTCCCGGATTCCTACCGGCGCATCTCCTCACATCTCGCGATCACCCCGCCGGTGAGCGTGGTCATTCCGGCCATGAACGAGGCGGAGAACCTGCCGTACGTTTTCAGGACGCTGCCCGATTGGATACACGAGGTGGTACTGGTCGACGGGAATTCCACCGACGGCACGGTGGAGGTCGCCCGGAAGCTCCGGCCGGAGGTGAAGGTGGTCCGCCAGCGCGGCAGAGGCAAGGGCGACGCCCTCATCGCGGGCTTCGCCGCCTGCACCGGGGAGATCATCGTCATGGTCGACGCGGACGGTTCCGCCGACGGCGCCGAGATCGTCAGCTACGTCTCCGCGCTGGTCTCCGGCGCCGACTTCGCCAAGGGCTCCCGCTTCGCCAACGGCGGCGGCACCGACGACATGACGCCCGTCCGCAAGCTCGGCAACCGCGTCCTGTGCGCGGTGGTCAACGCCAAGTTCGGCGCCCGCTACACCGACCTCTGCTACGGATACAACGCCTTCTGGCGCCACTGCCTGGACCGCATCGACCTGGACTGCACCGGGTTCGAGGTGGAGACCCTGATGAACATCCGGGTGGTCAGGGCCGGACTGCGGGTCCAGGAGATACCCAGCCACGAGTACCTGCGCATCCACGGCGCCAGCAACCTGCGCGCCGTCCGCGACGGGCTGCGGGTGCTGCGGGTGATCCTGCGCGAGCGCTCCGGCCGGGGCAGCCGGGCGCGCGGCACACGCCGCCCCGCGGTCGCGCCGCTCGGGGGGAACTCGTGACCGGCGCCCCCGGCCTTCCGGAACCGGTGGCCGAGGGCTCCCCGAGGGGGTTCTCGGTGATCGTCTGCGTCCACACCGAGGAACGCTGGCAGGACATTCTGGACGCGGTCGCCTCCCTGGGCGCCCAGTCACTGCCGCCGCTGGAGATCCTGCTGGTGGTCGACCACCACCCGGTGCTGCTGGAGCGTCTGGAGCACCGGTTCGCGGACGGCCCGCCGCAGGTGCGGGTGATGCCCAACGCCGGGCCGCGCGGCCTCTCCGCCGGGCGCAACACCGGCGTCGGCGCGGCCCGGGGCGAGTGGGTCGCCTTCCTCGACGACGACGCCGTCGCGGATCCCGACTGGCTGCGCCACCTCGCCGCCGGGTACGCCGACCCCGGGGTCCTCGCCGTGGGCGGGCGGACCGAGCCGCGGTGGGAGTCGGGGCGGCGGCCGGGGTGGTTCCCCGAGGAGTTCGACTGGGTGGTCGGCTGCACCTACCGGGGGCATCCGTCCGGGCGGGCGCGGGTGCGCAACGTGCTGGGCGGGAACGCCTCGTTCCGCCGCTCCGCCTTCGGCCTCGCCGGGGGTTTCGCACTCGGCATCGGCCGGGACGGCGGGCGGCAGCCGCTCGGCGGGGAGGAGACGGAGTTCTGCGTCCGGCTCACCCGGGTCCGGCCGGACGCGGTCCTGCTCGTCGACGACCGGGCCGTCATCCACCACCGGGTGCCGCGGGCACGGGAGCGGTTCGCCTACTTCCGCTCCCGCACCTGGGCCGAGGGCCTCTCCAAGGCACTGGTGGCGCGCAGCGTCGGCGCCGGGGCCGGACTCTCCTCCGAGCGCCGCCACACCACCCGCGTCCTGCCCGCCGCCGTGGCCCGTGGCCTGGCCGACGCCCTGCGGGGCCGGCCGGGCGGGGCCGCGCGGGCCGGAGCGGTCCTCGTGGGGACGGCCGCGGCGGCCGGCGGCTACCTGGCCGGCTCCTGGCGGGCCCGCCGCGCCGTCGCGCCGCGCTTCACCGTCCCCCGGGTCCCCGGGACCGGCGCGGCGGCGCGGCCCACCGGCGCCACCCCGGAGGCCGGGTCATGAGCGGCGACCTGTTGAGCCGGTGCCCACCGGGCGGCGGCACCGTGGGCGGAAGGGCGGCGCCCGGCCCTGCCGCGGAAGCGGCCGGCCCGGCGGGACGGGCGGCCGATCCCCCGGTGCCGATCCTGATGTACCACGCGGTCTCCCGCTCCCCCGCGGCAGCGACCCGTGCGCTGTCGGTGACCCCGGAGGCGTTCGCCGGGCAGATGGCGATGGTGACGGCGTACGGCTGCACCCCGCTCACCACCGCCCAGCTCGCCGCCCGCTGGCGGGCCGGCCGCCCGCTGCCGGCCCGGCCCGTCCTCATCACCTTCGACGACGGCTACGAGGGGGTCCACCGGCACGCCCTCCCGGTCCTGGCCGGACTGGCGCTGACCGCCACGGTGTTCGTCACCACCGGCTGGCTGCGCGGTCCGGGCGCGGCGGGCGGCGCCCCCGACCGGATGCTCGGCTGGGGGCAGGTGCGGGAACTGGCGGCCGCCGGGGTGGAGATCGGCGGCCACAGCCACACCCACCCGCAGCTCGACCAGGTGTCACCCGCCCGTCTCGGCGTCGAGCTGGCCCGGTGCCGGGAGCTGGTGAGCGCCGAACTCGGCACGCCGCCCGCCTCGTTCGCCTACCCGTACGGCTACTCCGACCGGCGGGTGCGCCAGGCGGTACGGGCGGCCGGGTACGCCCAGGCGCTGGCGGTCGGCAACGGCCCGGCCCGCCGCGTCCAGGGCCCGTACGCGCTGCGGCGGGTGACGGTGCGCCGCTCGACGGGACCCGAGCAGTTCGGGCGGCTCCTGGAGTGCCGCGCGCTGACCCGGGCGTACGCCCCGGACCGGGCGCTGACCCGGGGGTACGCGATGGTGCGGCGGGCCCGGAGGGCAGCCCGGGGAAAGGCGCTCCTCTCCCGTGACTGACACCGGCACCGCCCGCGCCGCGCGGGCCCGGCCCGCCCCGGCCGACGCGCCGGGGCGGGCCCCGCTGCTGCGCAACGCGTACGCCCTGATGGTCAACACCGGTGTCTCCGCCGTGCTGGGGCTGGGGTTCTGGGTGGCGGCCGCCCGCTACTACTCCGAGGAGGCGGTCGGCCACGGTTCGGCCGCCATCGCGGCGATGAAGCTGCTGGCGGGGCTGACCGCGGTCACCCTGACGGGGGCGCTGGCACGGTTCGTCCCGGTCTCGGGGGCGGCGACCGGCGCCCTGGTCCGGCGCGCCTACGCGGGCAGCGCGCTGCTCGTCGCGGCGGCGGCCGGGGGCTTCCTGCTCACCCTCGGCCTGTGGGGCCCGGCCTACTCCTTCCTCCACGGACCGCTGCCCGCGGCCGGCTTCCTGCTGGCGGTGGTGGCCTGGTCGGTGCTCACCCTCCAGGACGGGGTGCTGACGGGGCTGCGCCGCGCCGTCTGGGTACCGGTCGGCAACACCGCCTTCTCGCTGGTGAAGCTGGTGCTGCTGGTGGCACTGGCCGGGGCGGTGCCGGTGGCGGGGGTCTTCGTCTCCTGGGCGGTGGCCATCGCGGTGTCGGTGGTCCCTCTGGGGTGGCTGGTGCTGCGCCGTCTGGTGCCGCGCCACGAGCGGGAGACCGCGGGCGCCGCCCGGCCGCCGGCCCTGCGCGAGCTGGGCCGCTTCCTGGCGGGCGACTGCACGGGCGCGCTCTTCTCGCTGGCGGTGGTGTACCTGGTGCCGGTCATCGTCGCCGCCCAGGTCTCCCCAGCGGACAACGCGTACTTCTACGTCACCGTCACCATCGCCGGCACCGTCAACCTGCTGGCGGTCAACATGGGTGCCTCACTGACCGTGGAGGGCGCCCACGACCCGGCGCGGCTGGGCCGCAACACCCGCGCGGCGCTGCTGCGGATGGCCCGCATCATGGTGCCGGTCTGCGCGGTGCTGTTCCTCGGCGCGCCGTACGTGCTGGGGGTCTTCGGCGCCGAGTACACGGAGGCGGCGACCGGGCTGCTGCGCTGGTACGCGGTGGGGGCGCTGCTGCGGGTGGTGACCGAGGTGTACTTCAGTGTGCTGCGGGCCCGCAGCCGTACCTCGGGGCTGGCCTGGCTCCAGGGTCTGTTCTGCGGGGTGATGCTCGGGCTGACCCTGCTGCTCCTGCCCCGGCTGGGGCTGGTGGGGGCCGGAATCGCGGAGGTGGCGGGGCTGGCGGTGGTCGCGCTGGTCGCGGCGGTGCGGCTGGCCCCGGTGGTACGGGCGGCGCCAAAGGGCGCGGCCCCGGCGGGCGGAGGCGGACGGTGACCGGCGGACCGGCGGCGGAGGAGGCGGAGGCGGCGGCGGAGCACCGGCCGTCCTGGGCGAAGGCGGCGCCCGAGGTGCCGCCCACGGCGGAGGGGGAGACGCCCGGTGGGCCGGCCCGGCGGCGCCCGTCCCTGCGGACGGTGGCGCCCGCGCTGCTGCTGGCGGCGGGGCTGGCGCTGTACTGGCTGCCGGTCCCGGCCCTGGACGAGTCCGCGCTGGACGCCATGGGCGGCCTCGGCCTGGCCGGAATCCTGCCGTGGCCCCTCTTCGCCGGGGCCGCGCTGCTGGTGGGCGCGTTCGGGGCGCTGCTGTGGGCCTCCCGCCCGCAGCCTCTTCTGCTCGGGCTGGTCCTGGTGGCGACGGTCGCGTCGCTGCACGCGCTGCCGGCCGTGGTCGAGGAGCAGCCCCGGTTCGCCACCGCCTGGCAGCACCTCGGTTTCCTGGAGTACCTGGACCGGACCGGTGGGTCGGCCCCGGCGCTGGACGCGCGGTGGAGCTGGCCCGGGTTCTTCGCGGTCGCCGCCTTCGTCCTGCGGGCGTGCGGGGTGAGCGACCCGGCGGAGCTGGCGGAGGTGGTGCGCTGGTGGCCTCTGGCGGTCAACCTGCTGGCGCTGCTCCCCATGGCGCTGCTGGCGCGTTCGGTGCGGGCGGGGTGGCGGGCACGCTGGTGCGGGGTGTGGTTCTTCGCGCTGAGCGGCTGGGTGGGGCAGGACTACTTCTCGCCCCAGAGCTTCACCTACCTGCTGTACCTGGCCTTCGCGGCCGTGCTGTTGCGGTGGTTCCGGGGGCCCGGCAGGCCGCCGCCCGGCGGGGTGGTGCCGGGTGAGGCGGCGGTGGGGGCCACGACGCCCGGGCAGCGGACGGTCCTGCTCACCGTGGTCCTGGCCCTGTTCGCGGCCGTCGTCCCCTCCCACCAGCTGACGCCCTTCGTGATGCTGGGGGTGGTGGCGGTACTGGTGGTGCTCGGCCGGTGCGCCCTGCGGGGCCTGCCGCTGCTCGTCGGGGTGGTGGCGGTGGGGTGGGTCTGCTTCCTCGCCGAGCCGTACTGGTCGGGCCACTTCGACGAACTCTTCGGCGGCATCGGCGGGCTGGGGGAGAACGTCACCTCCTCGGTCACCGGCCGCATCGAGGGCGGCTCCGCCACGCACCAACTGGTGCTGTACACCCGGGTGGGGCTGGCCGGGCTGGTGATGGGGCTGGCCTGCTGGGGCTGGTGGCGCAGAAGGGTCGCCGGATACCGGGAACGGGCCCTGCCGGTCCTGGCGTTCGTCCCGGCCGCCGGGTTCGCCCTCCAGGCGTACGGCGGGGAGATGGCGCTGCGGGTCTTCCTCTTCGCCCTGCCCGGCGCGGCCCTGCTGGCGGCGCTCGCCTTCTTCCCGCGCGCCGGGAAGAGCGCCGAGGAGCGGGCCTGGGACCAAGTCTCGCCGGCACCGCTCGCGGCCCTGCTGGCCGGGCTGGTCCTGGTCGGCGGCTTCCTGGTGGCCCGGTGGGGCAACGAGGCGTTCGAACGGGTACGGCCCGGCGAGGTCGCCGCGATGGAGTGGGTGTACGCGCACGCAGAACCGACCGCACGCCTGCTCTGGCTCAGCGAGGACCCCGAGGAGAGCGTGACCCCGGCCCTGCCCTGGGGCTCCCGGGCGATGGAACGCGTCCGGTACGTCCCGGCCGCGGCGCCCCGTGACCCGGTCCTGGTCGCCCCGCTGGCCGACGCCCTGCGTGAGGCGGGCCCCCGCTCGTACCTGATCGTGGGCCGCGGCCAGTCGGCCCACCTGGAGCTGGACGCCGGCTACCCGACGAGCTGGGAGCGTCGGCTCCTCGCCGCCCTGGACGCCCGCGACGACCTGGTCGCGGTGGTACGCGACGCCGACGCGAGCGTGTACGAGCTGCGCGACCCGCCGCCCGGCCCGGTGGAGGCGGCCGCACCCGGCCCGCCGGGCCCGATGGTCACCTGGACACCGTGGTCCGTCCTGGGTGCTTTGTCGGCCGGGCTGCTCGTCCTCCTGCTGGCGGTCCGCGAGGTGCTCCGAGTCCGCGCCGCTCCCGGCAGCCCGGCCTCCCCGGCGGTCCGGGGCCTGTTCTGGTTCGCGGTGCCGCTGCTGGTGGTGGTCCTGGCGTCACTGGTCCACCGCTTCTGGACGCTGGCCTGAACGCCCGCGGGCCCGGGCGGGCCGTGGGACGGCCCGCGTCACGTCACGCGCTGTGGGCGGCCTGGGTGGGCCAGTCACCGTCCTCGGTGAAGCTCGTTCCCCAGTAGAGGGGGTTGAGTTCGGCGAGGGTGGCGGCGCGCCAGCCGCCGGGGGCGGTGGCGTCGGGCACGGCCGCCTCGACCCGCGGGCCCCACAGGGCCAGCCGCTCCTGGCAGATGCCGCAGGGCGGCAGGACGAGGAGGCGGTTCCGCTCCCGGTCACGGCAGAGACAGACGGTGGCCGTGACGGGGACGTCGAGGGTGTACGCCTGGATCAGCGCGCCCGTCTCGTGGCAGAGCGCCACGCTCATGTTCAGGTTGTCGAGCCCCACGCTGGTGAGGACGCGCCCGTCGGCGAGGCGCACGGCCGCCGCGCCCCCGTCCTCGTCGGCGGGCCACCGCCGGTCGAGCTGATCGCGTGCGGCGTCCACGAGTGCCTGGTCCAGTGCCATGGGCGCATCCTACGAGGGCGGGACGGCGGCCCGCCGGGGGCTCCCTTCCCGGACGGCCGCCGGGTCCCTCGTCGGCCGCCGAGCCGGTCGGCGGCCCGCCCGGGACAAAGGGAGCCTGCCGGTGGACGAGGGGCCCCGGGGGTGGCGGACGTCTTCGAAGGGACCGAGGAGGCTCGGGACTGCCTGGCCGGCCGCCCCGCACGGCGTCGCGGCGTGGCGCGGTGCTCGTCCGGGCCACCTCCACGAGCGCGCCGGCACGCTCCAGCACGTGGGGCCGGTGGTCGCCGGGGAGCCGGCACCGGTACACCTGTCCCCACCCTCCGGACGCGCAGCGCGTGACCGGCGGGCCGGCCCGCCGCGGGTTCCGCGCCGGCCCGCCGCCCTGCCCCGCCCTGTGCGGACGTGAGGGGCTGAGGCGTGGACCGCCCGCCGTGGCCGATGCCGGTGAACGACGGCGGGATGCTCTCCCCCGTCACCGCCGCGCCGCCGGCCCCCGCCGCGAGGCGCGGGCACCACCGGCCGGACCGAGCCCCGCGGGCCCCCGTCGCGACGAGAGGTGTCGTCGTGCCCGCGAGGTCACCGTGCCGGCCGGCCGCGGCAGGGCGAAGGAGCGGGCCGGCACCGCCCCGTCCTGTCCGACGTCCGCGAACGGCCGAGGGCGCGGGAAGCCGCCCAGGTCCGGAACCCGTTCGGGTCCCCCGGCGCCCGCCGCCCCCCCTACCGCCCCGTCCGCCCCAGCCACCGCACCTCGTACGCCTCCAGCCGCACCCGCGCTCCGTCGATCCGTACCGTCCGTGCGGTGGCGCGGTGGTTGACGGCGAGGACGGCGCGGTCGTCGGCGAGGACGGAGAGGCCGGAGGCGGTGTCGCCGGGGACGGAGGCGAAACGGGTGCCGGGGCCGAACTCCCGCTGGAAGCGGGTGAAGAGGTCGAGCATCGGGAGCGGGGTGCCGCCGTCGGGCAGGTGGGTGGGACGCCAGAGGCAGCCGGGGCAGGGGGCGGCGGGGCGCTCGGGGTTCCAGTAGAAGGCGGTGGTGGCGCCGCCCTTGGCGAGTGCCACGAGGCCGGCGGCGTGGGCGGCGCGGCGGCGGGATTCGGGCCAGTCGGCGCGCCGGTCGTCGGCGTCCCCGGGCTCGACGTAGTACTCGGCCCACCACAGCGGGAGCCGGCCGCCGGTCTCCGCGCGGAGCCAGCGGCCGACGTCGGTGAACTTGGCGGTGGCCGCGAAGGCGTCCGGGACCAGCTCGCCGTCGACGGTGTAGCTGGAACCGTCGACCACCACGAAGTCGGCCCCGTCCTTGTGCCGGTTCCAGTACCGGAAGGCGTCGACGGTCCGCCGGTCCAGCGCGCCCCAGGCGCCGCGCACCTCGCGGGAGGCACCGTCGGCGCGGCCGGGCGGGAAGCTGTCCATGACGAGGTAGGGGCCGCCGACGCGGATGGCCGGGTCGACCTCCTTGAGGGCGCGGCGGACCTGGTTGTACAGCTCGGTGTAGCCCTCGTGGTCCCAGCGGCCCTCGGTCTCGTTCCAGAATCCCTTGAACTCGTTCCAGACGAGGTAGTGGCGGACCTGGGGGTAGCGGCGCGCGGTGGTCGCGGCGAGCCGGGCGAAGTCGGCGTAGTGCTCCGGGTCGGGGGCGCGTTCCAGGGAGCCGACGCTCCAGTCGGTCCGGCCGGCGGTGCCGCCCTTCATCCAGTCGGGCGCGCAGCACAGGGTGACGACGGGGGTGGCGCCGGTCTTCCCGGCCAGCGCGATCCGGCGATCCATGGCGGCGAAGTCGTATGCGCCCGGGCGGGGTTCGGGGTTGTCGGCGCCCCAGCCCATCAGGTGCTGGACCTGCGGCAGGCCGGTCCCCTCCAGGGTGGCACGGGCCCGGCGCACCGCCCGGTCCTCGCCCTGGTCGGCGCTGTACCGGGTGTGGGTGAAGCCCCAGCCGACCTCGGCGGGCGGGGCGGGCTCGCCGGGCGGGCCGCCGGAGCAGGCGGTGAGCAGCGTGAGGGCGAGGGCGGACGCGCCGGCGACGAGGGCCGCCCGCCCCCGGCCGGCCCGCCCGCGCCGCCCCCCGTGGTCCCGCATCGTTCCCAGAGTAGGCAGCGCCCGGGGCGGTGGCACCGGTTCCGCCCCGGAAGGGGGCCGCGACACGCCGTCGCGGCTCAAGTGGGGCGGGGCGCGGGCGAAAACCGCGTGCGTCGGGGGGCTCCGCTCCCCGACCATGGCGGACATGGCCGAGCACCAGGAGACCCCGATCGAGACGACGAGACCCGCCCGCACCCCCGCCCCCGGGCCGGACGCGCCCTCCGCCCCGCCGGCCGGGCTGCTGGAGACCCGCCTCAACCTCGACGGCGACTGCTCCCCGGCCGACGTGGTGGACGCCCTGTTCCTCTCCCGGTTCGCCACCGGGGAGCAGCCGTACGCGCACAGCGGCACGGTGGAGAAGCTGCGGCCCGGCGCCCCGGAGCTGCCAGAGGGCGCCACGGTGGTCCGCACCGTCACCGACGGGGACCGGGGCCGCGTGCTGGCCGAGGGCGACGGCTGGACACTGCTGGTCTCCCGGTGGTCCCGGGGCTGCGAGCTGACCGTCACCGCGACCAGCGCCGAGCTGGCCGAGTCGCTGCTCACCAGGACGCTTCAGGGCGCGGCGGACGAACCGGACCCGCGCCCGGAGGACGTGTCGATGGGGTTCTGGCACTTCTCGCCCCGCTGCGGCCCGGACCGCACCACCCGGCAGATCAGCGCCGGCAGCTGGGAGGAGGTACGGGGCAACTACACGGCGCCGGTGGCCGGGGCGATGGACGGCCTGATGAAGACCACGCCGGACGAGGTGACGGGCCGGCTGCTCCTGCTGCACGGCCCGCCCGGCACCGGCAAGACCTCGGCGCTGCGCACCCTGGCCCGGGCCTGGCGCGACTGGTGCCAGGTCGACTGCGTCCTCGACCCGGAACGGCTCTTCTCCGACGTCGGCTACCTGATGGACATCGCCATCGGCGAGGAGGACGACGAGGGCGAGTCCCGCTGGCGGCTGCTGCTCCTGGAGGACTGCGACGAGCTGATCAGGGGAGAGGCCAAGAGCTCGACGGGCCAGGCGCTGTCCCGGCTGCTCAACCTCACCGACGGCCTGCTCGGCCAGGGCCGCAACGTGCTGGTCGGGGTCACCACCAACGAGCCGCTGGAGCGGCTGCACCCCGCCGTGGTGCGGCCCGGCCGCTGCCTGGCCCGGATCGAGGTGGGCGCGCTGACCCGGGACGAGGCGGTGGCCTGGCTCGGCAGCTCCGAGGGCGTCGGCCGGGAGGGAGCCACCCTCGCCGAGCTGTACGCGCTGCGGCGCGGCACCGGGCCGACCGACCTGCCCGACCAGCGCGCGGTGGCCGACTCGGGGCTCTACCTGTGAGGTCGGGCCGCCACCCCTGACGCCCCGGCGAAAAACGGGCGGCCCCGGTCCGTCAGCGGGTGCGGTAGGCGGCCCGCAGCGCCTCCTCGGCGACGGCGCGGGCGGTCTCGGCGTCCAGCCCGAGCCGGCGCGCCCGCTGCGCGTAGGTGGCGGCGGCCGCGGCGGCCTCCTTGTCGGCGGCCTCCCCGGCGGCGGCCACGAAGGTGCCGTTGCGGCCCCGGGTCTCGATCACCCCGTCGGCCTCCAGGGCCCGGTACGCCTTGGCCGCGGTGTTGGCGGCGATGCCGAGGCGTTCGGCGAGGCCGCGCACGGTCGGCAGCCGGTGCCCGACGGGCAGGGCGCCGGAGCGGGCCAGTTCGGAGAGGCGGGCCCGTACCTGCTCGTAGGGAGCGGTGGGGTCGCGCGGGTCGATCTCGATGCTGATGTCGTCGGCTGTCACGCGGCGATTGTCCCGTACCGGCGGCTGTCCGCGGGACGGCGCGGGCGGCGGCGGCCGGGCCGGTGGCGGCGGGCCCGGGCGGGAACGGCTGTCTGCGGGAGCCGGGACGGGGGGAGGCCGGGCGTACGGAAATTGACGCGACCTCAGGGGGCGGGAGCGCCTAGCGTCACCGCCGTGACAGTGACTGTGAGAGATTTCCGGCCCGACGACGCCGAGGCCGTCGTCCGGGTCCTGCGAGAGGCGATCCCCCCGCTGCTGACCACCGCCGAGGCCCAGGTGTGGGAGGCGGAGCACACCCCCGAGGCCGCCCGCCACCGGGTGCTGGTGGCCGAGGCGGACGGCGAGGTCGTCGGCCGCTGCCAGACGGGGCTGGCCCACGAGAGCCCGACGCCGGGCAACGCCTACGTCAACACCTACGTCCGTCCGGACCGGCGCGGCCGGGGCGTCGGCACCGCGCTGGTGGAGGCGGCCGAGGCGCGTTTGCGGGGGCTGGGGGCCGCGCGCGCGTACAGCTGGGTGCTGGGGGACGGGAGAAGCCTCGCCTACGCCGGGCGCCGCGGCTACGCCCCGCGCCGCTCGGCGCACTTCCTGCGGCTGGACCTGACGGCACCGCTGCCGCCGCTGCCCGAGGTGCCGCCCAGGGTGGAGCTGGTGCCCTGCACCGTGTTCGAGGACGATCCGCGCCCGGTCTTCGAGCTGGACGCGGCGGTGACCGCCGACGAGCCCAGCGACGTCGGCGCCGAACTGGACGACTACACCGACTGGCTGGAGACGACCTGGGGCCACCCCTGCCAGTCACGGGAGCTGGCCACGCTCGCCGTGGTGGACGGGCGGCCGGTCGCGTTCAGCGCGGTGGCGACCGACGGGGTGAGCCGGATGTCGTCGGCGATGACCGGGACGCTGCGGGAGTACCGGGGACGCGGGCTGGCGAGCCTGGCGAAGACCGCCACGCTGCACAAGGCCCGGGCGGCCGGCCTGCGGGAGGCGTTCACCGGGAACGACGCGGGCAACGCCCCGATGCTCGCCGTCAACCGCAGGTTCGGTTACGAGATCTGCGCGACGGAGGTGCGGCATCTCCGCGAGCTGGGCTGACGTGCCGGGCACCGGCGAGGTGGGCGTACGGCTGGTCAAGCACGGCCGGACGAAGATCACGTACCCGGCGCGGCTGCTCGCCGACGACGGGGAGCGGATCACCGTGCGGGCGCCGTGGGCGGGGGCCGGGGTGCGCGACTTCGGCTTCGTGCGTTTCGAGCCGGGCGACGTGTTCACCGAGCACTTCTGGCGCGGCCGCTGGTTCGCGGTGAAGGAGGTGCGGGACGGCGCGGGCGCCCTGAAGGGCTGGTACTGCGACGTGACCCGTCCGGCGGAGCTGTCCGGCGGCGTGCTGGTGGTGGACGACCTCGACCTGGACCTGTGGGTCCCGGCCGACGGGAGCGAGGTGCTGCGGCTGGACGAGGACGAGTTCGCGGCGAGCGGGCTGGAGCGGACCGATCCGGTGGCGGCCGCGGCGGCGCGGGCGGCGCTGGACACGCTGGAGGAGCTGGCGCGAGCGGGACGGCTGACGGAGCTGACGGGCCGTCGAGAGGTGGGGCGGGGCCGTCGTCCGATGGGCCGCTCAGGGCGATCTCAAGAGCACCATGAAGATCGGCCCCCGGGCGTACTTCCCGGTGGAACGGGCTGGTCGGGAGGCTAGTTTCCCGGTGGCGGCCGAGTTCCGGGGGACCCGCGCCGCACCCGGCCGACGACCTCGCGAGGAGCCCGCCCATGACCGTTCGCCGCACCGCCGCCAGGACCGCCGCCCTGCTCGCCGCCCCGCTGGCGCTGACCGTGCTCGGCGCCTCCCCGGCCGGCGCGCACGGCACCATGACGGACCCGGTCAGCCGGGTCTCGGCCTGTTACGCGGAGGGTCCGGAGCGCCCGTCGTCCGACGCCTGCGAGGCCGCCGTCGCCGCCAGTGGCGCCCAGGCGTTCTACGACTGGAACGAGGTCAACCTCCCGAACGTGGCGGGCCGTCACCGCGAGGTCGTCCCGGACGGCCGTCCGAGCGGCAGATCGAGGCGGGCGCGGAGAGGTCCGCCGTCGCCCACGAGGGCCACGGCGGGGACACCGCCCGGGAGAGGGCGGCGAACGCCGCGCACGGCGAGGGCCACGAGGCCGTCGGCGGGGCAACGCCCCCGAGGCGAAGGGCGCGGCCGGGACCGCCGTCGAGGAGAAGCCCGCGGGCGGCGAGGACCTCGCGGAGACCGGCGGCGACAGCGCCACCCCGTACGTGGCGATCGGTGGGGCGGGCGTGCTCGCCCTCGGCGCCGCCTTCCTGTTCGCCTCCGCCCGCCGCCGCGCGGTCGGCTCCCGTCACTGACGCCCCCGCGCGTTCCGCCGCCCCCACCTGCCCTGACGGGCCGAAGGGCCGTCGCCGTCCCCCTGGCCGGGGAGCGGTGGCGGCCCTTCGCCGGTGCGCGGGGCGCGGCTCAGTCGACGACGGAGCCGCAGGTGGTGGGGGTGGCGTGGGCCGGGTCGAGGGCGTTCGCCACCTCGTGGAAGGCGATCCGGTCGATGGTGCCGATGGCGACGTGCTCGGAGAGGTCGACCGGGCACAGGTCCTGGAGCAGCACGTTGCGGACGTCCGGCCCGTCCAGGTACTGGCTCCGGTAGGGCGTGACGACCTGGTCGTAGCGGGTGGCGATGACGGTGTACCGGACGCCTGGCACCGTGTCGCCCCCCTCGTTGAGCCGGGTGAGGAAGGGGGAGCCGACGATCTGGTCGGCGAGCGCGGGGGTCTTGTCGTTCAGGAACTTCTCGACGCCCGGGAAGTGCGGCAGGAGCTTGGTGAGCCCGAGCAGGGTGGTGCCGTGGTTGTCGGGGGCGATACCGACCAGGGCGTTGACCTTGTCGGCGCCGCCGAGGAACTTCAGGTAGTGGCGGGGCATCATGCCGCCCTGGGAGTGGCCGACCAGATCGGCCTCGGGGGCGCCGGTGGCGGCGAGCACCTTGTCGACGAAGTCACGGAGCTGCTCGGCCGACTTGTCGATCGGGCCGAGGCCGTGGACGAGGGGCACACCGGGCAGTTGCCCGTAGTCGAGGGAGAAGACGCAGTAGCCGCGGTTGACCAGGTAGGGCGCGAGGACCAGCCAGTTGTCGACGGAGTTGGCGAAGGTGCCGTGGACCAGGACGACCGGACGGGGGTGCGCGGCGGACGGCTTGCAGTTGTAGTCGTTCCAGCCACTGCTGACCGCGGCGGGGGCGGCGGAGGCGGTGGCGGCGGGGGTGAGCACCGCGGCGGCGGTGAGGGCGAGGGCGGCGACGGGGCGCAGCCATCTCTTCCAGGGCAGCATCGGACGGACTCCTTGCGACTCGGTGGGGGTTCGCGCCGGGATGGCCCTGTGATCCGGATCACCGGCTGTCGTGCTCCCGTCAAGTTACGCAGGGGTAGCCCTCCGGGGGAAGTTACGGGCCGGTAAAAACTGGGGCGCGTCGAGTACGGCCGGCGGCCGCGCCGTCAGGCCGCGAGGGTCCCCGGGAGGACCGCGCCGGGGCCGAACCTGGCCCGCGCCCGGTCCGCGGCGGCCTCCAGGCGGCGGAGTTTGTCGTCGGTGGGGTCGAAGGTGAGCTGGTGGGCGGCGCGACCGGCCGGGGCGAGTCCCTCGGCGCGCAGCGCGACGGCCCGCACCCGGGCCCGCTGGAGGGCGAGCGCGTCGTGCAGGGCGTAGGCGGCGGAGGTGAGGGCGGCGGTGTGCGCGGTCGGCTCGGGGAGCGTGCGGCTGCGGGTGGTCGTGGACCGGTCGGCGTACCGGACGGTCAGGGCCAGCCCCCGGGTCACCTGGTCCGTGCCGCGCATCCGGAGCCCCAGCTCGGTGGTGAGTGAGAGCAGGGCGCGGCGCTGGGTGCCGCGGTCCAGCTCGTCGCGGCCGAAGACCCGTTCGGCGGCGAGCGACTGCGCGGCGGCGTTCCGGACGACCGGCGTCCGGTCGATCCCGCGCGCCTTCTCGTACAGCTCGCGCCCGGTGCGGGCGGTGGTGAGCCGCTGGAGGGTGCCGAGCGGGGCGGCGGCGAGCCGGCCGACGGTGTCCAGGCCGTAGGCGCAGAGGGTACGAGCGGTACCGGGGCCCACGCCGGGCAGGGCGACGACCGGGCGCGGGTGGAGGAAGCCGGCGACGGCCTCGGGGGTGTCGGGGACCAGCAGGGTGGTGCCGGACTCGGCCTGCCGGGCGGCCATCCGGGCCAGCAGCGGGTTGGCGGCGACGCCGATGGCGCAGGCGGTGCCGGTGTGGGCGAGGGCGCGGACCCTGAGGACGGAGGCGAGGCGCTCGGCGTCCTGCCCGAAGTAGCGCAGCGCGCCGCGCACGTCGACGAGGAGGGTATCGGGCGGTACGGCCTGGACGACGGGGCTGACGTCCTCGGCGAGCCGGGCCAGCTCCGGCAGGAGGGCTTCGCGCTCCGCGCCCAGACGGAACCTGATGCAGAGGATCATCCGGCGCTCCCCTGGCTGCGGTGCCACAGCCGCCCGTTCCCGGCGGTCTCGGGGCGGGTGATCCCGGCGGGGGCGGGCGGTGTCCCGGTGGCGTCGGGGCCCGGGCCGGCCGGGCGGAGGTCGGCCCAGGCGTTCATCTCGTAGCCGGTGCTCATCCGGATGCGGCGGCCGGGCGCGGTCTCGGGGACCTGGTCCGGGTCGGCGGCGAGGTGGGCGGCGACCGCCTCCAGCCCCTGGTCGCGGCGGAGTTCGATGAGGTCGGCGAGGTTCCAGGCGGCGGAGCCGACCACGCTGAGGCTGCGCGCGCCCCGGCGTTGCACGGTGCCGCGGACCAGCAGCAGCCAGGAGTGGAAGACGGTGTGGGCGCACGCCTCGTGGCTGTCGTCGAAGAAGGCGAGGTCGACCAGCCCGGTGGAGTCGTCGAGGGTGGTGAAGACGACCCGGCGTCCGGAGCGGACCGGCGGTGTCTGGGTGGCGACCTTGGCCCCGGCGACCAGCACGGTGCTGCCGTGCGAGGCGCCGCGCAGCGACCGGGCGGAGGTGACCCGCAGCTCTTCGAGGAAGTCGCGGTGGTCGTCCATGAGGTTGCGGGAGGCGTCCATGCCGAGGACGCCCAGTTCGGCGCTGAGCCGTTCGGTCTCGTCGAGGTCGGGCAGCCCGGCGGAGGGGACGCGGCGGGCGCCGGGCGCGGAGTCGGCGCCGAGCAGGGTCGGCTGGGCGGCGGCGCCGCGCGGGCGGCCCCGGTGGAGTTCGGTGAGGTGGAGCAGGAGGTCGCGGCGGTTGGCGCCGAACGCGTCGAGCGCCCCGACCTGGGCGAGCCGTTCGGCGACCGGGCGGCCCGGCCGGGCGCGCTGCCAGAAGTCGAGGAGGGAGGTGTAGGGGGCGTGCTCCTCGATCCGGGCGGCCTCGGCCTCGCTGATGCCGTGCACGTCGCTGAGGGCGAGGCGGACGCCCCACCGGCCGGGCCGCTTCCCGTCCCCGGACACCAGTTCGATCCGGTGGGTGGTGCCGGACCGGTTCACGTCGAGCGGCAGCACCGGCACCCCGCGCCGGCGGGCGTCGGCGAGCAGCAGCCGCTTGGGGTACATGCCCGGGTCGTGGGTGAGCAGCCCGGCGTAGAAGGCGGCGGGGTGGTGGGCTTTGAGCCAGGCCGACTGGTAGGTGGGGACGGCGAAGGCGACGGCGTGCGCCTTGCAGAAGCCGTAGCTGCCGAACGCCTCGACGATCTCCCAGGTACGGGCGATCACCTCGGCGGTGTAGCCGCGGGCCGCGGCGTGCTGGGCGAACCAGACCCGTAGCCGGCCCTGGGCGTCGGGATCGGAGAGGGCGCGGCGCACCTGGTCGGCGCGGTCGCGGCCGCAGCCGGTGAGGACGGAGACGATCTCGATGATCTGCTCGTGGAAGACGACGACGCCGTAGGTGTCGCGCAGGGCGTCCTCCAGGTCGGGGTGGGGGTGGCGGACGGGGGCGCGGCCGTGCCGGGCCTCGATGAAGGGCCGGACCATGTCGGCGGCGACCGGGCCGGGGCGGAACAGCGAGATGTCCACGACCAGGTCGTGGAAGCTGTCCGGCTGGAGCCGTCCGACCAGGTCGCGCTGGCCCGGCGACTCGATCTGGAAGCAGCCGAGCGTCTCGGCGGAGCGGACCAGTTCGTAGGCGGCCGGGTCGGCGCGGGCGGGGTCGGCCTCTCGGTCGAGGTCGAGGGGTTCGCCGGTGGCGCGTTCGACCTCGGCGGTGGCGTGGGCCATCGCGGACTGCATGCGGACGCCGAGCACGTCGAGTTTGAGCAGGCCGAGGTCCTCCACGTCCTCCTTGTCGAACTGGGACATCGGCAGTTGCTCGCCGCTGGTGGGGACGACGGGGGTGCGGGCGGTGAGGGAGGCGTCGGAGAGCAGGACGCCGCACGGGTGCATGGCGACACCGCGCGGCAGCGCGTCCAGCTCCTCGACCAGTTGCCAGAGCCGGTCGCGACCGCCGAACTCCTCGTTGACCTGCTTGAGTTCGGGCAGTTCGGCGAGGGCCGCGCGGGCGTCGCGGGCCCGGATGTGCGGGAACGCCTTGGCGATCCGGTCGATGTCGGCGGGGTCCATGGACAGCGCGGCGCCCACGTCGCGGACGGCGTGCCGGACCCGGTAGGTCTCGGGCATGGCGACGGTGGCGACCCGCTCGGCGCCGAAGCGGCCGAGGATCGCCCGGTAGACCTCCAGGCGGCGGGCGGACTCCACGTCGATGTCGATGTCGGGCAGCACGGCCCGGCGTTTGGAGAGGAACCGCTCCATGAGCAGCCCGTGCTCGACGGGGTCGGCGTGGGCGATGCCGATCAGGTGGTTGACGAGGGAGCCGGCGCCGGAGCCGCGGGCGGCGACCCGCACCCCGAGACCGCGGACGTCGTCGACGACCTGGGCGACGGTGAGGAAGTACGTGGCGAAGCCGTGGTGGGCGATGATGTCCAGCTCGTGGTGGAGCCGGTCCCAGTACGCGGCCTTCCGGTCGTGGCCGAGGCGGACCATGCCGGCGGCGGCCCGGGAGGCGAGCACCCGCTGCGCGGTGCGGCGCCCCGCGCCGACCAGGGCGGCCTCGGGGAAGCGGACCGCGCCGATGCCGAGGTCGTCCTCGGGGTCGACGAGGCAGGCGTCGGCGGCGCGGCGGGTCTCGGCGAGGAGCCGGGCGGCGCCCTCGGGGCCGAGCCCGGCGGCCTCGGCGATCCGCTCGGCGGTGCGGGCCATGGCGGCGGCGTCCTTCAGCCATCGCTCGCCGCTGTCCAGACCCCGGCGCGGGTCGACCGGAACCAGCCGGCGAGCGGCGTCCAGGACGTCGGCGGCCGGGCCGGAGCCGGGGTCGGCGTAGCGGACGGCGTTGGTGAGGACGGCGGGGACGCCCTGGTCGGCGGCGAAGCCGACGGTGCGGGCGGCGAGGCGGAGCGAGCCGGGGCCGGTACCGCTCAGCCCGTGGTGGACGGCTTCCAGACGCAGCGCGTCGCCGTACACCTCGCGCCAGGGGGCGAGGAGCCGCGCGGCCCGGTCGGGGCGCCCGGCGGCGAGGGCGCGGCCGACGTCGGAGGCGGGGCCGAGCAGGACGGTGACGCCCTCGCCGTGGTTGTCCCGCCAGGGCAGCAGGGGCTGGTCGGCGCCGGCCGCGTGGGCGGCGGTGACCAGGCGGCAGAGGGTGGCCCAGCCGGTGGCGCCGTCCCGGGCGAGGTAGGTGACGCGGGCGGCGGACTCGTCGATGAAGGCGCCGCCGCGCACCGGGACCCGGCCCTGCGGGCGGGGGCGCTCACCGACGGCGAGTTCGACGCCGAACAGGGGCCGCACCCCGGCGGTGGCGCACGCCTTGGCGAAGCGGACGGCTCCGGCGAGGGTGTCCCGGTCGGTGAGGGCGACGGCGTCCATGCCGCGTTCGGCGGCACGCTCGGCGAGCCGCTCGGGGTGCGAGGCGCCGTACCGCAGGGAGTAGCCCGAGACGGTGTGCAGATGCGTGAACCCCACCGCGCACACCTCCGGAATCTCGGCTTCCACTCACCCCCGCCTTCCACCATAGACCAGCTTTCGAACACTCGTACGATAACCGTACGCCCCCTGCTCCGCCCCGCCCTCGGCCCGTCGCGACCTGCGCTTCTTCTCACACCCCGGACGGCCCCCGCCCGGTCAGCCATTCGGACCGGCCCCGACTGCGCGGCCGGACGGGCGGCGACAGCGTGGGGGGATGTCGCACTCCGCCGGACCCGCCGCACCCCGGGGCTTCGGTGCCGAACTGCGGGACGCGGTCACCCTGCGCACCGCGCTGCTCGTCATCGGCGCCCTCGCTCTCCAGATCCTGTTCATCGCCAGCTACGTGGGCGCGCTGCACGACCCGAAGCCGCACCACGTCCCTTTCGGGGTGGCCGTACCGGGACCCGCCGGGCAGGGCGAGGAGCTGGTCTCCCGGCTGAACGCGCTGTCCGGGGACCCGCTGGACGCGCGGAAGGTCGCCGACGAGGCCGAGGCCCGCCACCAGATCATGGAGCGGAAGATCGACGGGGCCCTGGTGGTGGACCCCCGGGGCTCCACCGACCGGCTGCTGGTCGCCTCCGGCGGCGGCACCGTGCTGGCCACGTCGCTGGAGCGGATCGTCACCGAGACGGAGGCGGCCGAGGGCCGCCAGGTGCGGACGGTGGACGTCGCCCCCGCCTCCCGCGAGGACTTCAACGGCCTCTCGTCCTTCTACCTGGCCGTCGGCTGGTCCGTGGGCGGTTACCTGACCGCCTCCCTGCTGGCCCTCAGCGCGGGCGAACGCCCGGCCAACGGCCGGCGCGCGGTGATCCGGCTCGCCTGCATGGCGTTGTACTCGGTCGCGGGCGGGTTCGGCGGGGCGGTGGTGGTCGGGCCGGTCCTCGGCGCCCTGCCGGGCAGCCTGTGGGGCATGTGGGGGCTGGGCTCCCTGGTGGTCTTCTCGGTCGGAGCCCTCACTCTGGCCCTGGAGGCGTGGACCGGCCTCGCCGGCATCGGCGTGGCCGTGCTGATCGTGGTGGTCGGCGGCAACCCGAGCGCGGGCGGCGCCTTCCCGCTGCCGATGCTGCCGCCGTTCTGGGAGGCGATCGGCCCGGCCCTCCAGCCCGGCGCCGGCACCTGGGGAGCGCGTTCGATCGCGTACTTCGACGGACGGGCGCTCACCGGGCCCCTGCTGGTGCTGGCGGCGTGGGCGGTGGGCGGCATCCTGGTGACCCTGGCCGCCGGCCTGTACGGCGGCAGCCGGGAGCGGTCACGGGGCCTGCCCCGGTGAACCCGCCCTCGCGACGGCGCGGGCGGGCGCGGACACGCGAAACCCCGGCCGGGCTGGGACTCCGGCCGGGGTTCGGTTCAGCGGGGTGTCAGCCGATCTCGACGCCGTAGGCGGAGAGCGCCTCGGGCACCGGCTGGAAGAAGGTCTCGCCGCCCGAGGAGCAGTCACCGCTGCCGCCGGAGGTGAGGCCCAGCGCCGTGGAGCCGTCGAAGAGCGAACCGCCGCTGTCGCCGGGCTCGGCGCAGACGGTGGTCTGGATCAGGCCCTCGACGACGTCGCCGCCGCCGTAGTTCACAGTGGCGTCGAGCGCCGTCACCTCGCCGGTGTGGACCTGCGTGGTGGAGCCGGAGCGGGTCACCGACTGGCCGACGGTGGCGTCGCCCGCGCCGCTGATGGCCTGGGTGCTGCCGTCGTACAGGTTCACCTCGCTGGGGTGCGCGGTGGAGCCGGTGTACTTGACCAGGCCGTAGTCGTCGCCGGGGAAGTCGGACTCGACCGTGGTGCCGATCTCGGCGCCGCCCGAGGTCTCGGACCAGCTGGAGATCCCCTCGGTGCAGTGGCCGGCGGTGAGGAAGTACGGCTCGCCGCCCTTCACCACGTTGAAGCCGAGGGAGCAGCGGCCGCCGTTGCCGTGGATGGCGTCGCCACCCGCGATGAACCGCTTGAACTCACCCTTGGTGTGCTTGAGTTCGGCCTTGGAGCCGAGAGCGTCCACGACCTTGGTGAGCTTCGCGAGGTCCTTGCCCTCGACCGTGCGGTCGGCGGTGACGACGACCTTGTTGCTGGTCGGGTCGATCGCCCACGAGGTGCCCGCGATGGCGGCCCGGTCCTTGAGGGTGGCACGGGCGTCGTTCAGCGCGGTGAGGGAGTGCTCGACGATTCTGGCCTTGGCGCCGGACGCCTCGACCTCGGTGGCGGCGCCCTCGTCGAGGACGTTCACCACCAGGTTCTTCGCCTTCGCGTCGTAGTACGTCCCGGCGGCCGCCTTGCCGAGGTCGTCGACGAGGGTGGAGGCGAGCTTGTCCGCGGAGGCGACCGAGAGGGTGCGCGGCTCGGCGCTCTGCGGCTCACTGGCGTTGGCCGTCTGGAAGGTCAGCCCGGCGGCGACCAGCGCGGCGATGCCGGCACCGGTCACGGCGACCCGCCGCTTGGGTATGCGTCGGTGGTTCACGTCACGTCCTCCTGTGGGGGGTTCGGCCGCCGGACCGCATGTGGGGGTCGGCCGGGCAGCCGGAAGGAACGGACCCGGAGGACGAGGGGGCCGGCGGTGACCGGCCCGAACGCTTCCGGGCCCTGCGTGGCAGCAACTATTGCGAGGCCGTGAGCCGGGACACAAGGTCGACTTCCGGCCTCCCGTACGATTCCGCCACACCTCACCGCGCCCTCCCCCGCGCCCCGTCATCCCAGCTCGCACCTGCGCTTCCGCACCCTCCGCAGTCGCACCACCACCCGGGGCGAGGACTAGTCCTGTCTCATATCCACCCCACCGGAATCAGGCGTTCCCACCCCGCCCGCACCCCGGTCACACCCTGGCCGCACCCCGCTCACCGAACCTCCCCAACTCCCTTCGCGTCCGGTACGGCCGAGGCGGTCGCACCGCCGCCCCGCCCGCCACCCGGGGCGCCGGGGCCCGGGGGCCGGGCGCACGAAGGGCCGGCCGGGAGATCCCGGCCGGCCCTTCACCTCTCAGTGCCGCGTTCGTCCGCTCAGGGACGACCCGTCCCGCCCTGCGAACGCTTTCAGCCCCGCGGCGCCCCTCCCTCGCCCGAGGACTCCCCGGGCCCGCCGTCACCGGCGTCCGCATCCGCACCCCTGCCCCTGTCCGCCTCCACACCACCGTTCTGGTCCGGCTCGGCGAGGGGGCCGGGCGCCTCGGGCTCACCCTCGGAGACCGCCCGCTCCCCCACCAGACCGGGGACCCCCTTCTCCCCGAGCCCTTCCAGCAGCCGGCGCACCACGTCCTCGGGCACTCCGGGCGGGAACTCCCCGGAGAGCTCCCGCGCCTGCGCGGCGGCCTCGGGGCCGACCGCCTCCCCGGCGGGGGCGGGCGTGGCCCCCTGCCCGCTGGGCTCCGGGGAGCCGCCGGCGACCTGCGCGCCCGGAAGCGGCGCGGCCCGTTCCAGGAACCGCAGCAGCTCGACCGGGAACGGCAGGACAAGGGTGGAGTTCTTCTCGGCGGCGACCGCCACCACGGTCTGGAGCAGCCGGAGCTGGAGCGCGGCCGGCTGCTCGGACATCACCTGGGCGGCACCCGCGAGCTTCTTCGACGCCTGGAGTTCGGCGTCGGCGTTGATGACCCGGGCCCGGCGCTCCCGGTCGGCCTCCGCCTGCCGCGCCATGGAGCGCTTCATCGTCTCCGGCAGGGAGACGTCCTTGATCTCGACCCGGTCGATGGTGACACCCCACTCGACGGCCGGGTTGTCGATCATCAGCTCCAGGCCCTGGTTGAGTTTCTCGCGGTTGGAGAGGAGGTCGTCCAGTTCGCTCTTGCCGATGATGGAACGCAGGGAGGTCTGCGCCATCTGGGAGACGGCGAAGCGGTAGTCCTCGACGCGGACCAGCGCGTCGGAGGGACTGACCACCTTGAAGTAGACGACGGCGTCGACCCGCACGGTGACGTTGTCGCGGGTGATGCCCTCCTGCGCCGGGATGGGCAGCGTGATGATCTGGAGACTCACCTTGTGCAGGCGGTCGACCATCGGCACCACCAGGGTGAAGCCCGGCCTGCGCACTTCCGGCAGCAGCCGCCCCAGGCGGAAGACGACCCCGCGCTCGTACTGTTTCACCACCCGGGCCGCCGCCAACAGGTACAGCGCTCCGGCGGACGCCGTGGCCGCGGCCGCGGTCACCAGCTCCTCGATCATGACGGCCCCCAGGATCCCGTAGGAAAGTGATGCACGTCACTTTCGACGGTAGCGCGTCCGGCGGTCCGGCGGGGAGGGGCCGCGTGAACGGGGGCCGCCCCCGGGGAACCGTTCGCGACCGGTTCGCCCGGGGGCCGTCCCGTACGGAACGCGCGTCCGCGCTCCGTACGGGCCCGAGGTGCGGGGGACCCTGGCGGGTCCGGGGAGGAGCGGGGACTAGAAGACGCTGACGCCGTAGGCGTTCAGGGCCTCGACGACCGGCTGGAAGAAGGTCGTGCCGCCCGAGGAGCAGTTGCCGCTGCCGCCGGAGGTCAGACCGAGGGCGGTCGACCCGGAGTAGAGGGGGCCGCCGGAGTCGCCGGGCTCGGCGCAGACGTTGGTCTGGATCATGCCGTAGACGACCTGGCCGCTGCCGTAGTTCACGGTGGCGTTGAGGCCGGTGACCGTGCCGCTGTGGATGCCGGTGGTGGAGCCGCGGCGGGTCACCGACTGGCCGACGGACGGGTTGGCGGCCCGGGTGATGTCGACGTTGCCCACGGTGCCGGAGACCGGCACGGAGGAGTTGGTGTAGCGGATGAGGCCGTAGTCGTTGTTCGGGAAGCTGGTCCCGGCGACCGTGCCGAACGCGGTGGTCCGCGCGGAGTTGGTGTACCAGGTGCTGGTGCCGCTGGTGCAGTGCCCGGCGGTCAGCGCGTAGTACGTGCTGCCGCTGCGCACGTTGAAGCCGAGGGAGCAGCGCGAGCTGTTGCTGTAGATCGCGTCGCCGCCGGAGAGCAGCGGGCTGAAGGTGCCCTCGGTGCGGTTGATCTCCAGGGCGCCGGCCTCACCGCCCGCCGCCTTCTGGATCTTGGCGATCTCCGCCTTGGAGACGGTGGAGTCCGCGGTGACGACGACCTTCCCGGCCGCCTTGTCGACGTACCAGGCGGTGCCGGCGACGTCGGTGTCGAGCACCGCCTCGGCGGCACTGGTGAGCTGCGCCGAGCTGTACGTCCCGCTCTCACCGGCGTGAGCCGTGGGGGCCGCGAGCGCGCCGACGGCGGCGAGACCGGCGGCGAGGGCGACGAGGCGGGTGCGTCTCGCGACGCTGTTGCGGGGGGTGGTGCGCTTGATCCTCACTGGTGTTTCCTCCCGAAAGGAACCGAGGGCCGCGTGGGGTCGGGGCCCGGTGAGGCGCAGTCGGGGGAGCGTCCGAATTCCGGATGCGACGTGCCCCTGACAAGCGCTGGACGGGAGTATTCGGGGAGCGCTCACGCCGCACAAGGGCGTCTTTCGGCCTCCCGCACTGTGCCGCGCGCATGGCCCCGGGAGTCGGTTCTCCCGGGGCCGGCACTGAGAAGTGGGACGCCTCCGCCCTCCGCGCGGTTCCGCTCCCCCGCCCGGACGGGCGCCGCCGAAGGCCGCCCGGCGGCGGGAAGGGGCGCGGGAGGCGCGGCGGGACGGCGCGCGGCGGCGCCCCTGCCCGGCCGAGGCCGCCGGCGACCGCGCCGCCCGGCGGCCAGCTCCGGGGTGCGCGGGCGGCGGACCCGGCGCCCGCCCTCGGCCCCGGCTCCCGCTCCGGCACTCGGCGGCGTCCACGGGAAGGGCACACGATCTGCCGCCCGCCTCCACCGCGACCTGCGAGGTCACCGCCGCTCGCCCCGGAGCGGGAGGCGGCTCGCCGACGGGCGCCGAGCCCCCGGGTGGCGCCCCTCGGCGTTCGCCACCGGCACCGTCCGGGTGTCCGGCTGCGCGGTGCGCTTCCCCGTGGTCCGGGCGGCCGGGTTCTCGGCCGACGGGCTGTCCGGGGTCTGCGCGCGCCGCCTCCCGGGCACCGGACCGTGCGCCCGGACCGCCCCGGCGTCGCCGCGCCGGAACACCGCGAACCGGCGCCCGGCCTGCCCGACGGGGGCCCGCTCGGGCAACCCCGGCTCGGCACCGATGCGGGCGATGCCGGTCGGCGGCCATCCCGTCGAGGAGGGGCCCCTCGGTGGCGGTGGCGGTCACCGTGCCCCGGCCCCGGCGGGCTCCCACCGCCCCGGGATGGCCGGAAGTCGTCCTTCCGGAAAATCGTCCAGCCAGTGGACACCGGTGACGGGGAGCGGCCCGCGGGAGCGGTCAGCCAGGCCGGGCGGCGGCGGGCCGCGCTTCGGCGGCCGCTCCCGCCCCGGGGGCCTCCCCTCCCCCGGCACGCTCCCACTCCTCGCCGGTCTCGGCCACAGCCCGCCGCCGGCCGCGGCCCGGCCGGACCGAGGTGGTCCCGCAGGGCGGTGCCGGCGTACTCGGCGCGGAAGGCGCCATGCTCCTGGAGGAGCGGCACCCCCCGGTCGACGAACGGGCCGAGCGCGTCGGGCGTCAGGCGCGGGACCAGGGCGGAGCCGCCGCCGGCGTCGCCGACGCCGCCGCCGGAGCCCTCGGCTCGGAGGCCGGGCGGGAGGTGGCCGGCTTCGAGGAGGCCCTCCCGGCCCTGGGCAGCGGCAGGCACCGGGCCGGCACCGGTGATGCCGGCGTCACCGGCGAACGCCGCGTCGCCCCGGACTTCGTCTCCCACACCAACGACGGGCAGGGCTTCGCCGTCCGCGAGGACAGCACCCCGGAGAAGGTCACCGCCCTCAGCCGGCCCCGCGGCCCGCACGTCGCCACCGGCACCACCTCCGAGGTCGCCCTGGAGGAGAACCGCCCCCGCTGCGCCGAGCGGGCGGGAAGCCGTACGAGGTGCGGACCCACGCCGAACAGGGCGCCCTGCGGGGCTCGCTCCCGCAGGGCCGCGGCGACATCGTGACGAGCACCGTCATCGGCTTGCGGCACGCCGTGGAGCAGCAGCCCGGGCTGAGGTTCCTGGGCGGGTTCCGGCGACCGGACGTGGGCCTCGCCTTCAAGAAGGGCTCCCCCGCTCGCCCCGGCGTCCCGGGCCGTGGCCAACCGCCTCATCGAGGACGGCACGTACGCGCGCGCCCTGGAGAGGCGGCGGGGGGGGTGACCGGGCCCCGAAGGAGTCCCGCGCCGCCCCGCCCGGAGCGGCCCGCCACGCGAGAAGCACGGCCGCACTTCGGCCGCACGCCACCGGGCGGCGCGTCCGTGCCGGGACGCGTCAGTCGCAGCAGCAGCCGTCGCAGCAACTGCATCCCTCGCAGCAACTGCACCCGTCGCTACAGCAGTTGCAGCAGTCACAGCAGTCGCCGCAGCTCTTGCACAGCCCGTCCCGGCGCTGACGGCTCCACGGCCCCTCGTACGTCCCGCAGCACATCTGGCAGGTGCAGGCGAGGCCGGCGAAGACCAGGCAGCCGGGTATCAGCCCTCGCGGCCCCCGGGGCGGCGGCGGGGGCGGGATGTCGCCGGGGCCTGCGGGACGCGGCGGCGCCCCAGGGGCGTACGGGTTGCCCGGCGGCGGGCCGTACGCCTCACCACCGTGGCGGTGGCGGTCCTCACCGAAAGCCCGCTCCACCGAGCGGCCCAGTTCGTGGACGAGCAGGACGTGGGCGAGCCGGCCGTCGGCGAACTCGGTCTCGTCCAGGGCGAGGCGGATGCCGTGCAACGCGTCGGCGGCGAGCCGGCGCGCCTCGGCCCGCGGGGTGCCGGTGGCGGTGAGCGGGTTCCACGCCCCGCTCGCGGCGTCCTCCTCCTGGTCCTCGACGGCGTCCAGCAGGTGGGCGAGGCGCCCGAAGAGGCGGCCCGCCTCGGCCAGGGGCGCGGCGTTGGCCGGGATGCCCGCCAGGTGCGCGGTGTGCGCGAAGGCCGCCGCGGTCGCCGTCTCGGTCGGCTCGGTCACCGTCAGCAGGGGCGTGCCGGGTCCGGCGAGCGCCTCCACCTCCGGCTGCCGTTCCACCGCGCCGACCAGGAGCGCCGTGTCGAACCCCACGCCTGCCCCCGCCCGGGCGCCCTTTTCGTCCCATACGCCCGCCATGCGGCGGGCGACCGCCGCCACCGGACGGCGTGCCAGGATGCCGTCCCGGTCTGTGACATGGTCACGGGTTTTCGCCGAGGCGAGGATGAGGGAGACGGCCGCCGCGAGCCGCGCCCCGTCACCCTGAGCCACCGACGCGGTGCGCATACCGCGCAGCGGGCACGGCCCCGCGCGACGCCTGCCGGCCCGCTCCGCGCCGGCCTGAGCCTCCGTCAGCACCGAGATGACGAGGCCGTCGTAGTTGGTGACCACGCGGGCCGACTGACCCGCCTGCCCGCGCAGCGCGAGACAGAGTCCGCACAGGTGAGCCATCCATTGAGCGGTCAGCCGCTCCCCCAGCCGGTGCGTACACGGCCGGACCATTCCGAACATCCGCTGCCTTCCCCCGAGGACGCCGGCGCACGGCGGCGGAGGCCACACACCCCCGCTACGTCACCCGGTCGCCGCGGTCCGTCACCCGGACGGCGCGACGCGCGCCGATCGTCGTATTTTCACTCGCTGTCAGCACAGTGATACCGCAAGGCCGTTGGGGAATGCGGTCATAGCGTGCACCAGTACCGTCACGAAAGCCCCGCGCGCCGCCTATCCCCTTGGCGCGTTGTCAGCATGATGGACGACGATAGGGGAGCGGAAAACAGGGAAACCGCTGCGAGAGGAGGCGTCCATGGGATCGGTGCGCAAGGCGAGTGCCTGGCTTGGCCTCGTCGACGACAACGACGAGCGCTACTACGACGGCTATGCCGACGAGGCTGCCGAGGGCCCGGAGCCCGGCGACGCCTGGGTGACGGACCCGCGGGTCCAGGTCGCCTCGGAGTCCGCCCACGAACAGGGCCGCCGGATCGGCACGGTCACGCCGGAGAGCTTCCGGGACGCCCGGCGGATCGGCGAGCTGTTCCGGGACGGCGTACCCGTCATCATCAACCTGACCGCCATGGAACCCGGCGACGCCAAGCGCGTCGTGGACTTCGCGGCCGGGCTCATCTTCGGTCTGCGCGGCTCCATCGAGCGGATCGCCACCCGGGTCTTCCTGCTCTCGCCGCCGGACACCCAGATCGTCGACGGCGGCACCGCCCACCGCACGGACAACGGCTTCTTCAACCAGAGCTGACCGTCCCCGCTCATCGGCGCAGCGCGGAGTCCCGCGCGTTCCGTCCGTCGGCGGCGCCCCGCTCCCCGCCGGGCGCGGCCCGGCCGGAATCCCGCCCCGAGCGCGGCCGGGGCGCGGTCGTGCGCGGTGAGCCGCCGGGAGTCCCGTGTCCGCCGGAGCCGGGCGCCGGGCGCGTGGAACCACCGGGCGCGCCGGGGTCCGGGGCACCGGGTCCCGCCGGAGCGGGGTCCATCGACCTGGGCAGCCGCAGCGCGGCCACCGCGCCGACCAGCAGCAGGCCGGCGCTGACCACCAGGGTGACGTGCAGCCCGTGCACGAAGGCGCCCTTGGCGGCGGTCCGCAGCGCCGCCCCCGCCGGCCCGCCGAGTTCCCGCGCCACGTCGTACGCCTCGCCCAGCGAGTGGCGGGCGTCGGCCGCGGCGGTCTCCGGGACACCGGGCACGTGCCGCAGGCCCGGGCCGTAGGCGGCGTTCATGACGCTGCCGAGCAGGGCTATGCCGATCCCCCCACCGAGCTGGTAGGAGGTCTCGCCGATCGCGGCGGCCCCGCCTGCCTCCTCCTTCGGTGCCTCGCTGAGCATCGACTCGTACGAGCTGAAGAGGGTCGTCTGGAGGCCGAGGCCCAGCAGGACGAAGCCGCCGATCAGCAGGGGCGGGTTGTCGTGGTCGCCCATGCCGGTGAGGACGAGGACGGCGACGGCGGTGAGCGTGAACCCGGTGCCGACCATGGCGCGCGGCCCGAACCGGGCGAGCAGCCGGGAGCCCGCGAGCCCGGCCGCCATCGCCGCGAAGGTCAGCGGCAGCAGCCGCAGGCCGGTCTCCAGCGGGGAGAGGCCGAGGACGAGCTGGAGGTACTGGGCGGCGATCAGTTCCAGGCCGACCAGGGCGAGCATGGCGAGGACGATGCACCCCACCGAGGTGCCGAAGGCGGGCCGGGCGAAGAGCGCGAGGTCGACCAGCGGGTGTTCGCGGCCCCGCTGCCGCCGGACGAAGACGACCAGCAGGACGGCGCCGGCGACCAGCGGGACGAGGGTGCCGAGGACGGAGACCTCGCCGCTGCCCGCCTGCTTGACGCCGAGGACGAGGCCGAAGAGCCCCGAGGCGGCCAGCAGGGCGCCGACGGCGTCCCAGGGGCCCTGGCCGTCGCCGGTCGACTCGGGCAGCAGCCACCGGCCGACGGGCAACGAGACGAGCATCAGCGGGATGTTGATGAGGAAGACCGAGCCCCACCAGAAGTGCTCCAGCAGGAAGCCGCCGATGAGCGGGCCGCCGGCCGCGCCGATACCGGCCACCGCGCTCCACACCCCGATGGCCAGGGCCCGCTCACGCCGGTCGGGGAAGACCTGGCGCAGGATCGACAGGGTGGCGGGCATGATCATGGCGCCGCCGACACCGAGCAGCGCCCGGGCCGCGATGAGGAGCTGGGCCGACTCGGCGGCGGCGGCGAGCGCGGAGGCGATGCCGAAGAGGGCGTAGCCGAGCAGGAGGATGCGGCGGCGGCCGACCCGGTCGCCGAGGGTGCCGAAGAGGATCAGCAGCGAGGCGCAGACCAGCGGGTAGCTGTCGACGATCCAGAGCAGCTGGACCTGGCCGGGGCGCAGGTCCTCGCTGACCGCGGGGATGGCCACGTGGAGCACGGTGGCGTCCACGGCGACCAGCAGCAGGCTGGCGCAGAGCACGACGAGGATCATCCAGCGGCGGGCCGGGGCCTCGGAGCCCTCCGGCTGGGCAGCGTGGGGCGTCCCGGTCATGCACGTACCTCCCAGTGAGCCTCGCGCGCCTCACTTCGGCGGGATGCGGGCTCCCGGCCCGGGCCACGACGACGAACGAGTGAGCCGACAGCGTACGTGAGTGCGCCTCGCCACAGGGTGGCCCGGCTCCCACCGTTGCGACCTCGGAATGTGGTGTACGCCACGTGCGCCGCGCACGCGCTCACAGGCCCCACCCCCAGCGGCTCGGTCTCCGTACGGATAATCGCCCGGTGACCGCTTCTGATCAAATCCGCCCTCTCTGCGCACCTCGGGCACCGGCGCCGCCCGGCCCGCCGGGCCTGCGCCGCGCCGGACCGGCCCTCGCGGTGTACGCGGCGGTGCGGGTGACCGGGCTGGCCGTCCTCGCCCTGTGGAGCTCCCTCGCGGGCAACGACGCCCACCGGCTGCTCTCCCGCCGCTGGGACTCGCTCTGGTACGCGCGGGTCGCCGAGCAGGGGTACGGCTGGGAGGTGGTCCTGCCCGACGGCGCCGTCCACTCGAACCTGGCCTTCTTCCCGCTGCTGCCGTGGCTGGAGCGGCTGGGGTCGTGGCTGACGCCGCTGGCGGCGCCGGACGTGGGGCTGGTGGTGAGCGCCGTCGCCTCCCTCGCGGCGGCCTGGGGCGTCTTCGCCGTCGCCGAGCGGCTGTACGGGGGCGCGGCCGGGGTGACGGCCGTGGCCCTGTGGGCGGTGCTCCCGGTCGGGATCGTGCAGTCGATGGCGTACAGCGAGTCGCTGTTCACCGCGCTGGCCGCGTGGGCGCTGTACGCGTTGCTGCGGGAGCGGTGGGTCGCGGCGGGACTGCTCGCCTCGCTGGCCGGGCTGACCCGGCCGGTCGGGATGGCGGTGACGGCGGCGGTCCTGGTGGGCGTGGCCCTCACGGCGCGCCGCGAGCGGCGGCTGACCCCGGCGATGGCGGCCGGCGCGCTGCTGTCCCCGCTCGGCGCGGGCGCGTACGTGGTCTGGGCGGGGCTGCGGGCCGGGGACCCGCTCCTCGGCTACCTCCGGGTGCAGGAGGGCTGGGGCAACGGCTTCGACGGCGGGCTGGCCTTCGCCCGCTTCATCGGCTCCCTGCTGGCCGGCCCGGGGTTCTGGGGCGGCCTGGGGCTGACGGCGGTCCTGGCGCTTCTGGCCTGGCTCTGCGTGCGGTGCGTGCGGCAGCGGCAGCCGGTGGTCCTGCTGGTCTACGCGGGGACCGTGGTGGCGCTGGCGGTCTGCGCCTCCGGGTACTTCGGCTCCAAGCCACGCCTGCTGCTGCCGGCCTTCCCGCTGCTCCTGCCGCTCGCGGTGGCCCTGGCCCGCTGGAGCGCGGCCCGCCGGGGGCTGCTGCTGGCGGGTGCCGGTCTGCTGTCGGCCGGGTACGCGGGCCTCTGGCTGAACGGTTCGGGGCCGCCCTGACCTGCGCCGCCGAGCCCTCCGGCGCCGGCCGGGCGGCGTCCGGAACGTATCCGGACTCCCTTCGGAGAAAGAATGGAAAAGTGGAAGAATTACCGGCCGGGCCATTACCGCGAAGCCGTCCGCAATGCCTCTCGCCGCCACCCCTGTAATGCCGGAATAAAGAACGCACTGAGAGCTGCGCCACATCACATGGTCATCACAAAGCCGAAGATGGGAGCGAGTCGGCCACTCACTCCCTGTAACGTCGATTGAGTGGGTACCGAACCGAACCTCACCCGTCTGGACCGGCTGTTCGCCCGGCTGGACCGTGAGCAGCAGCGGCCGGAGCAGCTCCATGTGCCGCGCATGAGCCGGCACAGGATCGCGCTGTTCGGCGCGACGCTGGCGTTCTACGCCACCATCGTCGTGGCCGTGGTCACCACGAGCTGGCTGGTCCGGCTCGACTGGCAGCTCATGTTCTTCCGGCCCTACCAGCAGTGGCCCGAGATCCACCCGTACCTCGACTACTACGTGGTGCTCGGGCAGCGCGGCCCGACCGCGGTGATGGTCGCGGCCTGGCTGGGCTGGCGCTCCTGGCGGCAGCACACGCTGCGGCCGCTGCTGGCGCTCGGCGCCTCGCTGCTGCTGCTGAACGTCACGGTGGGCGCCGCCAAGATCGGCATGGGCCGCCTCGGCCCGCACTACGCCACCGAGATCGGGGCCAACGAGATGTGGCAGGGCGGGGACATATTCCCCTCCGGCCACACCGCCAACGCCGTGGTGACCTGGGGCATCCTCGCCTACCTGGCCGCCACGCCCCGGGCCAGGCGCCACCTGTCGACGCTGTCCGCGGTGGTCTCCCTCGGTGTCGGCCTGACCACGGTCTACCTCGGTACGCACTGGCTGAGCGACGTGCTGCTGGGCTGGGCGGCGGGGCTGCTGATCCTGCTCGCGCTGCCCTGGTTCGAGCCGCTGATCAACAGGGCGGAGGCCCGCGTCCTGGGCGCCCGCGACCTGCTCTGGGCCCGGTGGGGCGACCGGCTGCCCATGCCCCGTCCGGGTGGGGCGGTGCCGGTGGCGGGCGCACCCGCGCAGACCACACCGCCCCCGCCCCCGGTGCCCTCCGCCCCGGCCGAGCGGCTGGTGGCGGAGCCGTCGGTGCAGGTACGCCCGGCCGGCGGCCGGCCGCATCCGGCGCAGCGCCCGCACACGGGCCGGGCCGAGCGGACGGCGCAGCCCTCGGTCACTCGCCGCCCGCCGCACTCGGGCGAGCGGGGCCAGCGCGGCGGACCGTCGCCACGGCCGGTCGCGGGCGGCTGAGCGGCCACGCCTCCAGGGACCGCGACGGGCCCGGCCCCCGCACGGGACGAGGGCCGGGCCCGTCGCCGGACCGCTCGTCGCGGGCGTCAGCCCTTCCAGCCGCGGGTGACGCGGCCGTCGGCGACCTCGAAGTTGATCCGGCCGGCGAGGAACTCCATGGTGATCATGGCGCCGGGCTGAAGCCTCCGCACGGTGCTCCAGCCGCGTTCCCCGGCCTGCCGTTCGGCCTCCTCGGCGGTCAGGCCGACGTAGGCGGCGGGGTCGTCCTGGGGTTCGGGGGGCGGGGTCGGGAGAGAAGCCATGGCGCCACGGTAGCCCCTTCGGTTCCCCGGGGGTCACGCTTCTGTCACAGGACCGCGACACGCGTTCGCGGGGAACTCGTTCACCCGTACGGCCGTTCCTCGCCCGACTTTCTTCTCGCGCCGGTTTACGGAGGGTTATTCGCCTGCCGCTTGGAATTCCCCATTCCGATGCCCGGCCCACCTCTCATTCCCCCCTCCGGCACACCTGCCGCGCAGGCCGACGACGCCGCGGACGGGGAATTCACGGACCGCCGCCATTCCCGTTCCGGGAAGGCTGCCGCGCTCTCCTCTCCGATCCGTCCGCCGCGCTCCAGCGCCCGGCCGAGCAGACCGTGGGCGGCCCGCAGGCGCTCCTCGACTCCGGGCCCCTCGACCACCTCGAACTCCAGGCCCAGCAGCAGGATGTGGATCACCAGGACGTCGAGGCCGGTGGCGCCCGCGGTCAGCAGGCAGCTCCGCCCGCTCTCCGCCGTCAGCGTGCCGTCCGACGGGGAGACCCGCCGTGCCGCCTCCTCCACCGGCACCAGCAGGCGCAGCACCACCCGGTCGGGGTAGACCCGCGTGGACAGCCCCTCGGAGACGTACGCCGCCAGATCCTCCGCCGGGCCCTCGCGCGGGGTGAAGCGCGGTCCGTGCGGCGGCCGGGGGGTGATCCGGTCGGCCCGGAAGGTGCGCCAGTCTTCCCGGTCCAGGTCCCAGGCGACCAGGTACCAGCGGTGCTCGGTGCAGACCAGGCGGTGCGGCTCCACGGTGCGCCGGGACCCGGCGCCCGCGTGGTCGTGGTAGGCGAACCGCAGCCGCTCGCCGTCCCGGCACACCGCGGCCAGCTCGGTCAGCACCCCGGGCTCGACACCCGGCCCGCCGGGTGCGCGCAGCAGCGGGACGGTGTACGCGTGGAGGGCGCCGACCCGGCGCCGCAGCCGGCCGGGCAGCACCTGCTCCAGCTTGGCCAGAGCGCGCACCGAGGATTCCCCGAGCCCCTCGACACCGCCGCCCGTCGCGGTCCGCAGCCCGACCACGACGGCGACCGCCTCGTCGTCGTCGAGGAGCAGCGGGGGGAGTTCGGCGCCCGCGCCGAGCCGGTAGCCGCCGGTGGTGCCGGGCGCGGCGTCGACGGGATAGCCCAGCTCGCGGAGACGTTCGACGTCGCGGCGGACGGTGCGCGTGGTGACCCCCAGCCGGTCGGCCAGTCGCGGACCGGTCCAGCCCTGGTGGGCCTGGAGCAGGGAGAGGAGGCGCAGGAGACGCGCGGAGGTGGCCGGCATGGCGTGAGTCTGGCAGGGATCGCGGACCGGAGGTGTCCGCGTCGTTCCCCGGGTGAACGCTCTCCGCAACGGCCCCGGAGGGGGCTCGCCGGTCGTCGGCTGACGACCGGCGGAACCCCTCACGCCCGTCGCGGGGGCGGGAAGGCCCGGGTCAGGCGCAGGGTGAGGTCGTGGGTGGGGGTGTAGACGGGGGCGGCGCGCAGGGGGCCGCGGGGTCCGGGGAGGGTGAAGACGCGGTGGGGCCGGGGGGCCGCGGTGACGCCTCCGGGGCCCAGCAGCCGGGCGAGGCGGGCCTCGGGTCCCGTCTCACCCGCCGGGCGGAGCCAGACCGCCCAGGCGCGGGGGTGGCCCTCGGGGGCGAGGTCGGTGTGGGGCAGGGTCAGGGTGAAGCCGGTGCCCTCGGCGAGGGAGTGGGGTGGTTCGGGGACCGGGGCGACCGGCACGCGGCAGGCCGGTCCGGCATGGTCGGCGGCGCGTATCTCCCCGTAGGCGTGCGCGGTCACGGCCGCGCCGTAGAGGCGGCCGGTGACGGTGAGCCGACCGGGGCCCGCGCTCAGTTCCAGGGCCTCGGCGTGGGGGGCCCGCAGCCAGCTGCGGAGGCTGAGGCGCCCGCCGCGGGTGGCGTACGGCAACCGGGCGACGACCCGGCCCGCCGCCGCGTCGGCCGCCCGGGCCGCGGTGAGCGGGCCCAGGTGGTGGGCGCCGGGCGCCAGCCGCCGGTCGGCGGTGCCCGGCAGCCGGAGCCAGGCGTCCCAGTGGCCCTCGGGCAGCGGCACGGTCCGGGGCAGGGCGGCGCGCAGCCGGCCACCGCCGACCGGGGTGAGCGGCAGCGGAACGGCGCCCGTCCCCCGCTCGCGCGGACGCAGCAGCAGGGCGGCCCCGGCGGTGGCCCGGCCACCGAGGCCGGGCAGGTCGAAGGTGAGCCCGCCCGCGGTGTCGGCCACGCAGTCGGCGCGCGGCGGCCCGTCGGCCGGGCGGGGTCCGCCGCCGGGCGCCGAGCGGGGCAGCAGCGCGGTCATGTGGCGCCGCCCGGGGCTGCGGGGCGCGCGGTGCGGCCGAGGGCCCGGCCGGTGTCGCGCAGGGCGAAGGCGGCGCTGAGCACGGCGCCCCGCGCGCGGTGGGCGGAGCCGCGCAGGCGGGCGGCGGCGCCGGTGCGCCCGTGCCGGCCGACGAGGGAGGTGAAGAGGCCGGAGCAGCTTTCGGCGACGGCGGCCGGGTCGTAGCGCGCGGCGCTGTCCCGGGCCGCCTCGCCCATGGAGCGCCGGAGCGGCTCGTCGCGGACCAGGTGGAGCAGTCCGTCGGCGAGCGCGTCGGGGTCTGCGGGGGTGACGAGTCGGCCGTCGACACCGTCGGTGAGGATCTCACGCGGCCCGTGCGGGCAGTCGGCGGCGACCACGGGCACCCCGCACCGCATCGCCTCGACCATCGCCATGCCGAAGGCTTCCCGGCGGGAGCTGACGGCGGCGACGGAGCCCTCGGCCCAGATCTCCTCGACCGGGTGGACGGCACCGCGCAGGCGGACGGCGCCGGCGAGGCCGAGCCGTTCGGCCAGCGCGGCGAGGGCGGCGCGCTCCTGCCCGGCTCCGCAGATGTCCAGGCTCCAGTCGGGGTGGAGTCCGTGGACCCGGGCGAAGGCCCGGATCAGCAGGTCGTACCGCTTGACGGGGACCAGGCGGCCGGCGGCCACGATGCGCCGGGCGGCGGGGTCGGCGGACGGCCCGACGGGGGCCGGGACGGCGTTGGGGAGCGCCTCGACGCGGACGCCGGGCAGCCGCAGCCGGTCGTGGTGGGCCCGCGCGTCGGCCTCGGTGGGCGTGGTGAGCGCGTCCAGGCACGGGTACACCGAGCGGAGGCGGCGGCGCAGCGCGGCGGGGTGGGCGTCGAGGCCGAGGTGCTCCTGGCCGACGCAGACGGCGCCGCGGGCGCCCTGCCGGGCGAGGTGGAAGGTCAGTCCCGGCCTGGTGGCGACGACGACGTCGGCCCCGCTCGCGGCGAGGTGGTCGCTGATGCGCCGGTCGGTGAGCACGCTGTACGCCGGGTACTGCGGGTCCTCGCGGGGGAAGTCCTCGGCGGCGAGGGCGTGTTCGGGATGGTCTCCCTCGTAGGCGGCGGTGCCGGGGCGCAGGTCGACCAGGTGGCGCAGCGTCACCCGCGGGTCGTGGCCGAGGAACGGACGCTCGCGGTGGCGGAAGACCGAGACGATCTCGACCTCGTGCTGGGCGGCGAGGCCGGCTGCGAGGTTGTGGGTGGCGCGGATGGTGCCGCCGAGGCCGTAGGCGTTGTGGATGAGGAAAGAGATGCGCATGGGCGGTGCCGTCCCGTCCTTCCCCGCACACGGCGTCGTGTCGGCCTGTCCAGGAAGGAGGACCGGGCGGGTGCGGAATGGGTTGGCCTCATCATCATCTTGTGCCACAACGGATGCCGTATTGAGACCTGATGTCGGGAACCGTTCGCCCCAACGCTCCATCAGCCTCCGGCGTGCGCCGCCTCGTCGAGGGCCCCGAGCGGCGGGCCGGCGGGGGCCCGCCCGAGCCCCCGGCCCCGGACCACACGCCCTGCCCCGGCCCCGCGGCGCCCTCGGCGCGGCCCGGGCCGGAGCCGGGCGGCAGGGCCGGCGACATGCCGACGGCGAGCCGGTCCGGACCCGACGGTCGCCTCGTCCAGCCGGTACAGCGCCTCCGCACCGCCCGGCACCCGGAACCGGGCGGCCACCGAGGTCAGGGTGCCCCCGGTTCGACGGTGTGCGCCCGGTCGGCCCGTACCGCTCCGCGCAGTGCGGCCATGCCTCCCAGCCCCGCACCCGCAGGACGCCCCGGGCCACCGCGATCGTCGGGGGTGGCCCGGTCGGCGCTCGGGGCGTACCGGGCACCGCCGAACTCCCGCCGGGTGGCCGCGGCGAACTGGAGGCCGCCGTGGTAGCCGTTGCCGGTGTCGGCGTCCCACCGGCCGCCCGGCTCGCAGTCGGCGACGCACCCCCACGGCCGGGGCGCCGAGCGGCAGCCCGGGGCGCCGGGGGGGGTGCCTCTATGTCCTTCGTCAAGGCGTCCCTGTCAGGTTTGGGGTGGTTCAGGGTTGCTGCGGTTATGCGGCGAGCTCGACGTCGTTCGGTGTCCTGGATTGGTAGAAGGTGCCGTCGCGGAGCATGGCGAACAGGACGCTGACGCGTTGGCGGGCGAGGCGGAGGAGGGCCTGGGTATGGGTCTTGCCGCGGGCTCGTTGCTTGTCGTAGTAGGCACGGGAGGCGGGATCGGCGTTCATGCAGGCGAAGGCGGACAGGAACATCGCCCGTTTGAGTTGCCGGTTGCCGCCTCGGGGTGCGTGTTCGCCGTGGATGGAGGTTCCCGACTGCTTCGTGGTGGGGGCGAGGCCAGCGTAGGAGGCCAGGTGGGCAGCGGTGGGGTAGCTGGTGCCGTCGCCGACGGTGACCAGCAGGACGGCGGCGGTCCTGACGCCGACGCCGGGCATCGAGGTCAGGACCGGGGAAAGAGGGTGGGCCTCCAGCAGCGTGTTGATCTGGGCTTCCATCGCCCTGCGCTGGGTGTGCACGGCGGTCAGGGAAGCGGCCAGGGAGGGGACGACGATGTCCAGGGTGCCGGTGCCCGGGACGACGACGGTCTGCTCGTCGAGCGCGTCGAAGACGTCATCGATCAGTCGGGCGGCCATGCGTGGGGCCTTCGGGCGGATCAGTTCCACGAGCCGGCGGCGGCCGGCCTTGCGCAGGGCGGCCGGGGAGCCATAGCGCTCCAGGAGCCAGGTGATTGCCTGGTGGTCCAGACGTGGTCCGAGGACGCGTTCCAGGCTGGGGTGGAACTGGGTGAGCAGGCCGCGTATCCGGTTGCTGGTGCGGGTGGCCTCGGCGGCGAGGTCCTGGTCGAAGCCGACCAGGACGGTCAGCTCGGCGGTGATCTCGTCGGTCAGTTCCAGGGAGCGCAGGGTGTGCGGCATCGTCCGTGCGGCGTCCGCGATGACGGCCGCGTCCTTGGCGTCGGTCTTGGCCTCTCCGGGGTAGAGGTCGGCGATGCGGCGCATGGCCAGGCCGGGCAGGTAGGCGACGCGGCAGCCCGCGTCGCGGGCGACGGTCAACGGCAGGGCGCCGATGGAGGCGGGCTGGTCCACGATCACCAACACGGTGCCGAACTTCGCGGTCAGCTTGTCGAAGACGGCCCGCAGTTTCGGCTCGCTGTTGGGCAGCGGCTTGTCGAAGACCTTCTTGCCCGCCGGGGTGAGCCCGTGGCCGTGATGGTTGCTCTTGCCGACGTCCAGGCCGAGGAACACGCCCACGTCTTCGATCTCGAACATCGTGCCCCTTCCAGGGGGGTTGACGGTGCCGGCCTCGGCTCGGGTGTCGTGCTCGCGCATCCACGTTATGCAGACCTGCCGCCCGCGAACTGCCCGGCATTGCACCGGACCGGACGGTGGCCGGACCTCTGATCAGCGTCTCCGACGAACACCCCCGGACCCGGTGACACCACCCCCCAGGTCATTCCTTCGACAGGGGGACACAGTCATGCCGGGCCCAGAGGCCAGCGGCCCTCTTGCAGGACCGCGAAGAACATAACGGGGGGCGCCGCGCCGTGCTGGGCGGGGGCGAGCAGGACGAGGGCGGCGACGGCGGTGAGCACGTACGGCATCGCGCCACGCCAGGGCGCGGGCCGAACGGCGCGCGCGAGCCACGCCGTGCGCCCGCGCTCCGCGCCACCACCCCGGCGCGAACGGGTGTTCCGTGAAAGCGTTTTCCGTACGAACCGGCGCGTGACTTGCACCCCGGGTCACCCGTTGTCCTCGTTGAGCCGGTGACCCGCCGGACTCGCTCACGCACCGAATTCCGAGGAGCCACCCGTGCCGCGCATGCTCGACGTCAGCGATGACGTACGCGCCGAGATCGGCGACGCAGAAGCCGAACGGCTGCTCGCCGGAGAGAACACCCCGGGCCACTACGACTGCACGTCGTGCCGCACCCCGGGCGACTCGGAACAGGAACGCACCAGCACCGTCCTGTTCGTCGGCGACGAAACAGCCGTCCTGGCCTTCGCCCACGCCACCTGCCTGCCCTCGCAGATCGTCAAGGTCGCCGAGGAGCAGCTCCAGGGGGCGGTCCGCTCCATCAACGCCGACGGCTCCGGCGCCGACCCCGCCCCGGAGCAGGCCGTCCTCGGCGTGACCAGCGGGCTCGTCCTGATCGACGGTGAGCTGCACCCCGCCCTGGTGGTGGAGCCGACCGGGCCGATCGTCCGCCCGGGCTCGGGCGGCACCGAGGACGCCTTCCTGGACCTCCTCGCGGAGCAGGGCTTCGTCCCCTGTCCGACGGTGGAGCAGGTCCCGCCGGTACTGCACGGCTGGTCGGTGCTGCTCGCCGTGGGCCAGCTGCACGCGGTCCTCCAGCCGGGGGCGCAGGGCGGCACGCCGGTCGCCTGGTGGCAGGCCCACCAGCCCCTCCAGGTCGCCGACAGCTGGCGCGCGGCGGCCAACAAGAGCCAGACCGTGATGGTCTACGCGGCCCCCGCCGGCTCCATCGGCCAGCAGCCCCGTGAGGACCTGCTGCGGGACGCGCTGGACCGCGCGGCGGCGCAGGGCCGTCTGGTCGCCGCGGCGATGCCGCTCGCCGGCACCTGAGTTCACCCGGGGATGTCCTCGAGGTCCCGCACGCCGCCCACGGCGCCCGGCACGCACGCTCGCCGCACCGGGCGAAAGCCCGAGTACGTCCGGTACGAGAGCTTGTGCCAGGCGTGCCGAGAGCACACACCGGACACCGCGGACACCGCACAGGACTGGGAAGACACCCGCTTGGGGGCCCGCCGCTCTCCCCGCCCGGCGGCGCGGCCCGCCTTCCGCCCACGGCGAAGCCCGGGCCGCGCCCGCATCCCCTGGGCCGCCGGGTCGTTTGGACGTGTGTGCACGCTTACGACCCCTCCCGCCGCTCCCGGCCGCTGCCGCCGTCGTCCATCCCGTCCATGCGCCCCGCGCAGGATCTGACCGACGGCCGCTCACCCACGCCGATCTTCGACGCGCTGTGCGCGGAGTACCGCCGCTCGTTCCGCGCCCTGCCCGGGGACCGCAGTGGCGAGGAGGATCTCCGGTTCGACGCGTTCGGGGCGCAGCACGGCTTCCGCCGCCCGTCCCCGGACGCGTATCCGCGGCCGGAGGAGCGGACCACCGGGAGCTGGACGCCGCCGTCCCGCCGGCACGCGGCTCCGGCGCTGCCGCCGGTGCCGCCGCGCTGGGAGCGCCAGTAGGCACGCCGGGGCGGCACCGAACGGACGAGGGGCCCGCCGTGACGGCGGGCCCCTCACCTGTCCACCGGCCCGGGCGGACCGTGCGTACGGCTACTTCTTGCGGCCGCGCTTCTCCCGGACCCGGACGGAGATCTTGACCGGGGTGCCCTCGAAGCCGAACTCCTCGCGCAGGCGGCGCTCGACGAACCGGCGGTAGCCGTGCTCGATGAAGCCGGAGGCGAAGAGGACGAACCGGGGCGGCTTGGTGCCCGCCTGGGTGCCGAAGAGGATGCGGGGCTGCTTGCCGCCGCGCACCGGGTGCGGGTGGGCGGAGACCAGCTCGCCGAGGAAGGAGTTGAGCCGCCCGGTGGGCACCCGGGTCTCCCAGCCGGCCAGAGCCGTCTCGATGGCGGGGACCAGGCGCTCCATGTGGCGGCCGGTGGTGGCGGAGACGTTGACCCGGGGGGCCCAGGAGATCTGCGCGAGCTCCGTCTCGATCTCCCGCTCCAGGTAGTAGCGGCGCTCCTCGTCGAGGGTGTCCCACTTGTTGTAGGCGACGACGACGGCCCGGCCCGCGTCGACGGCCATGGTGACGATCCGCTGGTCCTGGACGCTGATGGGCTCGCCCGCGTCGATCAGGATGACGGCGACCTCGGCCTTCTCCACGGCGGCGGCCGTGCGCAGCGAGGCGTAGTAGTCGGCGCCCTGCTGGAGGTGGACCCGCTTGCGGATACCCGCGGTGTCCACGAACTTCCAGGTGACGCCGCCGAGTTCGATCAGCTCGTCGACCGGGTCGCGGGTGGTGCCGGCCAGTTCGTTGACGACCACCCGGTCCTCGCGGGCGACCTTGTTGAGCAGCGAGGACTTGCCGACGTTGGGACGGCCGATGAGCGCGATGCGGCGGGGGCCGCCGGGGGCGGCGCCGCCGAAGGTCTGGGCGGGCGCGTCGGGCAGCGCGTCGACGACGGCGTCCAGCATGTCGCCGGTGCCGCGGCCGTGCAGCGCCGAGACGGGGTGCGGCTCGCCGAGGCCCAGCGACCAGAGCATGGCGGCGTCGGCCTCGGCGGAGGGCCCGTCGACCTTGTTGGCGCAGAGCACGACGGGCTTGCCGGCCTTGCGCAGCAGCCGCACCACGGCCGCGTCGGTGTCGGTGGCCCCGACGACGGCGTCGACCACGAAGACCACCGCGTCGGCGGCCTCGATGGCGTACTCCGCCTGGGCGGCGACGGAGGCGTCGATACCGAGGACGTCCTGCTCCCAGCCGCCGGTGTCGACCAGCTTGAAGCGGCGCCCGGCCCACTCGGCCTCGTAGGTGACGCGGTCGCGGGTGACGCCCGGCTTGTCCTCGACGACGGCTTCGCGGCGGCCGATGATCCGGTTGACCAGCGTCGACTTGCCGACGTTGGGGCGGCCGACGACGGCGAGCACCGGGAGGGGGCCGTGACCGGCCTCCTCGATGGCGTCCTCGACGAGGTCGATGTCGAAGCCCTCTTCCGCGGCCAGCTCCATGAACTGCGCGTACTCGGCTTCGCCAAGCTCTCCGTGCTCGTCGTCGGAGATGTGGTGGTCGTTCATGAAGTCCGTTCCTCTGTACTGCGCCGGCCGCTTCGTCGCGCCGACCGCGTCGTCGATGGGCCGCCGGGGGCGGACCACTGCTCCAAGTCTTACCTAGCGTCCGGTCAGACGCCTGGCGTTGTTCAGGTGCGCCCGCAGTTCACCCTGGATGCGGACCGTCGCCTCGTCGAGCGCCTTGCGGGTGCGGCGCCCGCTGCCGTCGCCCGCCTCGAACGCGTCACCGAAGACCACGTCGACCCGGGAGCGCAGCGGGGGCAGCGCCTTGACCAGCCGGCCGGGCCGGTCGGCCCCGCCGAGCACGGCCACCGGGACGACCTGGGCGCCGCTGCGGACGGCGAAGTAGGCGAGGCCCGCGCGGAGCGAGGCGAAGTCGCCCTCGCCCCGGGTTCCCTCGGGAAAGATCCCGAGGACGCCGCCGGCCTTGAGGACACCGAGCGCGTCGGTGACGGCGGCGCGGTCGGTGGTGTCCCGGTCGACCTTGAGCTGTCCGATCCCCTTCAGGAACGGGTCGAGCGGGCCGACGAAGGCTTCCTTCTTGATCAGGAAGTGCACCGGCCGCGGTGCCGTCCCCATGAGCATGGGGCCGTCGATCATGTGGCTGTGGTTGACCGCGAGGATCACCGGCCCGGCCGACGGCACCCGCCAGGCGCCCAGCACGCGGGGCCGCCACAACCCGTACATCAGGCCGATGCCGATGCCCCGGCCGACGGCGGCGCCGCGCTCCGAGGGGAGGGTGTCGGCCGTCACCGGACCGCTCGCTTCTCCTCGACGAGGGTGACGACGCACTCGATGACCTGCTGGAGGGTGAGATCGCTGGTGTCGACCTCGACCGCGTCGGCCGCCTTGGCGAGCGGCGAGGTCTTGCGGCCGGAGTCGGCCGCGTCGCGCCGCAGCAGCGCCTCGCGGGTGGCGGCCAGGTCGGTGGCCTCCTTGCCCTTCAGCTCGCCGCTGCGGCGGGCCGCGCGGGCCTCGGGCGAGGCGGTCAGGAAGACCTTGAGGTCGGCGTCGGGGAGCACGGTCGTGCCGATGTCGCGGCCCTCGACGAGGATGCCGCCCTCGGCCCCGGCGGCGATGGTCCGCTGGAGCTCGGTGATCAGGGTGCGCACCCGGGGCACCGCGGAGACGGCGGAGACCTTGGCGGTGACCTCCTGGGTGCGGATCGGGCCGGAGACGTCGACGCCGTCGACCGTGATGGCCGGTGCCAGCGGGTCGGTGCCGGAGACGATCTCCGGCTTGGCGGCCGCGTCGGCGATCGCCTCGGGGTCGGAGGTGTCGATGCCGTTCTCCACCATCCACCAGGTGATCGCCCGGTACTGGGCCCCGGTGTCGAGGTAGCGGAGCCCCAGCGCGGCCGCGACGGCCTTGGAGGTGCTCGACTTGCCCGTACCGGAGGGACCGTCGATGGCGACGATGACTGCCGGAACGGTCCGGGGGGCGGTTTCCACGCTGTCTCCTGATACGGATGGCTGCACGATGCTCCCAGGTTACTGGGTCCCGGACCCCCTCCCGTCCGCTGGGGCGGCGGGGGCCCGGTCACCCGGACGGGTGCACGGCGCGCGGGTGGTCAGGCGCGCAGGGACCAGCCGCGCTCCGCGAGGCCGAGCCGCAGCGGGCCCACGGCGGCCGGCTCCACCATGAGCTGCACCAGGCCGGCCTGCTGCCCGGTGGCGTGCTCGATGCGGACGTCCTCGATGTTGACGCCGGCCCGTCCGGCGTCGGCGAAGATCCGGGCCAGCTCGCCTGGCTGGTCGGAGATGAGGACGGCGACCGTCTCGTAGGCGCGGGGGGCGGCGCCGTGCTTGCCCGGGACCCGGATCTGCCCGGCGTTGCCCCGGCGCAGCAGCCGCTCGACGCCCTCGGCACCGGCTCGGCGCCGCTCGGCGTCGCCGGACTCCAGCGCCCGCAGCGCGGCGACGGTGGCCTCCAGATCCTCGGCGAGCGCGCCGAGCAGGTCGGCGACCGGGCCCGGGTTGGCGGAAAGGATGTCGATCCACATCCGCGGGTCGGAGGCGGCGATGCGGGTGACGTCGCGGATGCCCTGCCCGCAGAGGCGGACCGCGCTGTCGTCGGCGTGCTCCAGCCGGGCCGCGACCAGGCCGGAGACCAGGTGCGGCATGTGGGAGACGAGGGCGACGGCGCGGTCGTGGGCGTCGGCGTCCATGACGACGGGGACGGCTCGGCACAGCGAGACCAGTTCGAGGGCGAGGTTGAGCACCTCGGTGTCGGTCTCGGGGGTGGGGGTGAGGACCCAGGGCCGCCCCTCGAAGAGGTCGGCGGTGGCGGCGAGCGGGCCGGACCGCTCGCGCCCCGACATGGGGTGGCTGCCCAGGTAGCCGGAGAGGTCCAGACCGAGGGCGGCCAGCTCACGGCGGGGGCCGCCCTTGACGCTGGCCACGTCGAGGCAGGCGCGGGCCCGGCCGCGCCGCATGGTGTCGGCGAGGGTGGCGGCGACGTGCGCGGGCGGGACGGCGACCACCGCGAGGTCGACCGGCCCGGGCGGCTCCTCGGCGCTCCCGGCACCCAGCCCGGCCGCGGTCCTGGCCTGGCCCGGGTCCGCGTCCTCGAGATGCACGGCGACGCCCCGCTCGGCGAGGGTCAGCGCGATGGAGGTGCCGATCAGGCCGGTACCGATGACGAGGGCGGTTCTCACGGGGTGTCCTTGCGGGAGGGTGCGCGTGCGGAGGTCGCCGCTCAGCGTAGCCGCGCGCGGGGGCTCGCCCGCGTACCCTCCCGGCATGCGGACCGGGGAAGGCGGGGGTGCCGGTGGACGGCGGCGGGCGTACGCCCTGGTAGCCGTACAGGTGGGCGCCGGAGACCGTGGCGAAGACCAGCGGGTCCGGCTGGTCGGCGGGGAGCGGGGCGAGGTCGGTGAGCGGCAGGCCCGCCGTACGGAGCGCTTCGGGCCCGGTCACCGTCACCGGGCACCGTCCCAGAGGGCGCCCAGCGCCAGCAGTTCGTCGCGGTGTTCCACGTGGCCGGTCCAGTCGGCGGGCCAGGCGGCCGCGCCGAGGCGGGCCCCGGCGAAGGCGCCGGCGAGGCAGGCGATCGAGTCGGAGTCGCCGGCGGTGCAGGCGCCCCGGCGCAGGGCAAGCAGGGGCTCGTCGGGGAAGAGCAGGTAGCACTGGAGGGCGGTGGCGAGGGCCTCCTCGGCGATCCACCCCTCGCCGGTGGTCAGGCAGGGGTCGGTCTCGGGCGAGGGGGTGTCGAGCGCGGCCCGGAGCCGGTCGAGGGCGGCGAGGCAGTCGTCCCAGCCGCGCGCGATGAAGTGGACGGGGTCGGGGTCCTGCGCCCGCTGCCAGAGGTCGCCGAGCCACTGGTGGTGGTAGCGGGTGCGCTGGTCGAGGGCGTACGAGCGGAGCAGGCCGACCAGGGCGGCGGGGTCGGCGCCGTCGACGAGGAGGCGGACGGTGTGCGCGGTGAGGTCACTGGCGGCCAGAGCCGTGGGGTGGCCGTGGGTCAGCGCGGACTGGAACTGGGCGGCGCCGGCGCGGGTGTCGGCGGTGAGCCCGGGGACGAGAGCGACCGGGGCGACCCGCATGTTGGCCCCGCACCCCTTGGACCCGGTCCGGCTCGCCTCGGTCCAGGGCAGGCCGGGCCGCTCCAGCAGGGCGCAGGCGGTGAGGCAGGTGCGGCCGGGGGCGCGGTCGTTCTCGGGCGAGCGGTACCAGGCGGTGAACTCCGCGCGCAGCGGTCCTTCGAGGCGGGCGGCGTCGAGCGGCCCGCCGTCGAGGGTGTCGCGCAGGGCGCGGGCGACGGCCAGCGTCATCTGGGTGTCGTCGGTGATGTACGCGGGCCGGGGCAGGGCCATCTCGCGCCAGGGCCCGCACTTGGCGAGGATCGCGGGGACGTCGTTGAACTCGGTGGGGAAGCCCAGGGCGTCGCCGAGGGCGAGGCCGAGCAGGGCGCCGGTGGCCGGTCGGTTCATGAGCGGGGTCCTTCGGGGTGGGTCAGGGGCGGGTGGAGCCGGGTGGCGGTCCCGGCGCGGTGGAGGGCGGCGGGTTTGCCGCGCCCGCCGGTGAGCCGGGCCGCGCCGGGCGCGGGGACGGTGAAGCCCGGGGTGCCGAGGACCTTGCGGCGGAAGTTGGCGGGGTCGAGGGCGGTGCCCCACACGGCCTCGTAGACCTGGCGCAGCTCGCCGAGGGTGAAGGCGGGCGGGCAGAAAGCGGTGGCGGCCGGGGTGGTCTCCAGCAGGGCGCCGACGTGGCGGCGGGCGTCGGCGAGGATGCGGTCGTGGTCGAAGGCGAGCGGCCCGGCCTCGGCGTACGGCAGCCGCAGAGCGCGGGCGGCGTCGGTGCCCGCGCGGGGTTCGGGGAGGTGGGGGACGAGGGCGGTGTGGGCGAGGGAGACGACCCGCATACGGGGGTCGCGGTCCGGCTCGCTGTAGGCGCCGACCTCTTCGAGGCGGAAGCCGCCGGCCACCCCCGTCTCCTCGGCCAGTTCGCGCCGGGCGGCCTCGGCGGCGGACTCGCGGGGCCGCAGGAAACCGCCGGGCAGGGCCAGGCGGCCGCGGAAGGGCTCCTCGCCGCGCTCGACGAGGACGACCTCCAGGACACCCTCGCGCACGGTGAAGACGGCGAGATCGACGGCGACCGCGAACGGCTCGTACCGGTGCTTGTCGTACGTCACGCGCCCCGCCCTTCTTTATGGTCAGAGCGACCATAAAAGACGCGGGCGCCGGAGGGAAGGCTTCCGGTCCGGCCGGGCTCCCTCCTCCGGAAACGGCCGACGGCCGGCTCCCCCTGGGGGAACCGGCCGTCGGGCACGGGGCCGGCCGCGCCGGCCAGGGACGAGCCCTAGAGCTCGACCTCCTTCATCAGCATCCCGACCTCGGTGTTGCTCAGCCGCCGCAGCCAGCCGGACTTCTGGTCGCCGAGGGTGATCGGGCCGAAGGCGACCCGCACCAGCTTGTCGACCGGGAAGCCGGCCTCGGCCAGCATCCGGCGGACGATGTGCTTGCGGCCCTCGTGCAGGGTCACCTCGACCAGGTAGTTCTTGCCGGTCTGCTCGACCACCCGGAAGTGGTCGGCGCGGGCGTAGCCGTCCTCCAGCTGGACGCCGTCCTTGAGCCGCTTGCCCAGGTCGCGCGGGATGGGCCCGACGATGTGCGCCAGGTACGTCTTCTTCACGCCGTACTTGGGGTGGGTCAGCCGGTGTGCCAGCTCGCCGTGGTTGGTGAGGAGGATGACGCCCTCGGTCTCGGTGTCGAGCCGCCCCACGTGGAAGAGGCGGGTCTCCCGGTTGGTGACGTAGTCGCCGAGGCACTGCCGGCCGTCGGGGTCCTCCATGGTGGAGACGACACCGGCGGGCTTGTTGAGCGAGAAGAACTGGTACGACTGCGTGGCGACGGTGAGACCGTCGACCTTGATCTCGTCGTGCTCCGGGTCGACCCGCAGCCCCTGCTCCAGCACGATCTCGCCGTTGACCTCGACGCGGGCGTCCTCGATCAGCTCCTCGCAGGCCCGGCGCGAGCCGTAGCCGGCGCGGGCCAGCACCTTCTGCAGGCGCTCGCCCTCGTTGCCCGGGGCCGCCTGGCGGGGCGGGGTCTTCTTCTCGTTGTACCGGTCGCGGTTGCGCTCCTCGGCCCGGGCGTCGTACTCGCGGGAGCGCGCCGGGGCGGTGCGGTTCCGCCCGCGCTGCTGCTGGCCCTGCTTCGGACCGCCCTTGGCGCCGCCGCGTGCGGTGTCGCCGCGGCCCTTGCGGGCGCCGCCGCCCTCGCCGCCGGAACCACCGACCTCGTAGCGGCGCTCCTCGGGGCGGGGGCGGCCCGGGCGCTTCTGCTGATTGCCGCCGCGCCCGCTGCCCGCTCCCTTCTGGTTGCCTCGTCCGCTGTTCCTGCCGCTGCTTGTCATCAGAGTTCCGTCAGTCGTTCCGTCGTCGTCATGGAGCCTTCGCCCGGTTCCGGAGCGTCCGGATCGAACGAGGGCAGGGCTTCCTGCGTCTCGGCCTCGATGGCGTCCGCCTCGGGGAGGAAGGGCGCCAGCTCGGGGAGCTCGTCCAGACCCCGCAGGCCCATCCGCTCCAGGAAGTAAGTGGTCGTCGTGTACAGGATCGCACCTGTTTCGGGTTCCGCGCCCGCCTCCTCGACCAGGCCTCGCTGGAGGAGGGTGCGCATGACCCCGTCGCAGTTCACGCCGCGGACCGCGGAGACCCGTGAACGGCTCACCGGCTGACGGTAGGCGACGACCGCCAGAGTCTCCAAGGCGGCCTGGGTCAGCCGGGCCTGCTGCCCGTCGAGCGCGTACGCCTCGACCGCCGCCGCGTAGGCGGGCCGGGTGTAGAAGCGCCAGCCGCCCGCCACCGTCCGCAGCTCGAAACCGCGCCCCTGGCGCGTGTACTCCTCGGCCAGCTCGGCCAGCGCCTCGGCGACGGCCCGCCGGTGGCGGCCGGTGACCTTGGCCAGGTGGTCGACGGTGGCCGGCTCGTCGACCACCATCAGCACCGCCTCCAGGGCGGGCTTCAGCTCCAGTGCGGCGGCGCCGGACCGCGCCGCCTGCTCCTCGCTCACGCGTCCTCCTCGTTCGGTGCGGCGGGCGGCTCGGACGGCCGGTCGAACTCGTCGGTGACATGGGGCGCCGCCTCGCCGCCCCCGCTCCAGGAGACCAGCAGCTCCCCCAGCGGCTCGTCCTGGTCGAGCGTGACGGCCTTCTCCCGGTACAGCTCCAGCAGCGCCAGGAAGCGGGCCACCACGGTCAGCGTCCCCTCGGCGTCGGCGACCAGCTCGGCGAAGGCGGCCCGGCCCGCCGCGCGCAACCGGGCCACCACCACCTCGGCCTGCTCCTGCACGGAGACGAGCGGGGCGTGGATGTGCTCGACGTGGACCTGCGGCTCGGGGCGCGGCTGCATCGCCTTGACCGCCAGCTCCGCGAAACCCTCGGGGCCGGTCTTGATGACCACCTCCGGCAGCAGCGCGGCGTGGTGCGGCTCCAGTCCGACGGCGCGCGGGTGGCGGCGCGCCTCCTCGGCCAGCCGCTCCTCGAAGATCTCGGCGATCCGCTTGTACGCGCGGTACTGGAGCAGCCGGGCGAAGAGCAGGTCGCGGGCCTCCAGGAGGGCGAGGTCCTGCTCGTCCTCGACCTCGGCGGCGGGCAGCAGCCGGGCCGCCTTGAGGTCGAGCAGGGTGGCCGCGACCACCAGGAACTCGGTGGTCTGGTCGAGGTCCCAGTCGGCGCCCTTCGCCCGGATGTGGGCCATGAAGTCGTCGGTGACCCGGGAGAGGGCGACCTCGGTGACGTCGAGCCTGTGCCTGGAGATGAGCTGGAGGAGCAGGTCGAAGGGGCCTTCGAAGTTGGCGAGACGGACGGTGAACCGGCCCTCGGAGCCCGGCTCGTCCCCGGCGGGTGCGGCGCCCTCCTCGGCCACCGGGACCCCGGTCCCGGCCGGTCCGGCGGCGACCGGCACGGCGCCGGGCACCGTCACGGCCTCGGGCTCCCCGGACCCCGCCCGCGGCCCGGCCCCGCGCGGCCCGAGCGGGCGGCGGGGGCGGGGCGGCGGGGCGGCGTCAGGGGTGGGCGGCATGGGTGGTCCAGGAGGGCGCGGAGGTGCGGGCGGGGTCCCGCACGCGCGGGCAGGCTACCCGCCGGGCCCGCCGGACGGCTCCGGCCGCGCCGGGCACGCGCCGGCCCACGGGCGTCCACGGTGCGGGCCGGCCGGACGCGGTCGGTCAGCGGCCGCGCAGGCGGCGGACGAGGATGCTGGCCTCGCCCCGGGCCTCCAGGTCGGCGAGGACCACGGCGACGGCCTCCCGGACGATCCGGCCGCGGTCGACGGCGAGTCCGTGCTCGCCGCGCAGCACCAGCCGGGCGTGCTCCAGGTCCATCAGCTCCTCGGCGGAGACGTAGACGGTGATCTTCTCGTCGTGCCGTTCGCGGCCGCTGGGCCTGCGGGCGGCGTTCCGTGCGCCCCGGCGCCGCTGGGGCGCGGGCTGGGCGGCCGCCTGGCCGTCCTGCGGCGGGGTGCGGCGGCCGGGCACCGGGGCGTCGCCCTCGGGGCCGCGGGGCCGGTGTTCGCGCTCCCGGGGGCCTCCGGCCGGGGGCGCGGAGGCGCCGTGCTCGGCCGGCTCGTCACCGCGGGGGGTGCCGGTCTCCTCGCCCGCCGGATCGCTCTCCCCCGCCGGGGAGGGCACCCGGGGCTCACCCTGACGGCGGGGAGTGGACGCCTGGAGTGCCGTGCCCCCCGTGGTGCGGAACAGTTCGTCGGCCCCCGGCAGACTCACTCGGCGTGACACCGGGCGAGCACCTCCCTGGCGAGCTGGCGGTAGGCGGCGGCACCGACCGAGTTGGAGGCGTAGGTCGTGATGGGCTCACCGGCGACCGTGGTCTCGGGGAAGCGGACGGTCCGGCCGATCACCGTGTGGTACACGTTGTCGTCGAACGCCTCCACGACGCGGGCGAGAACCTCGCGGCTGTGGACGGTGCGCGAGTCGTACATCGTGGCGAGGATGCCGTCGAGCTCCAGCTCCGGGTTGAGCCGCTCCTGGACCTTCTCGATGGTCTCGGTGAGCAGCGCCACACCGCGCAGCGCGAAGAACTCGCACTCCAGCGGCACGATCACCTTGTGCGCGGCGGTCAGCGCGTTCACCGTGAGCAGGCCGAGCGAGGGCTGGCAGTCGATGACGATGTAGTCGTAGTCGGCGAGCAGCGGCTTCAGCGCCCGCTGGAGCGTCGACTCGCGCGCGACCTCGGAGACCAGCTGGACCTCGGCGGCCGACAGGTCGATGTTGCTGGGCAGCAGGTCCATGTTGGGGACCGCGGTCTTCAGCAGCACCTCGTCGGCGGCCATGCCCCGCTCCATGAGCAGGTTGTAGACGGTGAGGTCCAGCTCCATCGGGTTGACACCGAGACCGACCGAGAGGGCTCCCTGCGGGTCGAAGTCGACCAGCAGGACCCGGCGGCCGTACTCCGCGAGCGCGGCTCCGAGGTTGATGGTCGACGTGGTCTTGCCGACGCCGCCCTTCTGGTTGCACATCGCGATGATCTTCGCGGGGCCGTGGTCGTTCAGCGGCCCGGGAATGGGGAAGTACGGCAGCGGGCGCCCGGTCGGGCCGATGCGCTCGCGGCGCTGGCGGGCGGCGTCCGGGGCGAGCGTGGCCGCGTACTCGGGATCGGGCTCGTATTCGGCGTCCGGGTCGTAGAAGTGGCCCTCGGGCAGTTCTGCGTCCGCGGCGAAGCGGGACGCGTCATCGCCGCTCCGGTCGCCGGCCATGGCGTTCACGTGATGGCCATCCATGCTCTGGTGTGCTGTCTGCGTCGTCTGGGGGGCCTGTCGGGCTGCGAAGGTGCGGACAGCTATGGAGCCGACAGCCTCCGGCTCCGCGGGGTCCGATCGCCTCGTAGGCATTCCTGGCCGGGCACCCCTGGGAGTAAATGTCGACTCATTCACAAGTCGTCTTACCTCCTTGGTGACCAGGAAACTTCTAGATAGGTCAGCGTGGCACCATGCCGACGGTTGGCGACTCTATGGCGTGTCACCGCTTCGCAGCAACACAATCCACCGGACCCGGCCGGATGTGTCGGCAACCGAACACCTCGCTGTCAAGGGCGCGCACGTGTCGCACAGGGGGCGAGCGGGACATTTCCCCGGGCGGGCGAAACGGGCAAAGGGTTACGTTCACCGCGAGTTGACCCGGCGTGCGGACGGCCGTGGGTGCCGCCGCAGCACGCCCGCGGGCGGACCCTGCCCACAAGGTCCGCCCGCGGGCGTGAGATTGACGACGCGTATTGACGGGTGCGCGGCCCCTGCGATCAGCCGAGAAGGGACGCGAGCCGGGTGTGCTCGAGGCCGTGCGCCTCGGCCACCTCGCGGTACACGACCTTGCCGTCATGGGTGTTGAGCCCCTTGGCGAGGGCCGGGTCCCGGCGCAGCGCCTCGGCCCAGCCACGGTCGGCCAGCTCCAGGATGTACGGGAGCGTGGCGTTGGTCAGCGCGTGGGTGGAGGTGTTCGGGACGGCGCCGGGCATGTTGGCGACGCAGTAGAAGACCGAGTCGTGGACCCGGAAGGACGGCTCGGCGTGGGTGGTCGGGTGCGAGTCCTCGAAGCAGCCGCCCTGGTCGATGGCGATGTCGACAAGGACACTTCCGGGCTTCATCCGGGAGACCAGCTCGTTGGTGACCAGCTTGGGAGCCTTGGCGCCGGGGATCAGGACGGCACCGACGACGAGGTCGGCCTCCAGGCAGGCGCGTTCCAGCTCGAAGGAGTTGGAGACCACGGTCTGCACCTTGGTGCCGAAGACCCTGTCGGCCTCCTTGAGCTTGTCGATGTCCTTGTCCAGCAGCGTCACGTGGAAGCCCATGCCGACCGCGATCTGGGTGGCGTTCCAGCCGGATACGCCACCGCCGATGACGACGGCCCTGCCCGCGGCGACGCCCGGAACGCCACCTGGCAGGACACCGCGGCCGCCGCCGGCGCGCATCAGGTGGTAGGCGCCGACCTGCGGGGCGAGGCGGCCCGCGACCTCGGACATCGGGGCGAGCAGCGGCAGGCGGCGGTCGGCCGTCTCGACCGTCTCGTAGGCGATGGCCGTGGTGCCCGAGGCGAGAAGGGCGTCGGTGCAGGGACGCGAGGCCGCCAGGTGGAGGTAGGTGAAGAGGATCTGGTCCTTGCGGAGCCGGTGGTACTCCTCCTCGACCGGCTCCTTGACCTTGAGCAGCAGGTCGGCCGCGGCCCAGACCTCGTCGGCGGTGGCCACGACGGTGGCGCCCGCCGCCACGTACTCGGCGTCGGTGATGGACGAGCCGAGTCCGGCGCCCTGCTGGACGTGGACCTCGTGGCCGTGGCGGACCAGTTCGTGCACGCCGGCCGGCGTGATGGCCACCCGGAACTCGTTGTTCTTGACTTCGCTGGGGATGCCGACCTTCATCGTCGATCACGGTCCTTGGCTCTGGCGGGGACAGGAGGGGATTCCCGGCCACGACGGAGCGCACCGGAAGACACCGCGGATCAACGCGGCGCAGCCAGTCTAAAAAGAAGGATTTCTCGCTGTCTAGCCTTGGAAGGCAACAACTTTCACGCGCGACGCTACGGATTTCGCAGGCGAATGGCTCCCGCTCCCTGGGGTGCCCGTTCTCCTGGGGCAGGCGGGGCCTCTCCCGTCCGCACCGGCTCGCGCGCGCCCTCGGCCCCACCGGCTCCCCCCGGGGCACCCGGCACCCCGGGCACCTGCGGCCCGGCGGACTCCGGCGTCCGCCCGGTCCTCCACCCGGCCTCGGCCCCGTCCGGGCCGCCCTCGCCGTCCTGGCGGTCCGGCCGCTCCTGGCCTCCGCCGGACTCCGCCCCGGCCGCCGCGTCCGGGGCCAGGAGCTGTTCGGCGGCGGCGCGGTGCAGCTTGGCCGCGGCCGGGTCGCCGAGCCGCTCCAAGGTGTCCGCCAGTCGCAGCCGCAGCGCCGCCAGCAGCCGGTCGTCGCCCGCCTCGCGGGCCCACTGGACCGCCTCCTGACAGGTGCGCAGCGACTCCTGGGGGCGCCCGGCGTACTCCTGGACCCGGGCCTGCTCGCTCAACGCCCGCGCGCGGCCGGCCACATCGCCGCACCTGCGGTACGCGGCGACCGCCGCCCGCCACTGCCGCAGCGCCTCGCCGTACTGCCCGGCGTAGGTGTGGACGGTGCCGAGCCGGCCGTAGAGCCGGGCGGCGTCGGCGTGCTCGCCGCGGGCCAGCCGCTCGGTGAGGGCCCGGCCGTACCAGTCGGCGGCGCGCGGCCAGTCCTCCAGGGACTGGTACGAGCCGGCCACGGACTCCATCGCCCGCCCGGCGGCCACCGCGTCGTGGGCGGCGCGGGCCGCGTCCAGCGCCGCCCGGTAGCGGCTCAGCGCCTGCCGGGTGCGGCCGGTGGAGGCGTCGAGGTCGGCGAGGTTCAGCAGCGCCGCCGCCTTCTCGCGGGGCAGCCGGCGGCGCTCGGCCACGTCCAGCACCAGGCCGTGCACCGGATACAGGTCGGGGGCCGCACCGGCCTCGCCGCGGTGGGCGATCATCGCCCGGACGACGGCGGCGAGCAGGCGGCGCGCCAGGGTGTCCAGCTCTCCGTCGGCGACGGCGAGGCGCGCCGAGGCGAGCAGCGCGGCACGCGAGCGCTCCAGCCAGGCGGCGGCCGCCTCGGCGGTGTCGAAGCGCAGGGCACGCGGGAGGGCCGCCAGCGCCACCCGGGCCGGACTGCCCTCGGGGTCGGTCACGGCGCGGCAGGAGTGCAGCAGCCGGACGGTGCGCTCCAGCATCCGGGCGCGGGCCAGCTGGAGTTCGGCGGGCCGGTCGTGGTCGTCGGCGAGGTCGCGCAGGACCGGCTGGAGGCAGGTGGGAACGGTCCAGCGCGGCTCATCGCCCGGCGCCAGGCCGGGTTCGGGGCGCAGGAAACCGAGGTCGGCCAGCTCGCGCAGGGTGGTGCGGACCGTCGGGAGCGAAGCTCCGGCCAGCGCGGAGGCGGTGTGCGCGTCGACCTGTCCGGCGGGCGCGAAGGAGAGCAGCCGCAGGGTGCGGGCGGCGGCCGCGGGCAGGGCGTCGTGGCTCAGCCGGGCCGTCCGGGGCAGTTCGCCCGGTCCGCCCGGGCCGTCGGCGGTGGCCTGCTCCAGCCGGTGGGCGAGGTCGGCCACGGAGGTCTTGGGGTGGGCCGCGAGGTACCCCCCGGCCAGCACCAGGGCGGCGGGCTGCGCGCCGCACCGCTCGACCAGGGCCTCGGCGGCCCGCGGGTCGACGGTCAGCCGCACCTCGCCCGCCCAGCTCTCCAGCAGGGCGAGGGCGTCGGGCACGTCGAGGCCGCCGAGCGCGCAGGGGCGGACCCCGTTGAGGCCGGTGAGCGGACCCCGGGAGACGGCGACGAACAGCAGGTCGGCGGTGCCCTCACCCTCGGGCATGAGCGGGTCGACCTGCTCTGCGGAGGCGGCGTCGTCCAGCAGGACCAGCAGGCGGCGCCCGGTGAGTTCCTTCCGCAGGGCGTGGGTGAGGTCGTCGTCCCCGGCGCCGGGGACGGTCCGGGCGCCGAGCCCGTCGAGCAGCAGCCGGGCCGCCTCCCCCTCGGTCAGGGCGGTGCCGTCGACGGCGGTGAGGCGGGCGCGCAGGACGCCGTCCGGGTAACGGTCGGCGAGGGAGGCGGCGAGGTGTTCGGCCAGCGTGCTGCGGCCGGAGCCGGGGGCCCCGGCGATGAGCAGGACCCTGGGGCGCGGGGCGCCCCGGCCCGCGATGGTGTCGAGGCCGGCCCGGTCGATCTCGGCGCGCAGTTCCCTCAGCTCTCTGCCGCGCCCGAAGAAGGCTGGGCGGGCCGCGCCGGGCGCCGGGCTCGCGCCCGGTGCCTCGGAGCCGCTGGTGCCGACGACCTGGTCCGTCACGGGCCACACTCCCGTTCGCTGCGCACACGTGCCCTGCCGGGGACCTGACGGGGCGTCGACGAGCCTAGTTCACGCTCCGCAGTCAGCCGGTGCGGGCGTGGCGGGATTGTCGCCCGATCGGATCAACGGATCGTCGCACCGGGTGCGGGGCCGGCGACGCTCCCGCCCAAGGAGGCGCGGCGGAGCGGCAAGCACGCCCCCGCGATGCCGGCCGCGCACCCCCGGCCGGCGGGGATACGCGGCCGCCACCCGAAGGGGGCGCCGGGCTCAGACCTCGAAGGGCCGGGCGGGCCACTCGGCCTCGGCGGGCCGCAGCGACTCCAGTCCGCCCTCGGTGGCGCGGGCGGCGGTCAGCGCGAAGGCGGCGAGGGTCAGGCAGGCGTTGTGCAGCTCCCCCGCGAGCGCGCCGCGGACCAGGTCGGGCACGGCGACGGTGGCCACCTCCATGTCGGCCTCCTCGTCCGAGGCCGCGTACCGCTCGCCGCCGGCCGGGGAGAGCTCGCGGGCCAGGAAGATCCGCACCGCCTCGTCGCAGCCGCCGGGCGTCGGGTAGAAGTCGGTGAGCACCCGCCAGTCCTCGGCCTTCAGGTACGCCTCCTCGTACAGCTCGCGCTGGGCGGCGTGCAGCGGGTTCTCGCCGGGCACGTCGAGGAGGCCGGCCGGGATCTCCCAGAGCTTCTGCCGCACCGCGTGACGGTACTGGCGCAGGACCACCACCCGGTCCTCCTCGTCGAGGGCGAGGATGGCGACGGAGCCCGGGTGGACCTGGTAGTCGCGGTCGGCGGTGGAGCCGTCCGGCATCCGGACGGTGTCGGTGCGCATCGCGGTCTTGGCGCCCCGGAAGGGGGTGACGCTCTCGGTGACGGGCCAGTGTGCGGCGGTGTCGGTGAGGCGCCCCTCGCGAGGCGGCGCGGTGCTGTCGGTGGGGTGGGAGGAGGTGCCCATGTGCCGTGTTCCGTTCGCGCGTCGTCCGGTCGGTCGGCGCGTGGTGCGGCAGCGCGCCGGGGCACGGACCGCGTCGGTCCGTGCCCCGGCAACGTTAGCGCTCCCCCGCGGCGCGCCTACGCCTGCTCTGCGCCGCCCACCTTTCGGGCGACGGCGGCCTTGACCAGCCCGGCGAAGAGCGGGTGGGGCCGGGTCGGCCGGGAGCGCAGCTCCGGGTGGGCCTGGGTGGCGACCAGGAAGGGGTGCACCTCGCGCGGGTACTCGACGTACTCGACGAGCTTGCCGTCCGGGGAGAGGCCGGAGAACTGGAGCTGCGCCTTCTTCTCCAGTTCCGCGCGGTAGGCGTTGTTGACCTCGTAGCGGTGGCGGTGGCGCTCCTCGACGTACTCCTTGCCGTCGTAGGCCTCGCGGACCAGGGAGCCCTCGGCGAGCTTCGCCGGGTACATGCCGAGCCGCATGGTGCCGCCCATGTCGCCCTCACCGGCGACGATGTCGAGCTGCTCGGCCATGGTGGAGATGACCGGGTGGGCGGTGGCCGGGTCGAACTCGGTGGAGTTGGCGTCGTTGATGCCGGCCAGGTTGCGGGCGGCCTCGATGACGATGCACTGGAGCCCCAGGCACAGGCCCAGCAGCGGGATGCCGTGCTCGCGGGCGTAGGCGATGGCGCCGACCTTGCCGTTGACGCCCCGGTCGCCGAAGCCGCCGGGAATGCAGATCGCGTCGGCGTCGCCGAGGTGCTCGCGGGCGCCGGCCTCGGTGTGGCAGTCGTCGGAGGTGACCCACTTGACCTTGACGCGGGCCCGGTTGGCGAAGCCGCCGGCGCGCAGCGCCTCGGTCACCGAGAGGTAGGCGTCGGGCAGGTCGATGTACTTGCCGACCAGGGCGACGGTGACCTCGTGGTCGGGGTTGTGGACGCGGTCCAGCAGGTCGTCCCAGGTGGTCCAGTCGACGTCCCGGAAGGGCAGGTCGAGCTTGCGGACGACGTAGGCGTCCAGGCCCTCGGTGTGCAGCACCTTCGGGATGTCGTAGATCGACTTGGCGTCGACGCAGGCGACCACGGCGTTGTCGTCGACGTCGCACATGAGGGAGACCTTGCGCTTGATCGACGCCGGGACCTCGCGGTCGGCGCGGAGCACGATCGCGTCCGGCTGGATGCCGATGTTGCGCAGGGCGGCGACGGAGTGCTGGGTCGGCTTGGTCTTCAGCTCACCGGAGGGGCCGATGTAGGGCAGCAGCGAGATGTGCACGACGAAGACGTTGTCCCGGCCGACCTCGTGGCGGACCTGGCGGACGGTCTCCAGGAAGGGCAGCGACTCGATGTCGCCGACGGTGCCGCCGACCTCGGTGATGACCACGTCGACGTCGTCGGTGGCCATCCGCCGGATGCGGTGCTTGATCTCGTTGGTGATGTGCGGGATGACCTGCACGGTGTCGCCGAGGTACTCGCCGCGCCGCTCCTTGGCGATGACCGTGGAGTAGACCTGGCCGGTGGTGACGTTGGCCGAGCCGTCGAGGTCGACGTCGAGGAAACGCTCGTAGTGGCCGATGTCGAGGTCGGTCTCGGCGCCGTCGTTGGTGACGAAGACCTCGCCGTGCTGGAACGGGTTCATCGTTCCGGGATCGACGTTCAGGTAGGGGTCGAGCTTCTGCATCGTGACCCGCAGACCCCGCGCCTTGAGCAGCGCACCCAGGCTGGAGGCGGTCAGGCCCTTGCCAAGCGAGGAGGCGACACCCCCGGTGACGAAGATGTGCTTGGTCGTCGAGGATGTCGAGGATCGAGTTGGCATGGCCAAGAGGGGGCTCCCGTGGTCGCGAGTCGAAGTGCTGAGGCGTCCGGTCCGAGGGGTGTGCCCGGGTGCCGTCGCTGCGGTTGCGGGGGTCTCGGATCGCTCGGAGATGCCCACCGTCTCCACGGGCTACCAGCGTAACAGCGACCGGGGGAGACTTCTTCCGGCCACCGTTGGTCACCTCCCGCGACGGTGGGTGAGGCGTTCCGGAGTGCTCAGTTCCATGTACGGACGGTGCCGGCACCCTGTCCGGGGGCGAGTTCCGACGGGTGGTGACGATGGGGGCGCGCGCACGGGCGGAGCCGGGTTACCGTCGTCGGAACGGCTCATTCCTCGATCGTCCGTACGGACTTCTCGGGTTGTCCCGTCCGGCGGGCGGATCTTGGGTGTGCGTCGTATCCTGCTCGGACATTCGCCGCCGAGCAGAGTCGGGCGCGTGGCGCCCCACAAGGGTGGTGGCGGGCCGACAGGGTGGGACGGCACACGGTATGACCAGGTCCGTCGCCTGCTGAGGACAGCTCGGCACCATTTTTTTCTGACCGCAGAGCAAGCGCCCCCGCCGAGGGGGCGACATGGCCGTTCGACTGGAGATGCACGTGGCCGGGCGCATCGAGGACTACGCACTCATCGGAGACATGCAGACCGCCGCCCTGGTCTGCCGGGACGGCACAGTCGACTGGCTGTGCCTGCCCCGCTTCGACTCCCCGGCGATCTTCGCCGGACTGCTCGGCACGGAGGAGCACGGCTTCTGGAGACTGGGCCCCGCCCACTCCGACGATCAGGAGCCCCCCGCCGCCGTCCGGCGCCGCTATCGCGGAGACTCCCTGGTCCTGGAGTCGGAGTGGGACACACCGCGCGGTTCTGTCCGCGTGACCGATTTCATGCCCCCGCGCGACGGCGCCCCGCAGGTCGTGCGCATCGTGGAGGGCCTCAGCGGGCACGTCCAGATGCGCTCGGCCCTGCGCATGCGCTTCTCGTACGGCCGGGTCGTGCCGTGGGTGCACCGGGTCGGCGAGCGCCTGGTGGCGGTCGCGGGGCCGGACTCCGTGTGGTTCGACTCCACCGCCGAGACGCACGGCGAGGACCTGACGACGTACTCGGACTTCACCGTCTCCCCCGGTGAGCGCGTCGCCTTCACCATCTCCTGGGAGCCCTCGCACCACAGCCAGCCGGCCCTCCCGGAGCCGGAGGTGGCCCTCAGCAACACCGAGGAGTTCTGGCGCGACTGGGTCGCCCAGTGCACCTACCACGGTCCGTACCGCGAGGCCGTGGTCCGCTCCCTGATCACGCTGAAGGCGCTGACGTACGCCCCGACCGGAGGCATCGTCGCCGCGCCGACCACCTCGCTGCCCGAGGAGATCGGTGGCGTCCGCAACTGGGACTACCGCTTCACCTGGCTGCGCGACGCGGCGATCACCCTCTCCTCGCTGCTGCGCACCGGCTACCGCGACGAGGCCCGCGCCTGGCGCGAGTGGCTGCTGCGCGCGGTCGCCGGCGACCCGGAGAACCTCCAGATCATGTACGGCATCGCCGGCGAGCGGGAACTCGGCGAGTCCGAGCTGGACTGGCTCCCCGGCTACGAGAACTCCACGCCGGTCCGGGTCGGCAACGGCGCCGCCGACCAGCTCCAGCTCGACGTGTACGGCGAGGTCACCGAGGCCCTGCACCTGGCCCACATGACGGGTCTGGCCCGCAACGACTACGCCTCGCTGCTCCAGCTCAAGCTGATCCAGTACCTGGAGACGCACTGGCAGGAGCCGGACGAGGGCATCTGGGAGGTGCGCGGCCCGCGCCGCCACTTCGTCCACTCCAAGGTGATGGCCTGGGTCGCCGTCGACCGCACCATCCGCCTCATCGAGGCGGGCGACGCCGACGGTCCGCTGGAGCGGTGGCGCGAGCTGCGCGACACCATCCACCGGGACGTCTGCGAGAAGGGCTACGACCCCGAGCGGAACACCTTCACCCAGTCCTACGGCTCCAAGGAGCTGGACGCCTCCCTCCTGCTCATCCCGCAGGTCGGCTTCCTGCCGCCGGACGACAAGCGGGTCATCGGCACCATCGAGGCCATCCAGCGGGAGCTGTCCACCCCGGACGGCTTCGTGCTCCGCTACCCGACCAGCTCGGAGGAGGGGGAGTGCGTGGACGGTCTGGAAGGCGAGGAGGGCGCCTTCCTGGCCTGCTCCTTCTGGCTCGCCGACGACCTGGCGATGATCGGCCGCGTGGACGAGGCCCGCAAGCTCTTCGAGAAGCTCCTCGCCCTCCGCAACGACCTCGGCCTCCTCGCCGAGGAGTGGGACCCGGTCGGCCAGCGCCAGGTGGGCAACTTCCCGCAGGCGTTCTCCCACGTCCCCCTCATCGACACCGCCCTGCGCCTCACCGCCTCGGGCGCGTACGGGGGCTGAGCCCAGGGCCTGACCCGACACCGCCCCGGCCGCACCTCTCCTGGTGCGACCGGGGCGGCCGGGTGCCCGGCCCGGGTACCGGGCGCAGACCCGACGCGTGGCGGCCCTCCTGGGTGAGCGCCCGGACCCGGCGCCTGCGGCCCGGGGACGTCCGCCCGCCTGCCTCGGCCGGCTGTGGGCCGGAGGCGGCCTGCCGGCTTCCCCCACCGCTCACTGCCCGGCGGGGGAAGCCTGCGTCCCCGTGGAGCGAAGAGCGCCGTCGGCGTTCACGAGCGTGGGCCCGGGCTCGTTCGGCCTCCGGCGCCGGCCCGGAGCCCTGGGCCCCTCCTGGGACGGACAGGGAACTTCCCGGCGCCCGGGCGGGACGGGCGGGAAGCGGGCCAGAAAGGGCTCGACAGGCCGGGCCCGGGGTACACCTGCGGGTGAATCCGGCGCGTGGTCCGACCCCGTCGATGTGCCCGCGTACACCCGGCGCCCGCGATCGGCGGCATCCGGCCCCCGGGGCGGCGGGGGACGGGCGCCCCGCACCGGCTGCTGGTCACGCCCGTCCCGGGCCTCCCCCTCCCCCGCCCCGGCGGAGTCGAGCGGCCGTCCGGAGCGGAGGGCGGGGCGCCGTTCCCGCCGGATGGGCAGTAGCGTCCGCATCCATGGAGAACCAGGGCGGAATCACCGTGCGCCGAGCGCTGGAACTGCCGGGGCTGCGTGGCGGTCTCCCGGAGGTGGTGACCGGCGAGGACCAGCTGGACCGGCCGGTGCGGTGGGTGCACGCGGGAGAGGCGCCGAACCTGCCCGCACTCCTCAAGGGCGGCGAGTTGCTGCTCACCACCGGACTCGGCATCGGCACCCGCTCCGCCGACCAGCGGGCCTTCGTGCGCGGACTCGCCGAGCGGGACATCGCGGCCCTCGTGGTCGAGCTGGGCCCACGCCTGCCGCGGCTGCCCGCCGCCCTGGTCGACACCGCCCGCTCGGCCGGACTTCCGCTGGTGCAGCTCCACCGCGAGGTGCCCTTCGTGTCCGTCACCGAGCAGGTGCACACGGAGATCGTCAACGGCCACTACGCCCTGCTCCGGCAGGCCGAGGAGATCGACCGTCGCTGCACCCGCGCGCTCCTCGACGGCGGCGGCGTGCCCCGGGTGCTCCGCACCCTCGCCGAGTTCGCCGCCGAGCCGGTCTTCCTGGAGACGGCCGACGGCCGCCTCCTCTACGCGGCCGCGCCGCCCGGCGCCGGCCGCCCGGACCCGCTCCAGGTGTGGGAGGGGCTGCGGGCCGGCCGCACCACCGACCGGGACCCGGCACCGTCGGGAGCGGTCGTGGTGGAGGTGCCGGGCGGATCGGCGGCACCGGGCGCGACCGGGACGGTCCGCGCCCGGCTCGTGCTGCTGCCGGTGGGCGGCCGGCTGCTGCCCGTGCACCGGCTCGCCGCCGAACGGGCCTCGGGCATCCTGGCAGTCGTCCTCATGCAGGCCCGGCAGGAGGAGGAGCTGGCCGCCCGGGGGCGCGGGGATTTCCTCCACGACCTGGCGGAGGGCCGGATCGCGCCCGAGGACGCGCCCGCCCAGGCCCGGGTTCTGGGGTTCCGGCCGGGTGAGGGGCCGATGCTGCCGGTGGTGATGCGGCTCGCCGACCCGCCGGAGGGGCTCACCCCGGGCGGCGGCTGGGCGGCTCTGGTCCGGGCCGTCGCCGAGGAACTGGCCGCCGTGGGCGTGCCCGCGCTGCTCGGGGTACGCCCCGTCGAGGGCCGGGTGCCGGTGCTGGCCGGGCTGCGCGCCGAGGGCGAACGCGCCGCCGTGTCGGACCGCGTGGCCGCTGCCCTGCGGGCCGGGCTGGAGCGTACGGGCCTCGCCGTCTCCCCGGCCGAGGGCGCGGCGGGACGGCCCGGGCCCGTCGTGGTGGTGGGCGGCGCCGGGGGCTGGGCCGCGGCGGCGGCCGGGCTGCGGCACGCGGCCCAGACGGCGACGGCCGCGCGGGGGCTGCCCGACCAGCCCTGGTACGACGCCCGGCGCCTCGACATCGACCTGCTGCTGTGGCGGCTGCGCGACCACCCCGACCTCGCGGCCTTCGTGGATCGCGCCCTCGGCCCGCTCCTCGACCACGACCGCCGGGCGAAGCCGCCTCTGCTGCCGACTCTCACCGCCTATCTGGCCCACGCCGGCCGCAAGGCGGAGACGGCTCGAGAACTCCACCTCAACCGCCAGACCCTCTACAACCGCCTGGCCCGCATCGCCGAACTCCTCGGCACCGACCTCGACGACCCGCACACCGTCCTCGCCCTGAGCCTGGCCCTCCGCGCCCGCAGACACGTGCCCTGAGGCCGCCGGGCCGTGATCCCGCCGCGGACCCCGGGCGGTGGCCGGGACGCCCCGCCGTCATCCGTACGAACCCGGTGGTGGTCCCCGTGGCGACGGAGGCACGCCGCGGTCGCCCGGGCCCACACGGCCGCGCCCGGACGACCACTGTCGCCCCCGGCGTCGCGGCCGCAGTGGGCGGACAGGCGGGCCGGGCGGGCGGTCCGCCGCTCCGGATCGGGCCGCCGGCGACTCGCACCACCCCGGCGAGGACGGCCTCGTCGGGGACGGACACGTCCGCGGTCACGCAGTCGCCACGGCTCGCCCAGGACGTGGCCCGTGACGCCGTGGTTCCCGGCCGGCAGCCCCGGCGACTGCACGGTGAACCCTCTCCAGACCGGCCGGGCCGGTCCCACCACGGGCGCCGGCCGTCGGGTACGGAACGTGTCCGCCGACAGGGGGAACCACGGTCCGCCGAGGAGGCGGGCCAGGCCCCGGCCGTGCTCGGCCTCGGCCTCACCGGGTCCGCCCCGCCGTTCCGGGACACGGTCCACCCGCCGCCCTCCGGCGTACCGGCCTCAGAGGCCGGTACGCGGGGAGGTCAGTTCGTCGTAGACGCTCAGCGCCTGGGCGACCGTGGCGTCCTCGGTCGGCCAGGTCGCCGCCTGCCGCAGGCCCCGCCGGGCCAGCGCACGCCGCCCGGGTACGTCGGCCAGCAGCCGGAGCACGGTCGCGGCGAGCGCGACGGGATCGCCGTACGGCACCAGCGCCGCGCCGTCCCCGACCAGTTCGGGAATGCCGCCGACCCGGCTGGCGACCAGCGGCACACCGGCCACCAGGGCCTGCTGCGCCAGGACCGACCGGGCTTCCCAGCGGCTCGGCAGCACCGCGAGGTCGGCGGCGGCGATCAGCTGGGCCGCGTCGTGCCGCCTGCCGAGGAGGCGTACGGGCAGGTCCTCCTGCCGGACGCGCTCCTGGAGGCCGCCGCGCTCGGGCCCCTCCCCCGCGATCACCAGGAGCGGCGACGGCTCGGCCCGGTCCCACTCCCGTGCCGCGTCCAGGAGGGTGCCGTACCCCCGGTGCCGCTCCAGTGCCCCGACCGCGACGAGCAGGGGCCGGTCGACCGCGCCCAGTTCCGCCCTCGTCTTGTTCCGGCGTGCCTCCGTGTCGGCCGGGGCGCCGTGGCCGGCCGGGGGCGCGGGGAACGCGGTGGGCGCGTAACGGGCGTCGCGCGCCCCTCGCCTGCGGGCACGCAGCACCAGGTCCGAGGAGGGCGCCAGCACCACCGAGGCCGCCCTGGCCACCCGCTTCTCCAGCAACCGCAGCAACGGAGCGCGGGCCCCCTCGGCATGGGCCCGCGTGTGCCAGGTGACGACGAGCGGGGTACGCAGACCGCTGAGGGCGAGAGCGGCGCGCATCCCGGCGTGCAGACCGTGCGCGTGGACCAGGTCCGCGTCGGCGCACGCCCCGCGCAACGCGGCCAGCGCCGCCGGGTCGCTGCTCCGGTCGACCGGGACGTGCTGCGCGCCGACGGCCCCGAAGTCATGGATCCGGTCGACGGCGGGCGGCGCGCACACCGCCACCCGCACACCGCGTGCCGTCAGCCCCGCGGCGAGCGAACGCACATGCGCGCTGCTGCCCGCGCTGCCCCCGCCGAGCACCTGGACGGTACGCAGCGGCTGCTGTCCGAGGGCTGACGACTGGCTGCTCACGTGGCCGGTACTCCCGGTTTCGGCGGACGGGGGACGCGTGCGGTCCTGTCGTCCCACACCCCGTCAAGAATGCCAGTCCGTACGGGTGTTCCGGCACCGGAAACCGGGTGGGGCCCGCCCGGGCGGGCCGCTGACGCGGGCATGCCGTGGCGAGATCACCGGTACGGGTGAACCCTCGGCACCACCCGTCCAGCAGGTCCCGCTCACGCCCCGCCCCGGGCGAGCGGGCCGATCCACACCGACCTCGGCTCGTCGTACGTCCCCGTCCCGGGCAGCGACGCGGCCATGCCGACGGTGCCGCCGTCCAGCACGGCGACGAGGTTGTGGGAGCCGGGAGCCGCCGAGCGGCCCCCCACCGGTGGGCCACTCGGCCAGGCGGGACGTGAAGGCGAACGGGCGTCGCTCAGGGCCGCCAGGCGGGCGTCCCGCCGGACCGGCGGTCGTCGTCCGCCACGAGGACCCGCGACTTCGCCACGCTCCCGAGTCCCGCGCACCCGCCGGGCACGGCCCGGAGCCCGGCCCCCGCCCTGTAAGGCACTGGCCGCGGAAGGCCCGGACCTCCGTCCACCGGGAGTCCGGGCCTCCGCCCTGCGGACGAGCCGTCGCCGCTGCCTGCCGGGGCGGCTACAGGCGTCCCTCGCCGTGGGCGGCCGCGAGCAGTTCCTCGGCGTGGGCCCGCGCCGACTGCGAGTCCTCCTGGCCGGCCAGCATCCGGGAGAGTTCCCGGACCCGCTCCTCGCCCTCCAGCACTTTCACGCCGCTGCGCGTGACCGAGCCGTCGTTGGTCTTCTCCACCAGCAACTGCCGGTCGGCGAAGGCCGCGACCTGCGGCAGGTGGGTCACCACCACCACCTGGGCGGACCGCGCGAGCCGCGCGAGCCTGCGCCCGACCTCCACCGCGGCCTTGCCACCGACCCCGGCGTCGACCTCGTCGAAGAGGTAGGTGGGCACCGGGTCCGACCCGGCGAAGACCACCTCCACCGCGAGCATCACCCGGGACAGCTCACCTCCGGAGGCGCCCTTGGCGATGGGCCTCGGCGGCGCCCCGGGATGCGGGGCGAGCAGCAACTCGACCTCGTCGACGCCGATCGGCCCGTAGGCGAGGAAACGGCCGTCCACCTCGATGCCGTCGCCGTCCGGGGCCACCTCGGTGTCCCGGATGTCGAAGCTGACCCGGGCGTGCGGCATCGCGAGGGAGGCGAGTTCGGTGGTGACGTCCTCGGCGAAGCGCTCGGCGGAGTCCCGCCGGGCTCGGGTCAGCCGCCGGGCCAGCTCGCCCAGTTCGGTGCGTACCGCGTCGCGCTCGGCGGTCAGCTCGGCGATCCGGTCGTCGTCGTTGTCCAGCTCGGCGAGGCGGGCGGCGCTCTGCTCGGCCCAGGCGAGGACGGCGTCGATGTCCTCGCCGTACTTCCTGGTCAGCTGGGTGAGGGCGGCACGGCGCTCCTCGACGGTGGCGAGCCTCAGCGGGTCGGCGTCCAGGTTGTCCGCGTAGCCCGCCAGTTCCCCGGCCACGTCCCCGAGGAGGATGGCCACCTCGCCGAGCCGGTCGGACATCGTCGCGAGCCGAGGGTCGTGGGCCCGTACCGCTTCCAGAGCCCGCTGCGCCCCGGCGACGAGGGTGCTCGCGTCGGCGCTCTCCAGGTCCTCCGGGTTGCCGGCCAGGGCGGTGTGGCCGGTGGCGGCGGCCGCCGCCAGCGCCTCGGCGTGGCCCAGCCGCTCGGCCTCGGCGGCCAGTTCCGCGTCCTCGCCGGGGAGCGGCTCCACGGCCGAGATCTCCTCCAGGCCGAACCGCAGCAGGTCGGCCTCCTGGGCCCGTTCCCGGGCCCGCGTGGTGATCTCGTCCAGCTCGCCGACGACGCTCCGCAGCCGCCGGTACGCCTCGCCGTACGCGGCCAGCGGCACGGAGACCGCCTCGCCGGCGTACCGGTCGAGGGCCTGCCGCTGGCGCCCCGGCTTCAGCAGGCCCTGCTGGTCGGTCTGGCCGTGGACGGCCACCAGTTCGTCGGCGAGTTCGGCGAGCAGTCCGACCGGCACCGACCGGCCACCGAGGTGGGCGCGTGACCGCCCCTCGGCGGAGACGGTCCGGCTGATCAGCAGCGCGTCGTCGTCCAGCTCGGCGCCCGCCTCCTCGGCGCGCGCGAGCACCGGCGCGCCGGGGGGCAGCGCGAGCCGCCCCTCGACCACCGCGGACCTGGCGCCGACGCGGACGAGTGCCGCGTCGGCGCGTCCCCCCAGCAGCAGCCCCAGGCTCGTGACGACCATGGTCTTGCCCGCGCCGGTCTCGCCGGTCACGGCGGTGAACCCGGGCGACAACTCGACGACGGCGTCGTCGATGACTCCGAGCGACCGTATCCGCATCTCCTCCAACACGCTCACGACCATACGAGGTTTCCGCGCCCCCGTGCGACGCCGCCCCCGCCCGCGTGCCCCCCGAACCGCCTGCGAAGGTCCCATGAACGGCCCCGGCAGACGCGCGGGCTCAGCGCGGCGCTCCCCGCCAGCCGGAGACCGGCAGGGCGAACTTCGCCACCAGCCGGTCGGTGAACGAGGCGTGGTGCAGCCTGGCCAGCCGCACCGGGACCGCGCCCCGCCGGACCTCGACCCGGGCGCCGGGAGGCAGCTCCACGGTGCGGCGGCCGTCGCACCACAGCACGCCGTGCGGGGTGTTGTGCTGCACCTCGACAGCGAGTACCGAATCGGGTGACGTCACGAGCGGCTTGGCGAACAGCGCGTGGGCGCTGATCGGCACCATCAGGAGCGCCTCGACCTCCGGCCACACCACGGGCCCGCCGGCCGAGAAGGCGTACGCCGTCGAACCGGTGGGAGTGGCGCAGACGATGCCGTCGCAGCCGAACCCGGTGACGGGACGGCCGTCGATCTCCAGGACCACTTCGAGGATGCGCTCGGGCGACACCTTCTGCACGGCGGCCTCGTTCAGCGCCCAGTCGGTGTGGACGACGGTGCCGTTGTTGTGCACGACCACATCGACCGTCATCCGCTCCTCCACCTCGTAGGAACGGCTCACCACCCGGTCGACCACCCGGTCCAGGTCGTCCCGCTCGGCCTCGGCGAGGAAACCGACCCGGCCGAGGTTGACGCCGAGCATGGGCACTCCGGAGGCGCGGGCGAACTCCGCGCCGCGCAGCAGGGTCCCGTCCCCGCCGAGCACGATCAGCAGCTCGCAGCCGTCGAGCGCCGCGGGCGTGGCCTCATCGATGAGCTGCACCTCGGGGGGGAGCGGCAGGTCGGCCGCCTCCGCGCGCAGGACGCGCACCCCCAGACCGGACCGCAGCAGCCCCTGGACCACCAGCTCCGCGCTGCGGATCGCCGCCGGGCGGCCGGTGTGCGCGAGGAGGAAGACCGTCCGCTTCTCCCCCGCACCCGTTCCGCCCGGACCGGCCGGCTCTTCGGCGCCCCCTGTTCCCGCCGTGTCCTCCTCGGTCACCTCGGCCCCTCCCTCACTGCGCGGTCGACATCTGCCGGATCGAGCGCGGGCGCCCCGGCCCGCAGCCACAGAAAGTACTCGACGTTCCCGGACGGACCCGGCAACGGGCTGGCGGTCACGCCGAGCACCCCGAGCCCGAGCTCGGCGGCCTGCCCGGCGACGGTACGCACCGCCTCCGCCCGCAACTGGGTGCTGCGCACGACGCCACCACTGCCCAGCCGCTCCCTACCCACCTCGAACTGCGGCTTCACCATCAGCACCAGATCGGCGTCGGGGCCGCTGCACGCGACGAGGGCGGGGAGGACCAGGCCCAGCGGGATGAACGACAGGTCGCCCACCACCAGGTCGGCCGGCTCCCCGTCGATCGCCTCCAGGGTCAGCTCACGCACGTTGGTGCGGTCCTTGACCACCACCCGCTCGTCGCTCCGCAGGGACCAGGCGAGCTGGCCGTACCCGACGTCCACGGCGACCACCCGCGCGGCACCCGCCCGCAGCAGCACATCGGTGAATCCCCCGGTGGACGCTCCCGCGTCGAGCGCCCTGCGCCCCCGCACGGTGAGACCGAGGGGAACGAACGCCTCGAAGGCACCGGCGAGCTTGTGGCCACCGCGCGACACGTAGTCGGGGTCGTGCCCGTCGTCGGCGACCACGACGGCCGCCGAGGTCGCGACCTGCGTGGCGGGCTTCGTCGCGGTGGTGCCCCCGACGGTCACCCGCCCGGCGGCGATGAGCTGGCTGGCGTGCTCACGGGAACGCGCGAGTCTACGGCGCACCAGCTCGGCGTCGAGGCGGCGACGGGCCACTCCTGCCACGGTCGGTTCAGCTCCTGAGGTCGTACGGAATCAGTGGGCGCGGCCCGCGGAGCCGTCAGGCCGGGCGGACGGGGGCGCCGAGGGCCCCGGGGGTGCGTCGAGCGCGTCCAGCGCCGCCCGCAGTCCCTGGTGTACATCCTCGTACACGGTGAGGTGGCCCTCGGTCGCGAGGTGGTCGACGTCCCCCAGCCGCCCCAGCGCCGCGTCCACCCGTCGCTCTCCGGTCTCCCCCCGCACCGGCCCGAGCGGCGCGGGAGCGGCCGGGCCCGGCGCCCCCTCCCCGGGTGTCCCCGCGGTGCCGCCGGGCTCCTCGGCGCCCTGTCCGGCGGGGCTGCCGCCGTGCGCCGGCGCCTGCTCGTCCGTGCCGTCGTCCATGCCCCGACGCTACCGCGTCACCCTGCGGTAACGTCAGCGCCGATGGCGACGACGCAGGAGTGCCGCGCGGCACTGGACACGCTCTCCGGGCGGCTGGCCGCCGCTCCCCCCGAGGTCCGCTCCGCTGCGGCCCTCGACCGCTCGGTGAGCTGTCACCTCAAGGACCTCGACGTCACGTTCACGGGCCGGCTCCGCGCCGGCGGCATCGAGGTGACCGACACCCTGGCCGGCCCGCACCCGAGGCCGGGCCGCTCGGACACCCATCGGCAGAAGACCGCCATCCGGCTGACGATGTCCAGCGACGACCTGGTCGCCCTGGTCGCCGGTGAACTGGACTTCGCCCACGCCTGGGCCACCCGCCGCCTCACCCTCGACGCGGGCTTCCGCGACCTCCTGACCCTGCGCAAACTCCTCTGATCTGCGCCGGGAGGGCGGCGCAGGCCGGCGCGGCGAAGGCGCCGGACCACTGGGCTGCCGTACGCCACCGCCCGGCAGCCCTACCGGACCGGGGCCGAGAGCGAGGCCGACGAGCACGCACGGGCGTCAACGCGCACGCGACCGGGCACGGGAGGTGGACCGACGCCGGAGCCGGACCGACTCGGGAGCCGGGTCAGCTGCCGTGCCTCCCTCTCCGCGCGTCACGATGGCCGTGAGACACACCGCGTCATGGCCGCGCCCCCGACCGGGCTGCCCGCCCCTTCGGCTTCACCACCCCAACCGCGCCAGCGCCTTCCTCGTGTCCAGTTCGGTGCGGCCGGCGCCGGCCGCACTCCAGACGGCCCCGCAGAGGGCCCTCAGGCCGTCGAGGGGGTTGCCGTCCCCCTCGACGACGATCTCGCCCGCGACCACCCGGGCGTGGACGTCGCCGCACCGGAAGCCCTGCTCCTGCGCCTCCACAGCCGGCTGCCCCGTGAGCAGCCCCCGCAGGTCAGCGTCGACGAACGTGGGCCGGTGCGCCGGAGCGGCCGCGAGCAGTTCGGCCGGACCGGTGACCCCGGTCAGCACCAGGAGCGAGTCCACCCCGCCGTTGAAGGCTCCCTCGATGTCCGTGTCCAGCCGGTCGCCCACGACCAGCGGCCGGTCCGCCCCCGTCCGCAGCACCGTCTCCCGGTGCATGGGCGGCAACGGCTTGCCCGCCACCTGTGGGTCGGCGCCGGTCGCGATCCGTACCACCTCGACGGCGGCACCGTTACCCGGCGCGACACCGCGCCCGCTGGGAATGGTCAGGTCCGTGTTCGACGCGAACCAGGGCACTCCCCTGGCCACGGCGTACGCCGCCTCCGCCAGCCGGCCCCAGGGCATGTCCGGACCGCCGTACCCCTGCGCGACCGCCGCAGGATCCTCGTCCGCCGACTCGACCGGGACCAGCCCGCGCTCCCGCAGAGCCACCCGCAGCCCTTCCCCGCCGACGACCAGGACCCTTGCTCCCGTCGGCACCTGGTCGGCGATGAGCCGCGCCACCGCCTGCGCGGAGTTGACGACCTCGCCGGCCTCCGTCGGGATGCCGAGATCGGTGAGATGCCGGGCCACCGTCTCCGGCGTGCGGAGGGCGTTGTTGGTCACGTAGGCCAGCTTCATCCCGGTCTCCCTGGCCGCCGCCAGGGAGTCGACCGCGTACGCGATGGCGTCCCCTCCGGCGTACACCACCCCGTCCAGGTCCAGAAGGGCCGTGTCGTACTGCTCGCTCAGGGGCCGTGCGGCACCCAGTGGTGCTGTGCGGGGGGTGTCGCTCATCGCGCGTCCGCTCCTTCGTCCTCGGTTTCCCCCCGATCATCGCGCATGCCGAGCAGGCGCATAACATGCACCAATGACCACTGCCGGGCCCACCCCTCACGGACTGCATCTGGAGCCCTTCCAGGGCACCCGCTACCGCCTGGACCGGGTGGACAGCCTCGCCGCGGTGACCTCGCCTCCGTACGACGTCGTGGTCCGCCCGGACGGCCTTCTCCACCTGGAGTCGGCCGATCCCCACAACATCGTCCGCCTGATCCTTCCGCAGGCCGACACCCGTGAGGGCGCTGACCGCCGCGCCGCGGACACGCTCGCCGAGTGGCTGACCTCGGGCGTTCTCGCCCGGGACGAGAAGCCCGCTCTGTACGTCTACGAGCAGCGCAAGGGCGATCTCCTCCAGCGTGGCGTCATCGGCGCTCTCCGCCTGTCGACCCCGGCGGAGGGCGTCGTGCTGCCGCACGAGGACGTCATGCCGCACATCGTCGAGGAACGTGCGGCACTTCTTCGGGCGACCGCCGCCAACCTCGAGCCGCTGCTGCTCAGTTACCGCAGCGAGCACGGCTCCGGCGGCACGGGGGGCATCATCGACCGGACCGTCGAGCACCCTCCTCTTCTCTCGACGACCACGGAGGACGGCTTCTGCCATCGCCTGTGGTCGGTGACGGACCCGTTGGAGATCGCCGCCGTCCAGCAGGACCTGGGTGGGCACCAGGCACTCATCGCCGACGGCCACCACCGCTGGGCCACCTCGCTGCGTATCCGTGCGGAGCACCCGTCCCCCAGCCCGTGGGACTACGCGCTGGTCCTGCTGGTCGACACCGCGCGGCACCCTCTGCAGGTGCGCGCCATCCATCGTCTCCTGCATCACCTCTCGCCCTTGTCGGCGCTCTCCGCGCTCGCCGGCTCCTTCCGCGTCCGCCGTGTCGAGGGCCCCTTGGCCGCGGCCATGGAAGCTCTCTCGACGGCCTCGGCGAAGGGCACGGCGTTCGTCGTCGCCGGGGACGGCTTCCATCTGGTCGACCGACCGGACCAGGCCCTCCTCGACCGGACCGTCCCCGGCGACCGACCGGAGCTCTGGCGCACCCTCGACGCGACCGTGCTGCATTCCACACTCATCGACCACCTGTGGCAGATCCCGGACTCGCCCCAGCACATCGCCTACATCCACGACACCGCTGCCGCCGTCGAGCAGGCGGAACGTAACGGAGGAACGGCCGTGCTGATGCATCCCGTGCAGGAGGAAGTGGTCCGCGACCTGGCCAGGCAGGGCGTCATGATGCCTCGCAAGTCCACTTCCTTCGGACCGAAACCCGCCACAGGTCTCGTCTTCCGCACCCTCCTCCCTTAGCTGTCGCTCCGACTTCGCACGGACGGTGCGCGACCTTCTCGTCACAGACTGTGTATGTGCCGAACGGGCGGGACTCCTCCCGGAGTTCCCGCCCGTTCGACTTTCTCTTCGATTCTCCCCGCGCCGGATCAGCCCTGGCCGGAGCCGTTCTCACGCGGCTCGCCGGTCTCGGACGGGCCGGCGGGCTCGTCCGTCTCCGCGCCGGCGTTCTCGGCCTCGATCCCGGTCCCGGTCCCGGTCCCGGTCCCGGTCACCTGGTCACCTTCGGCGTCGGAGACGGCGGTGCCGGTCTCGACGTCCCCGCTGCTCTCGCCCTCGCCCGAGTCGTCGGTCTCCTCGAGGGCGTCCACGAACTCCACCCCGTCCAGCTCCGCGAGCCGGTCGGAGGCGTCCGTGGCACCGTCCTTGTCGGAATCGGCAGCTTTGGCGAACCACTCGCGTGCCTCGTCCTCACGGTCAGCGGCGAGCAGAGCGTCCGCGTAGGCGTAACGCAGGCGCGCCGTCCACGGCTGGACGGAGTTCGAGGCGAGTTCGGGGCTCTGGAGCGTCACGATCGCAGCGTCCAGCTGGTCCATGTCCCGACGGGCGCCGGCGGCGACCAGGCGCATCTCCACCTGGCCCGCCTTGTCGAGACGGCGCACCTCGGGCTCACCGGCCATCGCCAGCGCCCGTTCGGGGCGGCCCATACCGCGCTCGCAGTCGGCCATGACCGGCCACAGTTCCGCACTGCCCGTCATCCGGCGGGCCGCCCGGAACTCGGCGAGTGCCTCGGAGTACTTCTGGTTGGCGTAGGCCGCGAACCCTGCGGCCTCCCGGACGGCGGCGACACGCGAGGCGAGCCGCAGGGCGATCCGCGAGTAGGCGTACGCCTCCTCGGGCTCCTCGTCGATGAGGCGCGCGACCATCACCAGGTTGCGGGCGACGTCGTCGGCAAGCGTCTTCGGCAGGCTCAGCAGTTCCTGCCGGACGTCCTTGTCGATCTCGTCGCCCGTGACGTCCTCGGGAATCGGCAGCCGCTTGATCGGCTCGCGCTCACGGTCGTCCTCGCGTCCCCGGTAGCCGCCACGGTCGTCGCGACCCCGGTAGCCACCCCGGTTGTCCCGGTCGTCGCGCCGGAACCCGGGACGCCCGCCGTCACGGTCACCCCGGCCCTGGTAACCGCCTCCACGCCGGTCCCCGCCCCGGTCGTCGCGCCGGAAGCCACCCCGGTCGCCGCCACGGTCGTCACGCCGGTCATCGCGGCGGAAGCCGCCGCGGTCGTCACGCCGGTCGTCACGTCGGAACGCCGGGCGGTCGCTCCCACGATCGTCACGCCGGAAGCCGCCACGGTCGCCGTCCCGACGGTCGTCACGCCGGTCCCCACCCCGGTCATCGCGACGGAACCCGCCACGGTCGTCACGGCGGTCGTCACGACGGAAGGCCGGACGGTCACCACGGTCGTCACGGCGGTCGTCACGACGGAAGGCCGGACGGTCACCACGGTCGTCACGGCGGTCGTCACGACGGAAGGCCGGACGGTCACCACGGTCGTCACGGCGGTCGTCACGACGGAAGCCGCCACGCTCACCACGGTCACGGTCGTCCCGACGCGGCCCGTCGCCACGGTCCTCACGACGGAACGGCGGACGCCCACCCCGGTCGTCCCGGTCATCACGCCGGAACCCACCACGGTCGTCACGCCGGTCATCGCGGCGGAACCCGCCACGGTCATCCCGCCGGTCGTCACGGCGGAACGCCGGGCGGTCGCTCCCACGATCGTCCCGCCGGAAGCCACCTCGGTCGCCGTCCCGACGGTCATCACGCCGGAACCCACCCCGGTCGCTGCCACGGTCGTCACGACGGAACCCGCCACGGTCGTCACGGCGGTCGTCACGACGGAAGGCCGGACGGTCACCACGGTCGTCACGCCGGAAGCCGCCACGCTCACCACGGTCACGGTCGTCCCGACGCGGCCCGTCGCCACGGTCCTCACGACGGAACGGCGGACGCCCACCCCGGTCGTCCCGGTCATCACGCCGGAACCCACCACGGTCGTCACGCCGGTCATCGCGGCGGAACCCGCCACGGTCATCCCGCCGGTCGTCACGTCGGAACGCCGGGCGGTCGCTCCCACGATCGTCACGCCGGAAGCCGCCACGGTCGCCGTCCCGACGATCGTCACGCCGGTCCCCGCCCCGGTCCTCGCGACGGAAACCACCCCGGTCGCTGCCACGGTCGTCGCGCCTGCCCGAGCCGGCCCGGTCGTTGTCGCGACGCGGCCCGCCGCGGTACCCGCCCCGGTCGCCGCCTCCTTGCCGACGCTGGTCGCGCTCCGGCCGGTCGTCGGAAGAGTTGGTGGACATCCGTGACTCCTGTCTTCGGTACCGCAAGTCATTCTCGCGCGACCGGTGTTCCGGCGCGCATCGGGAAACAAAAAAGGACCTGTGGTCCCAGCATGAACGCTGGGACCACAGGTCCTCAAAGATTGTTCGGCGGTGACCTACTCTCCCACAGGGTCCCCCCTGCAGTACCATCGGCGCTGTAAGGCTTAGCTTCCGGGTTCGGAATGTAACCGGGCGTTTCCCTCACGCTATGACCACCGAAACCCTTTCAGATCCTCGCCGAAGCGAGGAACGAACAGGGCAGCGAACAAGCACACTATTCAATTGATTAGTGCAGCCGTTCAGCCGACACAACTGTTCGTTGCCTGAGAACAAACACAGTGGACGCGAGCAACTGAGGACAAGCCCTCGGCCTATTAGTACCGGTCAACTCCACCCCTTACAGGGCTTCCATATCCGGCCTATCAACCCAGTCGTCTACTGGGAGCCTTACCCTCTCAAGGAGGTGGGAACACTCATCTCGAAGCAGGCTTCCCGCTTAGATGCTTTCAGCGGTTATCCCTCCCGAACGTAGCCAACCAGCCATGCCCTTGGCAGAACAACTGGCACACCAGAGGTTCGTCCGTCCCGGTCCTCTCGTACTAGGGACAGCCCTTCTCAATATTCCTACGCGCACAGCGGATAGGGACCGAACTGTCTCACGACGTTCTAAACCCAGCTCGCGTACCGCTTTAATGGGCGAACAGCCCAACCCTTGGGACCGACTCCAGCCCCAGGATGCGACGAGCCGACATCGAGGTGCCAAACCATCCCGTCGATATGGACTCTTGGGGAAGATCAGCCTGTTATCCCCGGGGTACCTTTTATCCGTTGAGCGACGGCGCTTCCACAAGCCACCGCCGGATCACTAGTCCCGACTTTCGTCCCTGCTCGACCCGTCGGTCTCACAGTCAAGCTCCCTTGTGCACTTACACTCAACACCTGATTACCAACCAGGCTGAGGGAACCTTTGGGCGCCTCCGTTACACTTTAGGAGGCAACCGCCCCAGTTAAACTACCCATCAGACACTGTCCCTGATCCGGATCACGGACCCAGGTTAGACATCCAGCACGACCAGAGTGGTATTTCAACGACGACTCCACACACACTGGCGTGCATGCTTCACAGTCTCCCACCTATCCTACACAAGCCGAACCGAACACCAATATCAAACTGTAGTAAAGGTCCCGGGGTCTTTCCGTCCTGCTGCGCGAAACGAGCATCTTTACTCGTAATGCAATTTCACCGGGCCTATGGTTGAGACAGTCGAGAAGTCGTTACGCCATTCGTGCAGGTCGGAACTTACCCGACAAGGAATTTCGCTACCTTAGGATGGTTATAGTTACCACCGCCGTTTACTGGCGCTTAAGTTCTCAGCTTCGCCACACCGAAATGTGACTAACCGGTCCCCTTAACGTTCCAGCACCGGGCAGGCGTCAGTCCGTATACATCGCCTTACGGCTTCGCACGGACCTGTGTTTTTAGTAAACAGTCGCTTCTCGCTGGTCTCTGCGGCCACACCCAGCTCAGAGTGCAAGACTCATCACCAGACATGGCCCCCCTTCTCCCGAAGTTACGGGGGCATTTTGCCGAGTTCCTTAACCATAGTTCACCCGAACGCCTCGGTATTCTCTACCTGACCACCTGAGTCGGTTTAGGGTACGGGCCGCCATGAAACTCGCTAGAGGCTTTTCTCGACAGCATAGGATCATCCACTTCACCACAATCGGCTCGGCATCAGGTCTCAGACTATTGCCAGGCGGATTTACCTACCTGACGTCCTACACCCTTACCCCGGGACAACCACCGCCCGGGATGGACTACCTTCCTGCGTCACCCCATCACTCACCTACTACCAGCTCGGGTCACCGGCTCCACCACTTTCCATTCCCCGAAGGGTCCGGAACGGCTTCACGGGCTTAGCATCACTGGATTCAATGTTTGACGCTTCACAGCGGGTACCGGAATATCAACCGGTTATCCATCGACTACGCCTGTCGGCCTCGCCTTAGGTCCCGACTTACCCTGGGCAGATCAGCTTGACCCAGGAACCCTTAGTCAATCGGCGCACACGTTTCTCACGTGTGAATCGCTACTCATGCCTGCATTCTCACTCGTGAACCGTCCACAACTCGTTTCCACGGCTGCTTCACCCGGCACACGACGCTCCCCTACCCATCACAGCCTCCGTTGGGAGTATTGCTGCAATGACACGACTTCGGCGGTACGCTTGAGCCCCGCTACATTGTCGGCGCGGAATCACTAGACCAGTGAGCTATTACGCACTCTTTCAAGGGTGGCTGCTTCTAAGCCAACCTCCTGGTTGTCTCTGCGACTCCACATCCTTTCCCACTTAGCGTACGCTTAGGGGCCTTAGTCGATGCTCTGGGCTGTTTCCCTCTCGACCATGGAGCTTATCCCCCACAGTCTCACTGCCGCGCTCTCACTTACCGGCATTCGGAGTTTGGCTAAGGTCAGTAACCCGGTAGGGCCCATCGCCTATCCAGTGCTCTACCTCCGGCAAGAAACACACGACGCTGCACCTAAATGCATTTCGGGGAGAACCAGCTATCACGGAGTTTGATTGGCCTTTCACCCCTAACCACAGGTCATCCCCCAGGTTTTCAACCCTGGTGGGTTCGGTCCTCCACGACCTCTTACAGCCGCTTCAACCTGCCCATGGCTAGATCACTCCGCTTCGGGTCTAGAGCGTGCAACTCAAACGCCCTCTTAGGACTCGCTTTCGCTACGGCTTCCCCACACGGGTTAACCTCGCTACACACCGCTAACTCGCAGGCTCATTCTTCAAAAGGCACGCAGTCACGACGCACCGAGCAAACTCGATGCGCGACGCTCCCACGGCTTGTAGGCACACGGTTTCAGGTACTATTTCACTCCGCTCCCGCGGTACTTTTCACCATTCCCTCACGGTACTATCCGCTATCGGTCACCAGGGAATATTTAGGCTTAGCGGGTGGTCCCGCCAGATTCACACGGGATTTCTCGGGCCCCGTGCTACTTGGGTGTCTCTCAAACGAGCCGCTGACGTTTCGACTACGGGGGTCTTACCCTCTACGCCGGACCTTTCGCATGTCCTTCGCCTACATCAACGGTTTATGACTCGTCCCACGGCCGGCAGACCGTGGAAGAGAGATCCCACAACCCCGCATGCGCAACCCCTGCCGGGTCTCACACACATACGGTTTAGCCTCATCCAGTTTCGCTCGCCACTACTCCCGGAATCACGGTTGTTTTCTCTTCCTGCGGGTACTGAGATGTTTCACTTCCCCGCGTTCCCTCCACACTGCCTATGAGTTCAGCAGCGGGTGACAGCCCATGACGACTGCCGGGTTTCCCCATTCGGAAACCCCCGGATCAAAGCCTGGTTGACGACTCCCCGGGGACTATCGTGGCCTCCCACGTCCTTCATCGGTTCCTGGTGCCAAGGCATCCACCGTGCGCCCTTAAAAACTTGGCCACAGATGCTCGCGTCCACTGTGCAGTTCTCAAACAACGACCAACCACCCACCACCCCGAGACCAAACATCCCGAGTTCACTGGGGCCGGCAACCGAAGAAACAGCCACAACATGGCCGCTCCCTCAGACACCCAACAGCGTGCCCGACACCCCTCGACCCCCGATCCGTTTTCCACGCCGAAGCAGTACTCACAAAACCAAGCAGACGAACAGTGCCGAATAGTCAACGTTCCACCCATGAGCAACCAGCACCAGACGTTCGCTGATGAACTGGCCCCTGGACCACCAACCCGAAAGCTGGCAGCCAAGAAGTGCTCCTTAGAAAGGAGGTGATCCAGCCGCACCTTCCGGTACGGCTACCTTGTTACGACTTCGTCCCAATCGCCAGTCCCACCTTCGACAGCTCCCTCCCCACAAGGGGGTTGGGCCACCGGCTTCGGGTGTTACCGACTTTCGTGACGTGACGGGCGGTGTGTACAAGGCCCGGGAACGTATTCACCGCAGCAATGCTGATCTGCGATTACTAGCGACTCCGACTTCATGGGGTCGAGTTGCAGACCCCAATCCGAACTGAGACCGGCTTTTTGAGATTCGCTCCACCTCACGGTATCGCAGCTCATTGTACCGGCCATTGTAGCACGTGTGCAGCCCAAGACATAAGGGGCATGATGACTTGACGTCGTCCCCACCTTCCTCCGAGTTGACCCCGGCGGTCTCCCGTGAGTCCCCAGCACCACAAGGGCCTGCTGGCAACACGGGACAAGGGTTGCGCTCGTTGCGGGACTTAACCCAACATCTCACGACACGAGCTGACGACAGCCATGCACCACCTGTACACCGACCACAAGGGGGGCACCATCTCTGATGCTTTCCGGTGTATGTCAAGCCTTGGTAAGGTTCTTCGCGTTGCGTCGAATTAAGCCACATGCTCCGCCGCTTGTGCGGGCCCCCGTCAATTCCTTTGAGTTTTAGCCTTGCGGCCGTACTCCCCAGGCGGGGCACTTAATGCGTTAGCTGCGGCACGGACAACGTGGAATGTTGCCCACACCTAGTGCCCACCGTTTACGGCGTGGACTACCAGGGTATCTAATCCTGTTCGCTCCCCACGCTTTCGCTCCTCAGCGTCAGTATCGGCCCAGAGATCCGCCTTCGCCACCGGTGTTCCTCCTGATATCTGCGCATTTCACCGCTACACCAGGAATTCCGATCTCCCCTACCGAACTCTAGCCTGCCCGTATCGACTGCAGACCCGGGGTTAAGCCCCGGGCTTTCACAACCGACGTGACAAGCCGCCTACGAGCTCTTTACGCCCAATAATTCCGGACAACGCTTGCGCCCTACGTATTACCGCGGCTGCTGGCACGTAGTTAGCCGGCGCTTCTTCTGCAGGTACCGTCACTTTCGCTTCTTCCCTGCTGAAAGAGGTTTACAACCCGAAGGCCGTCATCCCTCACGCGGCGTCGCTGCATCAGGCTTTCGCCCATTGTGCAATATTCCCCACTGCTGCCTCCCGTAGGAGTCTGGGCCGTGTCTCAGTCCCAGTGTGGCCGGTCGCCCTCTCAGGCCGGCTACCCGTCGTCGCCTTGGTGAGCCACTACCTCACCAACTAGCTGATAGGCCGCGGGCTCATCCTGCACCGCCGGAGCTTTACACCATCCACCATGCGATGGACGGTCATATCCGGTATTAGACCCCGTTTCCAGGGCTTGTCCCAGAGTGCAGGGCAGATTGCCCACGTGTTACTCACCCGTTCGCCACTAATCCACCCCGAAGGGCTTCATCGTTCGACTTGCATGTGTTAAGCACGCCGCCAGCGTTCGTCCTGAGCCAGGATCAAACTCTCCGTGAATGTGTACCGGTAATCCGGTCAACAAGCACAAGAGCGGTACGACAAGGAGGAATAGTCCCTGCCGTACACAGCGTCCTCGCTGTTGTATTTCAAAGGAACCTCAACCAGCCAGAAACCTGGATGGTCGGGGTATCAACATATCTGGCGTTGACTTTTAGCACGCTGTTGAGTTCTCAAGGAACGGACGCTTCCTTCGTACTCACCCTCTCGGGCTTTCCTCCGGGCGCTTCCCTTCGGTATTTCGTGTTTCCAACCCTACCAGATCCTTTTCCGTTCCGTTTCCGGTTCGGATTCCATCTCCGGTGGCCGTTGGAGGGCCTTTGCCTTTCGGCTGGGCACTACGTTAGCGGATTCTCTTCGCACCTCATAATCGAGGTATTCGAGTTCAATTCGGAACATGCCGAAAGAAGCCCTGCGAAGGGATCCTGCTGGAGTAGTTGGGTGCCGCCTGAGCCCGCAGAATTGCAGAACCGTGTTCAGCGGCTCGGGCCACGTTAGACCCCTGCCGCAGCAGAGTCAAGCCCGTGGTCGGCGCCGGGGCGTATGGGCCCGGTAGGGGCTGACCGTGCGGTCATCCGCCTGCCAGTAGCGCCAGGGCCTGACGCCGCCTTCCCCGGCCACCCCCGTGCGGGGACCGGTGCGTACCTGGTCCGCGGGGACCGGACTGCCGGTCAGGACGCGTAGGGGTGCCGAGGGCGGCCCGCAGGCGTCCGCGCCGTCCAGGGCCCGGTCGATGTCCAGGGCCGTGCAGAGCCGGGCGGGGCCCTTGGCCAGTTCGCGGTCGTGCCGGGCGGCCGGCCGGCGCGGCCTGGCCAGTTCCGCACCACGTACCACCTCTCCGGCGCGGAGCAGGACGGCGCCCGGGTCGCCGTCCTGGCCGCACACCAGGTTGACGCAGTGCCACATCCCGTAGGTGAAGTAGACGTACGCGTGGCCGGGCGGGCCGAACATCACGTCGTTGCGGGCGGTGCGGCCCCGGTAGGCGTGCGAGCCGGGATCGGTGGGACCCGCGTACGCCTCCACCTCTGTGAGGCGGAGTTCGACGGGGCCGTCCTCGGTGTTGCGGACGAGGATGCGGCCCAGGAGGTCGGGGGCCACTTCCTGGACGGGCCGGTCGAAGAAGGACCGGCTGAGGGGCGTACGGTCAGGGGCCGCGATCATGGCGTCCGAGCGTAGTCCAGTGTGGTCCGCGCGCGCCGTGTGGCGTGCGGGCGAGGCCGTTCGGGGCGCGTACGGAACCGGGCGGACGCGGATAGCGTGCTGTCCGGCAGGAAGAAGACGACACCACAGGCGGGGCCTGGGGGAGGAGCACGACATGGCTTTCAAGCGGCTGCTGGCGAGTCTGGGCGCGGGGGGCGCCTCCGTGGAGACGGTGCTGACGGAGGTGAACGTCGTGCCGGGCGGTGTCGTCCAGGGCCAGGTGCACATCCAGGGCGGCTCCGTCGACCAGCGGATCGAGGGGCTCTCGGTGGGCCTGCAGGCGCGGGTCGAGGTGGAGAGCGGGGACCAGGAGTACAAGCGGGACATCGAGTTCGCCAGGATGCGGCTCGGCGGGGAGTTCCAGCTCGAGCCCGGGGCGGTGCACACCGTGCCGTTCGGGCTGGAGATCCCCTGGGAGACCCCGATCACCGTCTTCTCCGGGCACCAGCTGCCGGGCATGAACATCGGCGTGACCACGGAGCTGGCCATCGCCCGCGCGGTGGACTCCGGTGACCTCGACCCGGTGAACGTGCACCCGTTGCCGGCCCAGCAGGCCATCATCGACGCCTTCGGTCAGCTCGGCTTCCGTTTCAAGAACGCCGACATGGAGCAGGGGCACATCAGGGGGACGCGCCAGCGGCTCCCCTTCTACCAGGAGATCGAGTTCCACCCGCCGTCGCAGTACCGCGGACTGAACCAGGTGGAACTCAGCTTCGTCGCCGACGACCGCGCCATGGACGTCGTCCTGGAGATGGACAAGAAGGGCGGCCTCTTCAGCGAGAGCAGCGACACCTTCCGCTCCTTCCAGGTGGGGCTGCACAACTTCCAGAACACCGACTGGGCGGGATATCTCAACCAGTGGCTGTCGGAGGTCGGAAGCCGGCGCAACTGGTTCTAGGCTCGGCGGCAGACAGGACCGACAGCCCTACTTGGAGGTACGCACGTGAGTGACCCGAGGCCCCCGCTCCCCCACGACTTCCTGCCCGAGGTGGCGTCGTTCACCGTGGTGAGCGACGAGGTGAAGCCGGGCGCGACGCTGGACGACGCGCAGGTGCAGGCGGTCGGCAACCGGTCCCCGCAGTTGCGCTGGGAGGGTTTCCCGGCCGGGACGAAGAGTTTCGCGGTGACCTGCTTCGACCCGGACGCGCCCACCGGCAGCGGCTTCTGGCACTGGGTGCTCTTCGACATCCCCGCCTCGGTGACGGAGCTGCCCGCGGGTGCGGGATCGCCCGGCTTCGAAGGGCTGCCGGCGGGCGCCGTGCACGCGCGGAACGACTACGGGACGCGGGAGTTCGTCGGCGCCGCGCCGCCGCCCGGTGACGGCTCGCACCGCTACGTCTTCACGGTGTACGCGGTGGACACCGAGCGGCTGGGCGCCGACGCGGACGCCTCGCCGGCGGTGGTCGGCTTCAACCTGCGGTTCCACACGCTGGGCCGCGCCCAGCTCATCGGCGAGTACGAGGTACCCGCCGAGGGCTGAGCCGCCCGCCCGGCTCCGCGTCCGTGCGGAGGTGTTTCCCCGATTGCTGCCCGCCCGTGGTCTGAATGTGGCCGCGGGCGGGCAGCTTTCCCGCGTCGGGTGGTCGCCGTGCGCACGGCCGCCCGGTGCGCCGGGCCCCGATATTGCGTTGTCCGCCGCGCCGCGCCCGGCCAGAGTTGTAGCGGCCCGCCAAGGGGCGGGTGCCACACGGGAGGTGGGCCGGCCATGCGGGACACACTGGTGCTGAACGCGAGTTTCGAGCCGCTGTCGACGGTGACGTGGAACCGGGCCGTGGTGCTGGTCCTCCAGGACAAGGCCGTGGTGGAGATGGTCCACCCGGATCAGCGTGTGCGGGCCGCTCTGGTGGACGTACCGGTGCCCCGGGTGATCAGGCTCTGCCGGTACGTACGGGTGCCGTTCCGAAGACGGGCTCCGTGGTCACGGCGCGGGGTGCTCGTGCGCGACCAGCACCGGTGCGCGTACTGCGGCGGGCGCGGCACGACGGTGGACCACGTGGTGCCGAGGTCGCAGGGCGGGGCGGATACGTGGCTGAACACCGTGGCGTGCTGCGCCGCCGACAACCATCGCAAGGCCGACCGGACGCCGGAGGAGGCCGGGATGCCGCTGCTGCGGCAGCCGTTCGAGCCGACGCCGTCGGACGCGATGCTGCTGTCGCTCGGCCGGGGCGGCACCGAGGACCTGCCGGAGTGGCTGGCGCTCCCGGCCGCCTGATCTCGCCGGTACGACCGGAGGGCCGCTCCCCTGTTGCCGGGGAGCGGCCCTCCGTCGTGGGCGGGGCCGCCGGGATCAGTCGATGGTGGGCTTCTCCATGCGCTCGCGGCCCGGTGCCTGGGGCGCCGCCGGGGCCGGGGCGCCGCCCAGTCCGCCGAGGTTGCCGAAGGCGCCGCCCAGGCCCTTGAGGGCGTCGCCGATCTCGCTGGGCACGATCCAGAGCTTGTTGGCGTCGCCCTCGGCGATCTTCGGCAGCATCTGGAGGTACTGGTACGAGAGGAGCTTCTGGTCCGGGTCGCCCGCGTGGATGGACTCGAAGACCGTACGGATGGCCTGCGCCTCGCCTTCCGCGCGGAGGGCGGCGGCGCGCGCCTCACCCTCGGCGCGGAGGATCGCCGACTGCTTCTCACCCTCGGCCCGCAGGATCTCGGACTGGCGGACACCTTCGGCCTGGAGGATCGCGGCGCGCTTGTCGCGGTCGGCGCGCATCTGCTTCTCCATCGAGTCCTGGATGGAGGTGGGCGGCTCGATCGCCTTCAGCTCGACGCGGTTGACGCGGATGCCCCACTTGCCGGTGGCCTCGTCGAGGACGCCGCGCAGCGCCGCGTTGATCTCCTCGCGGGAGGTCAGCGTCCGCTCCAGGTCCATGCCGCCGATGATGTTCCGGAGCGTGGTGACGGTGAGCTGCTCGATGGCCTGAATGTAGCTGGCCACCTCGTAGGTGGCGGCCCTGGCGTCGGTCACCTGGTAGTAGATGACGGTGTCGATGTTGACGACCAGGTTGTCCTGGGTGATGACCGGCTGCGGGGGGAACGGCACGACCTGCTCGCGGAGGTCGATGCGGTTGCGGATCGTGTCGATGAACGGGACGACGATGTTGAGGCCCGCGTTGAGCGTGCGGGTGTAGCGGCCGAAGCGCTCGACGATGGCGGCGCTGGCCTGCGGGATGACCTGGATCGTCTTGATCAGGGCGATGAAGACGAGCACCACCAGAATGATCAGGACGATGATGATCGGTTCCATCGCGGCTCCCCGTGCCTTCCGTGCCTTCGCGGGCTGCTGTCGCCCCTCCCGCCGGACGTGCGGGAGGATCTTGGTGGCCGAGTCTGTCAGACCTCGGCGGTGCGTGGGACCGATCCGGTCACATGACGACCGCCGTGGCGCCCTCGATCTCCACGACGTCGACCTCGCGGCCGGGTTCGTAGCTCTGGTCGGCGTCGAGGGAGCGGGCCGACCAGATCTCGCCGGCGAGTTTGATGCGGCCGCCGGAGCCGTCGACGCGTTCGACCACGACGGCCTGTCTGCCCTTGAGGGCGTCGACGCCGGTGACGGTGCCCGGTGAGTGGGCGCGGTTGCGCGCCGCGATGGGGCGGACTACGGCGATCAGTGCCACCGAGACCACCACGAAGACCAGTACCTGGGCGACGATGCCGCCGCCGAGCCCCGCCGTGATCGCCGCGGCGACCGCTCCGACGGCGAACATGCCGAACTCCGGCATGGCCGTCATCACGAGCGGAATACCGAGGGCGACCGCGCCGACAAGCCACCACACCCACGCGTCGATGTCCACGCGTTCATGGTAGGGGCGCGGGCCGCCCGGGGACAGGGGCCTTTCGGGCCCCTGTCGTGGCCGGGAGGGTCAGCGCATCGGGAGACCGCGGGCGGTCCAGCGGTCGTCCTGCTGCTCGACCACGAGGGGCAGGCCGAAGCAGCGGGAGAGGTTGCGCGAGGTCAGCTCCAGCTCCAGCGGACCGGCGGCGAGCACCTGGCCCTGCCGGATCATGAGGACGTGGGTGAAGCCGGGGGCGATCTCCTCGACGTGGTGGGTCACCATGATCATCGAGGGGGCGATCGGGTCCCGGGCCAGCCGGCCGAGGCGGCGGACCAGGTCCTCGCGGCCGCCGAGGTCCAGGCCGGCGGCCGGCTCGTCGAGGAGGAGGAGTTCGGGGTCGGTCATCAGAGCGCGGGCGATCAGGGTGCGCTTGCGCTCGCCCTCGGAGAGGGTGCCGAACCTGCGGTCCAGGTGCTCGTTCATGCCGAGGCGGTCGAGGAAGGCGAGGGCGCGGTCGCGGTCGACGTCCTCGTAGTTCTCGTGCCAGGCGGCGGTCATGCCGTAGGCCGCGGTGAGCACGGTCTGGAGGACCGTCTGGCGCTTGGGGAGCTTTTCGGCCAGGGCGATGCCGGCGACCCCGATGCGCGGGCGGAGTTCGAAGACGTCCGTGCCGGGCTTGCCGAGTTGCTCGCCGAGGATCGACACGGTGCCGGCGCTCGGGAAGAGGTAGCTGGAGGCGAGGTTGAGCAAGGTGGTCTTGCCGGCGCCGTTGGGTCCGAGGATGACCCAGCGCTCCCCCTCCTTCACCGACCAGGAGACCTGGTCCACCAGAGCCCGGCCCTCGCGGACCACGGATACGTCCACCAGCTCCAGCACATCGCTCATGAGCGCGTTGTCTCCCATTGCAGTCTCGTGTTCAGCTCGCGCCGGCCGGACATCCGGGACGCGGGCCCCCGTACAAACCTACGCCACCCGGCGAGCGGTGCCGTCCCCCCCTCCTGTCCTTAGGGTGGGGGGATGCTCACGGAACCGCGCTCAGGACTGTTGGCGGCATGGGGAAATGCCCTTCTTGCCGGATTGGTGTCCCCGGATGACGCCGCGTCGGCCATCGTCGGGGAGGACGCGCGCCATCGCGTCGTCGGGTTGCCGGACTGGCCGGAGCCGGCCGGGCTGACCCTGGCGCTGGGGCGGCTGCGGTCGCTCGGGGCCTCCGGATTCCGGGTGGCGCTGCCGGTGCCGGGCCATCCGCTGGGGCTGAGCGGCCCCCCGGAGTTCAACGAGCGGGCGATGGAGGCCGAGGAGGCCGTGGTGACGGTGGGCGCCGGACTCGGCCTCGTACCGGAGGTGGCCGCGGTGGGGCCCGAGGGGGACATGCACGTGGAGGTGGTGTGGCACTGCCTGCCCGTGCGGGAGGCGCCGCCGGCGGACGTGCCCTCGCTCGGGGAGGCGGAGCGGGAGCTGGCGCAGGCGCTGAGGGAGGCCACCGAGGTGCTGTCACGCCTGGATGTGGCCGGTTCGGGTCCGGTGGCGGACGCGGCGCTGGACGCCTACCGGGCGCGGGCGCACGCCGGGGCGAGGGACGCGCTGGCACCGGGGTATCCGCAGCGGGCGGTGCGGGTGCTGGAGCTGGCCGACCGGGTGGCGCTGCTGGTGGAGCTGGCCGGGAGCAGTGGGCACGGCGGGGCGGTGAGCGCGGCGGAGATGGCGGCGCGGGCCGAGGCGCTGCGGCCGGTGGAGCGGACCGCGCGGCGGGCGAAGGTGGCGGCGTACGGAGCGGCGACGGAGGGCTGACCGGTCGCGGCCGGTGCGGGCAGGGCGACGGCCCCCCGGGGGGAGCCGAGGGGCCGTCGCGGCAGGGCGGTACGGGTCAGCCGTTGAGGCCGAGGTTGCCGAAGGCGGGGTTGAGGAGCCCGACGACGTTCACGGTGTTGCCGACCACGTTGACCGGGACCTGCACGGGGACCTGGACGACGTTGCCCGAACCGACGCCCGGGGAGTGGACGGCGGCGCCGTCCGCCTGGGCACCGCCGGTGGCGGAGGCCGCGCCCGCGCCGGCGGCGAGGATGCCGCCGGCGACCATGGTGACGGCGGCGACCTTCTGGAACTTCTTCACTGCGTACTCCTCGTACAAGGGGACAGGTGCCGCGGCCGGCCGCCGCGGCATGTCCTGGAGAACGGGGAGCGCCCCACCCGGATACGCCGTCCGGGTGACATCCACCCGACAGTATAAATCTCCTCCCGGTCGGGAACTACGCCGGTCCTCCGCCCCCGCGTACGGCGTTCCCGCAGGTCGTCAGCGCGCCATCCCGTGGCGTACGGCCCACAGGGCGGCCTGGGTGCGGTCGGCGAGGTCGAGTTTCATCAGGATGTTCGAGACGTGGGTCTTCACCGTCTTCTCGGAGAGGACGAGGGCTCGGGCGATCTCGCGGTTGGAGCGGCCGTCGGCGATCAGGCCGAGCACCTCGCGTTCGCGTTCGGTCAGGGAACCGCCGCGGCCCTGGCTCTGGCCGTTCTCCTCCTGGCTGAGGAGGGCGCCGGCGACCTCGGGCTGGAGAAGGACGTGGCCCGCGTGGACGGAGCGGATGGCGCGGGCCAGCGCCTCGGGGTCGACGTCCTTGTAGACGTATCCCCCGGCCCCGGCGCGCAGGGCGGGGACCACGGTGCGCTGTTCGGTGAAGCTGGTGACGACCAGGACGCGGGCCGGGTTGGCCAGTTCGCGCAGGCGGCGCAGGGCCTCGACGCCGTCCATGCCGGGCATCTTGACGTCCATCAGGACGACGTCGGGCTGGAGTTCCTCGGCGCGGGCCACGCCTTCGGCGCCGTCCCCGGCCTCGCCGACCACCTCGATGTCGTCCTGCACCTCCAGGAAGGTGCGCAGGCCGCGGCGGACCACCTGGTGGTCGTCGACGAGGAGGACCCGGATGACGTGGTGGTGCCGTTCCTCGCGCTCGGTGTCAGCCACCGGGTACCTCCATCTCGATCGTGGTGCCCCTGCCGGGCTCCGCGTGCACGGTGAGGCGGCCGCCCACGCCGCCGGCCCGGTCCCGCATGGAGACCAGGCCCAGATGTCGTCCGGCTTCCCGGGTGGCCTCGGGGTCGAACCCGCTGCCGTCGTCGCGCACGGTCAGCACGGCACCGCTCCCCTTCTTCTCCAGGGCCACCTCCACGTGGCGGCCGCCGGAGTGGCGGAGCGCGTTGTGCAGCGCCTCCTGGGCCACCCGCAGAAGGGCCTCCTCCTGGGCGGCGGGGAGCGCGCGGACGCCGGTCGCGGTGAAGGTGACGCGGGCGGCGTGGGCCCGGTCGAGGACCTGCACCTGGGTGCGCAGGGTGGCGACGAGGCCGTCCTCGTCCAAGGCCGCGGGGCGCAGTTCCACGACGGCGGCGCGGAGTTCCTCGGCGGCCTCGGCGGCGAGCGCGGCGACCTGGTGCAGCTCCTCCTTGGCGCGGACCGGGTCGCGGTCGACCAGCGCGGTGGCGGCCTGGGCGGTGAGGCGCAGGGAGAACAGCTTCTGGCTGACGGCGTCGTGGAGTTCGTGGGCGAGGCGGGAGCGTTCCTCGGCGATGGTCAGCTCGCGGCTGCGTTCGTAGAGGCGGGCGTTGGTGAGGGCGATGGCGGCGTGCTGGGCGAGGATCGACAGGAGTTCCTCGTCGGCCTCGGTGAAGCCGCAGCCGCCCTCGGGCTTGGGGCAGCGCTTGTTGGCGAGGTAGAGGGCGCCGATGGTGCGGTCGCCGTCGCGAATGGGCAGGCCGAGGAAGTCGGACATCTCGGGGTGGGCGTCCGGCCAGCCGCCGAAGCGGGGGTCCTCGCGGACGTCGGCGAGGCGCTGCGGGTGATCGTCGTGGAGCATCGCGGCGAGGATGCCGTGCTGGCGCGGGAGCGGCCCGATCGCCTTCCACTGGGCGTCGCTGACGCCGTCGACGACGAACTGGGCGAAGCCGCCGTGATCGTCCGGGACGCCCAGGGCGGCGTACTCGGCGTCGAGCAGTTCGCGGGCGGAGGCGACGATCGTCTTGAGGACGTCGCGGACCTCCAGGGGGCGGCTCATCGCGAGCAGCGCGGAGCTCACCGCGAGGAGCCCGGCGCCGGGCGGCCGGCCGCCGGTCCTGGCGGGGCTCGTGGGGTCGGTCATGCGGTCACGCTACCGGCGGCCGGTGGCGGGTGTATCGGTCCGGCGGCCGGGGCGGCCGGGGCCGTGGGCCTAGGCCGGGGAGGGGCGTGCCCTAGGGCGAAGTGCCCTGGGGTCGTGGTGCGGGTGGCGGAGGCGGTGACGGGGGTCACGTTCCTACTGTGGGCGGGCCGGTGGCGGTGACGGTCCGTGAGGGGCCGCTGACGCGGCGCCGCCGGTGCCGGTGCGCAGCCGGCGCCCCGTCCAGAGGGCATCGACGCCAGACACAAGGGGACGAACATGCCGGTGGCGGTCATCACAGGGGGTTCGAAGGGGCTGGGGCGGGCGCTGGCCCTGGCGCTGGCCGAACGGGGCTGGTCGCTGGTGCTGACGGCGCGGGGCGCCGGGGCGCTGGCGGAGGCCGGGCAGGCCGCCGAGGAACGCGGGGCCGTGGTGCGGACGGTGGCCGGAGACGTGACCGACGCCGGGCACCGCGGCGAGGCGGTGGCCGCCGCACGGGCACTCGGCGGGGTGGACCTGCTGGTCAACAACGCCAGTGCGCTGGGGGCGAGCCCGCTGGCGGGGCTGGCCGGGCTGGGGACCGCGGGGCTGCGGGAGGCGCTGGAGACCAATGTGGTCGCCGCGCACGGGCTGCTGCGGGAGACGCTGCCGCTGCTGCGGTCGGCCCCGGCGGGCGCGGTGGTCTCGGTGAGTTCGGACGCGGCGGTGGAGGCGTACCCGACGTGGGGCGGCTACGGGGCGTCGAAGGCGGCGCTCGACCACTGGTCGGCGGTACTGGGGGTGGAGGAGCCGGGGCTGCGCGTGTGGGCGGTGGACCCCGGTGACCTGCGGACGGAGCTGTACCGGACGGCCGTGCCGGACGACCCGGACGAGGCGGCGCGGCCGGAGCCGGAGTCGGTCGTCCCGGCCTTCCTGCGGCTGCTGGACGAGCGGCCGGCGAGCGGGCGGTACACGGCGTCGGCACTGCTGGAGGCGGCCCCGGCCGCGGCCGGCCGGTGAGCGCCCGGGCGGTGGTGGGCCGGGTCCCCGAGGAGTTGTCGGCGCGCGTGCCGGTGGAGGAGCGGGAGCCGGGGCGAGGGCGGGACGGGGTGCGGCTGCTGGTCTCGGCCGGGGAGCGGCTCCCGCGGGTGGGGTGGTTCACGGAGCTGCCGGGGCTGCTGCGGGCCGGGGACCTGCTGGTGGTCAACACCTCGGCGACGCTGCCCGCGGCGGCGGACGGGCGGCTGGGCGGCACGGCGGTGGTGGTCCACTTCTCCACGCGTGCGGACGGGCCGGGACCCGGTGAGCGCTGGGCCGTCGAACTGCGTTCCCCGGACGGGCGCGGGACCACGAGGCCACGTTCCGGCGGCCCGGCCGGGGCCGTGGTGGCGCTGGCGGACGGGGCGCGGCTGGAGCTGGTGGAGCCGCTGACGCCGGGGGCCGGGCGGCTGTGGTGGGCGCGGGCGGAGGGGTTCGGGGCACCGGCCGCCGACAGGGCGGGTTCGGCGGTGGTGGCGTGGCTGCACCGGCACGCGCGGCCGATCCGGTACGCGTACACGGCGCGGGACCAGCCCCTGTCCGCGTACCGGACGGTGTTCTCGGCGGCCGGGGAGGACCGCGGCGGGTCGGCGGAGATGCCGAGCGCGGGCCGTCCCTTCACGGCGCGGACGGTCACGGAGCTGGTCCGGGCCGGCGTGCAGTTCGCTCCGGTGACGCTCCACACGGGCGTCGCCTCGTCCGAGGCTCACGAGCCTCCCTACCCGGAGCCGTTCTCGGTGTCGCCGCACGCGGCGTGGCTGGTCAACGCGGTACGCGCCGGGGGCGGGCGGGTGATCGCGGTGGGCACGACGGCGGTACGGGCGCTGGAGTCGGCGGCCGGCCCGGACGGCCGGGTGCGGGCCGCCTCCGGCTGGACCGGCCTGGTGGTGACGCCCGAGCGCGGGGTGCGCTGTGTGGACGGTCTGCTGACCGGCCTGCACGAGCCGGAGGCTTCCCACCTGCTGATGCTGGAGGCCGTCGCGGGTGCGGCCGCCGTGGAGCGCGGGTACGAGGCCGCGGTGGGCGCGGGGCTGCTGTGGCACGAGTTCGGGGACGTGCATCTGCTGACGCGGAGGGAGTGAGGGGGCCCGGGGCGGCCGGTCGGGGCTGGGCCGACCTGCGGGTCGATGCCGGCCGCCAGGGCGACCGTGCTGGAGCGGGGGCCGGGCGGTGGCAGGGGCTGGGCGGGAGACAGGGCGGCCCTCGGGACGCGGGCCCGGGCGCTGCTCGGCGGCCGGTCCCCCGCAGGCCGGGCGGGGCCCGGCGGGGCTGCCCGGCCCCGGGTCGGGGCGCTCTCCGGCACGTCGGGGAGCCGGCCGGGCCCGCACGCGCGGCAGGGGTGACGCGACAGGGCGGTCCCTCCCTCGGCCGTGGCCCCCTCGCCTCGCCACAGCCCTTCGCCCCCCCTGCGCCATGCCCCCTCCCCGGCGGAAAGGCCCCCGGGCGCATCGGCCACCCGTCCGGCCGGGGTGAGCTGTCGCATCCCCGCTGGACGCATGACCCGCGCGAGGCCCGGGCACGCGCGTCCTGGTGCCCGGTGCGGCGGGGTCCGGGGCCCGGACGCGGACCGCCGCGGCGATGGCGCTCCCGGGCACGGCGGCCCGGACCCGGCGAAACCGCCCACTTCCGCGAAACCCCTCGAAAACGGTCACAGAAAGCGTTGCAGCGGCAACGGAGGGCGAGATCGAGGGGGGCGCCTTGTGAGGCCCGGCATAGGGCCCAGGTCACGTACGAAGCGGCTTAGTGGACCGAAACGCCGGGTTTGGCGGGGCGTAAAAGGGACAGGCGGGGAGACTTCCCGTCCCGCGTCCACTACCCAGCTTCGTACGTCACATGATTGCCACGCATTTTTGCGGCCGCTAACAATGGCTCACGTCGCTCGGCGCTGCGACGGGCCAACCGCCCCGCAGCGTTAGTGCCGGAACATCGCAACTGTCCCCGCCGAGCCGAGAGCGACCTCCGCTACACGAAGAGGTCCTTCCCCATGACGCAGTCCCGCATTCTCGGTCTGAACACGCTGACCCGAAACCAGAAGATCTCCATCGCCGGTGTCGCCACCGCGGGCGTCGCCGCCCTGACGGTCTCCCTCGTTCCGGGCTCGTCCTCGACCGAGATCGAGCCTGTCGCCGCCTCCCACTCGGCCGTGGCCCCCGCGTGGTCGACCGCCAAGCAGTGGGAGCAGAGCTCCGAGCTGAGCGACCACCTCGCCCAGCAGCAGGTCATCGCCTACCAGGGCGCGAAGTCCGCCGCCGCCGAGGCCAAGAAGGCCGAGGCCGTCAAGAAGGCCGAGGCCGAGAAGAAGGCCGCCAACGAGCGCAAGGCCGAGGAGTCGGCCAGCCGCTCCGCCGAGCGCTCGACGCCGGCCTACGCCAACAACCTCGACGGCTGGATCCGTGAGGCCCTCGACATCATGCAGGACAAGGGCATCCCCGGCTCCTACGAGGGTCTGCACCGCAACATCATGCGTGAGTCCTCGGGTGACCCGCAGGCCATCAACAACTGGGACATCAACGCCATCAACGGCGTCCCGTCCAAGGGTCTGCTCCAGGTCATCCAGCCGACCTTCGACGCCTACCACGTCGCGGGCACCAAGCACGACCTGTACGACCCGGTCGCCAACATCACCGCCGCCGCCAACTACGCGGCCGACCGGTACGGCACCATCGACAACGTCGACAGCGCGTACTGATCCGGGCCTCTCGCGGAGGTGTGTTCCGCACACGAGGACAGCAGTGAGGGCGGCACCCGAAACGGGTGCCGCCCTCACTGCGCGTCAGGGGCCGGTCCGCCCGCGCGGCCCGGCCCGCCCGCGTTCCCGCGTCACTTGCGCATGACCTCGGGTTCGTGGCGGCGCAGCAGCCGGGCCACGGCGAAGCCGCAGACCGCGGCCATCACCAGCAGCACGGCGACGTTGATCCCCCACTGGGCGACCGTGGCGTCCCAGAGCGGGTCGAGGTCGGTCGGGTTCTCGCGGTCCCACGGCGGCATGAGGTGGGCCAGGTCCAGGGTCGAGGCCGCGCCGGACATCGCCCAGCGCGAGGGCATCAGCCAGGCGACCTGCTCCAGGCCCGGTGAGCCGAAGACCTTGAAGAGCACGCCGGTGAAGACGACCTGGACGATCGCGAACATCACCAGCAGCGGCATGGTCTTCTCGGAGGTCTTCACCAGCGAGGAGATGACCAGGCCGAACATCATCGAGGTGAAGCCGAGGGCGATGACGACCAGGCACAGCTCGACGGCCGGGGGCATCATCAGGCCCTCTTCGGGCAGCTCGCGCGGGATGAAGCCGATGGCGCAGATGATGACACCCTGCACGGCGGTGATCACGCCGAGGACGATGACCTTCGACATCAGGTACGCCGAGCGGGAGAGGCCGGTGGCCCGTTCCCGTTCGTAGATGACGCGTTCCTTGATCAGCTCGCGGACCGAGTTGGCGGCGCCGGAGAAGCACATGCCGACCATGAGGATGAGCATGATCGTCCCGGCGGTGCTGTTGAAGAGCGCCGGCGGGGTCGGCGGGGCCAGGCCGAAGTCGGCCGGGATCACCGTGGAGACCACACCGAGCACGGCCGGCAGGGCCAGCATCAGCCCCATGAACCCCTTGTCGGAGGCGATCACCGAGGCGTATCTGCGGATCAGCGTCATCAGCTGCGAGCCCCATGCCTGCGGCTTGGGCGGGCGGATCGCCTCGGCCGAGGGGGTGTCGCTGGGCTGCGAGGCGACGGCGTCGATGTCCGCCGCGTACATCTGGTAGTGCTGCGAGCCCTTCCAGCGGCCCGCCCAGTCGTAGTCCCGGTAGTTCTCGAAGGCGGAGAAGACGTCGGCCCAGGTCTGGTAGCCGAAGAAGTTCAGTGCCTCCTCGGGCGGCCCGAAGTACGCCACGGAGCCGCCCGGCGCCATCACCAGCAGCTTGTCGCAGAGCGCCAGCTCGGCCACCGAGTGGGTGACCACCAGAACGGTCCGGCCGTCGTCGGCCAGGCCCCGCAGGAGCTGCATGACGTCGCGGTCCATGCCCGGGTCGAGACCGGACGTAGGCTCGTCGAGGAAGATCAGCGAGGGCTTGGTCAGCAGCTCCAGGGCGACCGAGACGCGCTTGCGCTGGCCGCCGGAGAGGGAGGTGACCTTCTTCTCCTTGTGGATGTCGAGCTTCAGCTCGCCGAGGACCTCGTCGATCCGGGACTGCCGCTCGGCCTCCGTGGTGTCCGCGGGGAAGCGGAGCTTCGCCGCGTACTTGAGGGCCTTCTTGACGGTCAGCTCCTTGTGCAGGATGTCGTCCTGCGGGACCAGACCGATGCGCTGCCGCAGCTCGGCGAACTGCTTGTAGAGGTTCCGGTTGTCGTAGAGGACGTCGCCCTGGTCGGCGGGGCGGTAGCCGGTGAGCGCCTTGAGCAGCGTCGACTTGCCGGAGCCGGACGGGCCGATCACCGCGATGACCGACTTCTCCGGGACGCCGAAGGTGACGTCCTTGAGGATCTGCTTGCCGCCGTCGACGGTGACCGTGAGGTGGCGGGCGGAGAAGGACACCTCACCGGTGTCGACGAACTCCTCCAGCCGGTCCCCCACCAGCCGGAACGTCGAGTGGCCGACACCGACGATGTCGTTCGGCCCGATCAGCACGGTGCCCGACTTCGGGATCGGCTGGCCGTTGAGGTACGTGCCGTTGTGCGAGCCGAGGTCGCGCAGCTCGAACCGGCCGTCGGGCGTCGCGGTGAACTCCGCGTGCAACCGCGAGACCTGGAGGTCGGAGACGACCAGCTCGTTCTCCAGCGCACGGCCGATCCGCATCCTGCGGCCGAGGGCGACCTGGTGGAACGTGGTCGGGCTGCGGTCCCCGTAGACCGGCTCGGCACCCTGCCCGCCCTGCTGCGGGACCTGCCCCTGCGCCGCGTGCGGGGCGTGCCCCTGCGGCGGCACCTGCTGCTGCGGCTGCTGCCACTGCTGCTGGGCGTAGGGGTCCTGCGCGTACTGCCCGGGCGCGGGCTGCTGCTCGGGCGCCGGGGCCTGGGCGGCCCAGCCGCCCGCCTGCTGCTGCGCGGGCGCGTGCTGCTGCGCGGCGGCCTGGGCGGCGCCGCTGAGGTTCAGGCGCGGTCCGTCGGTGGCGTTGCCGAGGTTGACGGCCGAGCCGGGACCGATCTCCTGCTGCTGGACGCGGCGGCCTTCGACGAAGGTGCCGTTGGTGGAGCCGTGGTCCTCGATGACCCAGCTGCCGCCCCTCCAGCTGATCGACGCGTGCCGCCAGGAGACCCTGGCGTCGTCGAGTGCGATATCCCCTTGCGGATCACGTCCGAGGGTGTATGGCCGGGACGCGTCGAGCGTCCAGGTCCGTCCGTTCACTTCCAGTACGAGTTCCGGCACTCCAGCCCCACTGAGTTGTCCCCCGATTGGCCCCCGTGGCCGGGGAGTCTAGGGATGTCGAACATCGAGGGGGAACTATTCCAGGCCGGGCCCCCGAACCGAAAGCCGGGCCACCGTGAAGACCTCGTGGCCGGGCCCGCGTTCGTCTCCCCCGCGCCGGGCAAAGGGGCCCGAAGCGGAGCATCGGGCCCACCTCGCGACGGCGGTTTCCGGCCGCCCCGCGACCGTCGCCGGGCACCGTACGCCGCCCGCCCGGGGAGGGCTGTCCACCCTTCGGCCGGGAGGATCGCCCCGCGGCCGGGCCCGATACGGTGGGACGCACCATGAGCGCATCGCAGCCCCCAGAGACCACCGGCGCACCGGCCGCCGACGTCCCCACTCTGCTCGTCAAGATCTTCGGCAAGGACCGCCCGGGGATCACCGCGGGCCTGTTCGACACCCTCGCGGCCTTCTCCGTCGACGTGGTCGACATCGAGCAGGTCGTGACCCGGGGGCGCATCGTGCTGTGCGCCCTGGTGACGGAACCGGCGGGGGTGAGCGAGGGAGAGCTGCGGGCGACCGTGCACGGCTGGGCCGAGTCGTTGAAGCTCCAGGCCGAGATCATCTCCGGGATCGGCGACAACCTCCCGCGCGGTCTCGGCCGCTCCCACGTCACCGTCCTCGGCAACCCGCTGACCTCCGAGTCGACCGCCGCCATAGCGGCCCGGATCACCGGGACCGGCGGCAACATCGACCGGATCTTCCGGCTTGCCAAGTACCCGGTGACGGCGGTGGAGTTCGCCGTCTCCGGCACCGAGACCGAGACCCTGCGGACCGCGTTGGCGACCCAGGCGGCGGCGCTCGGCGTGGACGTCGCCGTGATGGCCTCCGGTCTCGGGCGGCGGGCGCAGCGGCTGGTGGTGATGGACGTCGACTCGACACTGATCCAGGACGAGGTCATCGAGCTGTTCGCGGCCCACGCGGGGTGCGAGGAGCAGGTGGCCGAGGTGACGGCGGCGGCGATGCGCGGCGAGCTGGATTTCGAGCAGTCGCTGCACGCCCGGGTGGCGCTGCTGGCGGGGCTCGACGCGTCGGTGGTCGAGAAGGTGCGCGGCGAGGTGCGGCTGACCCCCGGCGCGCGCACGCTGATCAGGACGCTCAAGCGACTCGGCTACCAGGTCGGGGTGGTCTCGGGCGGGTTCACCCAGGTGACCGACGACCTCAGGGAGCGGCTCGGGCTGGACTTCGCGCAGGCCAACACCTTGGAGATCGTCGACGGGAAGCTGACCGGCCGGGTCATCGGGGAGATCGTGGACCGGGCGGGCAAGGCGCGGCTGCTGCGCCGGTTCGCGGCCGAGGCGGGGCTCCCGCTCAACCAGACGGTGGCGATCGGGGACGGCGCCAACGACCTCGACATGCTGAACGCCGCGGGGCTCGGCGTGGCCTTCAACGCCAAGCCGGTGGTCCGCGAGGCCGCCCACACCGCGGTCAACGTGCCGTTCCTGGACACCGTGCTCTACCTGCTGGGCATCACCCGCGAGGAGGTCGAGGCGGCCGACGCCCTCGACTCCTGACCGCGCCCCGCGCCGACGTGTCCGCACCACGGGCCGGTCCCCGCACCGGGGGCCGGCCCGTGGTGTGCGCCGGGGTCCGTGCCGGGCGGGTCAGCCCGGGTGCGGGGTCCAGAACTCGGTGAGGGTCGCCGAGCCGGGCTCCAGGCTCTTCCAGGGTCCGGTGAAGGTCAGCAGGGCGAGGGCGGCGGTGGGGAAGCCGCGGCGGCCGATCAGCGCGGCGGCCTCCGGCTCGGCGCTGCCCGCGAGGACCTCGGTGATGCCCTGGACACCCGGGTTGTGGCCGACCAGCACGAGGTTGCGGACCTCGTCGTCGACCTCGTTGAGCACGGCGATCAGCTCGCCGGGCGACGCCTCGTAGACCCGCTCCTCGTAGGCGGTCCTGGGGCGCCGGGGCAGTTCGGCGACGGCGAGCCGCCAGGTCTCGCGGGTGCGGGTGGCGGTGGAGCAGAGGGCCAGGCCGAAGGGGAGGCCGGTGGCGGCGAGCCGGCTGCCGACGGCGGGGGCGTCGAGGCGGCCCCGGTCGGTCAGTGGGCGCTCGTGGTCGCTGCTGTCGGACCATTCGGCCTTGGCGTGGCGGACGACGGCGATGGTGCGGACGGGGGACGGTCCGGGGGTGGTCCCGGTGGACGACTCAGCGGCACTCATGATGCCCAGCTTCGCATGAAACGCGGGGTGGGGCGCAGGGAGTTGGCCCCTCGCTCCCCCTTCGGGGACCGGTGTTCCCCAAGATCAGCCGGGGTGGTGGCCGAGGGTCTGCTGGACCCGCTCCAGCAACTGCGGCAGGACCGGGTCGCCGCTCGCGGAGGCGGCGGTGGGCCCGAAGGCGAGCAGCAGCAGCGCGGCGAAGGTGAGCACGGGCAGGACCAGGGCCCACCAGGGCAGACCGGCGTGGGCGGAGGACGGGGCGGGGGTCCCGAGGGGCTCGGTCGTCGGGGCCTGCATGGCGCCTCCTGGCAGCGGTCGCACGCGTACATGACGGTGTGCGGCGCCGGCGGGCGGGCTGCGGGCCCCGGTGCGGCCGCACGCTTCGAACGTACGCGGGCGAGGGCGCCGGGCCCATCAGGCGTTCCACCCAGTCGCCCCTGACGCCCGCCCCCTAGGGGACGGTGGGGCCGGCCCCACCCCCGCCGGGGACGGGGCGATCCGGTGGCCCCGGCGCCTCAGCCCGGCGCCTCAGGGGGAGGCGATGACGGCGATGACGCCGATGATCACGCTGATGCCGAGTATCAGGCTGAGCAGGCCGAGAAACTTGCGCTGCCCGTTCGGAGGGTTCGGTTCCAGTACGCCCATGGCTCCAGTGTCGCACCGCCGCCCGGCCCCGGTGGACCCGGGTCAGGCCCGCGCGGCGGCCTCGTCCTCGATGACGCGGTTCTTGCCCGCGAGGACGCCGGCGACGATCTGCGGCACCATCAGGGCGGCCATCAGGGCGATGGGCAGGCCCCAGCCGCCGCTGTGCTGGTAGAGGACGCCGACCAGGAGCGGGCCGGGGATGGAGATGAGGTAGCCGGTGCTCTGGGCGAAGGCGGAGAGCGAGGCGACCCCGGGGCCGGTCCTGGCGCGCATACCGATCATGGTGAGGGCGAGCGGGAAGGCGCAGTTGGAGACGCCGAGCAGGACGGCCCAGAGCCAGGCACCGCCGACCGGCCAGAGGTAGAGCCCGGCGTAGCCCATCAGGCCGCAGGTGGCGAGGACGACCACGACCGGGCCCTGGCGGGGCAGGCGGGTCGCGACGCGGGGGATGACGAAGGCGAGCGGGATGCCCATGGCCATGGTCACGGCGAGCAGGATGCCGGCGGTGCCCGCGGCGACGCCGGCGTCGCGGAAGATCTGCGCCATCCACCCCATGGTGATGTAGGCGCCGGTGGCCTGGAGACCGAAGAAGACGGCCAGCGCCCAGGCGGTGGGACTGCGGACCATGCTGAGCTTGGCGGCCGGCGCCGCCGCGGTGTGGGGGGGTGCGTCCTGGTCCTGCCGCTCACGGACGAAGAGCAGCCAGGGCAGCACGGCGGCGACGCCGAGGGCGGCCCAGACCAGCAGGCCGAAGCGCCAGTCGTCGCCGAGCGCGCGGGTCAGCGGCACGGTGAGGGCGGCCGCGGCGGAGGTGCCGACGGCCAGCGCCATGGAGTACAGGCCGGTCATGGTGCCGACCCGGTCGGGGAACCAGCGCTTGACGATGACCGGCATGAGGACGTTGCTGACCGCGATGCCCATCAGGGCCAGGGCGCTGAAGAGCAGGAACGCCGGGGTGGCACCGGTGAAGGGGCGGACCAGCAGGCCGACCGCGATGGCGGCCATCCCGGCGCAGACCACGGCGGGCGGGCCGAAGCGGCGGGCCAGCCGGGGCGCCATGACGCCGAAGAGGGCGAAGCAGAGCGGGGGCACGGAGGTCAGCAGCCCGGCGACGCTGCCACTCATGCCCAGTCCGTCCCGGACCTCCTCCAGGAGGGCACCGAGGCTGGTGATGGCGGGGCGGAGGTTGAGCGCGGCGAGCACGACGGCGAACGGCATGAGCCGCACGGCCCAGGTGCGGACCGCGGAGTGCCCGGCGGTGGCGTGGGGCTGCTCGGTGGGTGCGGGCCGCTGGGCGGGGGCGGACCTCGTCTCGGTGTCGGTGCCTTCACGTGCCATGAGCACCATCATAGATTCATGGGATGATTGGTTGTCCAATCGTCGGACGGTGCGATGAGACACCCGCGCCGTCCGCTCGGCCCGGTCCGCGGAGGCCTTTCGGTACGGTCTGTGTCCACCGCCCCGCAGTCCTCGGTCCCTCCTTCCCGCCCCACCCCGCCCCACCCCGCCGCACCCGGCGCCGGACCACCCTCCCCGGCGCCGGGGCCCGACCGCACGAAGGTCCGACATGACGCTGACATCGCCCCGCCGCTCGGCCCTGTCCGAGCAGGTCATCGCCGAGCTGCGCCAGCAGATCACCTCCGGCGAGTGGCCCGTCGGCACACGCATCCCCACCGAGCCGGAGCTGGTCGAGCAGCTCGGCGTGGCCCGGAACACGGTGCGCGAGGCGGTACGCGCCCTCGCCCACAACGGCCTGCTCGACATCCGGCAGGGCTCGGGCACCTACGTGGTCGCCGCCAGCGAACTCGCCGGGGTGATGCACCGCCGGTTCGCCGACGCCGATCCCCGGCACATCGCCGAGCTGCGGGCCACCCTGGAGTCGACCGGCGCCGAACTGGCCGCCGCCCGCCGTACGGAGAAGGACCTCAAGCAGCTCGACGCGCTGCTGGACCGCCGGGAGGACGCCTGGGAGTCGGGCGAGGCGGAACGCTTCGTCCAGGCCGACGCCACCTTCCACCTCGCGGTGGTCTCGGCCTCCCACAACGACGTGCTGACCGCGCTCTACGCCGATCTCGGCGAGGTGCTGCGGCACTGGCTGCGCGGCGACATCGGCGACGAGCTCCAGCCGGAGAACCACATGGACCACGACCGGCTGGTGGACGCCATCCGCGAGGGGGACGCCGAACGGGCCGGGGCCGAGGCCGCCACCTACCCGCTGATGTGCCGGCCGGGCCGGCTCTGGCAGCGCTGAGCCCCGCGGCTCAGCGGGCGTGGCTGATCCAGGCGGAGCCGACCGTCTGCCAGCAGCGTCCGGTCAGCTCGACCGACCGGGCGGGGCCGACCTCGCGGGCCGGACCGTCCGTGTCCAGGTCCCACCACGCCCCGCACCGCAGATGCAGGCGCACCCGGTCGGGCTCGGGATACGGGTTGTGGCAGTACCCGACGACCTCCGAGCCCTCGGTGGTGAGCCGGCAGTCGGCGCCGAACGGGCGCGGCGGCGGGTCGTCCTCGGCCGCCTGCGCGGGGAAGGCCGTCAGCAGCGGCAGGAGCAGCGCGACCGCGGCCGCCGCCGCGCGGGGGCGGCGGGCGGCGGCCCGCCGGGGAGAGGCGGAGCGGGACGGGGGCAAGGACGCGTGCACGAGAGGGACCTCCTCGGCCGTACCGCGCCCGGGGCCCGCGGGGCCGGGGCGCTGCCGCACCACAAGGGGTTACTCGTGCTCCACCCTGCGGCCCGGCCGCCCGCACCGCCCGACGGCTCACCCGGACGGGTGACGCCCCGCCGCCCGCGGGAGGCGGGGACGGGGCGTCGGGAAGGCGCGTACGCCGAGGTCAGGCGCCGATGGCGTGCAGGCCGCCGTCGACGTGGACGATCTCGCCGGTGGTCTTCGGGAACCAGTCGGAGAGCAGCGCCACGACACCGCGGGCGGCGGGCTCGGGGTCGCTCAGCTCCCAGGTGAGCGGGGAGCGCTCGTCCCAGACGGTGGCGAGGTCCTCGAAGCCGGGGATGGACTTGGCGGCCATGGAGCCGAGCGGTCCGGCGGAGACGAGGTTGCAGCGGATGTTCTTCGGGCCGAGGTCGCGGGCGAGGTAGCGGCTGGTGGACTCCAGGGCCGCCTTGGCGACGCCCATCCAGTCGTACTTCGGCCAGGCGAGGGTGGCGTCGAAGGTGAGGCCGACGACCGAGCCGCCGCGCTTCTCCAGCAGCGGCAGCACCGCCATGGTGAGCGACTTCAGGGAGTACGCCGAGACGTGGACGGCGGTGCCGACCGACTCCCAGGGGGTGTTGAGGAAGTTGCCGCCCAGGGCGTCCTGCGGGGCGAAGCCGATGGAGTGCACGACGCCGTCGACCCCGGCGTCGTCGCCGTAGTGCTCGGCGACCTTCTCCGCGAGGGAGGCGAGCTGCTCCTCGTTCTGCACGTCCAGCTCGATGACCGGGACGGGCTTGGGGAGGCGCTTGGCGATCCGCTCCACCAGGGAGAGCCGGCCGAAGCCGGTGAGGACGACGTCGGCGCCCTCGTCCTGGGCGAGGCGGGCGACGTGGAAGGCGATCGACGCCTGGGTGATGACGCCGGTGACGATGATGCGCTTGCCTGCGAGAAGTCCACTCATGGCGATCAGTGACCCATGCCCAATCCGCCGTCAACGGGGATGACGGCTCCAGTGATGTACGCGGCGTCGTCGGAGGCGAGGAACCGGACGGCGGCGGCGATCTCCGCGGGCTGCGCGTAGCGGCCCAGCGGGACCTGTCCGACGATTCCGGCGCGCTGCTCGTCGGTGAGGACCTTGGTCATGTCCGTGTCGACGAAGCCCGGGGCGACGACGTTGAAGGTGATGTTGCGCGAGCCCAGCTCCCGGGCGAGCGACCGGGCGAAGCCGACCAGTCCGGCCTTGGAGGCGGCGTAGTTGGCCTGGCCGGCGGAGCCGACGAGGCCCACGACGGAGGAGATCAGCACGACACGGCCCTTGCGGGCTCGGAGCATGGCCCGGTTGGCCCGCTTGACCACGCGGAAGGTGCCGGTGAGGTTGGTGTCGAGGACGGAGGTGAAGTCCTCCTCGGTCATCCGCATCAGCAGCTGGTCCTTGGTGACGCCGGCGTTGGCCACCAGCACCTCCACGGGCCCCTGCTTCTCCTCGATCTCCTTGTAGGCCTGCTCCACCTGCTCGGCGTCGGTGATGTCACACCTGACGGCGAGGAAGCCGGCGGGCGGCTCACCGGAGCGGTAGGTGACGGCGACGTTGTCGCCTGCGTCGGCGAAGGCCTGGGCGATGGCGAGGCCGATGCCCCGGTTGCCTCCGGTGACGAGAACCGAGCGGCTCAACGGATCACCCTTTCGATAGCGGTTGTGCGGGCGCGACTACAGCCGAAAACCTATCGCTACGCGGTGTGAACCGAAGAATCGGTCACCGACAGGGGCCGGGGGGCGGCTCTGTCGGGTCCCTACAGTCCGGCCCGGCGGGGCCGGTCGCGCTTCGTGCCGCCCATACACTGGCCGAGGGGGTGTGGTCCCCCTTCACCATCGTTCAAGGAGACAGTGGATCGTGACGGACATCGTCGACGAGCTGAAGTGGCGCGGGCTGTTCGCCCAGTCCACCGACGAAGACGCTCTGCGCAAGGCTCTCGCGGACGGGCCCGTCACCTTCTATTGCGGGTTCGACCCGACGGCGGCCAGCCTGCACGTCGGTCACCTGGTGCAGGTGCTGACCATGCGGCGGCTCCAGCAGGCCGGGCTCAGGCCGCTGGCGCTGGTCGGCGGCGCGACGGGCCAGATCGGCGACCCGCGCCCGACCGCCGAGCGCACGCTGAACTCCCCCGAGACCGTCGCGGAGTGGGTGCACCGGCTGCGCGACCAGATCGAGCCCTTCCTCGACTTCGGCCAGGACCGGCCCAACGCCGCCCGGATGGTCAACAACCTCGACTGGACGGCGAACCTCTCGGCCATCGAGTTCCTCCGGGACATCGGCAAGCACTTCCGGGTCAACAAGATGCTCACCAAGGAGTCGGTGGCCCGCCGCCTGGAGTCCCAGGAGGGCATCAGCTACACCGAGTTCAGCTACCAGCTCCTCCAGGGCATGGACTTCCTCCAGCTCTACCGGAACTACGGCTGCACCCTCCAGCAGGGCGGCAGCGACCAGTGGGGCAACCTCACGGCCGGGATCGACCTGATCCACCGCCTGGAGCCGGACGCGCGGGTCCACGCGCTGGCGACGCCGCTGATGACCAAGGCGGACGGCACCAAGTTCGGCAAGTCGGAGGGCGGCGCCATCTGGCTGAACGCCTCGATGACCACGCCGTACGCCTTCTACCAGTTCTGGCTCAACACCGACGACCGCGACGTCTCGCGGTACCTGCGCATCCTGTCGTTCCGCGACCGCGCGGAGCTGGAGGAGCTGGAGAAGGTCACCGAGGAGCGGCCGCAGGCCCGCGCGGCGCAGCGGGCGCTGGCCGAGGAGCTGACCACGCTGGTCCACGGGGAGGACGAGTGCCGGGCCGTGATCGCGGCGTCCAAGGCGCTGTTCGGCCAGGGCGAGCTGGCGGAGCTGGACGCGGCGACGCTGGAGGCGGCCCTGCACGAGCTGCCGCACGTACGGGCCGACGGCTTCGCCCCGGTGGTCGACCTGCTCGCCGAGACCGGCCTGGTGGCGAGCAAGTCGGCGGCCCGCCGGACGGTGAAGGAGGGCGGCGCCTACGTGAACAACGCCAAGGTGACCGCCGAGGACGCCGTCCCGGGCCCCGAGGACCTGCTGCACGGCCGGTGGCTGGTGCTGCGGCGCGGCAAGAAGAACCTGGCCGCCGTCGAGATCGGCTGAGGTCCCGGCGCGTACGCGTGCTGCCCCGGTCCCCTCGGAAGGGGGCCGGGGCAGCGGCGTTCCGTCCGCCGGGTCAGGCCCGTGACCGGCCCTTGATCCTGGCCCAGAGGATGTCGCCGATCCAGACGATGAGGACGGCACCGGCGAGCTGGAGCACGTGCCTGATCCAGTCGATGCCCTTGGTGTCCTCGACGCCGATCCCGCTCGCCACGGAGTTGCCGATGATGCTGCCGATGATTCCGCAGATCACCGTCAGCCAGATGGGGATCTGCTGCTTCCCGGGCAGGATCGCTTTGGCGAGCAGACCCAGGATCAGGCCGACGATGATGGCCCACAACCAGCTCATGTCTCCTCCTAGGGGAGGCGTACTGTCGCCTCAGTCTCCGCCCGCGGGGCGTTCGGCGCATGTCGGGCACTTCGCCCCGGTCCCGCAAGGCCACCCGCCGGTGCCCGTGCGGGCGGGCGGGCGTAATCTGAAGGCCGCCGGGACGGTCGTCGGCCCGGTGACGACGGACCTGGTTTCTCCCGGGGCCCGAGAGGCCGAGGAAGGGTGGCGGAGCGGATGCGGAAGCGGCGCGGGGCCGAGGTCTTCCGGATCACCGGGGCCCGGCAGTCCCTCGCGGACGACGTACGGGGGCGCCAGCGGCGCTATGTCGTCGCGATGCTGGTGCGCACCCTCTCGGTGATCGCGGCGGCGGCCCTGTGGAACGTCGAGCGGTACGTGGCGATCGGCGCCCTCGTCCTCGGCGTCCTCCTCCCCTACGTGGCGGTGGTGATCGCCAACGCCGGGCGGGAGAACGCCCCGGGACTGCCCGACGCGCACGTCCCCTCCGGCCTGAAGGCGCTGCCCTCGGGGGCGTACGCGTTGCCGCGGACGGCCACACGGGAGTCCGACGGGGCGCGGAGCGAGGGCACGGCGTCCTCCGCCTGAGACCGCCGGGGCCCACCCTGGGAGCGGCCACCTGCTCTGAGCAGGGGTGTTTCCGCAACTCCCGGACCACGCCCGGGAAACCTCAAGAAAAGCTCAGATCAATCGTGTTGTTCCGGTGCACCACGACGGGTACCCCGTGACATACTTCGAAAGCGCTCCGCATCCCCCGTCGGAGCGACGGACCGACGCCGGGCAGCTCCCCCCGTGGCTGCCCGGCGTCGTTTTCTCTTCTGCTCCCCTTTCCCCCGCCGCGGCCCGTGTGTGCCGCGCGACGTACGGCGTCCTGTCAGCCCCGTTGTCGTGGAGACCCGGCGGGGCGGCGAGCGGCCCTCGGCCCGCCGCCCGGTCCGGGGACCCCCTCCGGGAGTCAGCGCGTTAGGGTCGCGGGGTGAACCTCCCCGACCTTCCCGGGCCCCTCGGCGGCGCCCGGCAGCCCGACGCCGTGATCTGTTCCGCGAAGGGGTGCCGGGCACCGGCCGTCTGGGTGCTGGCCTGGAACAACCCGAAACTGCACACTCCCCGGCGGCGCAAGACCTGGCTGGCCTGCGAGGAGCACCGCGAGCACCTCTCCCAGTTCCTGGGGATGCGCGGCTTCCTCAAGGACGTGGTGCCGCTCGCCGACTGGGAGGCGCCGGAGGAGGAGCGCTGAGCCGCCCGTACGCCGGTACGGGCCCGGGTCAGCCGCCGATGGCGGACATGGGGCGCTGGGGCTGGAGGAAGGAAGGGTCGTCGAGGCCGGAGCCGGCCTTCTTGCCCCACATGGCCTGCCGCCAGATCCGGGCGATCTCCTCGTCGGGCGCGCCGGAGCGCAGGGCGGCCCGCAGGTCGGTCTCCTCGGAGGCGAAGAGGCAGGTGCGGATCTGGCCGTCGGCGGTGAGCCGGGTGCGGTCGCAGGCGGCGCAGAACGGGCGGGTGACGGAAGCGATGACGCCGACGCGGTACGGGCCGCCGTCGACCAGCCAGCGTTCGGCGGGGGCGGAGCCGCGCTCGCCGGCGCCCTCCTCGGTGAGGCTGAAGCGGGTGCGCAGCGAGGCGAGGATGTCGCCGGCGGTGATCATGCCCTCCCGCTTCCAGCCGTGCTGGGCGTCGAGCGGCATCTGCTCGATGAAACGCAGTTCGTAGCCGTGCTCCACGGCCCAGGCGAGCAGGTCGGGGGCCTCGTCGGCGTTGTGGCCCGGCATGAGGACGGAGTTGACCTTGACCGGGGTCAGGCCCGCCTCGTGGGCGGCCGCGAGTCCGGCGAGGACGTCCTTGTGGCGGTCGCGCCGGGTGAGGGTCTTGAAGACCTCGGGCCGCAGGGTGTCCAGCGAGACGTTGACCCGGTCGAGTCCGGCCTCCTTCAGCGCGCCGGCGGTACGGGCGAGACCGATGCCGTTGGTGGTGAGGGAGAGCTGCGGCCTCGGGGCCAGGGCCGCGCACTCCTGGACGATGCCGGTCAGGCCGGGGCGGAGCAGGGGCTCGCCGCCGGTGAAGCGGACCTCGGTGACGCCGAGGGTGGTGACCGCGACGCGGACCAGCCGCACGATCTCCTCGTCGGTGAGGAGGTCCGGCTTGGCGAGCCAGCTCAGCCCCTCCTCCGGCATGCAGTAGGTGCACCGGAGGTTGCAGCGGTCGGTGAGGGAGACGCGCAGGTCGGTGGCGACTCGGCCGTAGGTGTCGATGAGCATGTGCCGCGCCAGCTCCCGTGATCGTCGTTGCGTTTCTCCCTGGCGAGCGTACGCGAGGCGGCGGGGAACGGCAGAGGCCCGGATCGCACGAGAAGGGGGCACGCGCGGGGCGGCCGGGTCGTGGGGATCTCCACGACCCGGCCGCCCGGGGTGCCGGGTCCCGGCGCCTGTCACCGGCCGTGGGGCCGGCGGGCGCGCCGGGGCGGCTCAGTGCGCGCCGGTGCCGGTCAGCGAGCGGACCTCCAGTTCGGCGTACTTCTCCTTGTCGGGGGTCTCCTTCGACAGGACGGTGCCGAGCCAGCCGAGCAGGAAGCCCAGCGGGATGGAGATGAGCCCCGGGTTCTCCAGCGGGAACCAGGCGAAGTCGACGGCCGGGAACATCGAGGTCTCCTTGCCGGAGACGACCGGCGAGAAGAGGACCAGCAGCACCGAGGCGGCGAGGCCGCCGTAGATCGACCACAGCGCGCCCTGGGTGGTGAAGCGCTTCCAGAAGAGGCTGTAGAGGATCGTCGGGAGGTTGGCCGAGGCGGCGACGGCGAAGGCGAGGGCGACCAGTCCGGCGACGTTGAGGTCGCGGGCGAGGGCGCCGAGGGCGATGGAGACGATGCCGATGGCGACGGTGGCCCAGCGCGCGGCGCGGACCTCCTCCTTCTCGGTGGCCTCGCCCTTGCGGATGACGTTGGCGTAGATGTCGTGGGCGAACGACGAGGACGAGGCGAGGGTGAGCCCGGCGACCACCGCGAGGATGGTGGCGAAGGCGACCGCGGAGATGGTGGCGAGCAGGATCGCGCCCCACGTGGAGTCGACGCCGCCGATGTGCAGGGCCAGCAGGGGCGCCGCCGTGTTGCCCGCCTTGTTGGAGCCGGTGATCTCCTCGGGTGAGATGAGCGCCGCGGCACCGAAGCCGAGGGCGATGGTCATCAGGTAGAAGGCGCCGATGATGCCGATGGCCCAGTTGACCGACTTACGGGCGGCCTTGGCGGTCGGCACCGTGTAGAAGCGGATCAGGATGTGCGGCAGGCCGGCGGTGCCGAGGACGAGGGCGATGCCGAGCGAGAGGAAGTCCAGCTTCGAGGTGGGCGTGAGGCCGTACTTGAGACCGGGCTCCAGGAACGCCGCGCCGTGGCCGCTGTTCTCGGCGGCGGTGCCGAGCAGGTCGGAGATGTTGAAGTTGAACTTCAGCAGCACCAGGAAGGTGATGAGCAGGGTGCCGAAGATGAGCAGGACGGCCTTGACCATCTGCACCCAGGTGGTGCCCTTCATGCCGCCGATCGTCACGTAGACGATCATCAGGACGCCGACCAGGGCGACGATGAGGATCTTCCCGCTGTCGCTGGTGATGCCGAGGAGCAGCGAGACGAGGACGCCGGCGCCGGCCATCTGGGCGAGCAGGTAGAAGATCGAGACGACGATGGTCGAGGTGCCTGCGGCGGTGCGGACCGGGCGCTGGCGCATGCGGTAGGCGAGGACGTCGCCCATCGTGTAGCGGCCGGAGTTGCGCAGCGGTTCGGCGACCAGCAGCAGTGCCACCAGCCAGGCGACGAGGAAGCCGATGGAGTAGAGGAAGCCGTCGTAGCCGAAGAGGGCGATGGCGCCGGCGATACCGAGGAACGAGGCGGCCGACATGTAGTCGCCGGAGACGGCGAGGCCGTTCTGGAAGCCGGTGAACTGGCGGCCGCCGGCGTAGAAGTCGGCGGCGTTCTTGGTCTGGCGGCCGGCCCACACGGTGATGACGAGGGTCGCGACGACGAAGAGGCCGAAGAGGGTGATGATCAGGGGGCGGTGCTGGCTTGCCTCGTTGGCGGCGAGATGGGCCGCTCCTGCCGCGAGCGCGGTCGTGGTGCTCATGCGTCGCCCTCCAGACGGGCCTTGATCGCCTCGGCGCGGGGGTCGAGCTTCTTCGCGGCGTGCTGGGAGTACCACCAGGCGATGAGGAAGGTGGTGGCGAACTGGCCGAGTCCGAGGACGAGGGCCACGTTGACGTTGCCGAAGAGCTCGGTCCCCATGAAACCGCCCGCGTAGTTCGAGAGCAGCACGTAGAGCAGGTACCACAGGACGAAGGCGATCGTCAGGGGGAAGGCGAAGGAGCGGTGGGCACGGCGGAGTTCGCCGAACTCCGGGCTTTCCTGCGCCTCCACGAACGCCGCCGTCGAGGGCATGGCAGGGGGCTTGTCGGGCGCTTCGCCCTTCGACGGGGGAGAGGCTTCGGTAGCCACGGAATCTCCTCGCGGTGCGGGTGCGGTGGTCGTTGACAGGTCCACCGGGCCGGTCGGTTCTGTCGGGACCGAGGGGCCCGGCAGCCCGGTCGTGCCGGACGGAACGGGTTGTTCAGCGGGGGTGGGCATGGTGGTGCGCGAACCTCACAGTGACGTGGATCACGCGACGGTCGCCGATGCTAGGTGGCCGGGGCGTGATCCGTAAGGGGGCGGACCAGGGGTGTTCCGCGAGGCCGCGGTACGGGCCGCCGGGAGTGCCCCTGGGTCTTGTCTCCCTGCTCAACGTCACGGGGGCCGGGCCGAAGTGGTTCACGGCGAAGTTGATTTCTTCCCCGAAGACCATTGCTGGCCGCGCGCCTTGGTGATTGGCTGCACTCTGCACACGCGTCATGTACCTGCCCAGGCACTCCTCGTTGCCGGGCGGTCGGTCCACGGTGCACGCACGCCGGGTCCTCCGCACGACTCCGGTCGGCCGGGGGGTCCACGCGTCCTGGGCGGCCGGGTGGTGCGCACTCCTTACAGAATTCGGAGAGCCTCATGACCGCTTCCTCCGCACGCGCGCGCCGCGCGTTCGCCCTCCCGATGGGACTGGCCGTGGCCTCGTCCCTCATCCTGGTCCCCGTCACGACGGCCACCGCGGCCGAGGCCGCTCCGGCCGCCACGACGGCCACCACCGCGGGCGCCGCCGACGGCGAGCAGACCAGCTACGTGGTGAACATCCTGCCGGGCAAGCTCGCCTCGGCCCTCGCCGAGAGAGCGATAACCAAGGCCGGCGGCACCGTCGTCAAGGCGTACCACAAGATCGGCGTCATCGTGGTGCACTCGGCGCGGGCCGACTTCGCCGAGAAGATACGCAAGGTGCCCGGCGTGCAGAGCGCCGGTGCGACCCGGACCACGCCGCTCGCCGCGCAGACCACCGACGACATCGGTGCCCCGGTGGAGCTGAGCGAGAAGCAGTTGGACGCGGCCGCCGCCAAGGCCGACGGCGACGAGGACCCGTTGCAGGGGCTCCAGTGGGACCTGCCGGCCATCAAGGCCGACAAGGCGCACAAGAAGTCGCTGGGTTCGGACAAGGTGACCGTCGCGGTCATCGACACCGGCGTGGACGACACCCACCCCGACCTGGCCCCCAACTTCGACCGCGCGGCCTCGGTCAGCTGCGTGGGCGGCGTGCCGGACACCACCGACGGCGCCTGGCGCCCGCAGGAGGGCGAGAGCGCGCACGGCACGCACGTGGCCGGCGAGATCGCCGCGGCCAAGAACGGGATCGGCATGACCGGCGTGGCGCCGGGCGTGAAGGTCTCCGGGATCAAGGTGTCGCAGCCGGACGGGTTCTTCTACACCGAGGCCGTCGTCTGCGGCTTCATGTGGGCGGCCGACCACGGGGTGGACGTCACCAACAACAGCTATTACACCGACCCGTGGATGTTCAACTGCACCAACGACCCGGACCAGAAGGCCCTGGTCCACGCGGTCGGCCGGGCCACCGCCTACGCGGAGCTGAAGGGCGCGGTCAACGTCGCCTCGGCGGGCAACTCCGACCTGGACCTGGCCGCCCGCACACTGCCCGACGACAGCAGCCCCAACGACTCGACCCCCGTCGACCGTGAGATCGACACGAAGACCTGCCTCGACATCCCGGCCCAGCTGCCGGGCGTCGTGACGGTCGCCGCCACCGGGGCGAAGAACCTCAAGTCGTCCTACTCCAACTACGGCAAGGGCGTCATCGACATCGCCGCCCCCGGTGGTGACTCGACCCGCTTCCAGGCTCCCGAGGCCCCGGCGGTCGACGGCCGCATCCTCGGCACCCTGCCGGGCGGCGGCTACGGCTACATGGCGGGCACCTCGATGGCGGGCCCGCACGTCGCGGGCGTCGCCGCGCTGATCAAGTCGACCCACCCGAAGGCCCCCGCCTTCCAGGTCAAGGCCCTGCTGAAGGCCCAGGCCGACACCATGGCCTGCCCGAAGCCGTACGACCTCGACGGTGACGGCGTCGAGGACGCCGTCTGCGAGGGCGGCAAGTCCGGCGCCGGCTTCTACGGCGCGGGCATGGCCGACGCGCTGGACGCGGTCACCAAGCGCTGAGCCGGGCGCCGGGCCGAGACCCGGCGCTCATTCATCGGGCCCGGGCGCTGGGCGCGGGACGACGGCGACGACGCCGACGTCCCGCCCCGCGCCCGGGCCTTTCGCGCGCCACTCCCCCGTCACGCGGCAGGATGGCCCGTATGACGGAGGAGACGGCACGGGAGTGGTGGGCGGCGCTCGGCGGCGCCCCGGAGCTGGTGGGGCGGATCACGGTGGACCGCGCGCCGACCGTGCTGGACCGGGCCGCGCTGCCCGCCGCCGGGCTGGCGCGCGCCGCGGTGGCCGTCTGCGCCCTGGCGGCCGCGGAGCTGGCGGCCGCCCGCGACGGCGGGCCGGTGCCCCGGGTGCGGGTGGCCGACCGGGCGGTGGCCGACGCCTTCCGCAGTGACCGGCTGGTCCGGTCGGCGGGCCGCGCGCCCGTCACCTTCGCACCGCTCTCCGGGTTCTGGCGGGCCGCCGACGGCTGGGTCCGCACTCACGCCAACTACCCGCACCACCGCGCCCGCCTCCTCGGCGTCCTCGCCCTGCCCACGGACGCCGGGCCCGGTGAGCTGGCGGGCGTACTGGCCGGGCGCGGCGCCGCCGCCACCGAGGAGGCGGTGCACGCGGCGGGCGGTCTCGCCGTCGCGGTCCGGGACCGCGACGCCTGGGCGCGCCACCCGCAGGGCGTGGCGGCGGCAGCGGAACCCCTGGTCGCGCGCCGGCCGGTCGCACCGGGCGGCGCGCCACTGCCACCGTCCGGCCGGTACCCGGCGGCCGGGTTGCGCGTCCTGGACCTGACCCGGGTCCTCGCCGGGCCCGTCGCCACCCGCACCCTGGCGCTGCTCGGCGCCGACGTGCTGCGGATCGACGCGCCGTGGCTCCCGGAGAGCCAGGACGCGCTGGACGACACGGGGATGGGCAAGCGCTCGGCCCGGCTCGACCTCGCCACCGCCGACGGCCGCGCGGTCCTCGGCCGCCTGCTGGAGACGGCGGACGTGGTGGTCACCGGGTACCGGCCGGGCGCCCTGGAGGCACTGCCCGGCATGGCGCCCGAGGAGCTGGCGGCGCGCAGGCCCGGTCTGGTGGTGGCCCGGCTCTCGGCGTGGGGCTGGTCGGGGCCGTGGGCCGGGCGGCGGGGCTTCGACAGCCTGGTACAGGCGGCGAGCGGCGTCGCGGTGGCCGAGCGGGGCCCGGCCGCGGCCGACGGGCCGCCCGGCGCCCTGCCCGCGCAGGCCCTCGACCACGGCACCGGCTACCTCCTGGCGGCGGCCGTGCTGCGCGCGCTGACGCACCGCCACCGCACCGGCGAGGGCACGTGCCTGCGGCTGAGCCTGGCCCGCACCGCGCACGCCCTGCTGCACGCGCGGCCGGTACCGGCGCCCGCCGGCGCCGAGGAGCCGCCGCGGCTGCGCGAGACGGTCACCGGCCGGGGGAGTCTGCGGTACGTGGCCTCCCCCGTGGAGTTCGAGGGCGGCCCGCGCGACTGGTCCCGGGCGTCCGGCACGTGGGGCGCGGACGCCCCGTGCTGGGAGGGGGCGGCGGGCGGAGCCGGACGGGGGTCCTCCCGTTGACCGCCGGGACTTGCCGTCCCCGCGCACGGACGGTGAAGATCCTGTAATGAGCCACATACGACCGCCCGCCGACGGCCCCCTCGGCACGTCCCGTCCCGTCGAGGACGCCCCGGCGACCGCGCCGCGGGCCGTCCGGCCCGCCCAGGTGGTCGCGGCGCCCTCGGCCGGGGGCGCCGTGCGTGCCCTGGCCGTGGTGGGCCTGCTGACGCTCGGCGCGCTCGTCCCGCTGCTCGGCCCCGGCCTGGCGCTGGACGGCACCGGCGAGGCCGTCTCCCCGGCGGCGCGGCCGGTCGGGGTGCTGCGGACGGTGCTCTTCGCCGCTCTCTGCGTCCAGGCGGGCGAGCTGTGGGTGGCGCGGATGGTCCCGGCGGTGCGCGGGGCCCCGGCCGGGCTGCTGCCGCGCGCCTGGTCGGCGGCGGCCGCCTGCTGCGGCCTGGTCGCGGCGGTCGCCCTCTCCGCGATCGTCGCCAACGGCAACGTTCCGCCCCGCGGCTGGTCCGAGTTGCGTTTCGGCGAGCTGTACGGCACCGGGGACGGGGTGCTGGCCCTGCTGGAGATCAACGCCTTCGCCGTGGCCTGGCTGCTGGCGCGCTCCCGGCGGCCCGGTTTCGCCGCGCTGCCGCTGGCCGTGCTGGTGGTGGCCGAGGCGGTGCGCGCCCATCCCGAGATCGAGACGCCGCTGATCGGCTCGGCGCTGACCCTGGTCCACCTGACGTGCGGCGCGCTGTGGGCCGGCGGCCTGCTCCAGGTGCTGCGCGTGCTGCGGCTCTGGCAGGGCCACGGCCTGCGGGAACAAGGGGCGGCGCTGCTGGCCCGCTACGCCCGCGCCGCCGCCTGGCTGTTCGCGGCGGTCACCGTGACCGGGACCGTCTCGACGCTGCGCCGGATGCCGCCGGACACCGTGCTGGAGCAGCTCGCCACGACCGGCTACGGGCGGACGCTGCTGGCCAAGCTGCTGCTGCTGGCGGTCGTCGCGGCGCTGGCACTGCGGGCCCGGCGCCGCGCGGTCGCCGCCGGGGACCCGGGGGCGGTGTTCGCCCCGGGCCGCGCGGAGGTGGCGTCGCTCGGCCTGGTGGTGGCGGTGTCGGCGCTGCTCACCGCGCTGCCCGTACCGATCCGCTGGTGACCCCTCAGGCGCCCACCGCCGGGCGGGGCTCGTCCGGTGCCGCCGCGGCGCCCGGCGCCCCGGCTGCCCGGAGCACCCCCGTGACCAGCAGGTACTGCGCGGCCAGGTAGGTCGACATCACCCAGAAGTCGTGTGGCGCGGGGGTGTGCCACTCGGCGATGTTCATGGCGATCAGGGCGTCCGACAGCAGGAAGAGCAGCCCGCCGGCGGCGGTGGCGGCGCCGAGCCGCAGCGCCCCGAAGGCCATCGTGGTGAGCAGCAGGCTGTACCCGGCGACCGGCAGCCTGAGCCCGGCGGGCAGGTCGGGCCAGAGCAGCGCCACGAGCAGGACGAGGGCGGCGGCGTAGGCCGCGCCGAGCGGCAGCGCGCGGCGCGGCACGGTGCCGTACCGGGCGAAGAGGCGGAGGTAGCAGAGGTGGCCGACGGCGAAGGAGCCCATGCCGAGGAGGAAGGCGGTGTCGTCCTCGAAGCGGAGCAGCGTGTCGCCGCCCCAGCCGAAGAGGGCGGCGGCGATCAGCGCCGGCGGCCCGCCGCGTACGGCGACCCAGGCGGCGAGGACGGAGAGCAGCAGCGGCTTGACCGCCAGGTGCAGCTCCGGGTACCCGGCGAGCAGGCCGCCGAGGTCCAGGGCGACGACCACGGCGAAGGCGGCGAGCAGCAGGCGCGCGGCGAGGGCCCGGCGCGGGGTCAGCGGGGAGGCGGTGCTCATCGGGTGGTCTCCGGGGTGACGGTGGCGGCCGGGGCGGGGACGGTGGCGGGCGGGTCGGGGGACCAGCCGGGGCCCCGGAAGACGCGGCCCGCCCGTTCGCGCCAGGTGGTGGCGGCGCGGATGTCCCGGGCGATGGCGGCGTACTCGTGGGTGGCGACGCGCAGCGGGTTGTAGGTCTCGATGTTCTTGGTGAGGCCGTAGACGGGGCGGACGGTCTCGGCGGCGAAGGAGCCGAAGAGGCGGTCCCAGACGATGAGGATGCCGCCGAAGTTGCGGTCCAGGTAGCCGCCCTGGGAGGCGTGGTGGACCCGGTGGTGGGAGGGGGTGTTGAAGAGGAACTCGACCGGGCGCGGCAGGCGGCCGATCCGCTCGGTGTGGACGCCGAACTGGTAGACGAGGTTGACCGAGGAGCAGAAGGCGAGCACCGCCGGGTGGACGCCGGCGAGGACCAGCGGCAGGTAGAAGGGCCAGGAGGTGAGGCTGGTCCAGGGCTGGCGGAGCGCGGTGGTGAGGTTGAACCGGCGGCTGGAGTGGTGCACGACGTGGCAGGCCCACAGGACGCGGACGACGTGGTGGCCCCGGTGCGACCAGTAGTAGAGGAAGTCCTGGGCGAGCAGGATCAGCGGCACCGTCCACCAGAGGACGGGGACGCGCAGCGGGGTCAGCTCGTAGGCCAGGGTGTGGACGGCGACGATCGGGATCTTCCAGAGGAAGTCGAAGCCGAGGCTGCCGATCCCCATGGTGACGCTGGTGGCGGCGTCCTTGGTCTCGTACCCGGCCTGCTCCTCGTCGGGATGGAGGCGTACGGTCACGATCTCGACGACGGTGAGCAGGACGAAGGCGGGTATGGACCAGAGCACCACGTCGGGCAGGTTCGGCATGACCGCACGGTAAGGCGGGGCGGCCCCTGGCGGGAGGGGTCCGGCCCGACAACTCTCACCGGAGGTGAGCACGCCCGCGTTGGCGGATTCCACCAAGTACACGCCCGGGCGCACGCCGTCTGACGCCCCGCCAGTTCCGGCGCGCGGTGCGCCCCGTCAGCCGGCCCGGGGAGCAGGGGGCAACCGCCCCGTCCGTCTTGTCGCACGCACCCCGTATTCTCTACGACCATGCTCGAAGACCACACGCCCGCATCCGCCTGGCCGGCCACCTACCCGACGGGTTATGCCGTGGTCGACGTCGAGACCACCGGTCTGGCCAGGGACGACCGCATCGTCTCGGCCGGTGTCTACCAACTCGACGCGCTGGGCCGGGTGGAGGACCACTGGTACACGCTGGTCAACCCGGAGCGCGACCCGGGCCCGGTCTGGATCCACGGGCTGACGAGCGGTGTCCTGAAGGACGCGCCGCTCTTCAAGGACATCTCGGACGAGCTGTCGGCGCGCCTCGCCGACCGGGTCCTGGTCGCCCACAACGCCGCGTTCGACTGGTCGATGCTGGCGCGCGAGTACGCCCGGGCCGAGCGGATCGCGCCGGTGCGGCAGCGGCTGTGCACCATCGCCCTCTCCAAGGAGCTGCGGCTGCCGCTGCCCAACCACAAGCTGGAGTCGCTCGCCGCGCACTTCGGGGTCGTCCAGGAGCGCGCCCACCACGCGCTGGACGACGCCCGGGTGCTCGCCGAGGCGTTCCGCCCGAGCCTGGCGGCGGCGGCCGGGGGCGGGGTGCGGCTCCCGTTGCTGGAGTGCCGCCCGCTCACCGAGTGGTCCGAGCCGCCCGCCACCCCGAGGATCGGCCGCCAGCCCTCCTACGGCGGGCCGGCCTCCTGGCGCCCGGCCCGCAAGCGCCCCGCCTGCCCCTACCCGAACCCGGGACGGTACGAGCCGGGCGGACGGCTGGTGCAGGGGATGCGGATCGCCTTCTCCGGGGACACCTCGACTGAGCGGGATCTGCTGGAGGACCGGGCCACCGAGGCGGGGCTGCACGTGGCGACCAGCCTCTCCCGGCTGACCAGCCTGCTGGTGACCAACGATCCGGACTCGGGGACGTCCAAGACGGTCAAGGCCCGCCAGTTCGGCACGCCGGTGGTGGACGAGGCGGCCTTCGGCCAGTTGCTCCAGGACGTGGCGCCCGCCCCGGGCGGCTGATCCGGCGGGCGGACGCGGGACGAAAGGGGCGGGCCCGGGCTGAGGGGCTCCGGGGCCGCCAGGTACCGTCGAGGCGTGTACCGCTTCCTGTTGTCCCGGCAGTGGGTGATCGTGACGCTGGTCTTCCTGCTCCTGATCCCCGTCATGATCGAGCTGGGTTTCTGGCAACTGCACCGCCACGAGCACCGCGTCGAGCAGAACGCGCGCATCGAGCGGTCGGTCAAGGCCGACCCCGTGCCGGTGCGGGAGCTGACCGGACCCGGCGGTTCGGTGGCCGAGGGCGACCGGTGGCGGCAGGTCACCGCCGAGGGCACTTTCGACCCGGAGCACGAGGTCGTGGTGCGCCGCCGCACCAACTCCGACGACAAGGTCGGCGTGCACGTCCTCACCCCCTTCAGGCTGGGCGACGGCACGGTGCTGCTGGTCAACCGCGGCTGGGTGCCCTCCGACGGTCCGCAGACCTCGCTGCCGGACATCCCCGCCCCGCCCTCCGGCGAGATCACCCTCGCCGGCCGGCTGATGCCGGACGAGACCACCGCCGCCAGCGGCATCAAGGACCTCAAGGGCCTGCCCGACCGGCAGATCATGCTGATCAGCAGCGGCCAGCAGGCCGACGCCCTCGGCGTGCCGGTCCTCGCCGGCTACGTCGAGCAGGTCTCCCCCGACCCGGGCGCCGACGGCCCCGAGCTGGTCAAGGGCCCGGACTACGGGGGCATCGGCCCGCACATGGCGTACGCCGTGCAGTGGTGGCTCTTCGCCGCGGCGGTACCGGTCGGCTGGGTGATCCTGGTCCGCCGTGACGCCCGCGACCGGCGCGAGGCCGCGGCGAAGGAGGCCGAGAGCGGTGCGGGCGGCGACGGCGGCAGCCCCGAGCCGGAGCCCGCCGCCGTCGGCGGCTGACCGCGACCGGCGTTCGCGCCCCCTCCCTCGCCCCCGCCCGTACCGGCACGGCAGGATGTGCGCCATGGATCTTGGACTGAAGGACCGCGTCTACGTCGTCACCGGCGCCACCCGGGGCCTCGGCAACGCCACCGCCCGCGCCCTCGCCGCCGACGGCGCGAAGGTCGTCGTCAGCGGCCGCGACCAGGGCACCGCCGAGCAGGCCGCCGAGGCGATCGGCCCGAACGCCGTCGGCGTCGGCGCCGACAACGCCGACCCGCGGGCCGCCGAGCGCCTGCTCGCCGCCGCCAAGGAGCACTTCGGCCGCCTCGACGGCGTCCTCGTCAGCGTCGGCGGGCCGCCGCCCGGCTCCGCCGCCTCCACCACCGACGAGCAGTGGGAGGCCGGTTTCGCCTCGGTCTTCCTCGGCGCGGTGCGTCTCGCCAGGGCCGCCGCGGCGGAGTTGGGCGAGGGCGGCGTCATCGGCTTCGTGCTCTCCGGCTCCGTCCACGAGCCGATCACCGGCCTGACCGTCTCCAACGGCCTGCGCCCGGGCCTCGCCGGATTCGCCAAGTCGCTGGCCAACGAGGTCGGCCCGCGCGGCATCCGGGTGGTGGGCGTGCTGCCCGGGAAGATCGACACCGACCGCATCCGGGAGATCGACGGCTTCGCCGAGGACCCGGCCGCCGCCCGCGCCGCCGCCGAGGCGTCCATCCCGCTGAGGCGGTACGGCCGCCCGGAGGAGTTCGGCCGCACGGCCGCCTTCCTCCTCTCCCCCGCCGCCTCCTACCTCACCGGCGTCATGGTCCCGGTCGACGGCGGCGTCCGGCACGGCTTCTGAGCGCCCGCCGGTCGCACCCGAAGGGGGCCCGGCGCGTCGCCGGGCCCCCTTCCTCCTCCGGACGCCTGCTCAGGAGACCCGTTCCGCCTTGTGGCGGGCCGCCTTGAGGACCACCTCGGCGGGCAGCTCGTCGCGGCCGAGGGCGCCCCGGGCGTCCCGCAGCCCTTGGCCGACCAGCCGCTCCAGCGTCTCGCGCGGACCGGCGTTCGGCTCCAGCCGCAGGCCGGCCCGCACCTCGGGGGAGCTGCGGCGGCCGCGTAGCAGCACCCTGGCCCGGTCGACGCCGGGCAGCCGCTCGGCCTCGTCGCCGAGGGCGTCCTCCACCGCGCGGCCCCGCACCTCGGCCCCGTCGCCGTCACCGGTGTCGACGGAGAGCGCGGTCAGGCGGTGGCGGCGCAGTTCGGCCGAGAGCCACCACAGGGCGAGCAGCAGGATGACCGCGAGGGCGGCGATCACCACCGGCCACCACCAGCCCTCTCCTCGCCAGCGGGTGCGGTTGGCCTCGGTGAGCAGCACCTCGTGACGGCCGTCGTAGATCCACCAGGACGGCGGCTTCACCCCGAGGCCGACCGCGAGGGTGGCGCCGCCCGCGACGATCAGCAGCAGGCCGGCCAGGGCGAGCAGGAGACGGTTGACCTTGGTTCGCACGCTGGTCACCCCTTTCGCTGGGGACGGACGACTTTGACCGACACCTTGGGCGGGCGGGCGAGACCGAGTTCCTCGACCGCGTCGCCGAAGGCGGACCGCAGGTCGGTGCGGACCTCGTCCACGTCGCGGAAGTGCGCGACGGCACGCACCTTGGCCTTGCGCCGCTTGAGCCGCACCTTGGCGCTCCGCACGCCGGGCACCTGCATCGCCCGGTCCCGCAGGGCCAGCGCGGCGGCCTTGCGGTGCAGCACGGCGCGGACGTCCGGGTGGACGCGGCGCATCTGCAGCAGGCGGCGGCGTCCGGGGGTGAGGGCGAGGAAGAGCAGCCACAGGCCGAGCGCGGTGGCGACGCCCGCCCCCACCAGCGTCCAGATGTCGTCCAGCGGGCGTTCGGCCAGCTCCCGGGCGAGGGTGCGGCGCCAGGCCATCGCCGGGTGACCGGCCCGGACCGCCACCACGTCGTACAGCAGGAGGCCGCTGGCGCCGAGGAGCACCAGGGCGGTGAGGGCGGCGGGAATCCGGCGCGCGGACCAGAAGCGGTGGGCGCGTCCGCCGGGCGCCAGTTCCGGCCCGCGCTCCGGCGGGGTGGCGTCCCGTACCCGCGGGTCCTTCTCCAGCACGCCGCCGCTGCCGGAACGGGTGGCGCCGTCCGGTCCGGGGGTCTCGCTCATCGGGCCCTCCCTTGCATCCGGCCCGTCGCGGCGTGCAACTTCTCGACCTGGACGGCGACCTCGGGCACCGTCATGCCGGTGAGCCCCTCGACGCGTTCGGTGACCCGGCGGCGTACGGCCCCGCACTGGCGGCCGATGTCCGTGGGGTAGCCCAGTTCGACGCTGACCCGGACCCGGGCACGGTCCTGGTGGATGCTGACAGTGGCGCGGGGCGGGTCCGCGTCCCGCTGGTTGCCGCGCAGAGCCTCCCGCGCGGCCTGCCCGGCGATCTTGGCGACGACCTGGTCCGCGATGTGCGTCTCGCCGCGTTCCGCCGGAGCGACCGGTCCGCTGGTCACAGGCGTCACCGGCGCCCGGTGTCACGTCCGCGTGAGCGGAAGAAGTCGCCCGGTTCCAGGTCTCCGTCGGCGAACCTGCCCGCGACGAAACCGACCGCGCCGAGCGCCGCCACCAGGACGAAGGCGCCGAACCCCCCGAAGTAACCGGCGAAGCCCAGCGCCAGGCCGGCCACCAGGCCGATCAGGGCCATGTTCATCTCGTACTCCTTCTGGCCGGCCCGGGCCGGCCGGTGCGGCCCGGGCTCGGGCGCCTGGGCGGACGGGTCACTGGAGGTTGCGGCCGTCGCCGCCGTCGCTGTCGTCGTCGTCCTCGTCCGGCAGCTTGACGTCGCTGACGGCGATGTTGACCTCGACGACCTCCAGGCCCGTCATCCGCTCGACCGCGTTCACCACGTTCTCCCGCACCGAGCGGGCCACGTCGGCGATCGACACGCCGTACTCGACGACGATCTCCAGGTCGAGGGCGGTCTGCACCTCGCCGACCTCGGCGCTGACGCCGCGGGTGACGGACTTGCCGCCGCCCGGCACCCGGTCGCGCATCGCGCCGAAGGTCCGGGAGATCCCGCTGCCCATGGCGTGCACGCCGCCGACGTCCCGGGCCGCGAGGCCCGCGATCTTCTCCACCACGCCGTCGGCGATGGTGGTCTTCCCCCGGGTCCCCGGGCCGCCGTGGCTCCGGCGGGCTCCCTGCTCCCCCTGGCCCTCGCGCTGTGTGGGCTCGGTCATCGCGGCACTTCCTTCCGCACGGTGATCCACTCGTGGCGCCCACGTTATGCCGGGTTGCCCCGTTTCGCGCCTTGGATGCGGCAGTCTGGGGGCATGAGTACGGACGGGTGGACGGAAGCGGTACGGCATCAACTGGGCCTGGGCAGGCTGTTGCCGATGGGAGAGGCGCCGGACGGCGCGTGGCTGACCGAGGCGGCGGCCCGCACCGTTCTGCGCCGTTCGGCGGACGAGGTGCCCGGGGTACGGCTGGGGCCGCTGCGGATCTCCCCGGTGGACGGCGCGCCCACCGAGGAGCCGGCGGTGCCCCCGCCGCCGAGTGCGCTGTGGCCGGGGCCGCTGCGGATCGGCGCGGAGTTCACGGCGACCCGCCTGGAGCCCTTCCCCGCGCTGGCCGACCGGCTCCGCGCGGCGCTCGCCGAGGCGGCAGCCGGCCGGCTGGGCCTGCAGGTCACCGAGGTGGACCTGCGGGTCGCCGGGGTGGAGCGGCCCGGCGAGCCTGCCGAGGACGAACCGCCGGCCACCGCCCGCCCCTCCGGCACGCCCCCCGAGAGCGGCCCCGCGCGCGAGGACTCCCCCGAGGCGCGGGTCGCCTCGACGGCCCTCGCGGTACCGGGGGTGGCCCGGCTCGGCGGCGCGTTCGGCGGCCGGGGCGGCGCGGTGCGGCTGGACCAGCCCACCGGGCCTCACCGCCCCGGCCATGTCCGCGTGGAACTGGCGGTGTCGGCCGGCCACCGGCCGCTGGATGTGGCCCGCGCGGTCCGCCGGGCCGTCGCCGGGACCCTGCCGGACCACCCCACGGTGGCGGTGCTGGTGACGGCGGTGGACTGAACGGGGCGGGAGGCCCTGGACAGGCGTCCGGGCACGCGGGCCGGGGCGCCCCGGGACCCGCTTCCCCGGCACGACGGGCCCCGCGCCCGGCGGCGGGAGGCCGGGCCCGCCGGGAAGCCCGGCCGACCGGATCACCCGGGCGCGGACGCGCCGGGCGGTACGGGAGGCCGCCGTCCGGCGGGACACCCCGGCCCTCCGGGCGGGCCGGCCGGGGGCGGCGCACCGGAACGCCCGGGGCGCTCGGGGCCACGTCCGGCCCCGGCGGTGAACGCGCGCAAGGCACGCCGCCGGCGGGTGGCGAAGCCGACGGTTCGAGGAACCCGCGGGGGCGGCGGAGCCGTCAGTCCCCCTGGCCCACCAGGTCACGCAGACGGCGGCCCTGGGCGGCGCGCTCGGCGGCGCGCTGCTCGTCGAGGCCACGGCCGACGGCGCCCTGGAGCAGGGCCTTGGTCTCCACGACGGCGTCGCGGGGAGCGGCGAGCAGCGCGGCGGCGAGGTCGGCGACGGCGGCGTCGAGCTGCTCGGCGGGGACGACGAGGTTGGCGAGGCCGGTGCGCTCCGCCTCCTCGGCGTGGACGAAGCGGCCGGTGGCGCAGATCTCCAGGGCGCGGGCGTAGCCCACCAGGTGGACCAGCGGCTGGGTGCCGGTCAGGTCGGGGACCAGGCCGAGGCTGGTCTCGCGCATGGCGAACTGCACGTCCTCGGCGACCACCCGCAGGTCGCAGGCGAGCGCCAGCTGGAAGCCGGCGCCGATCGCGTGGCCCTGCACGGCGGCGATGGTGATCAGGTCACTCCGCCGCCACCAGGTGAACGCCTCCTGGTACGAGGCGATGATCGCGTCCAGCTCCTCGGCCGGGCCCTTGCCCATGTCGAGGAAGGACGGCTCGCCGTCGAACCCTTCCGGCGTGAACGCCTGCCGGTCCAGCCCCGCCGAGAAGGACCTGCCCTCGCCCCGGAGCACGGCGACCCGCACGGAGCCGGGCAGCAGCCGGCCGGCCTCGACGAGGCCGCGCCACAGTGCCGGGCTCTGCGCGTTGCGCTTGGCCGGGTTGGTCAGCGTGACCGTGGCGGTCGCCCCGTCCACGGTCAGGCGTACGCCGTCCTGGTCGAGCAGCGGGGTTGCGGAATCGGTCGCGGCCATGGCCTGCCTCCGTGCGGTCGGTGCGGGCGCGCGGAAGCGCCCGTAAGTGACTGCACAGTAACCACCCGGCCGACTGAAGGACCGACCGGGTGGTACGCAGGCGCGGGCGGGGCTCCGGCGGTCGCGAGCCGAAGCGCCGCGGTCGTGAGGCAGCGCCACCGAGGGGCACTGGTGCTGGTACAGCTGCTGTGTGCGGGGCGGGGTCAGTCCGCCGAGGCCTTCTTGCCTCTGGTCGCGCCGCCACGTCCGCGCAGTGTGACACCGGATTCGCTGAGCATCCGGTGGACGAACCCGTAGGAACGTCCGGTTTCCTCCGCCAGCGCACGAATGCTCGCGCCGTCGTCGTACTTCCTCTTCAGGTCGGCGGCGAGCTTGTCGCGCGCCGCGCCGGTCACCCGGCTGCCCTTCTTCAGAGTCTCGGCCACCCGTGCCTCCTCATGCGAAGTGCGCTCTTGTCTCTCATGATCACCCCTCCCCGCCTTCCTGGCCACCCATTCGGCAAGGTCGGCGAGAGCGGGTTTTGCCAGGGAAATGGGCCAGACCCCTTGGAATCAAGCATTCCGCACGGTACGCGCGCCGTACCGCCGAACGGGTTCCGGCGGGAACCGGCTGGTCAGCCCGGCACCGGGACACAGCCCAGGCGGCACAAGGGCTGTACGGGACGGCGGGCCGGTCGCCGCGGCGCCTGTGGACGGCTTCGGAGCACGGGGGTGAGAGCCGCTCACGCAGATGACGGATCAGGACTGGGCCGAATGATCCATTCGAGGACGATCTCCGAGCGAGGTTCCCGCACTCGGGGGAACGCGCCCGTGACGCGCCCCTCACGGACGGCCGGAACGCGGGAGCCGCCCGGCCCGGACGGGACGGACGGCTCTCGGCATGCTTCCGGCGACGCGGTGCCCGGGGTGGTCAGGCCAGGGTGACCAGGTCGAGGTAGTCGGCGCCCCAGAGGTCCTCGATCCCGTCGGGGAGCAGGATGATCCGCTCGGGCTGGAGCGCGTCGACGGCGCCCTCGTCGTGGGTGACGAGGACGACGGCGCCCTTGTACGTCTTGAGCGCGCCGAGGATCTCCTCGCGGCTGGCCGGGTCGAGGTTGTTGGTGGGCTCGTCCAGGAGCAGCACGTTGGCCGAGGAGACGACCAGGGTGGCGAGCGCCAGCCGGGTCTTCTCACCGCCGGAGAGCACCCCGGCCGGCTTGTCGACGTCGTCGCCGGAGAAGAGGAACGAGCCGAGCGTCTTGCGGACCTCGACCAGGTCCAGGTCGGGCGCGGCCGAGCGCATGTTCTCCAGGACGGTGCGGTCGGGGTCGAGCGTCTCGTGCTCCTGGGCGTAGTAGCCGAGCTTCAGCCCGTGGCCCTCGACGACGCTGCCGGTGTCGGGCTTCTCGGTGCCCGCGAGGAGGCGCAGCAGGGTGGTCTTGCCCGCGCCGTTGAGGCCGAGGATGACGACCCGGGAGCCCTTGTCGATGGCGAGGCTGACGTCGGTGAAGATCTCCAGCGAGCCGTACGACTTGGAGAGCCCCTCGGCGGTGAGCGGGGTCTTGCCGCAGGGGGCGGGCTCGGGGAAGCGCAGCTTGGCGACCTTGTCGCTGACCCGTTCGGCCTCCAGGCCGGAGAGCAGCCGCTCGGCGCGGCGGGCCATGTTCTGCGCGGCGACCGTCTTGGTGGCCTTGGCCCGCATCTTGTCGGCCTGGGCGTTGAGGGTCGCGGCCTTCTTCTCGGCGTTCTGCCGCTCGCGGCGGCGGCGCTTCTCGTCGGCCTCGCGCTGCTGCTGGTAGAGCTTCCAGCCCATGTTGTAGATGTCGATCTGGGCGCGGTTGGCGTCCAGGTAGAAGACCTTGTTGACCACCGTCTCGACCAGTTCGACATCGTGGGAGATCACGATGAAGCCGCCGCGGTAGGTCTTCAGGTAGTCGCGCAGCCAGGCGATGGAGTCCGCGTCGAGGTGGTTGGTGGGCTCGTCCAGGAGCAGCACGTCGGCGTCGGAGAAGAGGATGCGGGCCAGCTCGATCCGGCGCCGCTGACCGCCGGAGAGCGTGTGCAGGGGCTGGCCGAGCACCCGGTCGGGGAGGTTGAGCGCGGCGGCGATGGTGGCGGCCTCGGCCTCGGCGGCGTACCCGCCCTTGGTCAGGAACTCCGTCTCCAGCCGCTCGTACTTGCGCATCGCCTTCTCGCGGGTCGCGCCCTGGCCGGTGGCCATCCGCTGCTCGTTCTCCCGCATCTTCTTGAGCAGGGTGTCCAGGCCCCGGGCGGAGAGGATGCGGTCGCGGGCGAGGACGTCGAGGTCGCCGGTGCGCGGGTCCTGCGGGAGGTAGCCGACCTCGCCGGAGGAGGTGATGGTGCCGGCGGCGGGCTGGCCCTGCCCCGCGAGGCACTTGGTGAGGGTGGTCTTCCCCGCGCCGTTGCGGCCGACCAGGCCGATGCGGTCGCCCTTGGCGATGCGGAAGGTGGCGGACTCGATGAGGATGCGGGCGCCGGCGCGCAGCTCGACACCGGAGGCGGTGATCACGGACAGACTCCTGGGCGGGAATGGATCGGACGGCGGACTGGTGCGGGGCGGTCGACGCCGTCTAATGCGTGCGGAGAATGGCCATACGGCGATTCTAACGGCGGCGGTCAACCGCTTTTCGCCCCCGCGGGACGCCCGCGCCCAAGAGCGCGGGAGCACCGGCCGGCGGATACTCGGCACGGGGGCGGGCCGGCGCACGCGAGCGGCCCTGGAGCCCGGTGCGGGCGCGTCCGCACACCCTCCCGCCGGTGAGCGGAATCACTTCGCGCCCCCCATCGCCGACCCCGAGGAGTGAGTGCCATGGCCGCGACGGCGAGCGGACCCCCCACCGTCTTCCCGACGGTCCTCTACGCGGACGCACGGGCTGCCGTGCGGACCCTGACCGAGGCGTTCGGCTTCACCCCGGCCGCCGTGCACGAGACGGCCGACGGCCAGATCGCCCACGCCGAGCTGTCACTCGGCAACGGCGCGGTGATGATCGGCCCGAAGGGCACGGGCAGCGCCTACGACCGGGCGATGGCCCGGGGCGGGCCGGTCGGCGTGTACGTCGTCGTCACCGACGTCGACGCCCACCACGCCCGCGCCGCCGCCCACGACGGCGTCGAGATCCTCGCCCCGCCGGCCGACCAGGAGTACGGCTCCCGCGACTACATGGCGCGGGACGCCGAGGGCAACGTCTGGAGCTTCGGCACGTACGGTCCCCAGCTGCCCGCCTGACGCGCGGGCGGGCCCGGCCCGGTCAGGCGCCGCCGGTGTGGACCTGGAACGCGGCCCGGCGCACGGCCTTGGCGAGCGCCGGGTCCGGGTGGGCGGCGGCCAGCGCCACCAGGACCTGGACGGTGCGGGGGTGGCCGACCGCGCGGACGTCGGCGAGCAGGGCGGGCACCGTCGGCTGGACGGCGGACTCCAGGTGCCGCACGAGGAGCGGGGCCTCGCCGTGGTCGGCGACGGCGGCGGCCGTGTCCACCCACAGCCAGGTGGCCTCCTGCCGGCTGAGGACCAGCGGCGCGTCCTCCGGGTCGGTGCCGTCGTGCTCGGCGAGCCAGAGCAGGGCGTAGGGGCGCAGCGAGACGTCCTCGGCGGCGGCGCGGACCTCGGCCTCGGCGGGGGCGCCGACGACTCTGAGCGCCTCGAAGGCGAGGCTGCGCACCATGGCGTCGTCGCCCCGGGCCGCCTCCAGCAGCTCGGCGACGGCGCTGCCGACGGGGCGGGCGGCGAGCCAGGCGCGGTACTCCGAGCGGGCCGACTGCGGGCGCAGCCGGGCGCAGCCGCGCAGCATCTCCTCGGCGGGCTGCTCGATGTTGCCGGCCGGACTCTGGGCGGCCACGCAGATCTGCTCCAGCCGCACCCACACGGACCAGCTCCCGAGCGGGGTGAGCGTGGCGTGTCCGCCGGCGTAGGTGAGCGCGCCGACGGCGGCGAGGCCGTGCAGCGCCCAGTCGAGCAGGGTGGCCAGCGGGACGTCCTCACCCGGTTCGGCGGCCGGTTCGGTCCGGGGGCCGTACGGGATCTCGCAGCGCTGGGTGCGGAGTTCCTCCACCCGCTGTTCGAGGAGGTCGAGGAGCTGGGTGACGGGGACGGGCCCGTCGGAGAGCTGGAGCAGGGTCAGCAGTTGGGGGACGGCCTCGATCACCTCGGCGCCCGCGGCGGGGGTCAGCTCGTCGGGGCCGGGGTGGACCAGCGACCAGGCGTCGAAGAGCGCGACCCAGCCGCGCAGTACGGCGGAGTCGTCCCGGTCCCAGGCGCGCAGCCGCCATCCGGGGCGCGCCACGCCGCCGTGCACCTCGACCAGTCCGGCGAGGCGGGCGGTGTCCCAGTCGGCGCGGACTTTGGCCGGGGTCAGCCCCAGTTCGCCCGCGGCACGGGCGGCGGTCGCCTCGGAGAGGGTCCCCTCCCCCTCGGCGGGTGCGGCCGGCTGGGCGGCGGGGCCGCCTCGGGGCAGTGCCGTCTCGGCCCAGCGGGCGACCCGGACGGCGTCGGCCAGGCCCTCCCTCGCCATGGCGGCGAGCCGGGCCCGGGGCGGCGTGCCCTCGGGCGGACGGGGCGCGGGCCTGCGGGCCCGCCGTTCGGCGACCGCGGCCGGAGTCGCGGCAAGGGGTCGTGGGCGGACGATGCGGAGCCTGGAGTCGCGCGGGATACGGGACGTCACGGGGGCAGTCTTCCGGGTGAAGTACGGAATTCCCAAACGGAAGCGGTACCGGGACTGCTATGGGCCCCTCGGAACGAAATGTTCCGGCCGCTTTGTCCCGACCCGGGCTGTCCACGCGCGGGGTGAAGAGGCGGGGCCGGAAGTACGCCGGTCGGGCGCCGCACGGAGCGCCGGACTCCTGGCCCGCGACGCCGGCGGGAGGACGTTCCCCTCCCCGGCCCTGGGGGCGCCCGGGAGGGTCCGGCCCCTGCTCCGGGGGGGCCGGGCCCCTGCGGCGCGGGGCCCGGCGCGCCGGGCCTGCGGCGCGCCGGGCCCCGGCCCCGGCGGTCGTGGTGGTCAGATCATGGGCTCGCCCTTGCGGCGGGCCTCGGCCCACTCCCGGAAGAACCCACGGCTGATCACGCACAGGACGGCTGCCACGCCGACGGGCCACATCAGGATGTACACGGTCAGGGCGATGGTGGTCATCGTGCCTCCTCCAGGGTCACTTGGCGTTCGCGGGGGCCTCGGGGGCGCGGTCGTCCTCCCCCGCCCCGGGCGTACGGGGCGGGACGACGGCGGCGCCCGTCCCCTCGTCGGTCCGCCGGGCCGAGCCGTCGTCGAAGTCGCCGGTGCGCTGCGCGATGAGGGCGAAGTCGAAGCCGTCCTGCCGGCGGACGGACATCGCCCAGCAGAGCACGGTGCTCACGGAGTACGCGACGAGCGAGCCGCAGAGCGTCGCGTACTCGTGGAGGGAGCCGATGGCGAACGGCGCGGAGACGAGCACGGCCAGCACCCCGGCGATCTTGGCCGCCTTGAGACCGAGGAAGCCGAAGACCATGAGGCCGAGCACGACACCGATGCCGACCACCGAGACCACGTCCACGACGATGCCGAGGAAGCCGTCCAGGGGCAGCCAGCCGAAGCGGACCGGCAGGAACGCCGCGAGCGCCGCGAGCACCGAGACGGTGAACGCCTTGTTGGTGACCTTCTCCCAGTAGAAGCTGGCCAGCACCGGGAAGACGAGGGCGCCCCACAGCGCGCCGACGAAGACCAGCAGGTCGAGGATGCTCAGCTGGAGGCTGGCGAAGGCGACGGCCATCGCGGTGGCCACCACCATCGTGAGGCGCCCGATCAGCAGCATCGTCCGGGGGTCGGCCTTCTTCTTGCCGGCCACGTTCTGGCCGTAGACGTCGGCCATCATGATCGAGGAGAGGGCCGAGAGGTCGGAGTCGGCGGTCGAGGAGAGCGCGCCGACGATCATGATGAAGAAGAGCGCCAGCAGCACGGGCGGCAGGTAGGTGGCCGCCATCTCGGGGATGAGGTTGTTGAGGTCGCCGCCGGTCGGCTCGAAGCCCAGGTAGAGGGCGAGCACGCCGAGCATTCCGACACCGATGACCATGGCGCCGTAACCGACGGTCGCGGTGACGAAGACCGGCTTGATCAGGCTCTGCTTCACGGCGAAGAGCCGCTGGGCGATGGTCTGGTTGCCGATGGCGTAGGCCAGGACGGCGGCGATGTAGGGGGCGCCCTGCCCCATGAACGCCTCACTGGAGAAGAAGTCGCCCTGCTGCGGCGTCAGGTTCTGCGCCCCGATCTCGAACGCGGCCGGGAAACCGGCCGCGAAGAAGATGAACGGCACGATCACCGCCACCGCGCCGAGCATCGCGACCACCTGGACGAAGTCGGTCAGCACGGAGGCCCGGAAGCCGGACCACAGGGTGTACAGCAGCACGCCCGCCGCCACGGCGAAGACGCCCTGGATGAAGGTGAACGGGGAGAGCAGGGAGATCAGCACGCCGCCGGCGATGAAGTTGGACATCAGGCTGATCACGCTGCCGACGATGTTGGACCCGGCGAGCATCAGCTGGCTGGAGCGGCCGTGCCGGGCGTACATCACCTCGGCGAGCGTGTGGGCCTTCGGGGCGACGGCGCGGATGCGCTTGCCGAAGGGGTAGATGAACAGGATCATCAGGGCGCCCCAGAGCCCGTAGTGGATGGGGCCCGAGATGCCGTAGGTGTATCCGGACGTGGCCGAGGCGTACATCGAGGACGCCCAGATCCATGTCGCGGTCATGCTGGCGGCGGAGACGCCGAACCCGATGTTGTTGCCGCCGGTCATGTAGCCGTCGGCGTTCTCGTTCTTCTTGCCGATGCGGGTCGAGATCAGGAAGGTCCCTCCGTAGAAGAGAACCAGCAATCCGACCACGACCACGGCGCTGAACCCGGCTGTTTCCAGTCCGTCCACACGCACCACCTCCCTAGATTCGTGGAGCCGCGCGGCAGGGCGCAGCGCCCGGCGGGTCGCCCGGGGGCAGCTGCGTGCGCGCCTCACGCCGGGTGTGCCGGCGGGGCTCCTCCTTGGGTCCCCGGGCGGCCTCATCGCCGGCGCCGGAGACGTTCACGAAACAGGGGCATCCTTTGTGCCCGCAAACGCCAGGCACCATAACAGCCTCGTCGAGCCGTGGCGATCCTCACAGCGCACACCGACGACGAGGGCAAATGTATTCCGTAATGCCCCATATATACGGAGCGTTGGGATACGGCGCGGCGTTTGTCCCGTCTTGTCCTGACTGATTCGGCCGCTTACCGCAACGTCTTCGCTCGTTGCATATGCAATGAGCGATCGATTTGTTATGGGGTGGTGATCACCGGTGGCTCCGGAGCGCGCGCCGACGCGCGCCGACGCGCGCGGACTCGGCCGGGGTCAGAGCAGGGGGGTCAGGAAGCGGCGCAGGGCCTCGTCGTAGCCGGTGGGGTCGGCGTTCCACATGGCGGCGTGCGGGGCGTCCGGCACCGTGTGCAGGGTGATGAGGTCGCGGCGGCTGCGGGCCAGCGCGAGCGAGTACTCCCAGGGGGCGGTCTCGTCGTCCGGCCCGTGCACGAGCAGGGTGGGGACGCGGATGCCCTCAGGCCCTCCGACGTGCGGGAGGCGGTCGTCGCTGAGCCCGGTGCGGCCCTCGGCGGCGCGCACGGCGAGCGGCAGGAAGGCGCGCGGCACGTGCTTGGCGGCGGCCAGGGCGCGGACGGTCTCCTCGCGGCCGAGGACCGGGGAGTCCAGGACCAGCCCGCCGACGCGGTCGCGCAGCGAGGAGCGGGCGGCGGCGAACAGGGCCATGGTGGCGCCCGTCGACCAGCCGTACAGGATGACGCGCGTGGCCCCGTTGGCGACGGCGAAACGCAGCGCCGCGTCGACGTCCCGCCACTCGGTGTCGCCGAGGTGGTTGAGGCCGTCCGGGGAGCGGGGAGCCCCCTTGTCACCGCGGTAGGCCAGGGAGAGTACCGGCAGGCCGAGGCGGTGCAGCTGCTCCATGACGACCATGGGGTGCTCCATGGTGCCGGCCAGACCGTGGACGGCCAGGACCCAGGTGCGGCGGTCGCCGGGGACCACCCAGCCCGGCAGCACGCCCAGTTCGCCGGGGATCTCGACCTCGGCGTAGGACAGGCCGAGGGCGGTGGCGGGGTCGCCGCTGTAGAGCTGCGGGGTCAGCCAGGCCCGGTCGCCGGTGTCGGGGGCGCCGTGGAAGACGCGCTCCAGGCGCCGGACGACGGTGTCGGCGGCGACGTCGCCCTCGGTCCGGTCGAGCACCGGCCCGACGGCCGCGTGGAAGTCCCGGCCCGCGAGGCCGTAGCGGCCCGGACGCAGGGCGGCGAGGTCGCGGGTGAGGGTGATCCGCCCGGCCTCGGCCCGGTGGACCGTCAGTCTGGGCTCGGTGGGCAGCCGGTGCCCGGCCGGGAGCCGCAGGGCGGCATCGCTGGCGTACCGGCCGGCCGCCACTGCGGCGGCCCCGGCTCCGACTGCGGCGGTGACGGCCAGTGCCGTCGTTCGGGCGATACGCACCGCTCCAGTGTGCGGGCACGCGGCGTCCGGCGGCCAGTGGACGCGGCCCGGCGGGTGACGCGCCCGGCCGCGGGTCACCCGCCCGGCTGGCCGTAGCCGCGCAGCCGGTCGGCGGCGGCGGCCAGCTGGTCCGCGTCGAGGAGGGAGGGGGTGTGACCGGGGACGGAACGGGCGAGCAGCCACACGCGGCACATCCACTCGAGCTGCACGGTGCGGTCCAGGGCCTGGGCGAGGGTGTCGCCGGTGGTGACGGTGCCGTGGTTGCGCAGCAGGCAGGCGGTGCGGTCCCGGAGGGCCTCGAGGAGGTGGCCGGCGAGTTCCTCGGTGCCGTAGAGCGCGTAGGGGGCGGTGCGGACGGGGCCGCCGAGCGCGGCCGCCATGTAGTGGACGGGCGGCAGCGTGTCGACGAGCGTGGAGACGGCGGTGGCGTGCGGCGCGTGGGTGTGGACGACGGCGCGGGCGGTGCCGGAGCGGTGCACGGCGAGGTGGAGGGGGAGTTCGCTGGTGGGTTCCAGCGTGCCGAGCACCTGCCGGCCGTCGAGGGTGACGGCGACGGCGTCCTCGGGGCCGAGCCGGTCGTAGGGGACGCCGGTGGGGGTGATCAGGACGAGGTCGTCCGTGGCGACGGCCGGGCGGTCGGGGGTGACGCGGACCGAGACGTTGCCGGAGGTGCCGGCCACCAGTCCGTCACGGAGGGTGGCCCGGGCCGTCTCCAGCAGGTCGTGCCAGGCGCGGGCGACCGTCCGGTCCTCCAGGAGCCGCCAGGCGCGGCCGGGGTGCGCGAAGTTCTTCTCCATGGCGGGGCATCCTGCCATCGGCGGCGTGTGCGCCGGGCGCGCGCGACCGGTTCCGCTCCGGCGCCCCGCGTCTCCCGGGCCCGGTGCGACCTACCTCACATCCAGAGCCGCGGGCGCCGGGCCGCAACCTCTGGTTCCGGGCCGGCGGGGGTGCTCCGGGCCGCTCTCCCAAGGGGCTGGGGCGGGGCCGGGAGCGGGGCGGCCGGGGGGACTCCGTTTCGGGTCACCACCTTGCCCGCCCCAGTTCATCTTCCGTTCACTCAACGCCCCTACGTTCAACGAGCCAACGACGTCCCACAGAAGTCCGGGTAAATGGAACACATCACGCTTCTCCTCGGGATCGTGATCGTGACCGCTCTCGTGTTCGACTTCACGAACGGTTTCCACGACACAGCCAACGCGATGGCCACCACCATCTCGACCGGCGCGATGAGGCCCAAGGCCGCGGTGGCGATGTCCGCCGTCCTCAACCTCGTCGGCGCGTTCCTCTCCGTGGAGGTCGCCAAGACGATCTCCGGCGGACTCATCAACGAGGACGGGCTGAAGACGGAGGTCATCTTCGCCGCCCTCGTAGGCGCCATTCTGTGGAATCTTCTGACCTGGCTCGTCGGCCTGCCGTCGAGCTCCTCGCACGCACTGTTCGGCGGCCTCATCGGCGCCGCGGTGATGTCCGCGGGCTGGTCCTCCGTCAACGGCGGCACCGTCGTCACCAAGGTGCTGCTGCCCGCCCTCGCCGCGCCGATCGTCGCCGGCCTCGCCGCGATGCTCGCCACCCGGCTCACCTTCCGGATCAACCGGAACGTGGACGAGAAGTCCACCGCCAAGGGCTACCGCGCCGGGCAGATCGCCTCGGCCGGCCTGGTCTCGCTGGCGCACGGCACCAACGACGCCCAGAAGACGATGGGTGTCATCACCCTCGCCCTGGTCACCGGCGGTGTCCTCGCGCCCGGCTCCAACCCCCCGCTGTGGGTCATCGTCTCCGCCGGTGTCGCCATCGCGCTCGGCACCTACCTGGGCGGCTGGCGCATCATCCGGACCATGGGCAAGGGCCTGACCGACCTCACCCCGCCGCAGGGCTTCGCCGCCCAGACCAGCGCCGCGACGGTCATCCTCGCCTCCTCCCACCTGGGTTTCTCCCTCTCCACCACCCAGTCCTGCTCCGGCGCCGTGATGGGCGCGGGCCTCGGCCGCAAGGGCGGCGTGGTCCGCTGGTCGACCGCCACCCGGATGTTCGTGGCCTGGGGTCTGACCCTGCCGGCCGCCGCCCTCGTCGGCGCGGCCGCCGAACTCCTCACCAAGCAGGGCGACTGGGGCGTCGCCGCCACCGCGGTCCTGCTGGTCGGCGGGTCCTTCGCGATCTGGCTCCGCTCGCGCCGCTCCCCCGTCACCCACGACAACGTCAACGACGTCGAGCCGGTCCAGGACGAGCCCGCGGGCGTCGTCACGCAGGCCATGGCCTCCGTCGCCCCGCCGCCCACCGGCGCGGCCGTCGCCTCCGACGGGGCCACCGTGCCGGCCTCCGGCGACCGGGACGACGACGGTCCCGCGGGCGGCTCCCCGCTCCCCTCGATCCCGGCCCAGCCGGGCCACCCCTCCGCCGCCGCGGAACCCGCCCGGCCGGCGCGGGTCTGACCCGGCCTCGCGTACGTAAGGACTCCTCACCATGGACATCGACTGGGCAGCTCTCGGCTCCGTCTTCGGCGTGAGCCTCGTGGTCACCGTCGCGCTCGTCGGCTTCTTCACCCTCGGCATCGTGGGCCTCTCCAAGAGCGCGAGCGGCGCGCAGGGCGGGTCCGGCGCCGCGGCCAAGGCCGGCGGTTACCTCTGCTTCGCGCTCTGCGCGGCGGCGGTCGCCTACGGGATCTACGTCATCGTGGTCTGAGGGCCACCACCCGCCGGCGAAGGGCGGGCCGGACGCACGGCGTCCGGCCCGCCCTTCGCCGTCCTGGGTGCGTACACCCCGGCTGTGGGCCTCCACACACTCTTCCTCGCAGGTCAACGGCGAGTTGACTGGTGTTCCGGGGCCGTGGTGGACTGCCGGGGCCGAAACACGGAGGCAGCAGAGGAAGCCGGTGCGAATCCGGCGCGGTCCCGCCACTGTCACCGGGGAGCGGCATCTCCGCCGAGCGCCACGGCCCGAAAGGGCTGGAAGGCCAGGGGGTGCCGCCGATCCGGAAGCCAGGAGACTCTCGCCCCCGGTCACGTCGAACCAGGGCGCGGACCCTGAGTGAGGACACACCGCCATGCGTGGCTGCCCGTCGCCGCCCCCTTGCCCACTCCCCCGGTACGCCGAGCGCCGAACGGGCTGAGCCCGTGGACCGGGCCGACCGCGTCTTCGCGTACGGCGCCACCGCCGGGCTGCTGGCCGACGCCCTCCTCGCCGATCCCCGCCGGGGCCACCCCGTGGCCCTCTTCGGCCGGGCCGCCTCCGCCGTCGAGCGGCGCCTGTTCCACGACCACCGGGGCTGGGGCGCGCTGCACACCGCCCTGTGCGCCGGGGGCGCCACCGCGGTAGCCGCACTGGCCGCCCGCGCTGTGCGCCCCCACCCGCGCGCGGCCGTCGCGCTGACCGCCGCCACCACCTGGGCGGTGGTCGGCGGCACCTCGCTGGTGCGTGAGGCCCGGCTGATCGGAGCCGCGCTGGAGGCCGGTGACGTGGCCGGGGCCAGGCGGCTGCTGCCCCGGCTCTGCGGGCGCGACCCCGAGGCGCTGGACGCGGACGCGCTGGCCCGGGCCGTGGTGGAGTCGGTCGCCGAGAACACCTCCGACGCGGTGGTCGGCGCCCTGGTCTGGGGCGCGGTGGCCGGCGTGCCGGGTCTGGCCGGCTTCCGCGCCGTCAACACGCTGGACGCCATGGTCGGCCACAAGTCCCCCCGGCTGCGCCGGTTCGGGTGGGCCTCGGCCCGGCTCGACGACGCCGTCGGGTACCCGGGCGCCCGGCTGACCGCGGCCCTCGCCGTCCTCGCCGGGCCCGACCCGCGCGGCGCCCTGCGCGCCTGGCGCGCCGACGCGCACCGCCACCCCAGCCCCAACGCGGGCCCGGTCGAGGCGGCGTTCGCCGGGGCGCTCGGCGTACGCCTCGGCGGCACCCTCGCCTACGGCGGGCGGACCGAGCACCGGCCGGTGCTGGGCACGGCGGGCCGCGCCGTGCGGCCCGGTGACGTCGAGCGGGCCGCCCGGCTCTCCCGGCGGGTCGGCGCGCTGGCGCTGGTCGCGGGGGCGGGCGCGCGGCTGGCGGCCGGAGCGATACGCGGGCGCGCACGGCGCGCGACGACAGGACAGGGAGGGGCAGGGGCATGAGCGGCGGGTTGCTGATCGCGGGGACCACCTCGGACGCCGGGAAGAGCGTGCTGACGGCCGGCGTCTGCCGGTGGCTGGCGCGGCGCGGGATGAAGGTGGCGCCGTTCAAGGGGCAGAACATGTCCCTGAACTCGTTCGTCACGCGGGAGGGCGCGGAGATCGGCCGGGCCCAGGCGATGCAGGCGCAGGCGGCCCGCGTCGAGCCGACGGCGCTGATGAATCCGGTACTGCTCAAGCCCGGTGGCGACCGCTCCAGCCAGGTGGTGCTGCTCGGCAGGCCGGTCGGGGAGCTGAGCGCCCGGGGCTTCTTCGGCTCGGTGCCCCCCGGCGAAGCGGCCCGGGCGGTGGCGGGCGGCCGCCGGGAGGCGCTGCTGGAGCCGGTGCTGGACTGCCTGGCGCGGCTGCGTGCCACCCACGACGTGGTGGTCTGCGAGGGTGCGGGCAGTCCGGCCGAGATCAATCTGCGCCGGACCGACATCGTCAACATGGGCGTGGCCCGGGCGGCGAGGCTGCCGGTGCTGGTCGTCGGCGACATCGACCGGGGCGGCGTCTTCGCCTCGTTCTTCGGCACCACGGCGCTGCTGGCCCCCGAGGACCAGGCGCTGGTCGCCGGGTACGTCGTCAACAAGTTCCGCGGCGACGCCGAACTCCTGAAGCCCGGCATCGACATGCTGCGCGGCCTCACCGGCCGCCACACCTTCGGTGTCCTGCCGTACGCCGAGGGGCTCGGCATCGACGAGGAGGACGGGCTGCGCGTCTCGCTGCGCGGCGCGGTCCGCGAGTCGGTGGTGGCGCCGCCGGTCGGTGAGGACGTGCTGCGGGTCGCGGTCTGCGCGGTGCCGCTGATGTCCAACTTCACCGACGTGGACGCGCTGGCCGCGGAACCGGGGGTCGTGGTGCGGTTCGTGGACCGGCCCGAGGAGCTGGCCGACGCCGACCTGGTGGTGGTCCCCGGCACCCGGGGCACGGTCCGCGCGCTGGCCTGGCTGCGCGAGCGGGGTCTCGCCGACGCGCTGCTGCGGCGGGTCGCCGAGGGGCGTCCGGTGCTCGGCGTCTGCGGCGGCTACCAACTGCTCGGGGAGCGGATCGAGGACGAGGTGGAGTCCCGGGCGGGCACCGTCGAGGGGCTCGGCGTGCTGCCGGTCCGGGTGCGGTTCGCGGCGGAGAAGACGCTGGCCCGGCCGAGCGGTTCGGCGTTGGGCGAGCCCGCCGAGGGGTACGAGATCCACCACGGCGTCGCCGAGGTGCTGGGCGGCGAGCCGGTCTTCACCGACGCCGGCGGGCGGGCCCTGGACGGCTGCCGGGTGGGCGCGGTCTGGGGCACCCACTGGCACGGCTCGCTGGAGAGCGACGGCTACCGCAGGGCGTTCCTCACCGAGGTGGCCCGGGCGGCGGGCCGCCGGTTCGTCCCCGCCCCCGACACCTCCTTCGGCCGGCTCCGCGAGGAGCAGCTCGACCGGCTCGGCGACCTGATCGAGGAGCACGCCGACACCGATGCCCTGCTGCGCCTGATCGAGCGGGGCGCCCCTCCCGGCCTGCCGTTCCTGCCGCCGGGCGCGCCGTGAGCCGCCCGTCCGTACGTCCCGGCCCCGCGTCCCCCGTCCGCCGTGCCCGCGCCGCCGCCGTGCGGTGCGGGGTCCCGGTGAGTGAAGGAGTGAAGTCCCGATGAGTACCAGTTCCCGTTATCCGTTCACCGCGATCGTCGGTCAGGACGACCTGCGGCTGGCGTTGCTGCTGAACGCGGTCTCCCCGGCCGTCGGCGGTGTTCTCGTCCGGGGGGAGAAGGGCACCGCCAAGTCGACGGCGGTGCGCGCGCTGGCCGCGCTGCTGCCGCCGGTGCGGACCGTGGAGGGGTGCCGGTTCTCCTGCGATCCGGCGGCGCCCGACCCCGGCTGCCCGGACGGGCCGCACCCGGTGGACGGGCCCGGCGGCGAGCGGCCGGCCAGGATGGTGGAGTTGCCGGTCGGCGCCTCCGAGGACCGGCTGGTCGGCGCGCTCGACATCGAACGGGCCCTGGCCGAGGGCGTCAAGGCGTTCGAGCCGGGCCTGCTGGCCGACGCGCACCGGGGCATCCTCTACGTGGACGAGGTCAACCTCCTCCACGACCACCTGATCGATTTGCTGCTGGACGCGGCGGCGATGGGTGCCTCGTACGTGGAGCGCGAGGGCGTCTCGGTACGGCACGCGGCCCGGTTCCTGCTGGTCGGCACCATGAACCCGGAGGAGGGCGAGCTGCGGCCGCAGCTCCTGGACCGGTTCGGGCTGACCGTCGAGGTGGCCGCCTCCCGGGAGCCGGACCAGCGCGTCGAGGTGGTGCGCCGCCGGCTCGCCTTCGAGGACGGCCCGGCCGCCTTCGCGGGGCGCTGGGCCGGCGAGGAGGCGGAACTGCGCGAGCGGGTGGCCGCCGCCCGGGCGCTGCTGCCCCAGGTCCGGCTGGGTGACGGCGCGCTGCGCCGGATCGCGGCGGTCTGCGCGGCGTTCGAGGTGGACGGGATGCGCGGCGACCTGGTGATGGCCCGTACCGCGACCGCGCTGGCCGCCTGGGCGGGCCGGACCGGGGTCGCGGTGGAGGACGTACGCCGGGCCGCGCTGCTGGCGCTGCCGCACCGGCGCCGCCGCAACCCCTTCGACGCGCCGGGCCTGGACGAGGAGAAGCTCGACGAGGTACTGCGGGACGCGGCCGCCGACGACCCCGAGGACGAGCCGCCGACGCCGCCCGGGGGGCAGGCGCCCGAGGAGCCGGACGGCGGTGGCGACGACGGGCCCGGCCCGGACGGCGGCGGGGGCGGGCGACCCGATCCCGGCGACGGTGCCGGTGACGGCGCGGGCGGCCTCCCGCCGCAGCGGACCGAGGACTCCGGTGCCCCGGCGCCCGAGGACGCCCCCGAGGCGCTGACCGGCGCGGAACCCGGCGACTCCGGTGGCGGCACGCCCCGGCCCGCCTCGGCGGAGCAGCAGGCCGTGGCGGCGGGCGAGCCCTTCCGCACCAGGGTGCTGAGCGTGCCGGGGCTCGGCGCGGGCGCGGCGGGGCGCAGGTCCCGGGCGCGGACCGAGCGCGGCAGGACCACCGGGGCGACCCGTCCCGAGGGCGCGCTGACCACACTGCACCTGACGGCGACGGTCCGGGCGGCCGCCCCGCACCAGCGGGCGCGCGGCCGGTCCGGGCGGGGCCTGGTGGTGCGCCGGGACGACCTGCGGCAGGCGACCCGGGAGGGCCGCGAGGGCAACCTCGTCCTCTTCGTGGTGGACGCCTCCGGGTCGATGGCGGCGCGCAGGCGGATGGGCGCGGTCAAGGGCGCGGTGCTGTCGCTGCTCCTCGACGCCTACCAGCGGCGCGACAAGGTGGGGCTGGTGACCTTCCGGGGCCGTGCGGCCGAGGTGGCGCTGCCGCCGACCTCTTCGGTGGACGCGGCCGCCGCCCGGCTCCAGTCGCTGCCGACCGGCGGGCGGACCCCGCTGGCGGCGGGGCTGCTGAAGGCCCACGACGTGCTGCGGGTGGAGCGGCTGCGGGATGCCACGCGCCGCCCCCTGCTGGTCGTGGTCACCGACGGCCGGGCCACCGGCGGCCCGGAGCCGGTGGCGCTGGCGGCCCGGGCGGCCCGGCTGCACGCCGCCGAGGCGACGGCGAGCGTGGTCGTCGACTGCGAGACGGGCCCGGTCCGCCTCGGACTCGCCGGGGAACTCGCCCGCGAACTGCGGGGCACCGCCGCCACCTTGGACGAGCTGCGGGCCGACGCGCTCACCGGCCTGGTCAAGGACGTCACCGATCACCACCGTGCCAGGAGGGCCGCGTAATGCCGCAGGGACAGCCGTCCGTCGTCCCCGAGGACGGACTCACCACACGTCAGCGCCGCAACCGCCCGCTGGTCGCGGTCCACACCGGCCCCGGCAAGGGCAAGTCGACGGCGGCCTTCGGGCTGGCGCTGCGCGCCTGGAATCAGGGGTGGCCGATCGGGGTGTTCCAGTTCGTCAAGTCGGCGAAGTGGAAGGTCGGCGAGGAGAACGCGCTGAGGACGCTGGGCGCCAGCGGCGAGGGCGGCCGCGTCGACTGGCACAAGATGGGCGAGGGCTGGTCCTGGGTCCAGCGCGACGACCAGCAGGACAACGAGGCCAAGGCCCGCGAGGGCTGGCAGCAGGTCAAGCGCGACCTGGCGGCCGAGACCTACCGGCTGTACGTGCTGGACGAGTTCGCCTATCCGCTGCACTGGGGGTGGATCGACACCGCCGAGGTCATCGAGGTGCTGCGGAGCCGCCCCGGCAACCAGCACGTGGTGATCACCGGCCGCAACGCCCCCGCCGAGCTGGTGGACTTCGCCGACCTGGTGACCGAGATGACCAAGGTGAAGCACCCGATGGACGCGGGCCAGAAGGGCCAGCGGGGCATCGAGTGGTGAGTACGCTCCGTATCCCCCGCCTGGTGGTGGCGGCCCCGTCGTCGGGCTCCGGCAAGACCACGGTGGCGACCGGCCTGATGGCCGCCTTCACCGGGCGGGGCCTCACGGTCTCGCCGCACAAGGCGGGCCCCGACTACATCGACCCGGGCTACCACGCGCTGGCCACCGGCCGCCCGGGCCGCAACCTGGACGCCTGCCTCTGCGGCACCGGGCTGCTCGGCCCGCTCTTCGCGCACGGCGCGGCCGGGGCCGACCTGGCCGTGGTCGAGGGCGTGATGGGGCTGTACGACGGTGCGGCCGGCCAGGGTGACCTGGCCTCCACCGCGCAACTGGCGAAGGCGCTGCGGGCGCCGGTGGTGCTGGTGGTCGACGGCTCCTCGCAGTCCCGGTCGGTGGCGGCGCTGGTGCACGGCTTCGCCTCCTGGGACCCCGAGGTGCGGATCGGCGGGGTCATCCTCAACAAGGTCGGCTCCGACCGGCACGAGGAGTTGCTGCGGGACGCCCTGGACGAGGCGGGCGTCGACGTGCTCGGCGTGCTGCGCCGCACCCCGCAGGCGGCGACGCCCTCGCGCCACCTGGGCCTGGTCCCGGTGGCGGAGCGCGAGCCGGACGCGGTGGCGGCGGTGGCGGCCATGGCCGAGCAGATCCGCGCGGGCTGCGACCTGGACGCTTTGTGGGCGCTGGCCCGCTCGGCGCCGCCGCTCACCGAGGCGCCGTGGGACCCGGCCGGGGCACTGGCCGGGGCCGGTACTCCCCCGCCCGCCGGTCCGCGCCCGGTGGTGGCCGTGGCGGGCGGCGCCGCCTTCACCTTCTCCTACGCCGAGCACGCCGAACTGCTGACGGCGGCCGGCGCCGAGGTGGTCCCCTTCGACCCGCTCCGCGACGAACGGCTCCCCGAGTCCACCGGCGCGCTGGTGATCGGCGGCGGCTTCCCCGAGGTGTACGCCCCCGAGCTGTCGGCCAACGCCGCGCTCCGCGCCGAGGTGGCCGCGCTCGCCGCCGCCGGGGCTCCGGTGGCCGCCGAGTGCGCGGGCCTGCTCTACCTGGCGCGGGAGCTGGACGGCGCCCCGATGTGCGGCGTGCTGGACGCCGCCGCGCGGATGACGGAGCGGCTGACGCTCGGCTACCGGGACGCGGTGGCGGTCGGCGACAGCGTGCTGGCCCCGGCCGGAACGCGGGTGTCCGGCCACGAGTTCCACCGCACCAGCCTGGAGCCCGGCTCGGGCGCCGACCCGGCATGGGGCGTGGTGCGGCCCGGACCGCCCCGCACCGAGGGCTTCGTCCAGGGCGGCGTGCACGCCTCCTACCTGCACGTCCACTGGGCCGCGCTGCCGTCGGCGGCGGCCCGGCTGGTGGCCCGCGCCGTCCGGCCGGGCGCTGCCCGGTGACCGGCTCCCGGGGCGCCGCCGGGCTGGTGGTGGGGGTGGGCGCCTGTCGCGACGCGCCCGCCGAAGCGGTGTACACGCTGGTGAGCGGGGTGCTGGCGGAGCTGGGCCCGGACGCCGGGCCGCTGCTGGAGCTGGCCACCGTCGAGGCGAAGGCCACCGAGCCGGGCATCGTCGAGGCGGCCCGGCTGCTGGGGGTGGGGCTGCGGTCCTGGGCGCCCGGGGTGCTGGCCTCGCTGGCGACGCCGCACTCCTCGCCGACCGCGCTGGCGGCGCTGGGGGTGCCCTCGGTCGCGGAGGCGGCGGCGCTGGCGGGCGGCGGCGAACTGCTCGTACCGAAACGGAAGTCGGGCGGGCCCGGTCCGGCGGTGGCGACCTGCGCGGTGGCGCGGCGCGGCCCGGCGGGCGACGCCCCGGAGGGGGAGTGACGATGGACGAGCCCGATCTGCGGCACCACGGCGACGCGGAGGTGCGCGGCGCCGGTCTGACCGACCTGGCGGTGAACGTGCGCGCCGGTACGCCCCCGCGCTGGCTGCGGGAGCGGATCGCCGACTCACTGGCCGGCCTCGCCGCGTACCCGGACGGGGGAAGGGCCCGGGCGGCGGTCGCGGAGCGGCACGCGGTGGCGCCGGAGCGGGTGCTGCTCACCTCCGGCGCCGCGGAGGCGTTCGTCCTGCTGGCGCGGGCCCTGCGGGTACACCGGCCCGTCGTGGTGCACCCGCAGTTCACCGAGCCCGAGGCGGCGCTGCGGGACGCCGGGCACCAGGTGGGCCGGGTGCTGCTGCGGGAGGCCGACGGCTTCCGGCTGGACGCGGCCGCCGTCCCCGACGACGCCGACCTGGTGGTCGTCGGCAACCCCACCAACCCCACCTCCGTGCTGCACCCGGCACGGGTACTGGCCGGACTCGCCCGGCCGGGGCGCGTACTCGTCGTGGACGAGGCGTTCATGGACGCGGTGCCGGGCGAGCGGGAGGCCCTGGCGGGCCGGTGCGACCTCCCCGGCCTGGTGGTGCTGCGCAGCCTCACCAAGACCTGGGGCCTGGCGGGCCTGCGCATCGGCTACGTCCTCGCCGACCCCGCACTGATCACGCGGCTCGCCTCGGCCCAGCCCCTGTGGCCGGTCTCCACCCCGGCCCTGACCGCCGCCGAGGCGTGTGTCTCACCGCCCGCGCTGGCGGAGGCCCAGGAGGCCGCCCGGCGGGTCGCGGCCGACCGGGAGTTGCTGGTGGCGGGCCTGGAGAAGCGGGCGGACGCGGGCGTACGCGTCGCGGGCCCGGCCGAGGCCCCCTTCGTCCTGATGGCGGTGGAGGGTGCGGCTGCCGTCCGCGAGGAACTCCGCGCCCTCGGCTTCGCGGTCCGCCGGGGCGACACCTTTCCGGGCCTGGGGCCGCGGTGGCTCCGGCTGGCGGTGCGGGACGCCGGGACGACGGAGGCGTTCCTGGAGGCGCTGGACCTGGCGCTGGCCCGGCGGGGCTGAGGCCGACTGGGGCGGAACACCCGGATTCCCCCGCGCCGGGACGGTCGGCGGTGATCGCCGCCCCGGAGGTCCGGGCGGCACGGTCCGGGGTGCGGGGCGAACCGCGGGCCACGAAGTCGCCGCCTGATCGCGAGGCCGAGAACCCGCACGGCGCGTGCGGGCAGTCGCGGGGCCGGGGCAGAGACGCGGGAGCGGTTCGGGCCGGGACGCCCCGCGGAGTTCCGCGTCGTTCCTGGTCCGGCCCGGCCGGCCGGTCCGCACCGCTCCGGAGCGCCGGAACGGGCGAAGCCACCCGTCGGCGCGCCGGGCAGGGGTCGTGGTCACCGCCGCCGAACCCGACGCGGCCGTGCCGGCCGAGCCGCGTGAGCACGGGCCGACGGAGGTCCGGACCGACCGAGCCGCGTCCGAGGATCGGCGGCCAGGGACGCGACAAGGGCTCGTCCACGCGACAGCCACACTCCACCGGACCGAGCCGGGGGCCCGTGGTCACGCATCGCCGCGCCGCCGGAGCCCGGCGGCGTGTTCGCCTCGGTCGGCGGGCGCCGCCGCGGCCGGCCGGTGGCCGCGGAGGCCGCGGGCGGGGTGGGCGCGCCGTTTCCGGCGGGTGCTGAGGTCTCCTCCCCGGACACGACGCCACGTGCCGGACCCGCGGTGGGGGTACGGAACTCGTACGGTCACCGTGGTGCACCGAAGTGCGGTCGTCGGGCGGCGCTACGCGATGAGCGGGAGCGGCCACGCCGGCCGCCTCCCCACGGTCTCGGCCTGTCCGCTCCCGCCCTCCCCGGCACGGGCAGAGGTGTTCAGCCGGGCCGGTCGGGTGCTGCCCGAGGGGGCCGGGGTGACCGCCGGCCGCACCCTCCGTCCCGCGGTTCGCCGCCGCGACCGACAGCCGTCCGGCACCGGAGAAAGGGGACGGCCGCCCCACGCGGCCGTCCCCTCCGGTACGGGAGCGGGGCGCCCCACGCGCCCCGCTCCCGCCCGTCCGTACGGCCGGACGCCGTCCCTTCCCCGCGTCCGGCCTCCCCCGCCGCACGGCGCACCCCCGGGCAGCCGTGCGGCGGGGTCCGATCAGGCGCGCTTGCGGCGGGTCAGGGCGACGGCGCCACCGCCCGCGGCGAGCAGGAGGACGGCGCCGCCCGCGAGGTAGGGCGTCATGGAGCTGCCGCCGGTCTCGGCGAGGTTCTCGGTGGCGGGGGCCTTGCCGGTCTGGGTGCTGATCCCGTCGTCGGTCTTCACCTGCTCGGTGCGGGAGCCGTCGGCCGGCTTGTCGGCCTGCTCCTCGGCGGCGGGCTCCTCGGCGGGCTCCTCCTCCTCGGGCGCGGGCGCCGGGGCGGCCGGGGCCTCACAGGTGGCTCCGCCGAGGGTGACGGTGCCGTCGACCTCCGCGACGCCCAGCTTGAGCGGGTTGACGGAGACCTTCAGTTCCAGGGCGGTGGCCGCGGCGGTCGAGGTGGTGGTGTGCCGCTCGGAGAGGTCGAGGGTGACCTCGCCGACGCCGGGGACCTTGACCTCGGTGGTGCCGCCCGCGGTGAGGCCGACCCGCTTGCCGAGGACGACGACCTGGCCGAGCACGTTCGCCTCGGCGACCGGCTTCTTCCCGGCCTCGCACAGCGCGGTGGAGGTGACCTTCTCGACCTCCAGCAGCGGCAGGGCGGGCAGGCCCGGCAGGTGCACCTTGGCGTGGGCCAGCGTGGTGTGCCCCTCCGCCTTGCGGGCGTCGACGGTGGCCTTCGCCTCGGCGACCTGGGCGCTGAGCACGCTGAACGGCTCACCGTCGTTGACGCCGGAGAGCTCGGCGTCCAGCGCCGTCTTCTCGGCGGTCTGCGGCGCGTGGACCTCGTTGAGCGCGACCTTCAGCGGCACGTTGACGGTCTTGTTGAGCAGCGAGACGTCGAGGCCGGTGCGCAGGACGACCGCGTCCGCCCGCCCGTGGTCGCCGGTGGCGTGGGCCGTGCCGGCCGAGGCGACGGCGAGCGGTGCCGCGGCGAGCAGTCCGGCCGCCGAGGCGGCCACCAGACGGCGGGCGGGCATGCGGAAGTTGGTGCTGTTCAAGATGGTGAAACCCCCACAGAGACATGGAGCCGTCGAGGGCCGCGCTTGGGGACAGGCGGCCGCCGACGACGTCGTTGCCGGAATCTTTACGCACTGTGGGTGAATGGGTGACGACCTGGAGTGAGTTCACTCCAAAGGGGGGTTTTGGCGCAGATGTTCGAACCGACCGGCACGGCCGTTCCCTCGACGTCACCCTCCACGCCACCTCGCGGCCCCCGGAGGGCGTACGCGGGCGCGGGTCCTTCATCGGGGCCGGAGCACAACGACGCCGCCCCGGCCCCGGTAACGGCCCGTCAACACCTCACGCGGGCTCAGGCGACGACCTTGCCGCCGATCACCACCCGGCGCGGCGCCGCCAGCACCCGGACGTCGGCGCGCGGGTCGCTCGCGTAGACCACCAGGTCGCCCGGGGCGCCCTCGGACAGTCCCGGGCGGCCGAGCCATTCGCGGGCACCCCACGCCGTGGCGGAGAGCGCGTCGAGCGGCGGGATGCCGGCGGTCACCAGTTCGGCGACCTCGGCGGCGACCAGGCCGTGCGGGAGGCTGCCGCCCGCGTCGGTGCCGACGAAGACGGGGATGCCGGCGTCCCAGGCGGCGCGGACCGTGTCGTACCGGCGCTCGTACAGCCGTCGCATGTGGGCCGACCAGTCGGGGAACTTCGCCTCGCCGCCCGCCGCGAGGTCGGGGAAGGTGGCGATGTTGACCAGGGTCGGCACGATGGCGACCCCGCGTTCGGCGAAGAGCGGGATGGTGTCCTCGGTCAGGCCGGTGGCGTGCTCGACGCAGTCGATGCCCGCCTCGACCAGGTCGCGCAGCGAGTCCTCGGCGAAGCAGTGCGCGGTGACCCGGGCGCCGAGCCGGTGCGCCTCGGCGATGGCCGCCTCGACCGCCTCACGGGGCCAGCAGGGCGTCAGGTCCCCCACGCCCCGGTCGATCCAGTCGCCGACCAGCTTGACCCAGCCGTCGCCGCGCCGCGCCTCCCGGCCGACGTGGGCGACCAGTTCGTCCGGCTCGATCTCGTGGGCGTAGTTGCGGATGTAGCGGCGGGTGCGGGCGATGTGGCGGCCGGCCCGGACGACCCGGGGCAGATCGTCGCGTTCGTCCATCCAGCGGGTGTCGCTCGGGGAACCCGCGTCGCGCAGCAGCAGTGCCCCGGCCTCCCGGTCGGTGAGCGCCTGCTGCTCCGCGACCTCGGCCGCGACCGGGCCGTGCCGGTCCAGGCCGACGTGGCAGTGCGCGTCGACCAGGCCGGGCAGCGCCCACCCCTCGACGGTGCGCGCCTCGCGGGCGCCCGGCGGCCGGGTGAAGGTGATCCGGCCACCCACCACCCAGAGTTCGTCCCTGACCTCCTGCGCGGAGAGCAGTATCCGGCCCTTCACGTGCAGCACCATGTCTTCGCTCATGCACGGCAGCGTAGGACCCGGTGGGTACGCTCGGACCGGCAGCCCGACGATCGACCGGCGAAGAGAGCACCACCGTGACGCACCCCCTCCTGGACCTGACCCCGCTGACCGCCGCGCATTTCGCGAACATCGAGCGCCGCGTCGCGGCACTGCTCTCCACCTCGCAGGACGTCGTCATCGCCCAGGGCGAGGCGCTGCTGCCGCTGGAGGGGTGCATCCGCGGCGTGGCGGGCCCGGACACCACCGCCCTCAACGTCATCACCGGCCCGTACGGGCAGACCTTCGGCGACTGGCTGCGCGACTGCGGGGCGCGGGTCGTCGACCTGGCAGTGCCGTACGACGCCGCGGCCCGCGCCGCCCAGGTGGCCGAGGCGCTGGCGGAGCACCCCGAGATCGACTTCGTCTCGCTGGTGCACGCCGAGGCGGCGACCGGGAACACCAACCCGGTGGCGGAGATCGGCCGGGTGGTGCGGGAGCACGGCGCGCTCCTCATGGTGGACGCGGTGGCGTCGGTCGGTGCCGAGCCGCTCCTCCCGGACGCCTGGGGGGTGGACCTCTGCGTCGTCGGAGCCCAGAAGGCGATGGGCGGCCCCGCCGGGGTCTCGGCGGTCTCGGTCAGCGAGCGGGCCTGGCAGCGGATGGCGGCCAATCCGGGGGCGCCGCGCCGTTCGTACCTCTCGCTGCTGGACTGGAAGGAGCGGTGGATCGACGCCGGGCGCACCGCCCTGCTGCACGCCCCCGCCCAGCTGGAGATGCTGGCCCTCCAGGCGTGCGTGGAGCGGATCGAGGACGAGGGCCTGGAGACGGTGATCGGCCGGCACGCGCGGGCGGCGGCGGCCACCCGGGCGGGCGTGACGGCGATCGGCGGCGGTTTCGCGCCCTACGTCCGCGAGGCGCGGGACGCGGCGCCGGTGGCGACCACGCTGCGGGCGCCGGAGGGCGTCGACGCCTCGGAGCTGGTGGCGCGGGCGCTGGCGGCGGACCCGGTGCTGCCGCTGGTGGCCGGCGGCGGGGCGCTGGCCAAGGAGATGATCCGGGTCAACCACTACGGCACGGCCGCGGCCGGCGGCACGGTCCACTCCTGCCTGGCCGCGCTGGGCGCGGCGCTGAGCGACCTCACCGGCCGCCCGGTCGACCTGGACGCCGCGCGGCGGGCGGCGACCGCGGCCTGGGAGCACCCCGCGGCCTGACCCTCCGCACCGGCCCGGCGGGCCGTCCGGTGCGCGGCGACTGCCGTGCGCGGGGCGGCCCGTTCCGTCTCTCCGGATTCCCGGACACGCCGAAGTCCGCACCGACTTCGGCGCGGACGCGGATCGATATTCTTATCAGCAGACCTATTGCAGGGAATTCCGAATTCTTTCGCACTCACCTTCCCCTATTCGTCTGCCCGCTTCCTCCGAAGCTAAACGCATCGATTTTCCGGACGCCGAAACCGCGTAATTCGGACGCGGCTCACATGCGTTACGCACTTGTGACTGACTCCACACGGTGACCGTTTCGCGCCTTATATCCAGTACAAATCACCATCTTCGGACACCTGTTCGCGCAGGCGCGCCCTCGCGCCCGATAACACAGAAAGCGCTGCCATGTAACCCTGACCCGCGATGCATTTTTCAGATTCGATGGGTAAATTCAATTTGCATGACCGCCGCACAAGCCGACCTTGCACGTGGCCGATCCACCCTGAAGGAAATGCCCGAGGATTTGCGCCTGGACCACCCGGGCGTCGAGGACGGAGCAGCCATCTGGCGTATCGCCCGTGACTCGCGCACCCTCGACCTCAACTCCTCCTACAGCTACCTCCTGTGGTGTCGCGACTTCGCCGGCACCTCCGTGGTGGCCCGCGACGCCGGCGGCGAGCCGGTCGGGTTCGTGACCGGGTACTTCCGGCCCGAGCGCCCGCACACCCTCGTCGTCTGGCAGGTCGCCGTGGACGCCTCGCAGCGCGGACGCGGCCTCGCCGCCGCCCTGCTGGACGGGCTCACCGACCGGCTCCGTGAGAAGGGGCGGCTGGACGGGATCGAGACCACCATCACGCCGGGGAACACGCCCTCAGAACGCCTCTTCACCTCCTACGCCAAGCGCCACGGCGCCGAGCTGGAGCGCGAGGTCCTCTTCGGTGCCGGCCTCTTCCCCGACGGGGGGCACGACCCCGAGGTGCTGTACCGCATCGGACCGTTCGCCGACTGACACCGGAACGCCGCACAGCAACCCAGGTCCGGCCGGGAAGCAAGCCCCCGGTCGCCCTTCCGCACGTATCCCTGACTTCCGCCGCTTCACCCCCCATCTCCCAGGAGAGCAGTCGTGACCATCACCCCGCCCGCCCTGAGCGTCTTCGAGACCCTTGAGTCGGAGGTACGGAGCTACTGCCGCAGCTGGCCCGCCGTCTTCGACCGGGCCCAGGGCAGCTACCTGTACGACGAGGACGGCCACACCTACCTCGACTTCTTCGCCGGCGCCGGCGCCCTCAACTACGGCCACAACAACCCGGTGCTGAAACGCGCGCTGATCGACTACATCGAGCGCGACGGCATCACCCACGGCCTGGACATGGGCACCACCGCCAAGCGCGCGTTCCTGGAGACCTTCCAGAACGTGCTGCTGCGCCCGCGCGACCTGCCGTACAAGGTCATGTTCCCCGGCCCGACGGGTACCAACGCCGTCGAGTCGGCGCTGAAGCTGGCCCGCAAGGTCAAGGGCCGCGAGTCGATCGTCTCCTTCACCAACGCCTTCCACGGCATGTCGCTCGGCTCGCTCGCCGTGACCGGCAACGCCTTCAAGCGCGCCGGCGCCGGCATCCCGCTGGTGCACGGCACGCCGATGCCGTTCGACAACTACTTCGACGGCACCGTGCAGGACTTCCTGTGGTTCGAGCGGCTGCTGGAGGACCAGGGCTCGGGTCTCAACACCCCGGCCGCGGTCATCGTCGAGACCATCCAGGGCGAGGGCGGCATCAACGTGGCCCGGCCCGAGTGGCTGCGCGCCCTGGCCGACCTCTGCAAGCGCCGCGACATGCTGCTGATCGTCGACGACATCCAGATGGGCTGCGGCCGCACCGGCCCGTTCTTCTCCTTCGAGGAGGCGGGCATCACCCCGGACATCGTCACCCTGTCGAAGTCCATCGGCGGCTACGGCATGCCGATGTCGCTCTGCCTGTTCAAGCCGGAGCTGGACATCTGGGAGCCGGGCGAGCACAACGGCACCTTCCGGGGCAACAACCCGGCCTTCGTCACCGCCGCCGCCGCGCTCGACGCGTACTGGAGCGACGGCCAGATGGAGAAGCAGACCCTGGCCCGGGGCGAACAGGTCGAGCAGGCGCTCACCGCGATCCTCGACGAGCACGGCAGCGAGGCCATCGCCTCCATCCGTGGCCGGGGCCTGGTCTGGGGCATGGAGTTCACCGACAAGACCCGCGCCGGCGCCGTCTCCAAGCGCGCCTTCGAGCTGGGCCTGCTGGTCGAGACTTCCGGGCCGGAGAGCGAAGTGGTCAAGCTGCTGCCGCCGCTCACCGTGAGCCCGGACGAGCTGGACGAGGGTCTGCGCATCCTCGCCCGCGCCGTCCGAGAGACGGCCTGACACACACCGACGGAAGAAGGGGCACGACCGCACTGTGATCGTCCGATCGTTCAAGGACATCGAGAACACCGACCGGCACGTCAAATCGGCGTCCGGCACCTGGGAGAGCAAGCGCATCGTGCTCGCCAAGGAGAAGGTCGGCTTCTCGTTGCACGAGACCATCCTCTACGCGGGCACGGAGACCGACATGTGGTACGCCAACCACATCGAGGCCGTGCTCTGCGTGGAGGGTGAGGCCGAGCTGACCAACCGCGAGACGGGCGAGACCCACTGGATCGAGCCCGGCACGATGTACTTGCTGAATGGCCACGAGAAGCACACCCTGAGGCCGAAGACAGATTTTCGCTGCGTCTGCGTCTTCAACCCTCCCGTGACCGGGCGGGAGGACCACGACGAGAACGGCGTCTACCCGCTGCTGACCGAGGAGGACTGAGTCATGACTGTCGCGTCGGAGCGCACCGATCTCTACCCGAGCCGGACTGCAACCGAGGTGACGATCCCGCGCAAGGACCCCGTGGTGTGGTCCCCGCAGGACGCCCCTGGACCCATCACGCGGTCCGACCTGCAGTCTTACGACGAGAATGGCTTCCTCGCCATCGAGGAGCTGATCACCCCTGAGGAAGTCGGGGTCTACCGGGCCGAGCTGGACCGGCTGGTCGCCGACCCGCTCATCCGGGCCGACGAGCGCGCCGTCGTCGAGCCCAAGTCGGAGAAGGTCCGCTCGGTCTTCGAGATCCACAAGATCAGTGAGGTCTTCGCCGGGCTGGTCCGCGACGAGCGGCTCCTTGGCCGGGCCCGGCAGATCCTCGGCTCGGACGTCTACGTCCACCAGTCGCGGATCAACGTCAAGCCGGGCTTCGGGGCCTCCGGGTTCTACTGGCACTCGGACTTCGAGACCTGGCACGCCGAGGACGGCCTGCCCAGGATGCGCGCGGTGTCCGTCTCGATCGCGCTGACCGAGAACTACGACACCAACGGCGGCCTCATGATCATGCCGGGGTCGCACCGCACCTACGTGGGGTGCAACGGCGTCACGCCGAAGGACAACTACAAGCGGTCGCTCCAGATGCAGGACGCGGGCATCCCCTCCGACGAGGTGCTGACCGAGTTCGCCGACCGGCACGGCATCCGGCTGTTCACCGGCAAGGCCGGGTCGGCCACCTGGTTCGACTGCAACGCCATGCACGGTTCCGGGGACAACATCACCCCGTACCCGCGCAGCAACGTGTTCATCGTCTTCAACAGCGTCGAGAACGCTGCTGAGGAGCCCTTCGCGGCGCCCGTCCGGCGCCCGGAGTTCATCGGGGCGCGTGACTTCACTCCGGTGAGGTGAGACCGGTGACGCCCGCTTCACCCGAGTGGAGCAGGCGGACCGGATGAGTCGCTGACCGCGGCTCGTCACGCACCGGCGCACACGGCGCCCGGGCCACGGGACCGGGGGCGGCCACAGGCGGGCCGCTCCCGGTCCGGTTGCGTCCCGGGGTCTTTCCGGCCGGCCGGCACCGCGCGCGAGCGCGCCGGTCAGCCGGTCAGCTCCGGGTAGTCGGTGTGGTCCTGGGCGCCGTCGCCGTACATCGTTGGGGAAAGGCCCGGGCAGGGCGGCCCTGGCACGGAGCACGGTCCGTACCGCGCCGGTCGTGACGGTGCGGTCGGAGAACGCGCGCGAGGTGGGCTGCCAGGAGGCCGGGGCGCCTGGCGGCTCGTCGCGGGCGAGGGGGCGTGCCGCCCCGGCTCAGCACGGTCCCGCGCTGCCGCCGTACCCCGGTCCCGGCCCCACCACGTCAGGGGACCCCCGTGCCTCGCCCCCGGCACCCACGACCCCACGCCTCGGCAGGTCCGCCCCCGCGCTCCCGGCGCCCGCCCTGCCCCCGTGGCCTCAGCCGCCCAGTGCCGCCGCCAGCCGGTCCACGTCGCTCTCGGTGTTGTAGAGGTGGAAGGCGGCCCGGAGCATCCCGGCCCGGTCGGAGACCGTGATCCCCCGCTCCCCGAGGGCCTTGGCGCGCTCGCCGAGCCCCGGCACGGAGACGATGGCCGAGCCGGGGGCCGGCACGGGGGCGTGTCCTGCGCGGGTCAGCCGCTCCCGGAACCGCTCGGCGAGCGCGACGTCATGGGCGCCCACCGCCTCGGTCCCGACCCGCTCCAGCAGGGCGAGGGCCTGCGGCGCGCCCGCCCAGGAGAACAGCGCGGGGCTCTCGTCGTAGCGGCGCGCGCTGCGGGCCGGTTCGGTGACGGGCCCGTAGCAGCTCTCGTACGGGAGCCGGCCGGCGACCCAGCCGGCGAGCAGCGGGGGCGGGGCGCCGAGGCCGGCGGGGACGGTGAGGAAGGCGGTGCCCTTCGGGCAGAGCAGCCATTTGAAACCGACGGCGACGGTGTAGTCGTACGCGTCGGCGTCGAGGGTGTCCCAGCCGGCGGCCTGCGAGGCGTCGATCAGGGTGCGGGCGCCGTGGGCGCGGGCCGCCTCGCGGACGGCGGCGAGGTCGGCGCGGCGGCCGTCGGCGGACTGCACGGCGCTGACCGCGACCAGCGCGGTGGCCTCGGTGACGTGTTCGGCGATCCGCTCCAGCGGCACGGTGCGCACCGTCAGGCCGGGCCGCACGTGGAAGGGGTTGACCAGCGAGCTGAAGTCGCCCTCGGCGGTCAGCACCTCGGCGCCATCGGGCAGCGAGGAGGCGATCAGGCCGGTGAAGGTGGCGACGGACGAGCCGGTGGCGACCCGCTCGGCGGAGACGCCCACGAGCCGGGCGAAGGAGGCGCGGGCGGCCTCCATGGCGCCGAACATGTCGGGCGGGGCGCCCGCTGCGGAGGCGTCGACGGCCTCGTGCACCGCCCGGGCCGCGCTCAGCGGCAGCAGGCCGGCACTGGCGGTCGCGAGATGGGTCAGGGCCGGCTCGAACTCGTCCTCGGCCAGGCTGTGAGCGAGATCCATGCGGCCACTGTGCACCGCCGTGCGGCGGCCGTCCATGGTGCGGTGGCCGCCGAAGCGTCCGCGCCCCGGCTCCGGCCCGCCTCCCGCCGAAGCCGGTGGCGGGCCGGGCGCCGGCGTCCCGCTCTCAGCCCTCGGGGACCTCGCAGCCGTCGGGGCCGCACGCCGCGCCGCCCTCGGCGCCGGCCGGGGTGGCGAGCCCGGCGGCCGGGACGTGGCTCTCCCACGCCTGGGTGAGCGCCTGCGTGAAGACGTCGGCGGGCTGGGCACCGGAGACGCCGTACCGCCGGTCGAGGACGAAGAACGGCACGCCGTTGGCGCCCAGTTCGGTGGCGGCGCGCTCGTCGGCGCGGACCTCGGCGGCGTACCGCTGCTCGTCGGCGAGGACCTCGCGGGCCTCGGCCTCCGCCAGCCCGGCCTCGACGGCGAGGGCGACAAGCCGCTCGTCGTCGCCGAAGACGCTTTCCCGCTCCGCGAAGTTGGCGCGGTACAACACGGCGAGCAGGGCGTCCTGGCGGCCCCGGGCCCTGGCGAGGTGGAGCAGGCGGTGCATGTCGAAGGTGTTGCCGTGGTCGCGGCCCTCGGTGAGGTAGGGCAGGCCCTCGGCGGCGGCGTTCTGCCCGAGGTTCCGCTCGGCCTCGGCGGCCTGCGCCTCGCTCATGCCGTACTTCCGGGCGAGCATCGGCAGGACCAGCTCGGTGTCGCCCTTGGCGCGGGCCGGGTCCAGCTCGTAGGAGCGGTGCACGACCTCGACCCGGTCGCGGTGCGGGAAGGCGGCGAGCGCCTTGTCGAACCGCGCCTTCCCCACGTAGCACCAGGGGCAGGCGATGTCGGACCAGATCTCGACGCGCATGGCTGCGGTTCAACTCCTCGGCCCGGCGGACCGGGCGGGTCGGGGGTGGCGGGAGAAGGCTCCCGGGCGTGCGCCCACCAGGGTACGGAGGGCGCCTCCGCTCTCTGGCGACACGGGGCCGGACCTGTGCATTCCGCACCGCGTCCCGCTGGGGCCCCGCCTCCCTCAGGCGCCGTTCTCGGCCCGGCCGTCGACGTGCCGGGGCAGCCCCAGCGGGTTGCCGTCCCGCAGTTCCGGCGGAAGCAGCGCCTGGGGCGTCGTCTGGTAGGCGACCGGGCGCAGCCAGCGTTCCACGGCGGCGGTGCCGACCGAGGTGGCCGTGGAGGTCGCCGCCGGGTAGGGGCCGCCGTGGTGCTGGGCGTCGGCGACCGCGACCCCGGTCGGCCAGCCGCCGACGACGACCCGGCCGGCCAGCCGGGTGAGCCGCTCCAGCAACGCGGCCGCACCGCCTTCGCCGCGCTCCTCGGCGCCGGACAGGTGGAGGGTGGCGGTGAGGTTGCCGGGCAGCCGGGCGAGGAGCTCCCCGGCCTCGGCGGGGCCGGCGTAGCGGGCGAGGACGGTGACCGGCCCGAAGCACTCCTCCAGGAGCAGGTCGTGCGGCCCCGGGGCGGCGAGCCGGCCGGCGGCGACGGTCAGAAAGCCCGCGGCCACGGTGTGCTCCCCCGCCGCCCCCGGCGTCACCGGGCTCTCGACCCCGTCCAGCGCGGCCCGCTCGCCGACCCCGGCGAGGAAGGCGTCGCGGATGCGGGTGTCGAGGAGGACCCCGGCCTCGGTGTCGCTGACGGCCGCCGTCAGCGCGGTGACCAGCCGGTCGCCGGCCTCGCCCGCCGGGACCAGCACCAGCCCGGGCTTGACGCAGAACTGGCCCGTCCCCAGCGTCACCGAGGCCGCCAGCCCCCGGGCGACCTCCTCGGCCCGCTCGGCCGCCGCGCCCGGGGTGACGAGGACCGGGTTGAGGCTGCCCAGTTCACCGTGGAAGGGGATGGGCACGGGCCGGGCCGCCGCGGCGTCGAACAGGGCGCGCCCGCCCCGTACGGACCCGGTGAAGCCGGCGGCGGTGACGAGCGGGTGGCCGATCAGGGCCACGCCCGCGTCGAAGCCGTGCACGAGCCCGAGGCACTCCGGCGGTACGCCGGTGTCGGCGGCGGCCCGGCGCAGCAGCGCGAGAGTCAGCTCGGAGGTGGCCGGGTGGTCCGGGTGGGCCTTGATCACGACGGGGCAGCCCGCCGCCAGCGCGCTGGCGGTGTCGCCGCCGGGCGCGGAGAAGGCGAAGGGGAAGTTCCCCGCCGCGTAGACGGCGACCACACCGAGCGGTATCCGCATGCGCCGCAGGTCCGGGACGGGTGGCACGGCGGCCGGGTCGGCGTGGTCGATCCGCGCGTCGAGGAACGCGCCCTCTTCGGCGAGGGCGGCGAAGCTCCGCAACTGGCCGGTCGTCCGGGTCAGTTCGCCGTCGAGCCGGACCGGTCCGAGCGCCGTCTCGGCGTCGGCGGCCTCCACCAGGTGGGCCCGGGCGCCGTCGAGGCGGTCCGCCGCCGCCCGCAGCAGCGCGGCGCGTACCTCCCGGTCGGCGAGGGCGCTCCGTGCGGCGTGGGCCGCGCGCACCGCCTGGTCCACCTCGGCCCCGCTCGCCTCCACGGCGACCTGCTCACGCTCCCTGCCGGTCCGGGGGTCGACACTCCACACGGCTGCTGCCACGGCGGGCTCCTTCGGTACGGGCCACAACCGACGGCGCCGTCCGTACCGGGCACGCGGTCACATCGGGGGTGCGGTCTCGTCAGGGTGGGGGCGGAGCTCCTGCGTGGCGGAGCTCTTGGGCGTCGGAGGTTATGCGTGCCTGGTCACAGGGGTCAAGGGGGCTTCTCCCGAAAGGCCCTGGCCGGGCGGCTCCGGGCGCGGGAGACTGCCGGGGTGAGTCGACGGGCGCGGCGCGAGGCGTCGGGGAGGACGCGGGGCACGGGCGTCTGCACCCGAGGGCTCCGCTCGGGGCGGTGGTGGAGGTGACGGGGCGTCCGCCGGCGCTGGCCGGCGGCCGGCGGCCGAAGGAGCACCTGTGGCCTGCGGGCCCGGCACCGGAGCCGACCGGTCGCGGCCCGTCCCCGGCCGGCCGGGCGACCGGCGCCCCGTGCCACACCGGCGGGCGTGAGCGCTCCACGGCAGGCGGAGTACCGCACGCGGGTGCGCCGGGCGCGGGTCCGCGACCCGGACCACGAGATCCGCGGCCTCCACGCGGCGGCGGGCCGGGCCCCGCCGCCGCACACCCGGTCAAGACGGCTGCCGGGGTCTGCCCTCGCCGGCTCCGGCCCGAGCACCTGCCCGGCCGCGCCGCGGTCGGGCGGGACGCCGGCGGCCTGGCTGCGGGCGCCGGGCGCCGGGGCTCCGCCGGTGAACTCGCGCCGCTCACGAGGGGTCCGTCCGTCCCGGTCCGGGGTGGCGCGCCCACGAACCCGTGTCCCGGGGCCGCCCGCCGCGGCCGGGCTGCCGGGGCGGGGCCCTCACGGCGTCCGCGGCGCGGCGCGCATCCCCCTCTCACCCCGCGGGCCGACCCCCGGCCGCCCCTCTCCCCCGTGCGGCGGAGCCGGTTCACCGCGGTGGAGGACGTCGCGGCGGCCGCCCGCCACGACGCTGGAGCCATGACCAGCACTCACGACACCTCCCGCCCCCGCGTCCCGGCCGTGCCGGGCCGCACCGACCGCGCCGCGGCCTGGCTCGCCGTCCTCGCCTGCCTTCCGTATCTCACGCTGAAGACCGCCTGGGTGGCGGGCAGTCCGGTCGGCATCCCGCCGGGCAGTCCCCTGCTCGACCACTCCTTGGTGCTACGGCTCGCCAACGCCGGGACGGTGGTGATGGACGGCGCCGTGATCGTGCTGGTCCTGCTGCTGGTGCGGCCCTGGGGCCTGCGGGCACCCTGGTGGCTGCTCCTGGTCCCGGCGTGGATCGCCACGGGCCTGCTGCTCCCCATCGTCCTCGGCTACCCGGCCCAACTCCTCGCCGGCCTGCTCGGCGCGAGCGGCGGCGAGGCAGAACCCTTCCTGGCCAACTGGGTGTTCGCCGTGGTGTACGGCGGCTTCATCGTCCAGGCCCTGGCGCTCGGCACGCTCTTCGCCCGGTACGTCGCGCGCCGCTGGCCCGACGTGGTGCGCGCGCGGCTGGACGGGCTCCGGCCCGGTGGCTCGCAGCGGGCGCCGCAGTGGCTCGCGGCCGGGACACTGGCGCTCACGCCCTTCCCGCTGGCACTCCAGCTGGCCTGGGCGGCCGGGGCCTCGGCGGGGCTCGACGCGCCGGGTTCCGTCAACAGCAGGGTCGTCGCGGCCACCCACGCCTGCGCCCTGCTGCTGGCGGTGGCCGGGACGCTGAGCCTGACCTGGCGCCGCCCGCCCCGCCTGCCGCTCGGGGTGCCGCTGGCCGCGACGTGGCTGGGCTCCGGGGCGACGCTGTGCTGGGCCCTGTGGATGCTGCTGCCGATGGTCTCGGGCGCTGCCGCCGACGAGACGTCCCCCCTGCTCCTCCTGGTCCATCTGGTGCGGACGCTGGTGGGCGCGCTGGCCGGCGCCGGGCTGGTCGTCGCCCTGCGCGCGCGGGCCGGGCGGACCGGTACCCGGGGAGCCGCGTGAGGTCCGGGGCCGCCGGGCGGCTGGCGCGGCGGTGGGTGCATCTGGTGCTGGGCGGGGCCCTGCTGATGCCGTACTTCCTCTTCGTGGGGACGGTGGTGCTGGCGCTGCTCGGTGTACCGGACTTCTTCACCGACCCGCCCGCGCTGGCGCTCACCGTCACGCTGGCGCTGCCGCTGGTGGCGGTCACCGCGCTGGTCCCCGCCACGCGTCCCGCGGCGGTGGCGCTGGCGCGGGGGCTGGCGGGCGTGGCACCGGACGCGCTGGCCGAGGGCCCGGCACGCGGACCGGCCGACCGCACCCGCACGGCCTGCTGGTACGTGCTGCACCTGGGGCTGGGGGCCGTGGTCTCCGGGGCGACCCTGGCGGTGCCCCCGTTCGCCGTGCTGCTGCTGGTCCTGCCCCTGGTACGCCCCGAGGCCGGTGCCGCCTACGCGCTGCCCGGGGCGGGCCCGGCCGTGCTGCTGGCGCCGCCGGCGGGCCTGGCCCTGCTGGCCGCCCTGACCGCGGTGGCCGCCGGGGTGGGCGCCCTGCTGGCGCGGGCGGCGCCCGTGCTGCTCGGCCCCTCGCCCGGGGAAAGGGTGGAGCGGGCCGAGCGGCGGGCGGCGGAGCTCGCGGTGCGCAACCGGCTCGCCCGCGAGGTGCACGACTCGGTGGGGCACGCGCTGAGCGCGATCGCCCTCCAGGCCACCGCGGCCCGCCGCCTGCTGGACGGGCCGCCCGCCGAGGGCCGCGCCTTCGCCGGCGAGGCGCTGGCGGCGATCGAGGAGACGGCCCGGCGCACCGTCGGCGAACTCGACGCCGTGCTGGGCGTGTTGCGCGAGAGCGGCCCGGACCCGGCCAGGCCGGCGCCGGGCCTCGCCGACGGCCTGCCGGCGCTGCTCTCCCGCACCCGGGCGGCGGGCTGCCCGGTCACGGTGCGCGGGGCGCCGCCGCGCGCGCTGCCGCCGCCGGTGGACCGCGAGGCGTACCGGATCGTCCAGGAAGGGCTGGCCAACGCGCTGAAGCACGCGCCCGGGGCACCCGTGCTGCTGCGGTTCGAGAGGACCGCAGCACACCTCGCGGTACGGGTCAGCCAGCCGCTGACGCCTGCCCTCCCGGGTCCGCCCGCCGGTGGCGGCCGGGGTCTGGCGGGCATCGCCGAACGGGCCCGGCTGCTCGGCGGGGCGGCCGTGGCGCGACCGCGCGGGGGCGACTGGGTCCTGGACGTCGCCCTGCCGACCGGCTCCGGCCCGGACCCTGGGTCCGTCCCCCGCCCCGCGTCCGGAGAGGAGGCCCCGTGACGATCCGCCTGGTGCTGGCCGATGACGAGCGCATGGTGCGCTCCGCGCTGCGCGCCATCCTGGGTGCCGAGCCGGACCTGGAGGTGGTGGGTGAGGCGGCCACCGGCGCGGAGGCCGTCTCGGTGGTGCGGGCCACCGCTCCCGACGTGGTGCTGATGGACGTGCGGATGCCCGAGGTCGACGGCATCCGCGCGACCGAGCGCGTCCTGGCGGCGGCGACCGCCGGACGGGCGCCGCGCGTCCTGGTGCTGACCACCTTCGAGAACGACGACCACGTCCTGGCGGCCCTGCGGGCGGGCGCCGCCGGCTTCCTGCTGAAGCGCTCCGAAGCCGAGACCCTGCTGCACGCGGTCCGGGTGGTGGCCCACTCGGACACCCTGCTGTTCCCGGCCTCGGTACGCGCGCTGGCCCTGGCGCACGGCCCCCGCCCGTCCCCGGCGCCGCCGTGGCTGACCAGGCTCACCGACCGCGAACGCGAGGTGCTGCGCCTGATGGCCACCGGCCTGACCAACGCGGAGATCGCCGCCCGCCTCACGGTCGGTCCCGCCACGGTCAAGTCGCACGTGGCGGCGGTCCTCGCCAAGACCGGCACCCGGGACCGCACCCAGGCGGTCATCGCCGCCTTCGAGAGCGGCCTGGCCGGCGACCGGTGACCGGCGGGCCGCCCGGATCGCCGGCCCCGGCCCGGCCCCGCTGCCTCACGGCGCCGACCGGGCGCCCCGGGCCTCACCCCCGGCCGCCACCCGGCAGCCCCGCTGACCGGCGCGGCACCTGGCGTACCGCTGTCGCCGCGCTCAGGGCGGTAGGCAGGCGGCCCCCCGAGGACCGGCTCGGCGTGACCCGGTCCGCACCCCGCCCTACCCGCCGGCGCGGCGGAACCCGGCCACGCGGGGGCGAGGGCCCGGGAGGCGGCGGTGAGGGGCGGGGCGCGGGGCGGGGCGCCGCCGTCCGGGCGAACCGGAGACTTCCGGCGTAGGTAAGGGAACGGCAAAGCGGGGTCGTTCGTTCCTCCAGGCATGACAGCTATGACCCCCGGCTCGAACATCCCGCTCACCGCCACCAGCGTGACGGTGGACGTCTCCGCCCCGGTGCGGCTGGACGTCTCGGGCCTGCTGCTCACCGCCGACGGCAAGGTGCGCTCCGACGACGACTTCATCTTCTACAACCAGCCCACCGGCGCCGGTGTGACCTACCGCTCGGGCGGCGGCTCCGTCCCCGACGCGATCGTGGTCGACACGGCCTCGGTCCCGGCCCAGATCGAGAAGATCGTGGTCACGGCCAGCCCGGACGCCGCGGGCCAGACCTTCCAGGGCATCGAGCCCACCGCCACCATCCGCGGTGCCGACGGCCAGGCCCTCGCCACCTTCACCCCGCCGCAGCTCGGTTCCGAGACCGCCCTCGTCGTCGTCGAGGTCTACCGCCGCAACGGCGCGTGGAAGGCCCGCGCCGTCGGCCAGGGATACGCGAACGGACTGGCCGGCATCGCCACGGACTTCGGGGTGAGCGTCGAGGAGGAGCCGGCCGCGGCACCCGCGCCGCCCGCCGCCGCACCGGCCGCTCCGGACCCTCGTGCCGCCATGGCGACCCCGCCGCCGGCCGCGCCCCGAGCCGCCCCCGCTCCCCCGGCGCCCGGCTCCGGGAAGATCAACCTGGACAAGGGCCGGGTCAGCCTCCAGAAGAACCAGACGGTCTCGCTGGTCAAGGCCGGCCGCCCGCTGCTCTCGCGGATCAAGATGGGCCTGGGCTGGGAGCCGGCCTTCCGCGGCAAGGACATCGACCTGGACGCCTCGGTCATCGCCTACGGCCCGCAGCGCAACCAGCTCGACAGTTGCTACTTCGGCCGCCTGTCGATCCTGAACGGCGCCGTCAAACACTCCGGTGACAACCTCACCGGCGAGGGCGGGGGCGACGACGAGGTCATCGTGGTCGACCTGGGTGGCCTCCCGGCCGACGTCAGCGGCCTCGTCTTCACGGTGAACTCCTTCTCCGGCCAGAAGTTCACCGAGGTCGCCAAGGCGTACTGCCGCCTGGTGGACGCGGCGACCGACGAGGAGCTGGTCCGCTTCGACCTCACCTCGGCCGAGCCCCAGACCGGGGTGCTCATGGCCAAGCTGATCCGCCAGTTCTCCGGCGAGTGGGAGATGACGGCCATCGGCGACTTCGTGAAGTCCCGCACGGTGCGCGGCATGGTGAAGCCCGGCGCGCAGGCGCTGTAGCGCGCGTCTTCGGCACCCGTGGAGGGGCGGCACCGCCGGTGGGCGGTGCCGCCCCCGTCCGCGCGTTCCCGAGACCGCCCCCGGCCGACGCTTTTCCGCCAAGGGGCGCAGGGCGTGGCGGTAACGCGCCGGGCCGGTGAGGCGTCGAACGTCACAATCGGCCGCCCTGAGGCCGAAATTCACTCATATGCGCAGGTCAGGGCGGGTTCCCGAAGGAGCGGGGCAATCCGGCGGCCGGGAATCCACAGCGCGGGCACACAGAGAGCCCCTACTCTGTTCACATGTCCTCCATCCCCGTAACCGCCCGCGTGCGCCCCCCGTCCGTCATCAACGAGCAGATCCGCGCCCTCATGCTGCGCTCTGCCGGACGGCTCACGGCGGCCCAGCGCGCGGAGTACGAGGCGCTGGTGGAGGAGTGGGCGACCGCCGTCAGCTCCGGGGAGCCCGAGGCCGCGTAACCTCCGGATGCCGGGCCGCAGCCGTTCGGCGGCCCACGCGCCACCCCGGCCACTCCCGCCCCCTCACCCGGCCTCGCGCCCCTGTGCGCCCGTGCGCCCCCACACGCTTCCGGAAAGACGCGGTTCAGCCGGTACCGCACCGCCTTCCGGGGTACGCGAATGTGATCCTCACAGCATCCTCACGAAGAACCCCCAGGTCACAGCCGTGTCTCGGTGCGATCAGTGACTGCTCCGTGGCGGAACGTCAGTTCTTTCCCCTAGGCTTGCTCACATGTCCATGAACCACCCTCATTCCGGCCCCGCACGGCGTACGGCCGCCGTGCTGAACGAGCAGATCCGCGGCCTGTGGCTGCGCGCGGGCGGTTCCCTCTCTCCCGACGAGGCCGCGGAGTACCAGCGACTGGTCACCGAGTGGGCGGCGGCCATGCGCGACGAGATCGTCGAAGCGGCCTGACGCCCCCCTCCGCCCGGCCGTCGGGACGGGCGGAGGACAGCACGCACGCACCCGGGCGCACAAGACGGCGGCGGCCCGGACCAGGCAGATGGTCCGGGCCGCCGCCGCGTCACGAGCACCGCGGGATGCCGTGTCCCCCGACGGAAGCCATGGCCTCGCGGCCCGTCCGCGGCGGCGCGCTCACGCCCCGTGCCGGGACCGTGCCTTGAAGGCGGCCTTGCGCGCGTCCTTGGCCACCTTACGGTCCGGGTGGAGCCGCCCCATCGCCTCCAGCACGTCGGCGGTGGCGGGGTGGTCGACCCGCCAGGCCGCCTCGAAGAAGCCGCTGTGCTGCCCGGCGAGGCCCTCCACCAGGGCGCGCAGCTCCTCGGAGTTGCCCTCGGCCGCCAGTTGGGCCGCGATGGTGTCGACCGTCAGCCAGAAGACCAGCTCCTGCGCGGGCGGCGGCACGTCGGCGGCGCCCCGCTCCGCCAGCCACACCCGGGCGAGCCCGCCCAGCTCCGGGTCGTCGAGCACCTCTCGCAGCGCCCCCTCGGCCTCGGGCCCGACCAGGGAGAGCGCCTCCTGGCAGCGCAGGCGGCGCAGCGGCCCGCCCTCGTCGGTGCCCCGGGCCGCGGCGAGCAGGTCCCGGGCGGCCGGGGCGGCCTCGCGTCCGCTCAGCCAGGCGGCCAGCTCGTCGCGGACGGCCTGCGGCGGGTAGTCGCAGATGCCGTCGAGGAGGGCGTCGGCGCCCTTGCCGGCCAGCTCGCCGACGACCGGGGTCTCGTACCCCGCCTCGGAGAGCCTCAGGCGCAGCGCGTGGCGGCCGAGGGGGGTGAGACGGACCATGCCGTAGCGGCTGATGTCCTCCTCCGGCCCGGGTGCGCCGGGCTCCTCCTCCGCGTCGGCCATCAGCTCCTCGTCGACCGGCCAGAACTCCACCAGCCCGATCGGCTCCAGCGCCCGGAAGTAGTCGTCCAGCCGCATCATGGTGTCGGAGACGAACTCCAGGACCTCGTCGGAGGGTTCACCCACCGGCTCGTCGGAGGCGACCATGGTGGCGGCGAGGGCGGGCAGCGGCACGGGCGTCCCGGCCTCGGCGCCGGCGGTCAGCGTCAGGATGTAGAGGTTGGTGAGGGCCTCGTCGAGCAGATCCTCCTCGCCCTCCCGGTCCCAGCCGAGCGTGTCGAGGTCGAACTCCTCACCCGCCTCCAACGCTTCGGCCAGTCCCTCCAGGTCCGGTACGGCGGCGTCGGCGAGGACCGTCTCCAGGGCCGCCTCCCAGACGCCCACCACGTCCTGCGGGCTGCCGCCGGTGATCAGGGCCAGTTCGGGCCCGGCCTCGGCGGTGCCGGGGGACTCCTCGCCCCCCTCGTTCTCCACCGGGTCCTCGACGGTGACCAGGCCGGTGTCCACGGCGACCCGCCACGCCTCGCTCGCCTGGGCCTCGCCCTCGTCCCCGGCGGGCAGACCGAGCGCCTCGGCGGCCTCAGGCAGTTGGGCGTCGAGGAGTTCGCCGCCCGCGCCGACCCGGGTCGCGGGCCCGGCCCAGCGGGCGAGCCGCACGGCGCGGCCCAGCAGGGGGGTGGCGAGCGCGTCGCGCGCCAGTTCCGCCTCGGAGGCGAGCCTGACCGGGGGCAGGGCCGGGGGGTGTGCGGGCATCGGGGGGTTCTCCTCGGTCGGCGGCGTGTCCTGGTGCCGGTTCAGCGTAGACGGATTTGCGGGCATGCCGACCGGTTCCGGCCCGCGTCACCCGGCGTACATCCGCCGACCCTTGACAACTCCCCCCGCCCTCCAAGAGATTGACGCGCGTAGAGCCGCGTCCGGGGCCCGGTCCCGCCCGGCGGACCGGCTCCCGCGCCTTGTCTCTCGTCCCGTTCTCCACCACTTTCGGAGTCCTCCATGGCCGGTTCTCCCGCCCGCCCCGTGCCCCGCGCCGCGCTGCTGCGCCGCTCCCCCGCCGTCGCCGCCCTCTGCGCGGCGGCGCTCGGCGCGGGTCTGCTGGTGGCGGCCTCACCGCAGGCCGCCGCCGACGCCGCCGTGCGCATCCACGACATCCAGGGCACCACCCGCCTCTCGCCGCTGGCGGGACAGCAGGTGGAGGCGGTGCCCGGGGTCGTCACGGGCGTCCGGACGTACGGCTCGCGCGGCTTCTGGTTCCAGGACACCCGCCCCGACGGCGACCCGGCCACCAGCGAGGGCCTCTTCGTCTTCACCAACAGCTCCCCGACGGTGCGGGCGGGCGACGCCGTCGAGGTCACCGGCACGGTCACCGAGTACGTCCCGGGCGGCGCCGCCGGCGGGAACCAGTCGCTCACCCAGCTCTCCCGGCCCTCGGTCACCGTCGTCTCCTCCGGCAACCCGCTGCCGCCCGCCCAGGTGATCGACGCCCGGACCGTCCCGCCGCGCTACACCCCGGAGGGCGGCCCGGACGCCGGGGGGTCCATCAACTCCCTCACGCTGCGCCCACGTTCGTACGCACTGGACTTCTACGAGTCGCTGGAGGGCATGAACGTCCGCATCGGCACCTCCCGCGTCGTCGGCGCCACCGACCCGTACGCCGAGCTGTGGGTGACCGTGAAGCCGGGTGAGCGGCCGAGCCCCCGCGGTGGCACCGTCTACGGCTCCTACGCGGCGCAGAACACCGGGCGGCTCCAGGTGCAGCAGCTCGCCCCGCTCGCCGACAGCCCCTTCCCCCGGGCTGATGTGGGCGACCGCCTCACCGGCCGCACCGAGGGTCCGCTCGACTACAACCAGTACGGCGGGTACACGCTGGCCGCCCGCGAACTGGGCGAGGTCCGAAGCCGCGGCCTGGAGCGCGAGAAGACCAGGCCGCAGGCGAAGGGCGAGCTGGCGGTGGCCACGTACAACGTGGAGAACCTCGACCCGGGCGACCCGCAGGAGAAGTTCGACGCGCTGGCGAAGGCCGTGGTCACCAACCTCGCCTCACCCGACGTGCTGGCCCTGGAGGAGATCCAGGACGACAACGGCCCCACCGACGACGGCACCGTCTCCGCCGAGGAGACACTGCGCCGCTTCACCGAGGCCGTCAGGGCGGCCGGCGGCCCGGCCTACGACTGGCGGAGCATCGACCCGGTGGACAAGGCCGACGGCGGCGAGCCCGGCGGCAACATCCGGCAGGCGTTCCTCTTCAACCCCGGCCGCGTCTCCTTCACCGACCGGCCCGGCGGCGACGCCACCACCGCGACCGGTGTGGTCCGCGAGCGAGGAGGCGCGGCCCTGACCCACTCCCCCGGCCGCGTCGACCCGGCCGACCCGGCCTGGCGGAACAGCCGCAAGCCGCTGGCGGGCGAGTTCACCTTCCGCGGTGAGCGCGTCTTCCTGGTGGCCAACCACTTCGCCTCCAAGGGCGGCGACGAGCCGCTGGCCGGCCACCACCAGCCGCCCACCCGCTCCTCGGAGACCCAGCGGCACGCTCAGGCCGCCTCGGTCAACACCTTCGTGAAGAAGCTGCTGTCGGCCGACCGCGAGGCCAAGGTCCTGGTGCTGGGCGACATCAACGACTTCGAGTTCTCCGGCACCACCGAGGCGCTGGGCTCCGGCGGCGTCCTGAGGCCCGCCGTCCTCTCCCTGCCCCGCGCCGAGCGCTACTCGTACGTCTTCCAGGGCAACAGCCAGGTCCTCGACCAGATCCTCGTCAGCCCCGCCGTCAGGCACTTCCGCTACGACAGCGTCCACATCAACGCCGAGTTCGCCGACCAGAACAGCGACCACGACCCGCAGGTCCTGCGGTTCCGCCCCTGAGCCGGGCACGACGGACGGCCCGCCCCGGCGTTCCGGGGCGGGCCGTTCCGCTGACTCCTGGACCGGGCGCGCCGGGTCAGTTGTGGCTGTGCAGGACCTCGTTCAGCCCGCCCCAGACCGCGTTGTTCGGGCGGCCCTCGACGGCGCCGGTGACCGAGTTGCGGCGGAAGAGGATGTGCGAGGCGCCGCTCAGCTCGCGGGCCTTGACGACCTCGCCGTCGGGGAGCGTGACCAGGGTGCCCGCCGTGAGGTAGAGCCCTGCCTCGACCACGCACTCGTCGCCCAGGCCGATGCCGATGCCGGCCTCGGCGCCGACGAGGCAGCGCTCGCCGATGGAGATGACGACGTTGCCGCCGCCCGAGAGGGTGCCCATGGTGGAGGCGCCGCCGCCGATGTCGGAGCCGTCGCCGACGACCACGCCGGCCGAGACGCGGCCCTCGATCATGGAGGTGCCGAGCGTGCCCGCGTTGAAGTTGACGAAGCCCTCGTGCATCACCGTGGTGCCCTCGGCGAGGTGCGCGCCGAGCCGGACGCGGTCGGCGTCGGCGATGCGGACGCCCTTCGGGGCGACGTAGTCGGTCATCCGGGGGAACTTGTCCACCGAGGTGACCTGGAGGTGCAGCCCGGCGACGCGGGCGTTGAGCCGGGCCTGCTCCAGGTAGTCGACCGGGACGGGGCCGAGCGAGGTCCACGCGACGTTGGCGAGGTGGGCGAAGATGCCCTCCAGGTTCTGGCCGTGCGGACGGACCAGGCGGTGGCTGAGCAGGTGGAGCCGCAGGTAGACGTCGTGGGTGTCGACCGGCTTGTCGTCGAGGGAGGTGATGACCGTACGCACCGCGACGGTCTCCACCCCGCGGCGCGGGTCCTCACCCAGCACCTGGGCGGCGGCCTCACCGAGCGCCTCGGCGGCCTGCGTCGCGGTGAGCCGTTCGGTGCCGGCGGGACCGGGCTCGTCGGTCAGTTCGGGCGCCGGGAACCAGGTGTCGAGCACCGTGCCGTCGGCGGAGAGCGTGGCCAGCCCGGCGGCGACGGCGCCGGTGGTACGAGTAGCAGTCGAGTCGGTCATGAGGGCAACCTAACCGTCCTCACCCCGCCCGGGCCAACCGAGCGCGCGGCGCGGACGGCAGGTGCCGCCGGAGGGTTCCGAGCAGGTCCGGCACGCCGAGAAGGCGGGGTCCACCGGCCGTGACCGGTGGATCCCGCCTTCCCCGGGTGCGCCGCGGCGCACCCGGAACTCAGACGTTGAAGCCCAGTGCCCTGAGCTGCTCGCGCCCGTCGTCGGTGATCTTGTCGGGGCCCCACGGCGGCATCCAGACCCAGTTGATCCGGAGCTCGTTGACGATCCCGTCGGTGGCCGACTTGGCCTGGTCCTCGATGACGTCGGTCAGCGGGCAGGCCGCCGAGGTCAGGGTCATGTCGATGGTCGCGATGTTCGCGTCGTCGACGTGCACCCCGTAGATCAGGCCCAGGTTGACGACGTCGATCCCCAGCTCGGGGTCGACGACGTCCAGCAGCGCCTCGCGGACCTCCTCCTCGGAGGCGGGCTTCAGAGTGGCCTCGGCGTTCTCGCTCATGCCGTCCTCCTCGCGGTCGTGTCGCTCGCGTCCTCGCCCAGGGCCTGGGCGGTCGCGTCCTTCCATGCCATCCAGCTCAGCAGCGCGCACTTGACGCGTGCCGGGTACTTGGAGACGCCGGCGAACGCGACGGCGTCCTCCAGCACCTCCTCCATGGCGTCGTCCGGCTCGATCTGGCCCTTGGACTGCATCAGCTCCAGGAAGGTGCCCTGGATCTTCCGCGCCTGGGCCAGGTCTTTGCCGACCAGCAGGTCGTTCAGCACCGAGGCGCTGGCCTGGCTGATGGAACAGCCCTGCCCCTCGTAGCTGACGTCGGCGATGCGCTCGCCGTCGTACCTGACCCGCAGGGTGATCTCGTCGCCGCACGTCGGGTTCACGTGGTGCACCTCGGCGTCACCCTCGCGCAGCCCCCGCCCGTGCGGGTTCTTGTAGTGGTCCAGGATCACGTCCTGGTACATCGAATCCAGCTTCACGAGCCGTCCCTCAGCCGAAGAAGTTCCGTACGTGCTCCAGCCCGTCCACCAAGGCGTCGACCTCGGCGGGCGTGGAGTACAGATAGAACGACGCCCGCGTGGTCGCGGGAATTCCGTACCGCAGGCAGACCGGGCGCGCGCAGTGGTGTCCCACGCGGACCGCGATGCCCTGTTCGTCGAGGACCTGCCCGACGTCGTGCGGATGGATGTCGCCCAGCGTGAAGGAGATCGCCGCACCCCGGTCCTCGGCCGAGGCCGGGCCGATGATGCGCAGGCCGGGGACCTGGAGCAGGCGCTCGACGGCGTACTCGGTGATCGCGTGCTCGTGGGCGGCGATCTTCTCCATGCCGATGGAGCTGAGGTAGTCCACCGCCGCGCCCAGGCCGATGGCCTGGGAGATCGGCGGCGTGCCGGCCTCGAACTTGTACGGCGCGGGAGCGTACGTCGAGGAGTGCATCGAGACGGTCTCGATCATCTCGCCGCCGCCGAGGAACGGCGGCAGGTCCTCCAGCAGCTCCTGGCGGCCCCACAGGACGCCGATGCCGGTCGGCCCGCACATCTTGTGGCCGGTGAAGGCCACGAAGTCGGCCTGGAGCGCCTGGACGTCCAGGGGCATGTGCGGGGCGGCCTGCGAGGCGTCGATGAGGACCAGGGCGCCGACCTGCTGGGCGCGCCGGACGATCTTCTCGACCGGGTTGAGCGTGCCCAGCAGGTTGGAGACGAGGGTGAAGGAGACGATCTTCGTCTTCTCGGTGATGACCTCGTCGATGTCGGAGAGGTCGAGGCGGCCGTCGTCGGTCAGCCCGAACCACTTCAGCTTCGCGCCGGTGCGCTGCGAGAGCAGCTGCCACGGCACGATGTTGGAGTGGTGCTCCATCTCCGTGATGACGATCTCGGTGTCGGCGTCGACGCGGTAGGGCTCGTCGGCCCAGCCCAGCATGTTCGCGACGAGGTTGAGCGACTCGGAGGCGTTCTTGGTGAAGATCACCTCGTCGCGGCTCGGGGCGTTGATGAAGGCGGCGACCTTGTCGCGGGAGCCCTCGTACAGCGCCGTGGCCTCCTCGGCGAGCACGTGCACGCCGCGATGGACGTTGGCGTTGTGCTGCTCGTAGTACTCGCTGAGCACGTCGAGCACCTGGCGGGGCGTCTGGGAGGTCGCCGCGTTGTCCAGGTAGACGAGTTTCCTGCCGTCGTGGATCTCCCGGTGCAGGATCGGGAAGTCCTTGCGGATCGCCTCGGTGTCGAGGAGGCCGGAGAGCCCCTGATGGGCCACAGTCACGCGGATGCGCCACCCTTCACGTAGGACTCGTAGCCCTCCGCCTCCAGCTTGTCGGCCAGCTCCGCGCCGCCGGACTCGGCGATGCGGCCGCCCGCGAAGACGTGGACGTGGTCGGGCTTGATGTACCGCAGGATGCGGGTGTAGTGCGTGATCAGCAGGGTGCCGACCTCGCCGCCCTCGCGGACGCGGTTGACGCCCTCGGAGACGACGCGCAGGGCGTCCACGTCGAGGCCGGAGTCGGTCTCGTCGAGGATCGCGACCTTCGGCTTGAGCAGTTCGAGCTGAAGGATCTCGTGGCGCTTCTTCTCACCGCCGGAGAAGCCCTCGTTGACGTTGCGCTCGGCGAAGGCGGGGTCCATGTGGAGACTCTCCATGGCCTCCCTGACCTCCTTCACCCAGGTGCGCAGCTTCGGGGCCTCGCCGCGGACGGCGGTGGCGGAGGTGCGCAGGAAGTTGGAGACGGAGACGCCGGGGACCTCGACCGGGTACTGCATGGCGAGGAAGAGGCCGGCGCGGGCCCGCTCGTCGACGGACATCTCCAGGACGTCCTCGCCGTCGAGGGTGACGGTGCCGCCGGTGATCGTGTACTTGGGGTGGCCTGCCAGCGAGTAGGCGAGCGTCGACTTGCCCGAGCCGTTCGGGCCCATGATGGCGTGCGTCTCGCCCTGCTTCACGGTCAGGTCGACGCCCTTGAGGATCTCCTTCGTGGCGTTGTCGGCCTCGACGGTGACGTGCAGGTCGCGGATTTCAAGCGTTGCCATGGTGCCTCAGGACTCCTGGGTGAGGGAGACGAGCACGTCGTCCCCTTCGATCTTTACGGGGTATACGGGGACGGGGCGCGTGGCCGGCGGCCCGGAGGGCTTGCCGGTGCGCAGGTCGAAGGCGGAGCCGTGGAGCCAGCACTCGATCTGGCAGTCCTCGACCTCGCCCTCGGAGAGCGAGACGTTGGCGTGCGAGCAGATGTCGTTGATCGCGAACACCTCGCCCTCCGTGCGCACCACGGAGACCGGCGTGCCGTCGAGTTCCACCCGCTTGGGGGTGTCCTCCTCCAGCTCGCTGAGGCCGCAGGCCCTCACGTACGCGATGGCCATCAGACCGCGGCCTCCAGTTCGGCCTCGATCTTGGCGAGCAGCCGCTCCTCGACGTCGGGCAGCCCGATCTGCTGGACCAGCTCGGCGAAGAAGCCGCGGACCACCAGGCGGCGGGCGTCGGCCTCGGGGATGCCGCGGGCCATCAGGTAGAAGAGCTGCTCGTCGTCGAAGCGGCCGGTCGCCGAGGCGTGGCCGGCGCCGACGATCTCGCCGGTCTCGATCTCGAGGTTCGGCACCGAGTCCACCCGCGCGCCGTCGGTGAGGACGAGGTTGCGGTTCATCTCGTAGGTGTCGGTGCCCTCGGCGGCGGCCTCGATGAGGACGTCGCCGATCCAGACGGCGTGCGCGTCGTCGCCCTGGAGCGCGCCCTTGTAGACGACGTTCGAGGTGCAGTGCGGCTGGTCGTGGTCGACCAGGAGGCGGTGCTCCTGGTGCTGGCCCCGGTCGGTGAAGTACAGGCCGATCAGTTCGGCCGAACCGCCGGTCGAGGCGTAGTTGACGCGCGGGTGCAGCCGGACCAGGTCGCCGCCGAAGGTGACGACGACGGACTTGAACGAGGCGTCGCGGCCGATCAGCGCGTTGTGCTGGCCGACGTGGACGGCGTTGTCGTCCCAGTCCTGGACGGAGACGACGGTGAGCTTGGCGCCGTCGCCGATGAGGTAGTCGACGCCCGCGGCGAGGACCGCGTCACCGGTGTGGTCGACGACCACGACGGCCTCGGCGAAGGCGCCGAGTTCGATCACCTGGTGGGCGTAGGCGGTGCCGCCCTCGCCGTGCACGGTGATCCGGATCGGCTCCTCGGGCCGCGCCTCCTTGGGCACGGTGATGACCGACGCCTTCTCGAAGGCGCTGTACGCCTGGGCGGCGACGCGGTCGACGGGCTTGCCGGCCCGGCCGACGCGGGCGTCGTCGCGGCCGACGGTCTCCTGGGTGACCCCCTCGGGGGTGGAGATCTCGACGCGGATGCCGCCGTCGGCGACGGCGGTGCCGTCGTGCAGGCCGCGCAGCCGCTCCAGCGGCGTGAACCGCCACTCCTCCTCGCGGCCGTGCGGGACCGGGAAGTCGGCCACGTCGTACGAGGGGGGCGCGCTCATGCGCGTGGCGACGGTCGACTCGGCGGCCACCGCGATCTGACCGGCGGTGGTGGAACCCGCCGGCACGGTGCCCCCCTGGACGGGGGCGTTCTGGGCCTCAGCCATGGCTGTCGTGGTGCTCTCTCTCTGCGTCGGACTCAGCGAACCGAGCCGGAGGACTTCGTCAGGGGGTGCCTTCACCGTCCTGTGCGGTCTCCGCGGTGGCCGGTGCGTGCTCTCGGCACGCCGGGCGGAAGCTCTCGTACTGGACGTACTCGGGCTTTCGCCCGGTGGGGCGGGAGTGCGTGCCGGGCGCCCGCGGGCGCCGTGCGGGGCCGTGAAGGCGCCCCCTCGTGCTACGGGCTCGGCGTCAGCCGACGGCGCCTTCCATCTGGAGCTCGATCAGCCGGTTGAGTTCCAGCGCGTACTCCATGGGGAGCTCCTTGGCGATCGGCTCGACGAAGCCGCGCACGATCATCGCCATCGCCTCGAACTCGGTGAGGCCGCGGCTCATCAGGTAGAAGAGCTGGTCCTCGGAGACCTTGGAGACGGTCGCCTCGTGGCCCATGGACACGTCGTCCTCGCGGACGTCCACGTAGGGGTAGGTGTCCGAGCGGGAGATGGTGTCGACCAGCAGTGCGTCGCACAGCACGTTCGACTTCGCCCCCGGGGCGCCCTCACCGATCTCGATGAGACCGCGGTAGGAGGTGCGGCCGCCGCCTCGCGCCACCGACTTGGAGACGATGTTGGAGGAGGTGTTGGGGGCCATGTGGACCATCTTGGCGCCCGCGTCCTGGTGCTGGCCCTCGCCGGCGAAGGCGATGGAGAGCGTCTCGCCCTTGGCGTGCTCGCCCATCAGGTAGACGGCCGGGTACTTCATGGTGACCTTGGAGCCGATGTTGCCGTCGACCCACTCCATGGTCGCGCCCTCGTACGCCACGGCGCGCTTGGTGACCAGGTTGTAGACGTTGTTCGACCAGTTCTGGATGGTCGTGTAGCGGCAGCGGCCGCCCTTCTTGACGATGATCTCGACGACCGCGGAGTGCAGCGAGTCCGTCTTGTAGATCGGCGCGGTGCAGCCCTCGACGTAGTGGACGTAGGCGTCCTCGTCGACGATGATCAGCGTCCGCTCGAACTGGCCCATGTTCTCCGTGTTGATCCGGAAGTAGGCCTGGAGCGGGATCTCCACGTGCACGCCCTTCGGCACGTAGATGAAGGAGCCGCCGGACCACACGGCCGTGTTCAGCGCGGCGAACTTGTTGTCGCCGGCCGGGATGACGGTGCCGAAGTACTCCTGGAAGAGCTCCGGGTGCTCCTTCAGGGCGGTGTCGGTGTCGAGGAAGATGACGCCCTGCTCCTCCAGGTCCTCGCGGATCTGGTGGTAGACGACCTCCGACTCGTACTGCGCGGCGACGCCCGCGACCAGGCGCTGCTTCTCCGCCTCGGGGATGCCGAGCTTGTCGTACGTGTTCTTGATGTCCTCCGGCAGGTCCTCCCAGGACTCGGCCTGCTTCTCGGTGGACCGCACGAAGTACTTGATGTTGTCGAAGTCGATGCCGGAGAGGTCCGAGCCCCAGTTCGGCATGGGCTTCTTGCCGAAGAGCTTCAGGCCCTTGAGGCGGAGCTTGGTCATCCACTCCGGCTCGGACTTCTTGGAGGAGATGTCGCGGACGACGTCCTCGCCGATGCCACGCCGGGCGGAGGCTCCGGCCGCGTCGGAGTCGGCCCAGCCGTACTCGTACGTACCCAGGCCCTCGAGTTCGGGGTGGGCAGTCTCCGTGGGGAGCGTCATGCGGGGTTCCTCCCGGCCGTGCTTGCTGATGTGTCGGTGGTCTGCGGGGTGGCGCGCGGGATGAACGTCGTGCAGACGCCGTCTCCGTGCGCGATGGTCGCGAGGCGCTGGACGTGGGTGCCCAGGAGCTGGGAGAAGACCTCGGTCTCCGCCTCGCAGAGCTGTGGGAACTGCTCGGCCACGTGCGCGACCGGGCAGTGGTGCTGGCAGAGCTGCTCACCCTGCTGCGGCTCGGGGGCGCTACGCGCCGTAGCAGGGTACCCGTCGGCGCTCAGCGCCTTGGCCAGCGCGTGGGCGCGGTCCGCCGGGTCCGCGTCACCCATGGCGGCGCGGTACTGCTCGGCCTGGGCGGCGACCCTGGCCCGGGCGAAGGCGGCGACCGCCTCGGGCCCGGCCGTCTCGGCGATCCAGCGCAGCGCGTCCGCGGCGAGCGTGTCGTAGGACTGGTCGAAGGCGTCCCGCCCGCAGTCGGTGAGGGCGAAGACCTTGGCGGGCCTGCCCCTGGTCCGGGCGCCGTAGACGCGCTGTTCGCGGGATTCGACGACGCCGTCGGTGACGAGCGCGTCGAGGTGCCTGCGGACGGCGGCCTGGGTGAGCCCGAGCCGCTTCGCCAGGGCGGCGACCGTGGAGGGGCCGTGGTCCAGGATGGAGCGCGCGACACGGTTGCGGGTGGAGCGCTCACCGGTCGCGAGTTCCTCCTGCGGAGCCTCGCCAGCCTTTTTCACAACGCCATTGTTGCGTAATTCGACCGAGAGCGACAACCGCGCAGGTGGCGACCACTGAGTGGTTTCGATCACTTAGGGTTACCTAACCGTTCTTGCTGTGGTACCGGTCCCACCCGTCACAAGGAACCACACCGGCAGGGCACGCGCGGTCACCGTCCGGCGCGTCCGCCTCCGGGCCGGCCCGGCGGCGGACGCGGCCCCGCGGCCCACGTACCGGGGCGCGGGGGCCCGTCCCTAGACTCTCCGGTATGCGCAGCACCCCACCGGGCGAGATTCCCCGGCCCGCCTCACCGGAGCCCGTTCTCCAGGTGCGGGGCCTGATCAAGCGGTACGGCACCAAGACCGCCGTCGACGGCCTCGACCTCACCGCCCGGGCGGGCGTCACCGCCGTCCTCGGCCCCAACGGCGCGGGCAAGACCACCACGGTCGAGACGTGCGAGGGCTACCGCAGGCCCGATGCCGGCACCGTCCGTGTACTCGGCCTCGACCCGGTCCGCGAGGCGCCCGCGCTGCGCCCGCGGATCGGCGTGATGCTCCAGTCCGGCGGCGTCTACTCCGGCGCCCGCGCCGACGAGATGCTGCGGCACATGGCGAAGCTGCACGCCCACCCGCTGGACGTGGACGCGCTGGTCGAACGTCTCGGCCTCGGCTCCTGCGGCCGCACCACCTACCGGCGCCTGTCCGGCGGCCAGCAGCAGCGGCTCGCGCTCGCCATGGCCGTGGTGGGCCGCCCCGAACTGGTCTTCCTCGACGAGCCGACCGCCGGGCTCGACCCGCAGGCCCGCCGCTCCACCTGGGAGCTGGTCCGCGAGCTGCGCGCCGACGGCGTCAGCGTGGTGCTGACCACCCACGCGATGGACGAGGCCGAGCAGCTCGCCGACGACGTGGCGATCATCGACGCCGGGCGCGTCGTCGCCCAGGGCAGCCCCGAGGAGCTGTGCCGGGGCGGCGCCGAGAACACCCTGCGCTTCACCGGCCGCTCCGGCCTGGACCTGGCCTCGCTGCTGAAGGCGCTGCCCGCCGACACCGCCGCCGTCGAGCTGGTGCCCGGCTCGTACCGGCTGACCGGCACCGTCGACCCGCAGCTGCTGGCCACCGTCACCTCCTGGTGCGCCCAGCACGGGGTGATGCCCGACCAGCTCTCGGTGGAGCGCCACACCCTGGAGGACGTCTTCCTCGAACTGACCGGCAAGGAGCTGCGCGCATGAGGACCGGTACCTACGCCCCGAGGCCCGGGGCGGCGCCGGTGGGCCGCATGATCGCCGCCCAGGCCGCCTTCGAGACCAGGCTGCTGCTGCGCAACGGTGAGCAGCTGCTGCTCACCGTGATCATCCCGTCGCTGCTGCTGGTCCTCTTCTCCACGGTGGACGTCGTCGACACCGGCGCCGACGAGCCGGTCGACTTCCTCGCCCCCGGCGTCCTCGCGCTCGCCGTGATGTCCACCGCGTTCACCGGCCAGGCCATCGCCACCGGCTTCGAGCGCCGCTACGGCGTCCTCAAGCGGCTGGGGGCCTCGCCGCTCCCCCGCTGGGCCCTGATGGCGTCGAAGACCTTGGCGGTGCTGGTCACCGAGGTGATCCAGGTGGTGCTGCTGGCGGTGATCGCGCTGGCGCTGGGCTGGTCCCCGCACGGCAACCCGCTCGCCGTGCTCCTGCTGCTGGCGCTCGGTACGGCGGCCTTCTCCGGGCTCGGCCTGCTGATGGCGGGCACGCTGAAGGCCGAGGCGACGCTGGCCGCGGCCAACCTGGTCTTCCTGCTGCTGCTCGTCGGCGGCGGGGTCGTCGTGCCGCTGTCGAAGTTCCCGGACGCGGTCGGCGCGGCGCTCGGATGGCTGCCCATCTCTGCGCTCTCCGAGGGACTGCGCGCGATCCTCCAGGACGGGGCCGGACTGCCCCTCGCCCAGACCGGCATCCTCGCGGTGTGGGCGGTGGCCGCGCTCGCGGCGGCGGGGCGCTTCTTCCGCTGGGAGTGACCCGGCCCGCGCGGCCGGGTCCCCGGCGACCCGCCGGGGACCCCAAGTGAAACCGTGCACAAGCTTCGGCCTAGCATGTCCCCGTGCCTGAGAAGACCCGTGCCGACGCCGTCGAGGCCGCACGCAACCCGCTCGCCTTCATCGCCGCGCGGTGGACCCCGTCCCCCGGGACGGTCCGCCGGGCGGCACTCGCCGCCATGGTCATGACGGTGGTCATCGTGGTCACCGGCGGCGCCGTGCGCCTGACCGGCTCGGGCCTCGGCTGCCCGACCTGGCCCAAGTGCACCGAGGACTCGCTGACCTCCACCCGCGAGATGGGGCTGCACGGCGCCATCGAGTTCGGCAACCGGATGCTCACCTACGTCCTGTCCGCCGCGGTCGGCTGGGCGATCATCGCCGCCCGCTCGGCCAAGCCTCGCCGCCGCGCCCTCACACGGCTGGGCTGGGTGCAGTTCTGGGTGGTCATGGGCAACGCCGTGCTCGGCGGCATCGTCGTCCTGGTCGGCCTCAACCCGTACACCGTCGCGGCGCACTTCCTGCTCTCCACCGCGCTGCTCGCGGTGGCGACCGTGATGTGGCAGCGGGCCAAGGAGGGCGACGAGCCCCCCCGGCCACTGGTCGGCAGGCCGCTGCGTCAGCTGGTCCAGGTGATGGTCGCCGTGACGGCCCTGCTGATCGCCGTCGGCACCGTGGTGACCGGCGCCGGGCCGCACGCGGGCGACTCCAGCGACGTCCCGCGGATGCCGGTCGACTGGGAGGTGGTCAGCCGGCTGCACGCGGTGCTCGCCTGGGTCGTGGTGGCCCTGGTCTTCGCCCTGTGGTTCGTCCTCAAGGCGGTCGACGCCCCGCCCGGACCGCTGGCCCGCACCCGCGAACTCTTCGCGATCCTGCTCCTCCAGGGCCTCATCGGCTACGTGCAGTACCTCACCGACCTGCCGGAGATCCTGGTCGGCCTGCACATGCTCGGCTCGTGCCTGGTGTGGATCGGCGTCCTGCGCCTCCTGCTCTCCCTGCGGGAACGCCCGTACGCCGCACCGGGGCAGGTCCCGGCTCGGCCGGAGACCCCCGTCGCGGCGGCCCACTGACCCTCCCCGGGTCCCCCGGCATCCCGGCGGCGCCCCCGTTCCCCAGCCGAGGGAGCGGGGGCGCCGCCGTCCCGGGGCGTGCCGGCCGGGCCGGGAGGTGAGGGCGGCCTCGCGTTCGCGCTCCGCGGTGCGGGGCCTGCGGCAGGACGTCCGCCCGAGCCGGGGCGGGCGAGGCCGGAGCGGCTGTCGAAGAAGAGGGCCCCTGGGGGCGCTGCCGTGTCGCAGCCGGGCCCCGGAGCCGGCGCGAGACCCGGTTCGCCCCGCACGAGCCCGTGGCGGTACCGGTCCCTCGGGCTCGGCGTGCCGGCCACCAGGAGCGGGGCGGCGGTCACGGTCCCCCGTCGGCGCGCGGCGCCGCCGCGGTGGCTGACGGCGGGAGCCGGCTCCGGGCGTCACCCCTGAGCCGGGCGACCGGAAGCGCCGCCCGGCCCGGCCCGGACTCGCTCACCGGAGCGGTGCGGCTTCCGCGCCCACACACCACCCGAACGGTGGAATCCGCCTGCCGGAACAGGCGGTTCCGGGCCGCGCCGCCTCGTAGGGGCCGGGCCGAACCGGAGCGACCCGGTGTCGCCACCCGGCCGGCCCTCCGCCTCGGCCCGGCCCCGCGCAGGCGGACTCAGGCGGCGCGGCCCGGCCTGCCGGGGCCGCCGATCTGGATGCCGGCCATGCGGGCCCACTCGTACGGGCCGGTGACGACCTTGGCGGCGAACTCGCCCGCGAACTCGTCGTGGACGGTGACACCCGCCTTCTCGGTGGCGGCCCGGGCCACTTCCATACTGGGCACCACGACGTCGCCCCAGGCGCCGTCACCGCAGACGAGGACGATGCGGGCGCCCTCCTCCCCGAGGGAGGCGATCTGGGCCTCGGTGCCGCCGTGGGCCTCGGCGAAGGCGGTGATGGACTTGGCGGCCCTGGCCGCGCGGCGCTCGTCGCGGGCGTTCGGCTTGGTCGCGTCCTGCTGTGTGTTGGCCATGGCCAGATGCTACCGAGCAGTAGATCAACGGGCGACGGGCGGGGCGGGTGGCCTTGGCCACGCGCCCCGCCCGTCGGCGGTCAGTGGTGCGGGGGTACCGCCCCGCGGGCGGGTCAGCGCAGGAACGGGTCCACGGCGACCGCCACGAAGAGCAGCGACACGTAGGTGATGGACCAGTGGAAGAGGCGCATCTCCTTGAGCTTGGCGCCCGTGGTGCCCTGCCGGGCGCGGTTCTGGAGGCCGTGCGCCTCCCAGAGCCACCAGCCGCCGGTGACCAGCGCTACCGCCGTGTAGAACCAGCCGGTGTACCCGAGCGGCTGGAGCAGCAGCGAGACGCCGACCATGACCCAGCTGTAGACCACGATCTGCCTGGCGACGACGCGGTTGGAGGCGATCACCGGGAGCATCGGCACGCCGACCCGCGCGTAGTCCTCCTTGACCTTCATCGACAGCGGCCAGTAGTGCGGCGGCGTCCAGAAGAAGATGACGAGGAAGAGGATGACGGCGGCCCAGGAGACCGTGCCGGTCACCGCCGACCAGCCGATGAGGACCGGCATGCACCCGGCGATACCGCCCCAGACGATGTTCTGCGCGGTGCGCCGCTTCAGGATCATCGTGTAGACGACCACGTAGAACAGGAGGGCGCCGAGCGAGAGCCAGGCGGAGAGCCAGTTGACCAGCAGCCCGAACCAGAGGGTGGAGAACACCGCGAGCGCGAGGCCGAAGACCAGGCCCTCGCGCGGGCTGATCATGCCGGTGACCAGCGGACGTTGCGCGGTCCGCTCCATCAGGGCGTCGATGTCCCGGTCGATGTACATGTTGAGGGCGTTGGCACCGCCCGCCGAGAGGTAGCCGCCGACGCAGGTGACCAGGACCAGCGTGAGCGAGGGCACCCCCTGCTCGGCCAGGAACATCACCGGGACCGTGGTGATGAGCAGCAGTTCGATGATCCGCGGCTTGGTCATCGCCACGAATGCCTTGGCGCGGGCCCCGAACGGCCGATGGCCTGGGCTGGTCCCGAGCGCTCCCGCAGGACGGGATTCAACGGCCGTCACGCACACCCCTGACAGAGACATTTCCAGCAAGTCACCGGCCATAAAGGATCGGTTAGGACTCGCGCCTTCCCGGTCACTTTAGACGTTGCTGTCCCCCGCCCCTCGCGGGGGGTCCGTCGTGTTGGCGCCCGCCCCCGGTGCACGGAGCGTGTCCGGTGGGCGCCCGGACGCGGCCGCGAGCGCCACCCGGTTGACGGAACGTGTCCGTCCGCGCCCGGGCGGGGCGCGAGCCGGCGCCGCCCGGCAGGCGCGCTCCGGCGGGGCCCGGCAGGCTGGTGCCGAGGGCGCGGGGACGGCGGCGGCGAACGGAAGGATCAGCACCTTCCGTCACCGGTAGGCTCGACCGCGTCCGGTGTCCCGACGTCACCGGCGTTCGACATGTGGAGAGGAGCCCTGACCCAGGGTGAGCACCAAGCCGACCACCACAGACTTCGAGTGGACCGCAGAGGACCAGCGGGCCGTCGACACCGTTCGCGTCCTGGCCGCAGACGCCGTACAGAAGGTCGGCAACGGCCATCCCGGTACGGCGATGAGCCTCGCGCCGGCCGCGTACACCCTCTTCCAGAAGGTGATGCGGCACGACCCGGCGGACGCGAACTGGACGGGGCGCGACCGCTTCGTCCTCTCCGTGGGCCACTCGTCCCTGACCCTCTACATCCAGCTCTACCTGGCCGGCTTCGGCCTGGAGCTGGACGACCTGAAGGCCTTCCGCACCTTCGGCTCGAAGACCCCGGGGCATCCGGAGTACGGCCACACCACCGGCGTGGAGACCACCACCGGCCCGCTCGGGCAGGGTGTGGCCAACGCGGTGGGCATGGCGATGGCCGCGCGGTACGAGCGCGGTCTGTTCGACCCGCGGGCCGCCGCGGGCACCTCGCCGTTCGACCACCACGTCTACTGCATCGCCGGAGACGGCTGTCTCCAGGAGGGCATCTCCGCCGAGGCCTCCTCCACCGCCGGCCACCAGAAGCTCGGCAACCTGATCATGCTGTGGGACGACAACCACATCTCGATCGAGGGCGACACCGAGACGGCCGTCTCCGAGGACACCCTCAAGCGGTACGAGGCGTACGGCTGGCACGTCCAGCGGGTGGCGCCGAAGGAGAACGGCGACCTGGACCCGGTCGCGCTGCACGAGGCGCTGGAGGCGGCGAAGGCGGAGACGGAGCGCCCCTCCTTCATCGCGATGCGCTCGATCATCGCCTGGCCCGCCCCCAACGCGCAGAACACCGAGGCCGCGCACGGCTCGGCTCTCGGCGCGGACGAGGTGGCCGCCACCAAGCGCGTCCTCGGCTTCGACCCGGAGAAGAGCTTCGAGGTCTCCGACGAGGTGCTGGCCCACACCCGTGGCGCCCTGGACCGGGGCCGCGAGCTGCGCTCCGAGTGGGAGAAGCAGTACGCCGCCTGGCGCACCGCCAACCCGGAGCACGCCGCGCTCTTCGACCGTGTCGCCGCCGGGGAGCTGCCCGAGGGCTGGCAGGAGGCGCTGCCGGTCTTCGAGACCGGCAAGGCCGTCGCGACCCGCGCCGCCTCCGGCAAGGTCCTCCAGGCGCTCGGCGCGGTCGTGCCCGAGCTGTGGGGCGGCTCCGCCGACCTGGCCGGCTCGAACAACACGACGATCGACAAGACCTCGTCCTTCCTGCCCGCGGGCAACCCGCTGCCGGAGGCCGACCCGTACGGCCGGACCATCCACTTCGGGATCCGCGAGCACGCGATGGCCGCCGAGATGAACGGCATCCAGCTCCACGGCAACACCCGTATCTACGGCGGTACGTTCCTGGTCTTCTCCGACTACATGCGCAACGCGGTGCGCCTCTCCGCGCTGATGCACCTGCCGGTGACCTACGTGTGGACGCACGACTCGATCGGCCTCGGCGAGGACGGCCCGACCCACCAGCCGGTGGAGCACCTGGCCGCACTGCGCGCCATCCCCGGCCTGAACCTGGTCCGCCCGGCCGACGCCAACGAGACGGTCGTCGCCTGGCGGGAGATCATGCGCCGGTGGACCAAGGTGTACGGCAAGGGCGCCCCGCACGGCCTGGCGCTGACCCGGCAGGGCGTGCCGACCTACGAGCTGAACGAGAACGCGGCCCGCGGCGGCTACGTCCTCGCGGAGGCCGAGGGCGGGGAACCGCAGGTCATCCTGATCGGCACCGGTTCCGAGGTGCAGCTCGCCGTCGAGGCCCGCGAGCAGCTCCAGGCGGCCGGCGTGCCCACCCGGGTGGTCTCCGTGCCGTGCGTCGAGTGGTTCGAGGAGCAGGACGAGGCGTACCGCGAGTCGGTGCTGCCGCGTGCCGTGCGCGCACGGGTGGCGGTCGAGGCCGGCATCGGCCTGACCTGGTACCGCTTCGTCGGCGACGCGGGCCGGATCGTCTCGCTGGAGCACTTCGGTGCCTCGGCGGACGGGAAGGTGCTGTTCCGCGAGTTCGGCTTCACCGCGGACGCGGTGGCCGAGGCCGCCCGGGAATCCCTCGCCGCCGCTCAGCGCTGACGACGGCACATACCTCTGTAGCTGTAGGAGATGTTTTTTCCATGGCAGACGCACTGAAGCGCCTCTCCGACGAGGGCGTGGCGATCTGGCTGGACGACCTGTCGCGCAAGCGCATCACGTCCGGCAACCTCGCCGAGCTCGTCGACGAGAACCACGTCGTCGGGGTCACCACCAACCCGTCGATCTTCCAGAAGGCGATCTCGCAGGGCGACGGCTACGAGTCCCAGCTCGCCGACCTCGCCGCGCGGGAGGTCTCCGTCGAGGAGGCCGTCCGCATGATCACCACCGCGGACGTCCGCGACGCGGCCGACATCCTGCGGCCGGTCTTCGACGCCACCGACGGCCAGGACGGCCGGGTGTCGATCGAGGTCGACCCGCTGCTGGCGCACAACACCAAGGCGACCATCGCCGAGGCGAAGCAGCTGGCGTGGCTGGTGGACCGGCCGAACACGCTGGTGAAGATCCCCGCCACCCGCGCCGGGCTGCCCGCCATCACCGAGGTGATCGGCAAGGGCATCAGCGTCAACGTCACGCTGATCTTCTCGCTGGAGCGCTACCGCGAGGTGATGGACGCCTTCCTGGCCGGTCTGGAGAAGGCGAAGGCCGCGGGCCTGGACCTCTCGAAGATCCATTCGGTGGCGTCGTTCTTCGTCTCCCGCGTCGACACCGAGGTCGACAAGCGGCTCGACGCGCTCGGCACCGACGAGGCCAAGGCGCTGAAGGGCCGGGCCGCGCTGGCCAACGCCCGTCTCGCCTACCAGGCGTACGAGCGGGTCTTCGGCTCGCTCGACGGCACGACCCCGGCCTCCGCCCGCTGGGCCGAGCTGGAGAAGGCCCACGCCAACCGGCAGCGCCCGCTCTGGGCGTCGACCGGCGTGAAGGACCCGGCGTACAAGGACACGATGTACGTCGACGACCTGGTCGCGCCGGGCACCGTCAACACCATGCCGGAGGCCACCCTGGAGGCCGCCGCCGACCACGGCCAGATCGCCGGGGACGCGGTCTCCGGTACATACGAGGCGGCGCAGGGCGTGCTCGACGCCATCGCCGGGCTGGGCATCGGGTACGACGAGGTCGTGCAGCTCCTGGAGGACGAGGGCGTCGACAAGTTCGAGGCGTCCTGGAAGGACCTCCTCACCTCGACCAAGGCCGAGCTGGACCGGCTCGCCTCCTCGGAGGGCTGATCCCCTTGACCGCACTGCACGGAGCGAACCCGCTTCGTGACGCCGCGGACCGACGGCTCCCGCGTATCGCGGGGCCGTCGGGCCTGGTCATCTTCGGCGTCACCGGCGACCTGTCGCGCAAGAAGCTGATGCCCGCCGTCTACGACCTGGCCAACCGCGGCCTCCTGCCGCCAGGCTTCTCCCTCATCGGGTTCGCCCGGCGCGAGTGGCAGGACCAGGACTTCGCCGAGGTCGTCCACGACGCCGTCAAGGAGTACGCCCGTACCCCCTTCCGCGAGGAGGTCTGGCAGCAGCTGGCCCAGGGCATGCGGTTCGTCCAGGGCACCTTCGACGAGGACGCGTCGTTCGAGACCCTCAAGGCGACCATGGAGGAGCTGGACAAGGAGCAGGGCACGGGCGGCAACTTCGCTTTCTACCTCTCCGTCCCGCCGAAGTTCTTCCCCAAGGTCGTCCAGCAGCTCAAGAAGCACGGCCTGGCCGACGCCCCCGAGGGCTCCTGGCGGCGCGCCGTCATCGAGAAGCCGTTCGGCCACGACCTGGCCTCGGCCCGCGAGCTGAACGAGATCGTGCACGAGGTGTTCGCCCCGGACCAGGTGTTCCGGATCGACCACTACCTCGGCAAGGAGACCGTCCAGAACATCCTGGCGCTCCGTTTCGCCAACACCATGTTCGAACCGCTGTGGAACCGGTCGTACGTCGACCACGTGCAGATCACCATGGCGGAGGACATCGGCATCGGCGGCCGGGCCGGCTACTACGACGGCATCGGCGCCGCCCGCGACGTCATCCAGAACCACCTGCTCCAGCTGATGGCGCTGACCGCCATGGAGGAGCCCGCCTCCTTCGAGGCCGACGCGCTGGTGGCGGAGAAGGCCAAGGTCCTCGGCGCCGTCCGGCTCCCCGACGACCTGGGCGAGGACACGGTCCGCGCGCAGTACTCGGCCGGCTGGCAGGGCGGCGAGAAGGCCGTCGGCTATCTGGAGGAGGAGGGGATCAACCCCCGCTCCACCACCGACACCTACGCCGCCGTGAAGCTGAAGGTCGACAACCGCCGCTGGGCGGGCGTCCCCTTCTACCTGCGGACCGGCAAGCGGCTGGGCCGCCGGGTCACCGAGATCGCGGTGGTCTTCCAGCGCGCCCCGCACTCCCCGTTCGACACCACGACCACCGAGGAACTGGGCCACAACGCCCTGGTCATCCGGGTCCAGCCGGACGAGGGCGTGACCGTGCGGTTCGGTTCGAAGGTGCCCGGCACCTCCATGGAGGTCCGGGACGTGTCGATGGACTTCGCCTACGGCGAGTCCTTCACCGAGTCCAGCCCCGAGGCGTACGAGCGGCTCATCCTCGACGTGCTGCTCGGCGACGCCAACCTCTTCCCGCGTACCGAGGAGGTCGAGATGTCCTGGCGCATCCTCGACCCGATCGAGCAGTACTGGGACACCCACGGCAAGCCGGCGCAGTACCCGGCCGGCAGCTGGGGCCCCAAGGAGGCGGACGAGATGCTCGCACGAGACGGACGGAGCTGGCGCCGGCCATGAAGATCGATCTGACGGACACCACCTCCAGCAAGATCAACAAGGCGCTGGTGCAGGGGCGCCGCGCGATCGGCACCCCTGCCGTCGGCATGGTGCTGACCCTGGTCATCGTCACCGACGAGGAGAACGCCTACGACGCGCTGAAGTCGGCCAACGAGGCGTCGCGGGAGCACCCCTCGCGCACCCTGGTCGTCATCAAGCGGGTCTCGCGCTCCCCGCGCAACCGCACCACCTCGCGGCTGGACGCCGAGATCCGGGTGGGCGCCGACGCCTCCACCGGCGAGACGATCATCCTGCGCCTCTACGGCGAGATCGTCGACCACGCCCAGTCCGTGGTGCTGCCGCTGCTGCTCCCGGACGCCCCGGTCGTCGTCTGGTGGCCGGTCAACGGGCCGCTGGACCCGGCGAAGGACCCGCTGGGCGCCCTCGCCCAGCGCCGGGTCACCGACACCTACGCCGGTGAGCAGCCCATCAAGGAGCTGGCCGAGCGGGCCGCCTCCTACACCCCGGGCGACACCGACCTGGCCTGGACCCGGATCACGCCGTGGCGCTCGATGCTGGCCGCCGCGCTCGACCAGGTCGTCTGCCAGGTCACGTCGGTGGAGGTGGAGGGCGAGGAGTTCAACCCGAGCTGCGAGCTGCTGGCCATGTGGCTCGCCGAGCGGCTCCAGGTGCCGGTGGCCCGCAAGGCGTCGCCGGGCCCGGGGCTGACCGGGGTGCGGATGGAGACCGACTGCGGCCCGATCGTCCTGGACCGGGCCGACGGGGCGCTGGCCACACTCTCCATCGAGGGCCAGCCGAAGCGGGCGGTCGCCCTCAAGCGGCGCGAGACCGCCGAGCTGATCGCCGAGGAGCTGCGCCGCCTCGACCCGGACGACACCTATGCGGCCGCCCTGCGGTTCGGCGTGGAGCGTCTGGACGAGCACGAGGTGCCGCGGGTCGCGGACGCCCCGGACGCCCCGCACCGGGCGGAGGGCCACAAGGACGCGCCGGTGAAGCGGACGACCAAGGCCACCGCAGCGAAGAAGGGCGCCAAGTGACCCGCACCCCGCAACTGGTGGTCCACCGCGACAAGGAGCTGATGGCTCAGGCGGCCGCCGCCCGGCTGATCACGCACGTGGTCGACGCCCAGGCGGCCCGTGGCCACGCCTCGCTGGTCCTCACCGGCGGCCGCAACGGCAACGGCCTGCTCGCCGCGCTCGCCGCCTCCCCGGCGCGGGAGGCGGTGGACTGGCGCCGGGTCGACCTGTGGTGGGGCGACGAGCGGTTCCTGCCCGAGGGCGACCCCGAGCGGAACGTCACCCAGGCCCGCGAGGCCCTGCTCGACGCCGTCCCGCTCGACCCGGACCGCGTCCACCCGATGCCGGCCTCGGACGGGCCGTGGGGCGACGACCCGGAGGCCGCCGCCGAGGCGTACGCCGCCGAACTGGCCGCCGCGGCGGCGCACCACGGCCACGGCGCGGTGCCCGACTTCGACGTGCTGATGCTGGGCGTCGGCCCGGACACCCATGTGGCCTCGCTCTTCCCGGAGCTGCCGGCCGTACGGGAGACGGAGCGGACGGTGGTCGCGGTGCACGGCGCGCCCAAGCCGCCGCCGACCCGTGTCACCCTGACGCTCCCGGCGATCCGGGCGGCCCGCGAGGTGTGGCTGCTGGCGGCGGGTGAGGACAAGGCGAACGCCGCGGCCATCGCCCTCTCCGGCGCGGGGGAGATCCAGGCCCCGGCGGCCGGCGCGACGGGCTGGTCGCGGACCCTGTGGCTGCTGGACGGGGCGGCCGCCTCGCAGCTGCCGCGGGACCTCTACCCGCAGGCGTCCGCCTGAGCGCGGCTCCCGCCACGACGGGCCAGGGCCCGGCTTCCCACCAGGAGGCCGGGCCCTGTTCCGTACCGGTCAGCGGCCGCGCAGCTCGCGGTAGCGGGCGACGAGGGCGGCGGTGGAGGTGTCCAGGGAGTCGGTGGAGCGCTCACCCTCCTTGGCGGTCAGCAGCGGTTCGACCTCCTTGGCGAGCACCTTGCCGAGCTCCACGCCCCACTGGTCGAAGGAGTCGATGCCCCAGACGGCACCCTGGACGAACACCTTGTGCTCGTAGAGGGCGACGAGCTGGCCGAGGACCGAGGGGGTCAGCTCGTCGGCCAGGATGGTGGTGGTGGGCCGGTCGCCGGGGAAGGTGCGGTGCGGCACCAGTTCCTCCGGGACGCCCTCGGCGCGGACCTCCTCGGCGGTCCTGCCGAAGGCGAGTGCCTGCGTCTGGGCGAAGAAGTTGGCCATCAGCAGGTCGTGCTGGCCGGCGAGGCCGGGCGGCAGCGCGTCGACGGGCCGGGCGAAGCCGATGAAGTCGGCGGGGATCAGCTTGGTGCCCTGGTGGAGCAGCTGGTAGTAGGCGTGCTGGCCGTTGGTGCCGGGGGTGCCCCAGACGACCGGCCCGGTCTGCCAGGCGACGGGGACGCCGTCGCGCTGGACGCGCTTGCCGTTGGACTCCATGTCGAGCTGCTGGAGGTAGGCGGCGAAGCGGGAGAGGTAGTGCGAGTAGGGCAGCACCACGTGCGACTGGGCGCCGTGGAAGTTGCCGTACCAGATGCCGAGGAGGCCCAGCAGCAGCGGCACGTTGGCCTCGGGGGGCGCGGTGCGGAAGTGCTCGTCGACCAGGTGGAAGCCGTCGAGCATCTCGCGGAACCGCTCGGGGCCGATGGCGACCATCAGGGAGAGGCCGATGGCCGAGTCGTAGGAGTAACGGCCGCCGACCCAGTCCCAGAACTCGAACATGTTGGCCGGGTCGATGCCGAACTCGGCGACCTTCTCGGCGTTGGTGGAGAGCGCGACGAAGTGCCGCGCCACGGCCTCGGGCCCGGCGCCGAGACCGTCGAGGAGCCAACGACGTGCGGCCTCGGCGTTGGTGACGGTCTCGATGGTGGTGAAGGTCTTGGAGGCGACGATGAAGAGCGTCTCGGCCGGGTCGAGGTCGCGGACCGACTCGTAGAGGTCGGCGCCGTCGACGTTGGAGACGAAACGCACCGTCAGGTCGCGGTCGGAGAAGGAGCGCAGCACCTCGTAGGCCATGGCGGGGCCGAGGTCGGAGCCGCCGATGCCGATGTTGACGATGGTGCGCAGCGGCCGGCCGGTGGCGCCGGTCCACTCGCCGGAGCGCACCTTCTCCGCGAAGCCGGCCATACGGTCGAGGACTTCGTGGACCTCGGGGACGACGTTCGGGCCGCCGGGGCCGCCGTCCTCGATGACGGCGCCGCGCGGCGCGCGCAGCGCGGTGTGCAGGACCGCGCGGTTCTCGGTGGTGTTGATCCGCTCGCCGCGGTACATCGCGTCGCGCAGTCCGGCCACGCCGGTGGCCTCGGCCAGCTCCCGCAGCAGCGTCAGCGTCTCGTCGGTGACGAGCTGCTTGGAGTAGTCGATGTGCAGGTCGCCGACCTGGAGGGTGTACCGCTCACCGCGGCGCGGGTCGTCGGCGAACAACTGCCGCAGGCTCACCTCGCCGAGCGCCGCGCGGTGGTCGGCGAGCGCGGTCCACTGCGGCCGCTGGGACAGCTCGGTTCGGCTTGCTGGGTTCATCGGTGACTTTCCGCCTTCTCTCGTCTCGGCTTGCCCCGCTGCCCCACCAACCTAATTGATGGCGGGACGCCCGCGGTGGTGCCACAGAGAGGCCAGAGGACGGCCACCGGGCCAACAGCCGGTGGCCGGGCGGCGCGCCGTTCAGATCTCGCCGCGGAGCTTGGCCAGGGCCTCGGCGAGGATCGCCTCGCCGTCGGCGTCGGAGCGCCGCTCACGGACGTAGGCGAGGTGCGTCTTGTACGGTTCGGTGCGCGGCGGGGCCGGGGGGTCGTCCCGGTCCTGGCCGGCGGGGAAACCGCAGCGCGGGCAGTCCCAGGTCTCGGGGACCTGCGCGTCACTGGCGAAGCTCGGCTGGGTCTCGTGTCCGTTGGCGCACCAGAAGGAGAGCCGCAGGCGCGGTGCCGACTCGCCCCGCTCGGCCTCCCCCATGGGCCCCGCTCCGACCCGGCTGCCGCGGATCGCGTTGCCACTTGCCACAGTCGTCACTCCCTGCGTGATGGTGCCGCGAAGCGTGACCGGCTCCGCCGCGGGCGCACCAGTGTACGGATGCCGCGACAGGCGTCCAGGGGGCGGATTCGAGGGCTCCGCGGACGCGGTGCCCGCCGGGCGCACGCCTCATGATAGAGCGCGCGACCGGATCGGGACCGGCGCCGGCGGTGCCGGGTGGCTCAGTCCAGCTTCATCAGGAGGCCGAGCACCACGATGCAGGCGAACCAGAGCAGGCTGACGACGACCGTGATCCGGTCGAGGTTCCGCTCGGCGACCGAGGAGCCACCCACGGAGGACTGCATGCCGCCACCGAACATGTCGGAGAGGCCGCCGCCCTTCCCCTTGTGCATCAGCACCAGCAGCATCAGCAGCAGGCTGAAGACGATCAGGGCGATCGAGAACCCCATAACCACGGCTGGACCAACTTCCTCGGAACTGGATGGACTGCGGGGGCCGGGTCAGGTGCCCCGGCCCCCGCAAGGGTACGCCGATTCCGCTCTACCGCATACTCACTGGTCGCGGAAGCGCGGGCTCACTGGTCGCGGAAGCGGACGATCTTGACGAACTCGTCCGTGTCCAGCGCGGCACCGCCGACCAGGGCGCCGTCCACGTCGGGCTGGGCCATGATCGCCGCGACGTTGCCACCCTTGACGGAACCGCCGTACTGGATGCGGACCTTGTCGGCCAGCTCCTGCGAGTACAGCTCGGCCAGGCGGCCGCGGATCGCCCCGCACACCTCCTGGGCGTCCTCCGGGGTGGCGACCTCACCGGTGCCGATGGCCCATACCGGCTCATAGGCGATGACGATCGTCTCGGCCTGCTCGGCGGGGACGTCCCTCAGACCGCCGTCGACCTGGGCGAGGGTGTGCGGGACCTGCTCGCCGGCCTTGCGGACGTCGAGGCCCTCGCCGACGCAGAGGATCGGGGTGATGCCGTACTTGAAGGCGGCCCTGACCTTGGCGTTGCACAGCTCGTCGCTCTCGCCGTGGTACTGGCGGCGCTCCGAGTGGCCGACCGCCACGTAGGAGCACTTCAGCTTCGCCAGCATCGGGCCGGAGATCTCGCCGGTGTAGGCCCCGGAGTCGTGCGCCGAGATGTCCTGGGCGCCGTACTTGATCTTGAGCTTGTCGCCGTCGACCAGCGTCTGGACCGACCTGAGGTCCGTGAAGGGCGGCAGGACCGCGACCTCGACGGCGTCGTAGTCCTTGTCGGACAGGGCGAACGCCAGCTTCTGGACGTGGGCGATGGCCTCCAGGTGGTTGAGGTTCATCTTCCAGTTGCCCGCCATCAGCGGGGTGCGTCCCTGGGCAGTGTCAGTCACGGTGGTTCAGTCCTCCAGTGCGGCGAGGCCGGGGAGCGTCTTGCCCTCGAGGTATTCGAGGCTGGCGCCGCCGCCGGTCGAGATGTGTCCGTATGCGTTTTCGTCGAAGCCCAGCAGCCGGACGGCCGCGGCGGAGTCGCCGCCGCCGACGACCGTGAAGGCCGGGGAGTCGAGCAGGGCCTGGGCCACTGCCCGGGTGCCGTCAGCGTAGTCGGGGTGCTCGAAGACCCCCATGGGGCCGTTCCAGAAGATCGTGCGGGCGTCGGCGAGCTTGGTGGCGTACAGCTCCGCGGTGGCGGGGCCGATGTCCAGCCCCATCTGGCCGGCCGGGATGGCGTCCGCGGGGACGACGTCCGGGTGGGTGGCCTCCTTCGCCTTCAGGTCGGGGAAGCCGCCGGAGACGACCACGTCGACCGGGAGGACGAACTCCACGCCCTTCTCCCCGGCGCGCTTCAGGTACTCCTGGACGACCGGGATCTGGTCCTCCTGGAGCATCGAGGCGCCGACCTCGTACCCCTTGGCCTTGAGGAAGGTGAAGACCATGCCGCCGCCGATCAGGATGCGGTCGGCCTTCTCCAGCAGGTTGTCGATGACGCCGAGCTTGTCGGAGACCTTGGCGCCGCCGAGGACCACCGCGTAGGGGCGCTGGACGTCGTCGGTCAGCTTCCTGAGGACGCCGACCTCGGTGGCGATGAGGTGGCCGGCGTAGTGCGGCAGGCGCGCCGGGAGGTCGTAGACCGAGGCGTGCTTGCGGTGCACGGCGCCGAAGCCGTCGCCCACGTACACGTCGGCCAGCGCGGCGAGTGCGTCGGCGAAGGTGCCGCGCTCGGCGTCGTCCTTGCTGGTCTCACCCGGGTTGAAGCGGAGGTTCTCGACGACCGCGACCTGGCCGGGCTCCAGCCCGTCGACGGCGGCGTGGGCGGCGGGGCCGACGGTGTCCTGGGCGAACGCCACGGGCTCGCCGAGGAGTTCACCGAGCCGCTCGGCCGCGGGCAGCAGCGAGAAGGCCGGGTCGGGGGCTCCCTTGGGCCGGCCGAGGTGGGAGGCGACGACCACCTTGGCGCCGGCGCCGGTGAGGGCCTGGACGGTCGGCAGGACGGCGCGGATGCGGCCGTCGTCGGTGATCTGCCCGTCGGCGAGGGGGACGTTGAGGTCGGCGCGGACGAAGACCCGCTTGCCGTTCACTCCCTCGTCGAGAAGTTGGTCGATCGTCTTCATGACTGCTCTCCTGGGCTCGTGGCTCTGCTCTCGTGCTGCATGGTCGTGGGGGCCGGCGTGCGGCGTGCGACAGGGCCCGGACCGCGCTGCGTCGCGCGGGTCCGGACCCTGTCACTCATCGTGCGGTGCTGCCTGCCGTGCGAGGTGCGGTCAGAGCCGCTCGCCCACGAAGACGGTGAGGTCGACGAGGCGGTTGGAGTAGCCCCACTCGTTGTCGTACCAGCCGATGATCTTGGCCGTGGTGCCCTCGGCCATGGTCAGCAGCGAGTCGAAGGTGCAGGAGGCCGGGGTCGAGACGATGTCCGAGGAGACGATCGGGTCGGCCGTGTAGACGAGCTTCCCGGCGAGCTGGCCCTGCTGGGCGGCCTTCTCGAAGGCGGCGTTGACCTCGTCCCTGGTGACCTCGCGCTTGAGCTCGACCACCAGGTCGGTGACGGAGCCGGTGGGGACCGGGACGCGCATCGCGATGCCGTCGAGCTTGCCCTTGAGCTGCGGCAGGACCAGCGCGGTGGCCTTGGCGGCGCCCGTGGTGGTCGGGATGATGTTCTCTGCGGCGGCGCGGGCGCGGCGCAGGTCCTTGTGCGGGAAGTCCAGGATGCGCTGGTCGTTGGTGTAGGCGTGCACCGTCGTCATCAGGCCCTTGACGATGCCGAAGTTCTCGTCCAGAACCTTGGCCATCGGCGCCACACAGTTGGTGGTGCAGGAGGCGTTGGAGATGATGTTGTCGGTGGCGGGGTCGTACTTGTCCTCGTTGACGCCCATCACGATGGTGATGTCCTCATCCTTGGCCGGGGCCGAGATGATGACCTTCTTGGCGCCGGCGGTGAGGTGCTTCTCGGCGTCGGCCTTCTTGGTGAAGATGCCGGTCGACTCGATGACGATGTCGACGCCGAGGTCCCCCCACGGGATGTCGGCGGGGTCGCGCTCGGAGAGCACCTTGACGGTCTTGTCGCCGACCGTGATGGTGTCCTCGGTGTGCGAGACCTCTTCGGAGAGCTTGCCGAGGATGGTGTCGTACTTCAGCAGGTGTGCGGTGGTCGCGGTGTCACCCAGGTCGTTGACAGCCACGATCTCGATGTCCGCGCCCTGGTCCAGAAGGGCGCGGAAGTAGTTGCGACCGATGCGGCCGAAGCCGTTGATGCCTACGCGGATCGTCACGAGCCGATCTCCTCGTTGGTACGCCGGTTTTCGACGCCGGCGAGCTGTATGGGATGTCCCCGACCTTCTCCGACCCTACCTCTCCGTCGTCCCCGGAGTGACATCGGCGGAGACCGCCCGGGGCGCTCCCGGGACTACTGTCCGGTAGCCGGTACGGCTGTTCCACCCGGCCCGGAAACCGCCGTCCCGTCACTCTCCGTCAACCGGGCGCAGAGTACGCCCGGTTGACTCCGCCCGCGACCGGAACGGCCCCGCTCCCCCGTGACCGGGAGGGCGGGGCCGGGCGGTACGTCATCCGTACGGGCGAGTGGCGCCCGCCGGGTTGACCGCGGGGGCGCGTCAGCCGACGAGATGGTCGGCGAGGTCCTCACTGAGGCCGGCCTCGGTGCCGGCGATGCCCAGGTCCTGGGCCCGCTTGTCGGCCATGGCCAGCAGGCGCCGGATGCGCCCGGCCACCGCGTCCTTGGTGAGCGGCGGATCGGCGAGCGCGCCCAGCTCCTCCAGCGACGCCTGCTTGTGCTCCATGCGCAGCCGGCCGGCGGCCGCCAGGTGCTCGGGAACCTCCTCGCCGAGGATCTCCAGGGCGCGCTGGACGCGGGCCCCGGCGGCGACGGCCGCCCGCGCCGAGCGGCGGAGGTTGGCGTCGTCGAAGTTGGCCAGGCGGTTGGCGGTGGCGCGCACCTCGCGCCGCATCCGCCGCTCCTCCCAGGCGAGCACCGACTCGTGGGCGCCGAGGCGGGTCAGCAGCGCGCCGATCGCGTCACCGTCGCGGACCACCACCCGGTCGACGCCGCGCACCTCGCGGGCCTTGCCGGCGATGGAGAGCCTGCGGGCCGCGCCGACCAGGGCGAGGGCCGCCTCCGGGCCGGGGCAGGTGACCTCCAGGGAGGAGGAGCGGCCGGGCTCGGTGAGCGAGCCGTGGGCGAGGAACGCGCCACGCCAGGCCGCCTCGGCGTCGCAGGTGGCGCCGGAGACGACCTGCGGCGGCAGCCCTCTGATCGGGCGGCCGCGGCCGTCGACCAGCCCCGTCTGCCGGGCGAGCTGGTCACCGCCGGCCACCACCCGCACCACGTAGCGCGAACCGCGGCGCAGTCCGCCGGGGGCCATCACGATCAGTTCGGAACTGTGGCCGAAGATCTCCAGGATGTCCCGCTTGAGGCGCCGGGCGGCCATCGCCGTGTCCAGCTCCGCCTCGATCACGATGCGGCCGCTCACCAGGTGCAGCCCACCCGCGAACCGCAGGACCGCGGATACCTCCGCCTTCCTGCAACAGGTGCGGGTGACGGGAAGCCGGGAGACCTCGTCCTTCACCGCTGCCGTCATCGCCATGGGCCGATCCTTCCATGCATCCGGAAAATACGGTCGTACGCGGCCGCCAGCAGCTCCGGGTCGTGCCGGGGGCTGCCGTCAGGGCGGGCCACGGGCGCCAGCTCGACCGTCGCGCCCAGACGCCGGGCGGCGTCGTCGAGCGAGAGACGGTCGGGCACGGCCGCCTCGTCGGCGAGCACCACGTCCAGGGCGAGTTTAGGGGCGTGTCGGGCCAAAACCTCCAAATGACGCTGCGGGGAGAAGCCTTCGGTTTCTCCGGGTTGCGGCGCGAGGTTGAGTGAGAGGACCCGGCGGGCCTTGGTGGAGAGCAGCGCGTCGAGCAGTTCGGGCACCAGCAGGTGGGGGATGACCGAGGAGAACCAGGACCCCGGGCCGAGCACCACCCAGTCCGCGTCCAGGACCGCCTCGACCGCCTCGGGCACGGCCGGCGGGTCGTGCGGCACCAGGTGCACCGACTGCACCTCGCCGGGGGTCAGGGCCACGGTCGCCTGGCCGCGGACGGTGTCCACGTCGTCCGGACGGGCCGGGTCGTGGCCCCGCACCAGCGCCTGCAGTTCCAGGGGTACGGCGGACATGGGCAGTACCCGGCCGTGCGCGCCGAGCAGGGTGCCGACCAGGTCGAGCGCCTGGACGTGGTCGCCGAGCTGCTCCCACAGGGCGACGATCAGCAGATTGCCGACGGCGTGGTCGTGCAGGTCGCCGCGGGAGTGGAAGCGGTGCTGGATCACCCGGGCCCAGGTCTGGCCCCAGTCGTCGTCGCCGCAGAGCGCGGCCAGCGCCTTGCGCAGGTCGCCCGGGGGCAGCACGCCCAGCTCGTCGCGGAGGCGGCCGCTGGAGCCGCCGTCGTCGGCCACGGTGACGACGGCGGTGAGGTCGCCGGTGATGCGGCGCAGGGCGGTCAGCGAGGCGGACAGGCCCATCCCGCCGCCGAGGGCCACGACCTTGGGCTGGGCACCGCGGCCGCGCGGGCGCGGACGCGGTGACCAGCCGAGGGGTGTCGTGGCCGGCGTGGACCTCCGCGTCCGCCGCAGGCGCGAGGGGCGGCCGGTCATTCCCGGCCCATGTCTCGGTGGACGACGACCGTCTCGACGCCCTCGGAGGCGAGGCGGGAGGCGAGCTTCTCGGACATGGCCACGGAACGGTGCTTGCCGCCGGTACACCCGACCGCGATCGTCACGTACCGCTTGCCCTCCCGGCGGTAGCCGCGGTTGATCAACTGGAGGAGCTCGGTGTACTGGTCCAGGAACTCCTTGGCGCCCGGACGGCTCAACACGTACTGCGAGACCTCTTCGTTCAGCCCGGTGAAGGGCCGCAGCTCGGGGACCCAGTGCGGGTTGGGCAGGAAGCGGCAGTCGACGACGAGGTCGGCGTCGACGGGCAGGCCGTACTTGTATCCGAAGGACATCACGGTGGCCCGCAGCTCGGGCTCCTCGTCGCCCGCGAACTGGGCGTCCATCTTGGCGCGCAGCTCGTGGACGTTGAGGCTGGAGGTGTCGATGACGAGGTCGGCGTCGCCGCGCAGTTCACGCAGCAGGTCGCGCTCGGCGTCGATGCCGTCGACGATGCGGCCGTCGCCCTGCAGGGGGTGCGGGCGGCGCACCGACTCGAAACGGCGCACCAGCGCGTCGTCGGAGGACTCCAGGAAGACGATGCGCCGGGTGACGTTCTTGACGTCGAGGTCGGCGAGGGACTCGCGCAGATTGTCGAAGAAGCGGCGGCCGCGCACGTCGACGACGACGGCGATCCGCGCGACGTTCCCCTGGGAACGGGCGCCCAGCTCCACCATGGTGGGGATGAGGGCGGGCGGCAGGTTGTCGACGACGAACCAGCCGAGGTCCTCCAGGCATTTGGCCGCGGTGCTGCGCCCGGCGCCGGACATCCCGGAGATGATCACCAGCTCGGGGATGGCCGTCTCGCCGGCCTCCGCCGTGTCGCCGGTCGTGCCCGTACTCACCTGTGCCTCTTCTCCGTCACGCTCGGTCATGTCTGCTGCCCCCGGTTCCTCGGTGCGGTCTGCGGCGGTGCCTGGTCAGGCACGCCGTCCGGTGCTGTCCGGTCACCCGGCCCGTCCTGCTCGGCCGGACCGGACACCCCCGGCTCTCCAGTCTGTCCCGCCGCACCGCCGTCCGGGGAACCGGCCGCGCGGTGCGGTGCCGGGGAATTGCCCGCCGACGGGGCGGTGGTGTCCTCTCTGCGGCCCGGCTGCCCCTCGGCGGGCTGCGGAGCCGCCCCCTGGAGCGGCTGCGGGCCGCCCTCCTTCGGCGCCCGTGCTTCCCCCGCCTCCCCCGGCTGGGGCGCCGACGCCGCCGGACGCAGCGGCTGCGCCGCCTCCCCGTCCGCTCCGGGCACACCCGACGGGCGGCCGGGTCCCGACGGTCCCGGGGGCGCCGCCCGCGGGCCGTCGGGAACACGGCGGTCGCCCGGCTCCGGCGCGGCGCCGGACGCCGAGGGCACGCCCGTCCGCCCGGACTCGCCCAGGGAACCTGGCGCGGGGGTCCAGCCGGGCGTGTCGCGCGTCTGCTCCGGCTCCGCCCCGCCGCCGGGCCCGGTGGCGGGGCGCACGCCGTCGCCCACTTCGCCGGTACCTGCCGCTTCCTCGCCGCTCACGGGCGCGGACGGCCCCGCCTGTGCACCGGAGCTCCCGGAGGTGTCCGGTCCGCCCGGGCCCGGCGCCACGTCGCCGCCACGCCCGGCGCGGGAGGTCTCCCCTCCGGCCCCCGGCGCGGACGGCGGCCCGTCCGCACCCGGGTCACCCGGCGCGGAGAAGGGCCCGTCCGCCGGGCCGTCCGCGCCGCGCGTCCCGGGGTCGGTGTCCGCTCCACCGGTGCCCTCAGCCGTGCCTTCGCAACGGTCACCGCTCGGGGCGCCTGTCCCGCCGGAGGCGGCTGCCGCCACGGCTCCCGGTTCCTCGCCGGAGGGTCCGGGCGTCCTCGTGGCGTCCGGACCGGGCCGAGTGCCCGTACCGGTGGCGGGCGCGCCGTCCGTCTCCCGGTGCGCGTCGTCCGGTGCCGGGGTGTCCGTCGGCGCGCCGGCGGGCCCCCCGGGTGCGGTCCCCTCCCCGGAGTCCGGCTCCTGCCCGGCTTCCGCCGCTCCCTGTTCCGTGTCGTCGTCGCCCACGATCTCGCCCGTCGCGGTGTTGACCGCGACCGTCGGGGCGGACCGGGACAGGGTGGCTGCGACGGCGAGGGCGGTCTTGCGGCCTATGCCGGGGACCTCGCAGATCTGCTCGACGGTGGCGGCACGCAGTCTGCGGACGGAGCCGAAGTGCTTGATCAGGGCCTGCTTGCGGGTCTCACCGAGACCGGGGACGTCGTCGAGGGGGCTGGTGCGGACGCGCTTGGAGCGCTTGGCCCGCTGGTAGCTGATGGCGAAGCGGTGGGCCTCGTCGCGGACGCGCTGGAGGAGGTAGAGGCCCTCGCTGGTGCGGGGCAGGACGACCGGGTCGTCCTGCCCGGGGACCCAGACCTCCTCCAGGCGCTTGGCGAGGCCGCAGACGGCGATGTCGTCGATGCCCAGCTCGTCCAGGGCACGCTGGGCGGCGGCGACCTGCGGCTGACCGCCGTCGACCACGACGAGCTGCGGCGGGTAGGCGAACCGCCTGGGGTGGCCGTCCTCGTCGGTGAGGGAGGCGGTGACCTCGCCCCCCTCCGTGGCGTCCTGCTCCTCGGTCCACTCGCCGGTGCGCTCCCGGTCGCTGAGGTAGCGGCGGAAGCGGCGGGTGATCACCTCGTGCATGGAGCGGACGTCGTCCTGGCCCTGGCCGTGCCAGAGCTGGGTGTCGCCCGCCCGGCCCTTGATCTGGAAGCGGCGGTACTCGCTCTTGCGGGCCAGCCCGTCCTCGAAGACGACCATGGAGGCCACCACGTCGTCGCCCTGGAAGTGCGAGATGTCGTAGCACTCGACGCGCAGCGGGGCACTGTCCAGCTCCAGGGCCTCGGCGATCTCCTCCAGGGCGCGGGAGCGGGTGGTCAGGTCGGAGGCGCGCTTGGTCTTGTGCAGGACCAGGGACTGCTGGGCGTTCCGCTGGACCGTCTCCATCAGGGCCTTCTTGTCGCCGCGCTGCGGGACGCGCAGGGAGACCTGGGTGCCGCGCCGGTCGCCGAGCCACTGGGAGACGGCGGCGAGGTCGTCGGGGAGGGCGGGGACCAGGACCTCCTTGGGGACGCCCTCGCCGCGCTCCTCGCCGTAGAGCTGCTGGAGGGCGTGACCGACGAGGCCGGCGGTGTCGACCGCCTCGACCTTGTCGGTGACCCAGCCGCGCTGGCCGCGGACCCGGCCGCCGCGCACGTGGAAGATCTGGACGGCCGCCTCCAGCTCGTCCTCGGCGACGGCGATGAGGTCGGCGTCGGTGGCGTCGGCGAGCACGACGGCGGACTTCTCCATGGCGCGGCGCAGCGCCTCGATGTCGTCGCGCAGGCGCCCGGCCCGCTCGTACTCCATCTCCTCGGCGGCCTCCCGCATCTGCTGCTCCAGCCGGCGCAGGTAGGCGCCGGTGCGGCCGGCCATGAAGTCGCAGAACTCCTCGGCGAGGTCACGGTGGTCCTCGGGGCTGATGCGGCCGACGCAGGGGGCGGCGCACTTGCCGATGTAGCCGAGGAGGCAGGGCCGGCCGGTGCGGGCGGCGTTCCTGAAGACACCCGCCGAGCAGGTGCGGACGGGGAAGACCCGCAGCAGCAGGTCGACGGTGTCGCGGATGGCCCAGGCGTGGCCGTACGGGCCGAAGTAGCGCACGCCCTTCTTCTTCTGGCCCCGCATGACCTGGACGCGGGGGAACTCCTCGTTCATCGTCACCGCGAGGTACGGGTAGCTCTTGTCGTCGCGGTACTTGACGTTGAACCGGGGGTCGAACTCCTTGATCCAGGTGTACTCCAGCTGGAGCGCCTCGACCTCGGTGGAGACCACCGTCCACTCCACCGAGGCGGCGGTGGTGACCATGGTGCGGGTGCGCGGGTGGAGGCCGGCCAGGTCCTGGAAGTAGCTGGACAGGCGCTGGCGCAGGCTCTTCGCCTTTCCGACGTAGATCACCCGCCGGTGTTCGTCGCGGAAGCGGTAGACGCCCGGGGAATCGGGAATCTGTCCCGGCTTCGGACGGTAGCTGGAGGGATCGGCCATGTCAGACACCCTACTGGCGGCCACCGACACTCCGGCGTGACCCGCGGTGACGCTCCGGGGACGCGCGGCGGGCGGGGTCAGGCGGGCCTGGGCCGTGCCACCAGGCGCCCGCCGTCGGTGGAGACGTCGAGTTCGGTGAGCGGGGCGACGGCGGGTCCTTCGAGCACCTCGCCGGTGGTGACGTCGAACCGGCTGCCGTGGCAGGTGCAGGTGGAGACGGTGCCCTTGATCTTGTGCAGCGGGCACTGCCGGTGGGTGCAGACGGCACTGAACGCCCGGTACTCCCCCTCCTCGGACCGGCTCACGACGACGTGGTGCTCGCGGAAGATCTCCGCCCCGCCCTTCTCGACGGCGTCGGCGGCGCCCAGCTCGACGGGCTCGGCGGGCCCCTCGGCCCGCCCGTCGTCCGGTGCCGCGCAGGCCGCCGCGCCCAGCCCGGCGGCCGGGACGAGGGCCGCGCCCCGCAGGACGGTGCGGCGGGAGAGGGGGTGGGCGGACATGGTGCCTCCGCTGAGGTCCGTGGGCGGCTCGGGATCGCGTCCGACACTAGCCGGGGCCCGCCGCCGCGTCCGCCCCGCCCCCGTCGTCCGCCCGTCGCGGTCCCGCTCCCGGTCAGTACGGGGTGTCGCGGGCGGCGATGAAGTCGTGCAGGCGGCGGGTGTCGGCATCGGTCCAGCCCTCGCGGGGCGCCACCGCGGCCCAGCCGTCCACCGGGCCGGCGCCGTACCGGTGGCCGTGCGGTGCCTGGACGCCGTAGCTGACGGCCATGTCGACGCTGGTCTGCCAGAAGGTGACGAAGGGGAACCAGTTGATCTCGGGGGTGATGTCGGGGCCGAGCGGGTCGTCGAGCCACTCGGGGCGCTTGAGGAGGAGGTCGTAGGACCACCAGACGACGGGGTCGGAGGCGTTCTGGAGGTAGACGACGCGCGGCCCCTCCCAGGGTGCGTCGGGACGGGCCAGGTCCCGGCGGGGGAACTGGGCGAAGCGGAAGTTGCGTCCCTCCTCGTAGAGCGGCCGCCAGACGGGGCTGGCCGGGTCGCGGCGGGCGCGGATCTCCTCCGAGAGCGGCGAGAAGTTCGGCGGCCCGAGCAGCAGGGCCCCGTCGACGTTGTCCAGCAGTTCCCCGGGCCGCTCGTAGGAGGCTTCGACAGCGTACGCGCCGAGGCTCTCGCCGGTGACGACGAGGCGGGGGCGCTCGTCGGGGGGCAGCGCGGCCCAGCGGGCACGGACGGCCTCGACCAGTTCGCGGGTGGCGTGCGCGGCCTTCTCCTTGTCGACGAGGAAGGAGAGCCAGCTCGGCAGGTAGGAGTACTGGAGGGCGACGGTGGCGGTGTTGCCGTCGTGCATGTATTCGAGGGGTTCCACGACGTTGGCGTTGACCCATCCGGTGCCGGTGGTCCCGGCGATGGCGAGGACGTCCCGGTCGAACGCGCCGGTCCGTTCCAGCTCCTTCATGGCCAGGTCGACCTGGGCGGCGACGGGGTCCTCGTCGTAGGCGAAGGCCTCCGGGGCGGCCGAGCCGGCGTAGACGCGGACGGGATCCACGGCGTCCCGCCCGGTCCAGTCGGAGATCTGCTCGCTGGTGAGGACGGAGCCGGCGAAGTTGCGCCCCTGGAAGCCCAGGTCGCGCCAGCGGATGTACGAGCCGGGACCGCCGGAGACCAGGCGCGAGGCCGGCGGCGTGACGCCCTCCTTGGTGCCGCCGTCGGTGGCCTTGGAGATGCGGTCGGCGATGTCGACGACCCCGCGTTCGAAGACGAGGTCCTGGACGCAGAAGAGGACGGCCAGGCTGGAGAGGAGCAGCCCCAGGCCGACCGCGGCGGGCCTCGGCAGCAGCCGCCCGAGCAGCCGGATGAGGCGGCTGGCGCCCAGGCGCACGGCGCGGGCCAGGAGCAGCAGCAGAGCCCAGAGCGCGACGGTGATCAGGGCGATCATCGGCGTGTGCCAGGTGAGCGAGGGCGGCAGTCCCTGGAGGGCGCGCAGCTGGCGCTGCATGTGGGCGCTCTCGGAGATCAGCCAGACCGCGCAGACCGGGCTGAGGAGGAAGTACGCCTGCCAGGCGTGGGCGCGGACGGCCGGGCGGGGCCGGCGGCCGACCAGGAGCCGGAAGAGCCAGCTGACGGTGACGCCCAGGGCGTAGCCGATGGCCGCGTTGAGGCCGCCGATCAGCCCTTGGAGGTACCAGGGCCGGGGCACCAGCGAGGGGGTCAGGGAGAGCCAGAAGAAGACCGTGGCCACGCAGGTGGCGGTCAGGTCGGGCCAGCGGCGGACCAGGTAGGCGGGGCTGGGCCGCTGCCAGTACGGCCGGCGCGCGGCGGCGCCGGCCCGACTGGCCAGGGAGCGGGCGGTACTCCCCATGGCGATCATGATTCTCACATCAGCGGCTGTTCACCCCGCTTCCCGAGGGGCGGCCGGGCAGGCCGCCGCCGCCCCTGCGCCGGTGAGGACGCGGAGGCGGCGGGCGGCGTTGCGCGGTCGGTCCGGGGGCGGGGCCGGGCGGGCGGTTTCCGGTCACCCGGCGGTCACTTGGCGGTGCGCTTCGCCTTCTTCGCAGGGGCCTTGGCGGCCGCTGTCTTCCTGGCGGCGGGCTTCTTGGCCGCGACCGCCTTGCGGGTGGTCCCCGTCTTGCGGGCGCCGCCGGAGCGGGGCGCGGCGGCGGCCTCGCTGATCCGGTCGGCGCCGAGCACGTCCTGGAGGAACTTGCCGGTGTGGCTCGCCGGGACGCCGGCCACTTCCTCGGGGGTGCCCTCGGCCACGACGAGGCCGCCGCCGTTACCGCCCTCGGGACCCATGTCGACGACCCAGTCGGCGGTCTTGACGACGTCGAGGTTGTGCTCGATGACGATGACCGAGTTGCCCTTGTCGACCAGCCCGGACAGGACGGTGATCAGCTTGCTGATGTCCTCGAAGTGCAGGCCGGTGGTGGGCTCGTCCAGGACGTAGACCGTGCGTCCGGTGGAGCGCTTCTGGAGCTCCGCGGCGAGCTTGACGCGCTGCGCCTCGCCGCCGGAGAGGGTGGGCGCGGGCTGTCCGAGGCGGACGTACCCGAGGCCGACCTCGTTGAGCGTGCGCAGGTGGCGGGCGATGGTGGGGACGGCCTCGAAGAAGCCGAGGGCCTCCTCGATGGGCATGTCCAGCACCTCGGCGATGGACTTGCCCTTGTAGTGGACCTCCAGGGTCTCCCGGTTGTAGCGCGCGCCGTGGCAGACCTCGCACGGGACGTACACGTCGGGCAGGAAGTTCATCTCGATCTTGATGGTGCCGTCGCCGTGGCAGTTCTCGCAGCGGCCGCCCTTGACGTTGAAGGAGAAGCGGCCGGGGAGGTACCCGCGGACCTTGGCCTCCATCGTCTCGGCGAAGAGCTTGCGGACGTTGTCGAAGACTCCGGTGTAGGTGGCCGGGTTGGAGCGGGGGGTGCGGCCGATCGGCGACTGGTCGACGTGCACGACCTTGTCGACGAGGTCGTCGCCCTCGACCCGGGTGTGGCGGCCGGGGACGCTCTTGGCGCCGTTCAGCTCGCGGGCCAGGTGGGTGTAGAGGATGTCGTTGACCAGCGTCGACTTGCCGGAGCCGGAGACGCCGGTGACGGCGGTGAGGACGCCGAGCGGGAAGGAGACGTCGATGTCGCGGAGGTTGTTCTCCTTGGCGCCGATCACCGTCAGCTGCCGCGCCGGGTCGACCGGGCGGCGGATCTGCGGCACCGGGATGGAGCGCTTGCCGGCGAGGTACTGGCCGGTGATCGACTCCTTGTTGGCGAGCAGCTCGTCCAGCGAGCCGGAGTGGACGACCTTGCCGCCGTGCTCACCGGCGCCCGGGCCGATGTCCACGATCCAGTCGGCGACCTTGATGGTGTCCTCGTCGTGCTCCACCACGATCAGCGTGTTGCCCATGTCGCGCAGGCGGACCAGGGTCTCGATCAGCCGGTGGTTGTCGCGCTGGTGGAGGCCGATGGAGGGCTCGTCCAGGACGTAGAGCACGCCGACCAGGCCCGAGCCGATCTGGGTGGCCAGCCGGATGCGCTGGGCCTCACCGCCGGAGAGGGAGCCCGCCGGGCGGTTGAGGGAGAGGTAGTCGAGGCCGACGTCGACCAGGAAGCGGAGGCGTTCGTTGACCTCCTTGAGGACGCGCTCGGCGATCTTGAGGTCGCGGCCGGAGAGGGTGAGCTTGTCCAGGAAGTCGGCGCAGTCGGTGATCGACATGGCGGAGACCTCGGCGATGGACTTCCCCATCACCGTGACCGCCAGCACGATCGGCTTGAGCCGGGTGCCCTCACAGGTCGGGCAGGGGACCTCTCGCATGTACCCCTCGAACCGCTCCCGGCTGGAGTCGCTCTCCGCCTCGGAGTGGCGCCGCTTGACGTACGGCACGGCGCCCTCGAAGGCGGTGGTGTAGACCCGCTCGCGGCCGTAGCGGTTGCGGTAGCGGACCTCGATCTGGGTCTTGTGACCCTGGAGCAGGGCCTTCCTCGCGCGCTGCGGGAGCGCGGCGAAGGGCACGTCGGTGCGGAAGTTCAGCGCGTCGGCGAGGGCGCCGACCAGCCGGCCGAAGTACTCCTTGGTGTGCCCGTGCGACCAGGGGTGGATGGCGCCCTCGTCCAGGGACTTGTCCTCGTCCGGGACGATCAGCTCCGGGTCCACCTCCATGCGGGTGCCGATGCCGGTGCAGTCGGGGCAGGCGCCGAAGGGCGAGTTGAAGGAGAAGGAGCGGGGCTCCAGCTCCTCGAAGGAGAGGTCGTCGTACGGGCAGTAGAGGTGCTCGGAGTACATCCGCTCGCGCTCGGGGTCGTCCTCGGGAAGGTCGACGAAGTCGAGCACGACCATGCCGCCGGAGAGGCCGAGGGCGGTCTCCACGGAGTCGGTGAGGCGGCGCTTGGCGCTCTCCTTCACCGTGAGGCGGTCGACGACCACCTCGATGGTGTGCTTCTCCTGCTTCTTCAGCTTCGGCGGGTCGGCGAGCTGGATCGTGGTGCCGTCGACGCGGGCGCGGCTGTACCCCTTGGTCTGGAGGTCGGCGAAGAGGTCGACGAACTCGCCTTTGCGCTCGCGGACCAGCGGCGACAGCACCTGGAAGCGGCTGCCCTCGGGCAGGCCCAGCACCTTGTCCACGATGGCCTGCGGTGACTGGCGGGAGATCGGGCGGGAGCAGACCGGGCAGTGGGGCTTGCCGATCCGGGCGAAGAGCAGGCGGAGGTAGTCGTAGACCTCGGTGATGGTGCCGACCGTGGAGCGCGGGTTGCGCGAGGTGGACTTCTGGTCGATGGAGACCGCGGGCGACAGGCCCTCGATGAAGTCGACGTCGGGCTTGTCCATCTGGCCGAGGAACTGGCGGGCGTACGAGGAGAGGGACTCGACGTACCGCCGCTGGCCCTCGGCGAAGATCGTGTCGAACGCGAGCGAGGACTTGCCCGATCCGGAGAGCCCGGTGAAGACGATGAGGGAGTCACGCGGGAGGTCGAGCGAGACATTCCTCAGATTGTGCTCGCGGGCACCACGGACGATGAGACGGTCGGCCACGCCGGTCCGCACCTTTCTGGAGTGAAGCGGGAGCGGAACCCCCGGGAACAACGTACGGGAGTGCCGCGGCAGCGGTGGAGGGGATGAGCGGTCGGGGGCGGTGGGCTTCGGCCCGAGGGCGGCAGTGGGCCGCCGTCGGGGAACGGCATCCCGGCCACATCCAGGATGCCTCTTCCGGGGACCGAGCGTATAGCACGTACATTCGATTCCCGGGAGGATGGCGCCTCCTTCACCCGAACGAGTGGCCGGACCCCCTGCCGTTAGGGTCGTTCCATGACTGATCCTGTGCGCGATCTCACAACACTGGACGAGGCCACGGCCCGGCTGCTCACCGTCGCGGGCACGCTGGACGACGCGGCACTGGCCGAGCCCTCGCGGTTGCCCGGCTGGACCCGGGGCCACCTCCTCAGCCATCTCGCCCGCAACGCCGACGCCCTGCTCAACGTCGTGGCGGGCCGCCCCATGTACGCCAGCGCCGAGGCCCGTGACGCCGACATCGAGGCGGGCGCGGGCCGGCCCGCCGAGACCCTCGCCGAGGACGTGCGGCTCAGCGCCGCCCGGCTGGCCACCGCCCTGTCGGAGGTCACCGACTGGGAGGCCGTGGTGGAGCTGCGCAACGGCGTCACCGACCGGCTCGCCCGTGTCCCCTTCCGGCGGCTGGTCGAGGTGGAGCTGCACCAGGTCGACCTCGGCGCGGGGCGCGAGCTGGAGGACCTCTCGCCGGAGTTCACCGACGCGGAGAACGCCTTCCTCGCCGACCGCTTCACCGGCCACCCGGACGTGCCGCCGCTGCTGCTGCGCCCGGCCGGTTCCCCCGCCCTCACCAGTGGCCGCGCCCCGGCGCCCGGCGAGGAGCCGCTGACCGTCACCGGCGCCCCCGCCGATCTGCTCGGCTGGCTCGCCGGGCGCCGGGCACCCGCCGGCCTGAGGACCGACGGCGGCCCGCTGCCCGCGCTGCCGCCGCTGTGAGGGCGGCGGAGCCCGGGCCGGCGGCCGGCGCGTCGATAGGGTGACGGCCATGACGTACAGCGGAGCGGTGAAGGTCGGCGGACCCGCCGACGTGCACGAACTGACCGACCTGATGATCTCCAAGGTGGCCGTGGGCGCCATGGACAACAACGCCTATCTGCTGCGCTGCCGGGCCACCGGCGAGCAGCTCCTGATCGACGCGGCCGCCGAGCCGCAGACCCTGCTGCGGCTGATCGGCCGGGACTCCGTCGCCTCCGTCGTCACCACCCACCGCCACGGCGACCACTGGCAGGCGCTGGCGGAGGTGGTGGCCGCCACCGGCGCCCGGACGCAGGCCGGGCGGTACGACGCCGAGGGCATCCCGGTCCCCACCGACGTGCTGCTGGACGACGGCGACACGGTGCGGGTCGGCCGGGTCGAGCTGACCGTGCGCCACCTGGTCGGCCACACCCCGGGGTCGGTCGCCCTGGTCTACGACGACCCGCACGGCCACCCGCACCTCTTCACCGGGGACTGCCTCTTCCCCGGCGGTCCTGGCAGGACAACACTTCCGGAGGAGTTCGACTCCTTGATGGGCGACCTGGAGACCAAGCTGTTCGGCGTCCTGCCGGATGAAACCTGGGTATACCCCGGTCACGGCAACGACACCACCCTCGGCGTCGAGCGTCCTCACCTCGCGGAGTGGCGCGCCCGCGGCTGGTGAGCAGGCGGAACGCTGCTGGCTCAACCGTCAGCGGGCGGCGGGCCCCGCTGGTGGTAATGCATAGAGAAGGGCCCGCGGCCGACCGTAGTGGTCGCGGGCCCTTGGCGTAGGGAATGGGTCGGTCAGGAAGCGTCAGGGAGTGGTGCGGTCAGCCACTTGGGGCCCTTCTGGGGGCCGAAGGCGGTGACATGACCGCACGGCCACGGGTCCCACCGGTGCCTGGGCGGGGCGTCCCGCACCTCGGGGATGCAGCCGGTGGTGCTGATCAGGGTCTCGGCGTCGGCCTGGTGGCCGGGGCACACGTAGATGACCCCGTGCATGGTGCCGAGTGAACCGGGGCCAGGGGTCATCGCCTCAGCAATCAGGGACGCGCCCGCGCTGCACTCCCACCCGGTGTGTCCGTCTGCCGATGCCTTCCCCGGGTTGGCGCGCAGCTCCTCGGCGTAGCGGCGGGTGGACTCCTTCACCGGCTCCGTGTCGTCCTGGTGCCGCTCCTCGACACGGGCCGCGGCCGGGGCCGGCGCCTCGTCGTCCCACTCGACCAGGGCGAGCACAGCCGCGTACGCGTCGGCGTCCAGCCCGAACGGGCGGCGCCCCTCGGCCTCGTTCCGCTGCCAGAGGTTCCGCTGCCCCTGCGCCCAGGTGCGCAGCAGCTCCCGGGCCTCGCCGGTCTCGACGTTCAGCGCGGCGGCCACCTCGCGCCAGGACGCCCCCAGCAGCAGCGCCTCGTGGACCCGGGTGCCGCGTCCGTGCTCGACGTCCCGGCGGATGGACTCCCGCAGGGCGAGCACGGCCAGGGCGTCACCGGCCGTCCCGCGCTCCACCTCGTACGGGAACGTGTCGGGCAGCGCGTTGTTCATCAGCCGGTCCGCGTGGTCGGTCAGCTTGGCCACCTGCCACGCCAGCGGCGTCACGGCCGGCACCTGGCCCGGCTCCCGGACCTCCAGCGCGTTCCAGCGGGCGTGTTCCTCGGTCGTCATCTCGGTCTCCTCCTGGTGATGTGGTGGTGAGTGGCCGGGCCCGCAAGTCAGGAACCCGCGAGGGACGTGTGCAAGCGCAGACGCAGCGCGCCCACGGTCAGGGCCTCCTGGGCGAGGGGCGCGGCGAGCAGCAACGCGGCAAGGACGCCGTGCGGCTTCACCAGGACGGCCAGGAAGCCCGCCGCGTACACGAGGTGCGCCACGATCAGCAGCGCGTCCACGGCCCCCGTACGGGCCCTGAGGTGTACGGAGTGCTCCCGCAGCGCGACCAGGACGCCGAGGGGCGCCACGGGGGCCAGGCACAGGGTCACGGTCAGGACGACGGCCGCCGGTGCGGCCATGCCGTGCGCGGTGCGCAGCGCGGTCCACAGGGCCGGGGCGACCGGCAGCCACGACACGGCGACCACGGCCGCACAGAGGGCCACCACGGCGGTGACCCGGCCCGGGGCGACGGCGGTGAACGGCTTGGGCATGTGCTCCTCCTGGTGGTGAGCGGTCGGGCGGCCGGTCACAGGCCGATCCCGACCAGCGGACTGTTCTTCACGCGGTCCACGTCGGCCATGTACCGGGCCAGGACGCGGGAGCCGTCCGCCCACCCGCCCTGACGGCTGATCTCCAGCGGGTCGTGCCCGGCCGCGCGGGCGGCGGTGGCGAACCCTCTGCGCAGGGAGTGACCGGACCAGGCGCCGGCGAGTCCGGCGGCCACGGCCAGGCGCTCCACGACGTCGGCGGCGGCCTCGGCGGTGAGCCGCCCGGCAGGGTCCCCTATCGGCCGCCCGTGCCGGGTCAGGGGCGGGGCGAGGCGGTCCCACCGGTCCACGCGCAGGAACACCGGCCCCTCGGTACGTCCGGCGGCTGTCAGGGCCTCCAGGTACGCGCGCAGGGCCCGCACGGGGCACGTGGCCGGGTCCGTGCCGTACAGGAGCGCCGTGGTTGTGTGCTTGCGGACCTTCCCCCGGTACAGGTGGACGTCCCAGCCGTGCTCTGCCTCGACCACGTCCACGCGGTTCGCGGCCACCAGCTCGGAGACGCGGGCGGCCGTGGCGAAGCCGACCAGGACCAGGGCGGCGTTCCGCTTCCCGGCGAGGGTGGCCCGGTCCACCCCGGCGAGCATCGCGCGGAGCTGCTGCGGCTGGGCGGGGGTCGCCTGGCGGGCGGTCGCGGCCGGGTCGCTGCTGCGGGCAAGGCGGTCCTTGTAGGCGTTGAGCACCGCGCGGGCCCCGCGCATGGACGGCCGCGGCTTGCCCTCGTCCTCGTGCCACGTGGTCACGGCCGACATGGCGCGCTCGATCGTGGACGGCGCGGCTGGCCTTCCCGTGCGCGGCCGGGGCGTGACGGTCAGATGCCTGACGTACTCGGCCATGGTCTCGGCCGTCGCCGGAAGCGGTGTGCGGTCCTCCTCGGCGCACCAGGCGGTGAACGCCTCGCGGTCCGCGCCGTACGCCCGGCGGGTCGAGTCCGGCACCGAGGCGGCGATAGCGGCCACCGTCCCGGGGGACAGGTGCCGGTCCTTCCCGGTGCGCACCAGCTCCGTCCCGGCCGGTCCGTCGTCCTCGACCAGCTCCGCGTCCAGGACCTCGTCCAGCGGAACGGCCAACTGACGGGCGGATTCGCCCATGTGGTCCTCCCTCAACTCTGGCTCTTGAGAAGGAACATTATCAAGAGCCAGAGTGCGACATGCGCGAAACGGGACGACAGGCACGAAGTTCGGGGCCGCCCCTACGCGTCTGCTTCGTCGTCGGTGTCGGCGAGGCGCAGCAGCTCCTCCAGCGGCACGATGCCGCTACGGTCCGAATCCCGGTCGTGCGTCGGCAGCAGGACGCGCGCCTGCTGGTCGAGGAGCCGCACGGCGGTGGCGGCGGCCCGAGCGTCTCCGCCGATGGCTCGGGGCCAGACGGCGGCCAGCAGCTGCTCGGTGCGGGCAAAGACGATCGCCCGGCCCTCAGCGCGGTTCGGCATGGGCTGGTCGAGGCACGCCTGGTGGTCGGGGAGCGGCCGCGGGTCCTCGCACCCGGGGCAGCGGTCGCGCTCCAGGCGCTCCAGGCGGGTGGGAATGCTGGCGGTCACGGTCGGTTCTCTCCCACGTCGGTGCCGGTCACGGCGGCGATCTGCTCGGGGACGATGCGGGCGGCCCACCCGGGCCACTCGCGGGTGATGTGGTCGGCAAGGTCTGGCCGGCCCTCGGTGCGAAGGAGCGAGGTCGTCTCGTCGCGGAGCGCGTCCAGGGATCGCGTGATGACCGCGGCGAGCTGGTCGCCACGCCGCTCGGTCAGCCACACGGACAGGTCATCGATGCGGGGCTCCAGGCGCTCCAGGCGCTGGAGGTGGCGGCGGGTCACGGGGTCTCCTCGGGGGTGGTGTCGCGGGTCAGGCACGGGTCGCACGCCCGGATCAGAACCTCTAGGCGGTCGGAGCGGGCGGCGGTGAGGCCGGGGCGGGCGTACGCGTCGCAGAACAGGCACCACGGGGTGGTGAGCAAGTCCCCGATGTGGGCCGCGCCGCACGCCACGCACCAGGCGCCGGCCTCGGGGGCCAGGGTGGTGCAGAACCGGGCGCCGGGGTGGCCACAGGTCCCGGCAGCGCGGGCCTGGTCGGCGGCGTGGGCGGCCCGGTGACGGACGGCCACGCCGAGGCGGACGGTAGAGGCGCGTTCATCCACGGCGGCCCGCCTGGTGGCGGCGTGCGGCGTCGAGCAGCTCGGCCGCCGTGGTGCGCGGGGTCAGCCACTCCTCGGCCTCGACGGCGAACGCCTCGGCAGCCGCGGTCCGGTGTGGGTCGGAGAACGAGGCCCACCAGGCGGAGGCGGTCACGGTGGCGAGCGTCGCCAGCTCGTCGGCGACGTGCGCCAGCTCGTGCGCGATGACGCGGGCCGTGCGGTGCGGGGTCCCGCACACCTCCGGGTCGACGGCCACGGACGCCCACACCGCGCCGCCGTCTCCGCCCTGGAACCGGGTGTGCCCGCCGTGGCCGAGGGCGGGGCCCTGGTCGACGCGCAGCGACAGGAGCGGCCCCGCGGAGACCAGGGCGGCGGCGAGGCGGGTCCAGCCGCGGGCGTCCGGCAGGCGGGGGTGGACGTGGCACCAGCGCCACGACCCGGACGCGACGAACCGCAGGCTGCTGGCCGGGGCGAGCGGGGGCCGGCGGGCTGCTTCCTCGGCCTCACGCTGTGCCCGGACCGCGCCGACGTTGAGGACCCGGTGGCGCGGATTTGGTTCGTCCAACTTGGACGAACCAACCGGATGTGCGCGCCGGCGGGCCTCGGTGAGGTCGAGGGTGCGGCCGGGCGGGATCTGCACGGGCGGTGTCCAGTCGGGGTCGAGGGCGGACAGGGCGCGGGCGTGCGCCACGACGTCGGAGTAGGTCATCGGGGGGCGTTCCTCTCGGGGGGTGTGAGTAGGGCGGCCAGGCGGCCGGTGGTGAGTGCGTCGGTGAAGGCGTCGGGGTCGCGGTGCTCCCACTCGGCCAGGAGGTCGAGGACCTCGGCGCCGAGTGCGGCCGCGCGGGCGCGGCGCTGCTCCAGTCGTCCGACGCGGGTGTGCAGGCGGTGGGTCACCGGTGGGCCTCGTCTCGGGCGTCGGCTGCGGCCTCGAGGGCGGCCAGGCGCTCCTCCAGCTCGGCGTGGGCGGAAATCGTGGGGAGGGTGGAGAGGACGCCGAGGGCGGCCCGGACGCGGACCGATACGGGCACGTCCTCGTCGGTCATCGCCCGGCCGAGGACGGACACGGCAGTGCGGGCCACGGTTTCCAGGGTCCGGACGGTCTCGGAGAGGGCGGCGCGCCGGAACTCGGCCACCTGCTCCGCGAACTCAGGGTCTGCCTGCCATCGGCGGATGGTGCGGCCGGTCACGCCGACGTCGCGGCCTACCCGGTCGGTGGGCATCCCCCGGGCGAGGAGCAGCGCGGCGCGCGATTTCCTGTCCAGGACATCGCCGGTCATCCGCGGACACCCCCAAGGGGGGCCGGAGGCGGGCCGGGGAGGGGCGCCAGTACAGGCATGGTGCGGAACCTCTGTGCTCGGTGATCGCCCGGCCCTCAACCAGTCGGCGTACTGCGATCCCCGAGGCGGCCCACAACCAGCCCTCGGGTGGTGCGTGTCAGGCGGTCGGGGTTCCCTGGCCGTTCCCGCCTCGCTCCAGTTCGGAGGCGTGGATGCGCAGGGTCCGGCCGTCCGGCCCGAGGCGCTTGACGCGCATCTTGGGGTCGGCTGCTGCCCACCGGTAAACGGTGCGCGGGTTGACCTGGAAGTGCGCGGCGACCTGTGCGGCGGTCAGCCATTCCTCGGCGGGGGCGGCGGTGTTCACGGCGGCGCTCCGTCCCGGCGCGACGTCCGCGCCATTGGTGTCAAGGGCGGAGGAGTGTGCCACATTCGGCCGGGTGGTGGGTGAACGCAGAAAGGCCCCGGTCGCGCCCTGTTGGAAGGGGCGGCCGGGGCCTTGGTGAAGGGGCGTTCAGCGGGTGCGGTGGGTGTCTCCGGTGCGGGCGATGACGCCTCGGGTGGTGCGCTGGTCGTAGGCGGTGTTTTGTACGAGGGTCGGGCCGGTGTGGTGATGGTGGACCTCGCTCGGGGGGAGCGCGGCCGCGCCGTCCCGTACGGCGCGGCCGATCATGCGGGCGGCGATGCCGAGGGCGCCGGCCAGGCCGACCGGGGCGGCGGCGGCGAGTGCGAGGACGGCCGGGTTGACGCTGGAGAGCTGCCAGAGGACGAGTGCGGCACCGCCGCCGAGGGGGAGCGAGGCGACGCCGGCGGACAGCGTCATGACGCTGATGTCCGTGGCGCGCTGCGACATGGGGGCGCGGGCTCCGGGCTGCGGCACGGGCGCGGCTCCTGTCGGTGTCGGCGGGGTGGTGTCGCGGTAGCGGGTGACGGCCGGGACGTCGTCGGTGTACGCCTCGGCGATGAGGCGGGCGGCCTCCTGGTCGTGCTGCTCCTGGTGCTGCATGGCGTCGGGCCCTTCGGGGTGCGCGGGTATGGGGCAGGCCCGGAGCGGGGGATGCTCCGGGCCTGTGGGGTGCTGCTGTGCGGTGTTGGCGGGTCAAGTCGCCGGGGTGGGGACGATCAGCCCGGTGCTGTCGGGGCGGGCGACGGCGCCCTCTTTCCGGAGGGTGCTGACGGTGGTGCGGAGGGTGCCGCGCCGGACCGTCCGTCCGCCGTCGCCGTCCAGGGCGTCCTGGAGCGCGGCCTCGGTCATCCCGTAGGGCGGCAGCGCCGCGAGGATCCGCTGGGCGGTCGTCATCGTCGCGGGGCTCGGCTCGTCCGTGTCGGGGGACGGCTCGTACTCGCCAAGGCCCCCTTGGCCCCCACCCTTTGCGGCCGCCTTGCGTTCCTTGGCGGTCACGTACGCCTCCAAGTCGATCGGCTCGCCGGGGGGCGGCGCCTCGCCGTACAGGTCGAGGATCAGCGGGTCGTAGCCGGTGCACGGCTCGACGCTGCCCACGACGTACGTCCGGGCCATGCTCGTCGGGCGGCGGGACGTCAGGTGGTAGAGCATCCCCTGCGAGTTGGCGTCGTCCTCGTCATCGGGCGCCGTCTCGCCGTACCGCAGGACCCGCCGCACCTGGCCGACGATTTTCGGGATGGGCTGGAGCGCCTCTCCCTGGGGCAGGAGGCCGTCGGAGACGAGCTGCTGCATCATCGCCGACGACCAGCGCAGCAGGATGACCTCGCCCTCCTTGAGCATGCCTCGGAGGGTGTCGCTGCCGCCGAGCTCGTCGAGGTGTCCGGCCTGGGCGAGGATGATGATGCCGACGCCCACTGACCGGCCGGTCCGCCCGAGTTCCTTGATGAGGCGGGCCGCCTCGTCGCGGAACGGTGCGTCCTTCTCCAGCAGCCGGTTGGCCTCGTCGACGATGCCGTAGACGAGCGGGTCGGGGTGGTCCTTGACGAACCCGGACCGGCCCATCGCCGCGTACGACCGCATGCGGCGCTTGGCCTCGTCGAACAGGCCGCGCAGCATGAGGATCGTCTCGTACTGGGTCGTGACCCGGGTGGCGACCTGCCCGACGGCCTCGGGGACCGACTGGCCCTCCTTGAGGTCGGCGAGGTGGACGACGATCCCGGACCGTTTGCAGGCGACCAGGATCGCCTGCGCCAGCCTGGACTTGCCCGCGCCCGTGGTCCCGAAGACCGCGCCGCGCTGCGCGTTGCCCGTCTTCGGGTCGAACAGCCGGAACCTCAGCGGCGATCCGTCGAAGTAGGAGCCGAGCACGACGCGGCCCCGCGCGTCCATGACCAGGTCATCGAGGCGGACCGGCCTCATGTTCATCAGCGGGTTGGAGGGGTAGACCCGCACGATCGCCTCGCGTCCGGCCCCCTGCTCGAAGATGACGCGGCTGTAGTCCTCGACCTTGAGCAGGTCGCACAGCGCGGCGTGGTCGTACCGCTTCACCCCGCCCGCCGGCGTCCTCAGCAAGTGCTCCACTACGGTCTCGGTCACGTCAGTTCCTTCTGCATGGTGTAGGTGGTGGTCTCGATCAGCTCGACGCCGGGCATCGCGGTGGCGGCGATGGCCGCCCACACCGCCTGGTCGTCGTCGGTGGCGGCCTGCTCCGGCTCGGCGGGCTGCGGGCGCACGCCCAGGACCAGGAGCCGGACCCCGGCACCGCGGCCGGGCACGGGCCCGACCTCGATCCGGTCCTCCGGCAGGTCCAGGACCGCGGACAGGTCGGAGGTGAAGTCCTTGCCGAGCGGCACGGCCTTCCCGCGCGTCGCCGACCCGATGACGAGCGCGAGGCACTCCTCGGTCACCTGCCGGTGCTCCAGGAGCACGGTGCCGGGCGCGATGCCGTCCTCGGTGGCGATGTTCTCGGCCCACCACTGGGCCTGCGGGGTGTCGTAGACGGGCGCCGGAGGCTCCTCCGTCTCCGTCTCTTCCAGGACGGCCTCGGCAGCGGCGTCGAGCGCGGCAAGCTCCTGGGCGACGGCCTCGTCGACGAGCTGGCGGGCGAGGCGGCCGGGGCGCAGGTACCAGGTGGCCGCGGTCCACAGGGCCACGACGCCCGTCTGCACGAGCAGGGACGTCCCGGTGTCCGGGGCCAGGCGCTCGGCGACCAGGAGGACGCACGCGCCCGTGTGCGGGGCGAGGTAGACGCCGATGGCCGTGTCCCGCGCGGAGCGCGGGGCTTTCAGGATTTTGATGTTGGTCGCCAGGCCGATCCCGGCGGTCGTCACCGTGGCGAGGACGCCGGGGACGGTGACGGCGTCGGCGCCCAGGCCCACGGTGAGGACCGCGGCCCCGGCAACGGTGGCGGCACGACCGGCGGTGGCCCGGCTGGCCACCGCCCGCACGCGAGCGAGCATGAGGACTACCTCCGAAACAGGGCGGGGCGGCCGGAACCCGGTGGGCTCCGGCCGCCCCGCAGAGGGTTGGTGGGGTCAGCGGTTGCTGTAGTACTCCCGGGTCGCCATCTGGCCCGGCTTGGACACGACTGCGTCGTGCACCGGCCCGTAGTCGGCCTCGTGCCCGGCCTTCGCGGCCTTGAAGTCGCCGGCCATTCCCTCGGCCTCGTTCGCCAGGGATTCGGCGTCGGCGAGCACGCCGCGCATCACGGCGGCGGCGTCCCGGTGCGCGTCGACGACCACGCCCTCGACCCACATCGCGGACGCGGTGTCGGCGAGGGTGTCGACCTGCCGGGCGCATCCCTCGACGTAGGTGTAGGCGCCGCGCACGGACTCGCTGAGCGCGAGCATCGCCATCGACGCCAGGCCCAGTTTCGCCGTGGCGACGGTGTAGGTGACGCCGTCGACGAAGATCTCGGCGACCTTGCTGCCCACCCGGGCAAGATCCATTCCCATGGCTACTCCTGGTGGTACGAGGCGGCGGCGGGCGCGGTGTGGCCCATGTCCCGGACGACGTCGGCGACCGGCTTGTCGTGCTCGGCGGCGACGGCCCCCGCGTGGGCGATGGCCTCCGAGGCGCGGGGCAGGCCCCGGGCGACCGCGACGGCCTTGTCCTCCACGACCCCCGCCCGTTCGATCAGCCGGGTGCACCAGCCGACGAACACCCCCGGCACGCTCTTGGCGATCAGGGAGGCGCGCAGGCCCTCCAGGGCGGCCTGGAGGCGCTGGCACCGGTCGGCGACCAGGAGGGCGTGCTCGGCGCCCGCCGTGATCTCCTCCGCCATGTCCTGGTCCGCGTCGATGACGTCGTACACGGTCAGGTCGGAGTCGGTGAACTGGGTGTCGCCCACCGACGACGGCGGCGGGGCAGGGCGGGCAGGCGGTCCTCCAGGCATCGGAATCGGTGCCTTCCTCTCTGTCTTCGGTGCGGGCGAGCTGGTGCTCGACGATGTCGATGGCGGTGGTGTCGGGGAGCCCGGCGGCGTCTCCGAACCGGCGGTGGGGCCGGGCGGGAGACCCGGGTTCGGGGTGACGACGTTGGCGAGCCTGGCCCTCCGCCGGAGCTCCTCCTCGGCCTTGGCCCTCGCCCTGGCCTGGGCCTGGGCCTCCCGGTCGGGCCGGTCGATCGTGACGGTGTACTCCACGCGCATCCCGGGCGGCGGCCGCAGCCACTCTTCCCCGTCCGCCCGCGGCTCCTGCCGGGGAGGCGGCTGCTGCTCGCGGTTGCGGCGAGACCTCGACCCGGGCCCGGACCCCGTCGGCCCGCCGGCCTCCTGCTTCGGGGGCTCGGCCGCCGTCTCCGATCCGGGCGGCGGCGGCTTCGGCGACGTGGCCTTCGGTGGCGCCGTCGACGATCCCTTCGGCGCCCGCGGCTTCTTCGTCAGGTCGACCTTCGGCCCGGACTCGGCATCCTCGGCCGGGGTGTTCTTCCTGTTCCGGCTCAGCACCGGCGGGTCCAGCGCGTCACGCCGGTCCTTCAGCCGACGTTCCGCCTCCTCGGTGATCGACTGCCCGAGCGACTGCCCGAGTGTCGTACGGTCCCTCGCGGCCTTCTCCTCCTTGCGCTTGGCCCGCTCCTGCCGGCGGGCGTCGCGGGCGGCGTCCTTCCGGGCCGCCTTAGCCTCCAGGCGACCGTTACGGATGCGGTCCTTGACCGCCTGCCGGTCGTCCTGCGACCCGTGGCGGCGATCCCGGCCCTTGCCCCAGTCCTCCAGCTGGGCCGCCGCGCGATCCGCACGCCGCTGGTCCTTCGCCCGCTGCTTGTCCGCGGCCCGCTCCTGGCGGCCCCGGGCCCGCTCCAGACTCGGGCTCTTGCCCCCCGCCCCGTCCGCCCCCTTCGGGCCCTTATCGCTGCCCTTGCCCTTGCCGCCGGCGCCGGGCTTCCCGCCCGCCCCGGTCGACCCGTGGGCAGTCGTGTCCTTGCCACCCGAGCCGCCTTTGCCCTTGCCCTGGCCGGGCTTCGGGGCACGGCCGCTCCCACTGGAGCCGCTCTCGCCGAACGTCCCCTTCGAGCCCTTGCCGCCCTTGTTCTTGGTGGCGTCGCGTCCGAACTCGGTCGGCGACTGCACGCGGCCCTTGGCGCGGGCCTTCGCCGCGTCGTTGCCGATGGCCGCCAGGGCGGCATCGTGCTCGGCACGGTCCTTGATCCGCTCGGCCTTGGCCTTCGCGGCGGCCAGGCGGACCGGGGCCTGGTCCTGGAATCGCTGGCGGCGGTCCTCCGCCCACTGCGTCATCCCGCGCAGTGCGGCGACCGCGATTCCGATCGCGGCCACCATCACGCCGCCCAAGCCGTCCCGCCCCCGGCCACCCTCACCCGCGGCCTCCACCTCGCCGTGCCCCTCCGACCGCAGCACGGCCGGAGGCTCCGGCGTACTGAGCGCGGGTAAAGCCGGGACCGGCGGCGGCGGAGCCGCGGGCTCGGGAACGGACAGCGTCGGCAGGACGAGGGTCGGCGGGGGCTCATCCTCATCGATCACCACCGGCATGCTGGCGGGCGGCTCCGAGAGCATCGGCGGGTGGGGCGGTGGCGGTGGCGGCGGAGGAGGCGGTGGTGTGCCCCGCGTCGGCCGGAACGGGAGCACCTGGCCGGTGTCGTCGGTCTCGTCGCTCATGATTCCTTCCCAGAAGGGGTTGACAGGCTGTGACCGTCTCGCGTACGCGCGCGCGTGTCCGTGCGCCCGTGTGCCCGCGCCTCCGCATTACGCATGCGCGAGACGGTCACAGCCCCGGATTGACCGGTGGATTGATTGAGCGGGCGGTCACTGCTCGTAGCGGGTGACCCAGTTGGCGATGGTGCGGGACAGGTCGTTCCAGACCTCCTCGTCGCCGCCCTTCTCCCTCGTCGCGGCGACCGCCCTGGCCCTCTCCATCCACGACTCGGCCAGCCCGCGCGGCCCGCGCCCGGCGCGTTCCGCCTGGCGCTTCTCGAAGTGCGCCCGCCGGTTGGCCGCCTGACGCTCCGCCTTGGTCTGAGCCGCCATCAGGCACCCCGCCGCAGACCGTCGAAGATGTCGTCGAACTTGGCGTCGGTCTTCGCCGGAGCGGTGCTGGTCGGCCCGGACCCGATCTCCGGGCGGGAGCCGCCGGCCTTTTCCAACTTCCGCCGGTGCTTCGCCTCCCGCTTCTCCGCCCGCTTCTCCGGCAACTCCTCGTAGGAGCGCTGGTACCGCTGGTTGAAGGCGACCAGGTCGCCGACGGCGGCCTCGACGTCGTCGGCGGCCTTGAACAGCGGCTTCGTCACGTGCCGGGCCCTCAGCGCGGCCTGGCCCGGCAGGTCACCCTCGATCGAGTCCATTTCCCCGACCAACGCGGACATTTCACGGGCCAGGCGCCGAATGTCGTCGACGATCGGCAAGAGCTGGGCCCGCCGCTGCTCCAGGTGGATCGCACGGGACGCGGGGGACAGCAGGTGATCGGGGGTCCACTTCTCGGTGGAACTCATGAGTACTCCTCTAGGGCGTGGCCAGGGCGGTGCGCGTCCTGGCAGGGGTCGGGCGGGGGCCTGGCGGTCCCACAACCGCACCCGCCGGGGCGGGGACGGCAGCAGCAGCTCCAGGACGTGCTGGAGGGCGGCGCCGACCGGTGTGGCCGGCGCCGCCCTCCAGCGGTGCGCGCGTTGCACGCCTGCGTTGTTCAGAGGCCGGGATCAGTCGCCTCGGCGGGGCTGCCCGATGGCCTCATCGCGGGCGTCCATCTCGGCGTTGAACTCCTCGTACTCGCGGGCGTCGATCTCCTCGTAGTCGGCGTGCATCTCCTCCAATTCCTTCTCGCGCTCCGCGGCCCGGGCGAGGATCTCGTCAAGGCGGTCCATGTGTTCCTCCTGGTGGTTCTCGGTTGGTCAGTCGGTGCAGGTGCAGGTGCAGCCTCGGCCGGCGCACTGGCCGCAGTCCTGGCAGGTGTCGCAGGTCCGGCAGTGGTGGCAGCCACGCAGGTCGGCCGGCCAGCAGGTACAGCCGGTGGGCTGCCACGGCTCCGGGCTGCCGAACAAGCCGAGCTGCCCCGGGGTCATGACCGCCGGGGGCCGACGGCGGGGGGCGCGGGTGCGTGCCATCACCTGGCCTCCGGGGCGTAGCCCTCCGCCAGGAGGGCGGTGGCGGCCGTGCGGTATTCGGAGGCCGTCCCCTGGGCGACGGAGCAGGCCGCCATGACCGCTTCCAGCGGGATGCTCTCGGGGATGCCGCTGCCCTCGGTGAGGATCATTCGGGCCACTCGACGGATCTTGCGGTCCCGGGTCGAGAGGTTCATTTCATCCTCGGCTTCGACCGCGCGGCGCTCCGCTTCGGCTGCGTCGCGGCGGGCTTCGGCTGCGGCCTGATCGGCTTCGGCCGCGTCCCGCCGCGCCTGCGCAGCCCGGGCCCGGTCCTCCTCGGTGCTGGCCTCAGCGGCTGCCGTGCGGGCCGCGTCTTCGGCTTCCATGAGGGCCGCTTCGGCTTCACGGGCCCGGGCTTCGGCTGCGGCTTCGTCGGCTTCGGCTGCGCGTCGGCGGGCTTCGGCGGCGCGGTGCTCAGCGGCCGCGCGGTCGGCGTCAGCCCGGGCAACAGCCTCGGACTCCAGGGCCTCCGTCTCGGCGGTCGCGGCCCGTTCGGCGGCGGCGACAGCGGCGCCCGCCAGGACCTCCGCGCGGCTGGTGGCCGCGTCGACGTCTGCCCGGGCGGCCTGGACGTCTCCATCGGCCCGCAGGCGGGCGATCTCTGCCCTGGAGGCCCTGGCGGCCCGCCGCTCCTCCTCCGCCGCCCGGGCGTCCTCTTCCGCCTCCAGGCGGGCCTGTTCGCGGGCCTCGGCCTCCTGAGGCAGGGCAAGGGCTTCGTCCACGGACAGGCCGTACCGGGCCATCGTGAGGGGCAGCCGGGCGTCGGAGGGTGCCTTGCGGACGCTGCCGTGCTGGCGCTCCAGCATCACGCGGTAGACGCGTCGCTCCTTGTCCAGCTTCACCGCGTCCGAGTAGCTGTCGACCGCCCAGAGCTTCATACGCCGCCACAGAGCGAACGTCGGGGCGGGGGAGAGGAACCAGCGGTGCAGGGGCACGCCCTGAGCCGGTGTGACCTCGCGGACCACGCGGTCAATGGCGGTCTTGCCGATCTCCACGACGGCGATGAACAGGACCGGGACGATGCCGTGGGCGAACGCCGCGACGTAGTCAACGGTGGTCCAGGCGCCCGCCGTGGGGGCGGCGGAGGCGGCGTTGAGGACGATCGTCGCGCCGGTCAGCAGCCACACGGGGAACCGCACCCAGCCGATCGGCCGGCGCAGCCACGCCATCAGCAGGTCGAGGGCGATCAGGACCAGAATGCCGACGTCGACACCGACGGTGAACAGCCTGGCCTTGCCCAGCGTGGCGAACCCGAGCTGCTCGTGTGCGAACACGGCGACGTGCTCGAAGGACAGGTAGAGGCCGATCCCGGCGAGCGCCAGGGCGGCGCCGACGATGGCCGCGGCGGTGATCGTCTGCGCCCGGGTGAGTCCACCGGGGAGGTTCCACCGGCGGGCGGAGCGCGGCGTGTCCGAAGCGGCCGGAGCCGTCTCCGAAGTTCCGGGCGCCGCGTCCGAAGCGGCAGGCGGTGTATCCGAAGCGGGGCGGGGCGGGCGCGTCCCGAGGGGCAGGGTCGCGAGGGTCATGTGGTCCTCCGGTACAAGGTGAGCAAGTGGCGGGCAGGGCGCGCCCGAAGTGGCGGCGGCCGTCCCCGAAGCGACGGCCGCCGGTCCCGAAGCGGACGGAGTGGGCAGGGCCGACAAATCCGGGGCTGGTGGGTCAGGCGCGGGAGTCGCCAAGGTGGCGGGGGTGGTCGGCGGCGATCTCCTGCCACCGGCGGGACTCGCCCGCGTCGGTGTGCTGGGCGCGGACGGTGAAGGCGCAGCGCGGGCAGCGGAAGGTGCGGGTGGCCAGTCGCGCGACCAGGTCGAGTGCCAGGCTCAGGACCGCGGAGAACACGGCGGCGGTGCAGGCGACGACGACCAGGGGGTGTAGGTCGGCGTCGGCGAGGGTGGTGGCGAGCGAGCAGCCGATGCCGACCGCGGCGAGGAGCGCGGCGAGCTGGGCGGCGGTGTGCTTGGTCATGAGGGAGCCCTTCGTGGTCAGGCCGCTGGCCCCGCCCGTGGGCGGGGCCAGCGAGAGGACAGTGGTCAGGACGAGGACGTGGCCGCGGCGAGCTGCCGGAGCCAGCGGAGCCGAGCGGCCAGGGCCTCCAGCTCGGCGGCGGCCCGGTCGATCTCCTCTGGGCGGGTCAGGTCCAGGTCCACGGCGAACGCCCCGCCCCACAGGGCGAGGACGGGCGGCGCGGCGGGCCGGTCCGGGTCGTAGTGCAGCTCGGCGGCGAGGGGCAGCGTGAACGGCCGCGGCCGCCGCGACCGGGTCACTTCCCGCTCCCGTTCCGGCTGCGCTCGTTCTGCTCGGCGAGCTTGCGGCTCAGCTCTTCGCGCTCGGCGTCGGTCATCGCGGTCACCGCCCCTGGCGGACACGGCGCAGGGCCTCGTCCATGGGGGGGTCCGAGTCGCTCGGGTCGGTGCTGAGGGGGCCGACGCTGATACGGTCGATCATGCATTCCTCCTGGTGGAGATCGGATGCGATGACGGCCCCCGGGACTACGGCGTGGTAGCGCCCCCGGGGGCCGTCGTGTGTGTCAGGCCGGGGGCCGGTGCTGTCTGGCGAGGACCAGGCGGCACGCGGTCTCCAGCACGTGGGTGGTGGTCTGGGCGGGGTCCCACGCGAGGTGGAACCGGCCGCCCGGGAGCGGGGTGACCCGGACCGGCTCCCCCATGGGGAGGCGGGCGGGCTCCAGCGTGACCAGCTCCCCGACGAAGCGGGCGCCGGCCAGGTCGGTGTGGCGGGTCATCAGGCGGCGGCGAGCTCCAGCCGCGGCGTCTCGGCGGGCACCTTGGTGGTGCTGGTGCCCTCCGCGTTCGCCTCCGCCTCGGTCACCCGCAGGGACGGGGCGCAGGCGCGCATGGGGACGTCGCCGAGGCCGAGCCGGGCGTACGTGGCGCGGATGGCCTCCAGGTCGGGCGTCTGCCGGGACGAGGGCACCCGGGCAACCTGCCAGCGGCCGTACCGCCCGGCGGGCAGGCGACCGGCCAGCTTCTTCGCGCGGCGCTTGGCTCGCTCGGCAGCGCGGGTCTCCTCGCAGGCCGCGGCGTAGTCGGCAACGGCCCGCTCGATCTCCTCAGGCGTCGGCATCTCGTCCGGGCCGAACACGTCCGCCGGGTCCGGCGCGGTCTCCGGCTGCTGCTCCTGGACCAGGGCGCCGGGAGCGACGACCGACCGGACCGCTTCACGGGCGACGCGCAGGGCGCGGCCGACACGGCGAGCGGCGGAACGAGGGGTGATGCGCATACGGGTCTCCTCCTGGTGCAGTGGTACGAGCGCGGCCGGGGAGTGGTAGCTCCCGGCCGCGCTGTGCGACGCATGTACGCGGTGCGTACGGCGTCCGTGCCCCGGACCGGAATCGAACCGGTCTGACCAGCGCGAACGCGGCCTTTCCTATCGGGGCTCCGTCACCAGTTACGGCAGCGTGCTGCCGGTTGCAGGTCTGGTGACCCACCGTCCGGGATCGACAAGGCCCGGCCGCTCGCCCCGATCTGTCCCGGGACCCTTCACCTCCACAGCTATACGCCGGGTGGTGCACGACCAATGTAGACCACCAACCCACCTCAGCGCTACCAGTAGCGCTAAAGTCCTTCGTGAGCTAGCCTCGTGGTGTACCGCCGCACAAGGAGGTGCAGCTCAAACCGAGGAGACAAGGAGGGTGATATGCCCGAGACACCCGGCTACGCAGAGATCGCCGCGCACTATCGGCGCCAGATCGAAAGCGGAGAGCTACGACCGGGCGACACGTTGCCGTCGCTGCGCCAGGTGTGCGACAAGTTCGGGGTAGCCCACACCACGGCGAACCGCGCATTCAAGCGGCTGAAGATGGAGGGGCTCACCTTGCCGAGGCCTGGCGTAGGAACGGTTGTCGCGGGGGTGAGCAGCAGCAACATCGGGGCCCGCGTGGCGATGCACGAGGCCACGGGCCGAGCTCTGGGCGGCGGCGAGACCTCTCACATCCTGGAGGTTGGCACCATCGGGGCAGACGACCTGGTCGCACCTCGCCTCGACGTGACACCGGGCACTCCGGTCCATGTACGCCGGCGCCTGGTCAGTCGTAACGGTGCACCGGTGCACCTCAGCAGCTCGTACTACCCCGCATACGTGATCGCGGTGACACCTGAGCTGAGCGAGCCGGTGTCCACCGGCGGATCGCGGGAGCTGGCCGCCGAGCGTCTGGGGACGGCTCAGGACCAGGTGCTGGAGGAGGTGACGTCCCGTCTCGCCACGGAAGCCGAGAAAACGGCCCTGGGCCTTACAGCAGGTGACGTGGTCGTAACGCAGGTGGTTCGAACCGTGACCCTCACGGACGGGCGTGTCGTGGAGGTGGCCGTCAAGGTCGCCGGCGGTTCGACGATCCTCCGCTGGTCGACTTCGCTGAACGGCACTGGGAACTGATCGATCAGAACAACGGAGGCTCGGCGCTGTCGGTGGCGCCGAGCCTCCGCTGCATCCGCACTCCCCCGCTGCACCACCGGGTAACGCTCGACATCGTCGACTGACAGGCCCCGAGCAAGAAACGACGCCCCGCTCCCCCGTAGCTCGGGAGGCGGGGCGTTCTGCTGCTCAACTGGCGGCAGGCCAGGTGTCGGCGAGGACGCCGGCCCTCCGTCCCGTTCGGCTCCAGACGCGGCTAGGACTGGCCGGTCATCCGAGAAAGGTCCCCAGTTCAGGCGGGGTGGCACGGGTGGCACGGGTGCTTGGAAACTCCCCCTTACGCATAGGGGGGCCGAAGTTTCCAGGGTGCCATGCCACCCGTGCCACCCCACCTGTTTCCTCCGCCTCGGAAAACACCCGACCCCCGGACGAGCGGGCCGCCGGGGGTCGGGAGGTGTGAGGTTGATCAGGAATTTAGATCGGCGTCCGTGACGAACCGGACACCCTGCCACGCGTGGTAACGCGCGGGTGGCTCAGGCCGGGCGCTGCTCCACCCGCCGATGTCCGTCGACGTCGGACGGGACAGACCCGTGCGGCGCCGGATCAGGGCCTTGGTGACCTTGTTGCCCTTGGTCTCCTCGTGGGAGCCGAACCGGTCTGCGGCCGTCTTCTGGCTCCACGACTGCTGCTTGAGCTCGCCCAGGAAACGGTTCAGGTCCTCCATCAGCTCCTTGGACATGACGTGCGCGTCGCGGTCCGCCACCAGGCGCTCGCCCCAGTACCGCATCACTACGTCCGACTCGGCTCGCCATTTCCGGGTGGCCTCGCGGACGTCTGCCGGGTGCTCGGGCATGGTCCGGTCGGCCGTATACCAGCGGCGCGCGCCTTCGATCAGCCAGGCGAGCATGGCCTCTCGCTGCTCCCGTCCCCCCAGACGGCGCTTCAGGCCGCTGTCGCCCTTCCGCTCGTAGTCCTCCGTAGGCTCACCCCGGACGAAGGTGTAGGGGAACGGCACGAGGGCGAGCCTGCGCCACGTACCGTGATCGGTCTCGGAGACGGTGGGGCGGTAGTTCGTGGTGATGATCAGCGTGTGGCTGGTCTCCCACTGGACCTCGCGCTGGTATAGGTGCCGGGCCTTCATAAGGGCCGTGCCCACTGCCTTCTTGAGCTGGACCACGTTCAGGCGCCGGCCTTCGGGCAGCTCCTCGGCGAAGGCGAGGCGAGCGCCCTTGAGCGCCATACGCTCCTCCTTGGCGTCCCGGTCCCCGGACAGGACGCTGTCGTCCAAGAAGGTCATGGCGCCCGTGTCGGTCCGGCCGCCGAGGGCAAGGGCCAAGCCGTCGACCAGGCTCGACTTTCCGTTCTTCCCGCCGCCGTGGAGGAGGAGCATCACGTCGTCGTCGGGGACGTGTCCCGTGATGCCCTGCCCGAGGCGAACCTGGAGCCACGAGCCGACGTCCGGCGCGACGGCCGACAGCACCATGTCCATGTCCGCGTGGCTCGCCTTCGGGACGAACCGGGTGGGCACGTACCGGGTGAGGTACCGGTTCGGGTCGTGGGGCAGGAGGGTGCTGTTCCGGAGGTCCACCACGCCGTTTTCCACGGTGAGGAGGTCCGGGTCCTTGTCGAACTGGTCGCCGTTCACGAGGAGCAATCCGCGGGAGAGATCGGTGAGTCCAGAGATCCGCCCCTTGCCGAGGAGGCGTACCAGGTCGTCGGGACCGACGCCGGCAGTCGGCTTGGCGAGCTGCCCGACGACCCACTCGGCGAGGTACAACCTGACGTCCTCACGGACGGTCGTGTCGTCCGCTGAGACCCACACCTTGTCGTTCCACTGCATCCAACCGAGGTGCGGCGACCAGCAGAACCGGCCCTCCAGGCAGTCGGTTACCACCTGCTCCACGATGAACGCGTCCGACGTAGCAACCGAGCCTTGCACGGTGCCTCGACCCTGCGCCTTGCCCTTGCGGCGCCGCGCGGGGGCCTCCTCCTCGGCTCGCTGCGTCGGGATCTCCTCCGGCTCGGGCTCCGGCTGGGGCTCCGGCTCCTCGGCTTCGGCTGGCTGCGGCTGGCTGTCCAGAAGGGCCAGGAGGCGGAGACCGCGCTCAGCATCGGTCGTGTTGTCGCTCATGCCGCCGCCCCCTTGTTGATCCCTGCGCGGACGCCGGATCGAATGGCGGAACGCATTTCCGCGTCGTACAGACCCGCCGTCGCCCCGGCCGCCAAAAGGCACGCTTCGACTTCGGACTCGGAGAGCTGCCCGGTCGGGATAAAGCGACCGAGGGCGCGGGCCGCGCTGTAGAGGGTGGCGTTCCTGGTGCCGGTCGCGGCGCCAGCCACCTGCTCGACCTCGGCCCGGACGGCTGCCTCCACATACGCCCCGCCCTTCGGCCGCTGGATGGTGGCGAGGAGCTGCCGGGCGGTCGGCCGTTGGCGGGAAGGCTCCGGCTTCCGGTAGTGCCCGGTGCGCCGGAGGTCGGCTTCGAGCCAGGAGGGCAGGGGGGCCACGGTCCGGCATTCCCCGAGGGCTTGGTACGCCCCGGAGGCCATGACGGTGCCCGGAGCGATGCCGTACGAGCGGCCTGCCCGGAGGTCCAGTTGCCACCCGAGGCGCCCGGCACCGGGGCGCCATTGCTCTGGTTCGGTCACGCGGAACCACGCCTGGAGCCCGCCGCCGGCGGTGAGGACGGTAAGAGTTGGCGGGTCCAGCCACGGGAGCGACGCGTTCCTCGCCTCGCACAAGGCGGCGATTGTGTCCCAGCCGCTCCGGAAGGCCCCCTCCCCGGTGGAGTCGTGCAGCTCGACACCGGGGAGGTATTCCCCGTTCGCCGGGCGGTCCGCGTTCGCGTGGTCGTCCACGTCCAGGATCACGAGACCGGACGCGCCACACGCGACCCCGACCCCGAAACCGGGATTAGCCGACCACCACCGGTCGATACGAGCCGGGTCCGTCGTGGCAGCGCGCACGCCGTGGCAATGCCCCCCCGTCTCGATGCACCGGCAGTCCGTCGTCTCATGCTCGATGTACTGCGGGTTCGGGCGTGTCGGGGTAGGCCGAGAGCAGCGGCGGCAGTTCGCCGGCGGCAGCTTGGTCCCCGGGGAGAGCGGGTGAACGGCCCACCCCTGGGCAGCACACCAGCGGGCAACACTGCGGGTCGAAGGCGTCACTGGGCGCCCCCCGCCTCGGCCGCGGGGCGAACGTCGATCGGGTACGGCATGCTGGTCTCCGTTACGAGGAGGCCGCTCGACCCTCGCCCTACGCAGACGGGTCGAGCGGTGTTCCTACCGGCGGCCCAAAACCAGCCCGGTTCCTTGGCGCGGGCCACGGGGCCCGCTAGGGTGTGGCGCATAGAAGGCGCTCCTGTTGAGTGCTTGGAGAGGCCCGGTGACTGTGAGAGGGAACCGGGCCTTTCGCATGTCTGGAGGCGGTTAGGCAGCATCGGTGCTCGCCTCAAGGACCGCCCGGCGCGCGGCCTCGGCCACGGCGGGACGGAAGACGGTGCGCAGCTCGGCGATCTCCGCTCCGGTGAGCGGGGGCCGACACGCGACGAACTCGGCGATGAACGCCTCGACGTCCTGGCCTGCGGCCGGTGTGCACCAGCCGTCCGGGTCGGTGTTCACGCGGCGGCCGCCCCGCTGATCAGGGCATCGACGTCCACGCGCCGGTACCAGATGCGGCCGGTCGGGAGCTTGACGTACGGCAGGCCGATCCCGAGGTTGCGGTTGTTCGCGAGCGTCTGGAGGGCGTAGTGGGTCACCGCCGACACCTGGCGGGGCGTCATCCACTCGCCGGACCGGAGTGCCTGAGGCGTGGGGAGGTGCGACATTTCCGAGACCCCTGTCGACGTAATCGAGACACCTCACTCGGTAGGACCGGTAAGTGTCGTAACGACCGCGACACTACCGGCGATCTCGATCTGTCGCAACAACACGCACACGCGTCTCGAAAATCTCGACAGCTACTGTCGCGGTTATGGCGACAGGACCCATGGATCTCGGCCCGACCTCCCGGGCCGTCGCGGACAATCTCCGCAGGCTGCGCGAGGCGCGGGGGCTCAGCCTCCGCGCGCTCTCAGCCGACCTCAAGCGGCGCGGGCACAGTCTCAGCGCCGACGCCCTCAATAAGATCGAGAACGGACGAACCCCCGAGGCCGGCGCCGAGCCGCCGAGGAACGTCCGGCGTATCGATGTCGATGACCTGACCGCCCTCGCTGCGGCACTCGGCGTGAACCCGAACGCCCTGCTGCTCCCCCACCAGGGATCAGGGAGCATCGACCTAACCGGCACGGGCACGGTGGACGCAACGATCGCGTGGGCATGGGCCGAGGGTCGACGCCCACTCGCCGTCCCCGAAGGTGACGACGGGACCGCCACCACCGACTTCCAGCGCTACGCCCGGCCCCGCGGCATCCGGAGTTACGACCGGTCCCCAGCGAGCAGGGCAGCGCATTTCGAGGACTCCGGAGGCCGCGGGTACTACCAGCGCGGCCAAGACGGGAAATTGCGCGAAGTCGCCACCGGCGAGCCGGTCGAGGTTGACCAGCACGGTTACCACGACGACTGAGCAACCCTCTGACCCCGACCAGAACGACAACGTGGCCCCCAGGACACCCCGGGGGCCACGTCCGCGCCTGTGGCAGGCTCAGCCCTCCGTTCGCGCCCATCGGAGAGCGACGGTGGACTCATCGAACCCCGGACCGCGTCGCGCCACCGGGTTCACCTTCAACCGCAGCCCCAGGCCGTCCAGGACCCGCCGCTGCTGCGGCACCTCAAGCGCCTCCCACGTCTCCGCCGACCGGGGCCCCACGAGGCCGTCGAACGCGTCGAGGTCGAAGGCCGGCCGCAACCGGCGCGCCTCGGCCTGTGCGTCCGTGATCTGCTTCGCCAACTTCCCCGTAATACGCCGCAGTTGGTCACGGGTAATGACCCCGTCCGCGTAGTCGTCCGCCGCCGCCTCCTGGCGCGCCTTCAACCCCTCCGCGCGCTCCAGAGCCGCCAGGGCCGCCGAGTCGTCCCCACGGAAGACGTCGGCCGCCTCGGGCCGCGACAGCAGCCCCACAACCACGCGCGCCACGTAGCCGTTGAGGGCGTCCACGTTCCGGCCGACGCAGCCCTTCGCATCGCAGATGTAGGTCAACTGCTTCCTGCCGCGCTTCGCGTTCCCCCTCCGTGCGACCCGGAGCACCGCCCCGCACGGCCCGCACGTGGCGATTTCGCCCCACGTCAGCAGATGTTTCCGCGCTCCCGGCAGCGCCCGCACCCCAGCCCGTTCCGCGAACAGGTTGCGGAGCTGCGCGTACTGCTCGTCCGTGATGAGCGCCGGCCACGCCGCCCTGTACTCCACGTCCTGGTGCACGCGGATGCCCACGTTCGCTGGTCGCAGCGCGAGCTTCTTCACGCTCGTCTTGTTCCACAGTGACCCGTCCGCGTTCTGCCCGACGGCCCGCCGTTTGAGGGTCATCCCTGCGCCGGGCGCCGGCACTCCGCGCTCGTTCAGGTCAGCCGTGATGCCGATGACACTGGCGCCGGCCAGCAGGCGGGTGACGATGTCGCGGACGACCTCGGCCTGTACGGGGTCTTCAACGTCGTGGAATCCGCTGACCTGGCCGCGGGCGTCGTACTCGTACTGGCGCCTCCACCCGTACGCCACGGCGCCGTTTGCCCGGCCCTCCTGAGCGCGTTCGAGGGCGGCCCGAGCCACTCGTTCGCTCTTGACTTCGCTCTCGGCGGTGTCGGACTCGCCAAGGTTCGCGAGCTGCGACCTGTCCGACGCCTTCGCCATGTTGAACGAGCCGCCTGACTCGAAGGCGACCCAACACCCCGACAGTCGCAGGTCCTCGATCGCCTGCGCGCGCTCGACACGGCGACGCCAGAGGCGTGATGGGTGGTAGCCGACGACGATGACACAGACACCCGGCTCGCGCGCGGCCTCGATAGCGTCGGCCATCAGCCGGTCGTACTCGGGGCGTTCCTCACCCGAGTGGGCGGAGACGTCGTTTTCGACGTACTCCCCGCCGACCTCCCACTCATTCTCCTCGGCAAAGGTCCGCAGGTCGTTCATCTGCCGGTTGACGCCCCGTCGGCGGTCGCGCGGGTCCTCGGAGATCCGGGCGTAGAGGAAAGCGACGGTACGGCGGGCGAGCGTCTTAGTGTTCACGACAGAGAACCCTAGGGCTTCCCCGGCGGCGTGGGCAACACCCACCAGGACCCGGAGGCCTTCGCCCGCCTGCTGGCCGACGTGGAGACCAAGCTCTTCGCGCCGCTGCCGGACGAGACCTGGGTCTACCCGGGCCACGGCGGCGACACCACGCTCGGCGCCGAGCGCCCGCAGCTGCCCCTCTGGCGGGAGCGGGGCTGGTGACCGTCGGGCCGGGCTGACGTACGAGGCCGAGGGGCGGGGCCCGCGACGGGGCCCGCCCCTCGGCCGTGCGCGGGCCGGACTCAGCCCCCGGCGGCCAGCAGCGCCGCGATCCGCCGCACCGCGAAGCCGTACCCCTGCACCCCGCAGCCGGCGATGACGCCGTCGGCGCGGAGCGAGACGTAGCTGTGGTGCCGGAACTGCTCGCGCCGGTGGACGTTGGAGAGGTGCACCTCGATCACGGGCAGGCCGTCGCAGGTGTTCAGCGCGTCGAGCAGGGCCACGGAGGTGTGGGTGTAGGCGGCGGGGTTGACGACGAGGCCGGCCGCGCCGGTGCGCGCCTCGTGGATCCAGTCGATCAGGACGCCCTCGTGGTTGGACTGCCGCAGGTCGACGGTGCCGCCGAGCGCCGCCGCCTCCTCGGCGCAGAGCCGCTCCACGTCGGCGAGCGTCTCTCTCCCGTAGATCTCCGGCTCCCGCTGCCCCAGCAGGTTCAGGTTCGGGCCGTTGAGGATCATGATCGGCGCGGTGGCGAGGGTGTGGGCGGGGCGGGGCATGGCGGTCCTCCGGAAACGGGTGCGCCCGCGCCCCCGGAGGGGACGCGGGCTCATTCGGCCTGGGCCGACATGTATCACGGCGGGCCCGCCGGGCCCGCCGCACCCGTCAGCTCCCGGCGTCCTCGCGGCCGCCGTCCTCGCCGCCGGAACCGGTGACGGCACCGGACCTGGCGGCCTCGGCCTGCTTCCGCGAGGCCCTGAGGCTGGTGATCGTGGTGACCACCAGGACGCCGCAGATCACGCCCAGCGAGACCGGGATGGAGATCTCCGGGACGTGGACGCCCGACTCGTGCAGCGCGTGCAGCACGAGCTTGACACCGATGAACCCGAGGATCACCGACAGGCCGTAGCTGAGGTGGACCAGCTTGCGGAGCAGACCACCGATGAGGAAGTACAGCTGCCGCAGGCCCATCAGCGCGAAGGCGTTGGCGGTGAAGACGATGTACGGGTCCTGGGTCAGGCCGAAGATCGCCGGGATCGAGTCGAGGGCGAAGAGGACGTCGGTCGTGCCGATCGCCAGCATGACGACCAGCATCGGCGTCATGATCTTCTTGCCGTTCTTCTGGATGAACAGCTTGGTGCCGTGGTAGCGGTCGGCCACGCCGAAGCGCCGCTCGGCCGCCTTCAGCAGGCGGTTCTCCTCCCAGTCCTCGTCGTCCTCGTCGGCCCTGGCCTCCTGGATGAGCTTCCAGGCGGTGTAGATCAGGAACGCGCCGAAGATGTAGAAGACCCACGAGAAGTTGGCGATGATCGCCGCGCCCGCCGCGATGAAGATCGCGCGCAGGACCAGGGCGATCAGCACACCGATCAGCAGCACCCTTTGCTGGTACTGCGAGGGGACCGAGAACTTCGCCATGATCAGCACGAAGACGAAGAGGTTGTCGACGCTCAACGACTTCTCGGTGATGTAACCGGCGAAGAACTCACCGGCCGGCTGCCCGCCTCCGAAGAGGAACAGCCCCATCCCGAACAGGGCGGCGAGGACGATCCAGACGATCGTCCAGATCCCGGCTTCCTTGATGGACACGTCATGGGGCTTGCGCCCGATGAAGAAGTCCGCGCCGATCAGCACGAGCAGACCGACGATGGTGAAGACCCACAGGGCCACAGAAACTTCCACTGCGCCTCCGGCAGTACGTAACGGCATCTCTCAGCGTCATCGCTGCCGGAGGTCTCTTCCACCCGAGAACCGTGCGAGGCACACGGTCATCGGACCGACGGCCCGGGATCGGGCCGGAAAATCCGTACCGATCCGTATTGACGGGCTCGCCGCGCCAGGAGTACTCCCCTCCGCACGGGCAGCCTACGCGAATTGCCAACGGTTGGTAAAGACAGGTCTAAACGATCATCAAACCCGCAGGTCACCAACGGCTCTGCGGCCCCACGGGGTCCAGCGGTGTCAGCGGCGCCCGTGACGGGCCCGCGCCGTGGCGGCGGTCACCGCCTCGCGCACCTGGCTGCCCGCCGGGACACCCGCGGGCTCGAAGGTCCAGACGTGCCGCACCCACGGGTCCGCCAGACACCCGTCGGGCAGCGGTGTGATCCGCAGCAGTCCGCGCCAGAGCGGGTCCAGCAGCGGGCCGTACGCGGCGGCGTCCTCGCGGTCGGCGACCAGCAGCAGGTGGACGCCGACGGCCGGGCCCTCGTCAGCGAGGTACCGCAGCCGGGTGACGGCCCGGTCGTCGAAACCGTGCGGGAAGTCGTGGACCACCAGGAGTTGCCCGGCGGTGTCGAGGCCGGGCGGCAGCGCGTCGTGGGCGCCGCCGCGGACCGCCATCTGCACCAGGTCGACCCGTCGGGTGAGCCGCTCCAGCACCTCGGCGACCCCGGCCGCCCCCGCGGCCGGCGCGGGTGCGAGCAGCCCGGCGTCGCGCTGCCCGGCGAAGGCGGCCGTGCCGGAGCCCGCCGGATCGAGCAGGTGGGGGGTGAGGGCGCCCGGCGGGTGCACCGCAAGCAACCGCAGGGTGAGCAGCGCGGCCGATTCGGCGGCGAGCGCCCGCAGCCCGGCCGGCCGGGACTCCCCCTCGCCGTCCTGGAGCCGCCCGGCGTCGATCCACAGCCCGCGCTCCAGCGGAAGCCGCACCAGCATCGGGACGCGCAGCTCCGGTGCCTCGGGCAGTCGCAGCTCACCGAGGCGCACCGCGAGCGGCGGCCGCTCCGGCGGCCGGTACGCGTGCCAGACGGGGCTGTCCCACCCCGCCAGGGCCATGGGCAGTGCGGGCTCCACCACCCGGGACTCCGCGGTGAGCTGGGCGAGGTCACGGTCGAGCGCCTCCTGGGCGCGGGCGACGAGCGTCCCGTACCGCTCGGAGGCCGTCGCTCGGGCGTCCGCCGCCCTCTGGCCGCCGCGGGCCCGGGGGTCGTCCAGGGCGGCGTCGGTCTCCCGCTCGCGGCGGTCCTCGGCGAACTCGACGGCCCCGCGGTACGCCGCCACGGTGCGCGCCAGGTCCTCGAACATGCCCCAGACCTGGTTGTGGAGCCGCTCCTCCATGCTCCAGCCGGTGGCGTCCCCCGCCACCGGCTCGGCCGCGGCCCCGGCGGGCGGCGGCGGGGCGGGCCGCGCGGGGGTCGTGTACGGGTGCCAGGTCCCCGGGGCGGTGGGACGGCGGCGGGGGTGGGTGTAGTCCACGGGCCCGGCGGAGGCGGCAGGGCCCCGGGCGGAGCCCTGCGAGGGCACGGGGGCGGAGCCCTGCACGGCCGGAGCGGGGGCCGGAGTCTCGCGGGGCGGCGCGGGTGCCGGCGCGGCGGAGAGGCTCCGGGCGGTGGCGGCGAGGCGGTGGGCACTCTCGCGGTCGATGCCCCGGTCGGCGAGGAGTGCGGGCAGGCCGCCCTGGTAGCCCTGGCCGACGGCGCGGATCTTCCAGGCGCCTCTCCTGCGGTAGAGCTCGACCGCGACGACCGCCGTCTCGTCGGCGAGGCCGGTCACCTCGTAGCGCGCGGCCTCGGCTCCGTCGGGTCCCACGAGGAGCGCTCTCGGAGCGGGGAAGGCGCCGAACCGGGCGGGAGCACCCGCGTCCACGGGCAGCGTGAGGAAGAGATCGAGACGGGTGGTGTCGGCGGGCAGCGCGTCGAGGTCGACGGCGAGGCGGTGCGAGGTGGCGGGCGGACCGGGTACGCCGACGCCGGGCAGGCCCGGGCCGCCGGGCAGGGCGACCGTCTCCGCGCCGCCGAGGGCGGTGTCCCCCGCGCCGACGAGCACCGCGCCCAGCGTCAGCGCCCGGTCGGCCTCGACGCCGATCTCCAGCCGGGTCCACGCCAGGGCCTGGTTCTGCCCTCGGACCAGCTCAGCCGTCATCGTCCCCTGTCCCCCTGCTGTGCCCCGGGCGCGTTACCGGTCCCCGGCGTGCGGTGTGTGCCGCGGTGTCTGTGGTGCCGCGGTGCGGTGGTGCCTCGGTCGTTCCGTGCGCCCGGTGCCGGTGCGGGTGGCGGGCGGAGGCGGAGCCCTCGCTGGGCGCCGCCTCCGCCCGCCTCCTGCGGCGGTGGGATCAGAGGTGCGGGAGGATCGACGGCATCAGGTCCTGGAAGGTCCGGCCGTTGGCCGGGGTGCCGAGGGCCGTCATCCGCCAGCCGCCGTCGGCCCGGTGGACCTTGGCCATGATCTGGGCGGTGTACTGGCCGCCGCCGTCGAGGGTGTAGCGGGCCAGCTCCTGGCCGTTGGTCTCGTCCACCAGGCGGCAGAAGGCGTTCTGCACCTCCTGGAAGGTCTGCCCGGTGAAGGAGTTCACCGTGAAGACGATCTGGTCGATGTGGACCGGGACCCGCTGGAGGTCGACCAGGACCGACTCGTCGTCGCCACCCTGTCCGGCGCCGCCGACGAGGTTGTCACCGGTGTGGCGCACCGAGCCGTCGTCGCTGACGAGGTGGCGGAAGAACACCACGTCGACCGGCTGCTTGTCGGCGAAGAGCACCGCGGAGGCGTCGAGGTCGATCTCCCGGGTCCGGCTGCCGAACAGTCCGCGACGGGGGGCCGCCTGCCAGCCGAGCCCCATGCGCACCGCGGAGAGGACTCCCCCGTCCTTCTTCTCCAGGCTGATGCCCTGGCCCTTGTTCAGGTTGACCGTCACGCGTGTCCCCTCTTCTACGCAATCCCCGGCCGCCGGTCCGGACGGCCGCCAGGTCGCACCCTACGCAGGGGACGTCCGGCCCCCGCACCCCCCGGCCACGCATTGTGTCGCTCTTGCAACACAGTCCGCCGGCCGCCTCAGGCGAGGCCGGCCTCCTTCATCTGCCGCAGTTCCTTCTTCATCTCGCCCACCTCGTCACGCAGCCGGGCGGCGACCTCGAACTGGAGGTCCGCGGCGGCGGCCCGCATCCGGTTGGTCATCTCCTCGATCTGCCCCGCCAGCTCGGCCGCCGGCCGGTCGGTGGGCACGGCGGCGTCCTTCCTGGCCTTCTTGCCGCCCTTGGCCGCCTTCGGGGCCTCGTACCCGCCCCCGAGGTCCGGGACCGGGGCCTTGGCCTTGCCGTCCTTGGACTGGCGGTAGCCGGTGCCGAGCAGGGCCTCGGTGTCGACGTCCTCGCGGGCGATGGTGGCGACGATGTCGTTGATCTTCTTGCGGAGCGGCTGCGGGTCGATGCCGTGCTCGGTGTTGTAGGCGATCTGCTTCTCGCGCCGCCGGTTGGTCTCGTCGATGGCCTTCTCCATCGCCGGGGTGATCCGGTCGGCGTACATGTGCACCTGGCCCGAGACGTTGCGCGCGGCGCGGCCGATGGTCTGGATCAGGGAGGTGCCCGAGCGCAGGAACCCCTCCTTGTCGGCGTCGAGGATCGCGACGAGGGAGACCTCCGGCAGGTCGAGGCCCTCGCGGAGGAGGTTGATGCCGACCAGGACGTCGTACTCGCCGGCCCGCAGTTCGCGCAGGAGCTCGACGCGGCGCAGGGTGTCGACGTCGCTGTGGAGGTAGCGGACCTGGATGCCGAGTTCGAGGAAGTAGTCGGTGAGGTCCTCGGCCATCTTCTTGGTGAGGGTGGTGACCAGGACCCGCTCGTCCTTCTCGGTGCGGGTGCGGATCTCGTGCACCAGGTCGTCGATCTGGCCCTCGGTGGGCTTGACCACGACCTCGGGGTCGACCAGGCCGGTCGGGCGGATGATCTGCTCGACGAAGCCGTCGGAGCGGGACAGCTCGTAGTTCCCCGGGGTGGCGGAGAGGTAGACCGTCTGGCCCACCCGCTCCTGGAACTCCTCCCACTTCAGTGGCCGGTTGTCCAGGGCGGAGGGCAGCCGGAAACCGTGGTCGACCAGGGTCCGCTTGCGGGAGGCGTCACCCTCGTGCATCGCGCCGATCTGCGGGACGGTGACGTGCGACTCGTCGATGACCAGCAGGAAGTCCTCGGGGAAGTAGTCGAGGAGGGTGTGCGGCGGGGTGCCGGGCTCGCGGCCGTCGAAGTGCATCGAGTAGTTCTCCACGCCGGAGCACGAGCCGATCTGGCGGAGCATCTCGATGTCGTAGGTGGTGCGCATCCGCAGCCGCTGGGCCTCCAGCAGCTTGCCCTGCTTCTCCAGGACGGTGAGCCGCTCGCCGAGCTCCTGCTCGATGTCGTTGACCGCGCGTTCCATGCGCTCGGGGCCGGCGACGTAGTGGGAGGCGGGGAAGACGTAGAGCTGCTGCTCGTCGCTGATGATCTCGCCGGTGAGCGGGTGGAGGGTGGTGAGCGCCTCGATCTCGTCGCCGAACATCTCGATGCGGACGGCTAGCTCCTCGTAGACCGGGAAGATCTCGATGGTGTCGCCGCGGACGCGGAAGGTGCCCCGGGTGAAGGCGAGGTCGTTGCGGGTGTACTGGATCTCCACGAAGCGGCGCAGCAGGGCGTCGCGGTCGATCTCCTCGCCGACCTTGAGGGGGACCATCCGGTCCACGTACTCCTGGGGCGTGCCGAGGCCGTAGATGCAGGAGACGGAGGCGACCACGACGACGTCGCGGCGGGTGAGCAGGGAGTTGGTCGCGGAGTGCCGCAACCGCTCGACCTCCTCGTTGATCGAGGAGTCCTTCTCGATGTAGGTGTCCGACTGCGGGACGTACGCCTCGGGCTGGTAGTAGTCGTAGTACGAGACGAAGTACTCGACCGCGTTGTTCGGGAGGAGTTCGCGGAACTCGTTGGCGAGCTGGGCGGCCAGGGTCTTGTTGGGAGCCATCACCAGGGTGGGGCGCTGGAGCTTCTCGATCATCCAGGCCGTGGTGGCGGACTTGCCGGTACCGGTGGCGCCGAGCAGGACGACATCCCGCTCACCTGCGCGGACCCGGCGGTCCAGGTCGGCGATGGCCGCGGGCTGGTCGCCGCTGGGCTGGTAGGGACTGACGACCTCGAAGGGCGCCACCGTGCGTTCGATCTTCGATACAGGCCGCATGGGATCCACGGTACGACCCGCCACCGACAACCGTCGGCGTCAGCGCCGCTGCCCGGCGTGCGGGCCGGTTCGGCGCCGGATGGCCGGACGGGCCGGGGGCCGGGCCGCCCGGTGGTCGCGGGAGCCGTGGCCGGGGCGTTCGGGAAGGGGGCGGGACGCGGCGCGGCGGTCCTCGGTGGGCGGCAGGCGGTAGCTGTCGCGGACGGGGACGCGGTAGCCGGGCGGCGGCGGTGGGCCGGGCGCCACCGCGCCGCTGACCATGCGCGGGTCCAGCACCACCACGACGCCGGCCAGGAGCAGGAAGAGCAGCGGGCCGATCATGAGCGGGGCGATCAGTCGCCCGGGCGGGTCACCCCCGGAGTCGGCGACCGGGTGAAGATGGACGGAGGCGGCGGCCATCCCCACGTAGTGCATACCGCTCACGCCGAGCCCCATGAGCACGGAGGCGCCCACGCTCCAGCGGAATCCGCGGACCTGGACGGCGGCCCAGAGGGAGGCCGTGGCGGCGGCGACGGCGATGAGGACGGAGAGCGTCACGAGCGGAATGGAGTACTCCAGGCTACCGTTGAGACGCATTCCAGCCATCCCGAGATAGTGCATGGAGGCAATGCCCAGACCGGTGACCGTGCCGCCCGTGAACAGGGCGGAGCCGGTGGCGCCTCGGTAGCCCACGACGAAGATCCCTACTCCGACCATGACGATGGCGACACCCAGACTGGCGAAGGTCGTCGGCACGTCGTAGCGGACCGGGGTCCCGGTGACGGAGAAGCCCATCATGGCGATGAAGTGCATGGTCCATATACCGGAGCCGATGGCTCCGGTCCCCAGCGCGAGCCATCCCGGCCGCCAGGTCCGGGTCACCAGCAGCGACCTCGTGGTGCAGCGGAGCCCGAGCGCCCCGCCCAGGCAGGCCATGAGGTACGCCGCCACCGGCGTCACCAGGCCGTAGCTGAATCCGTCGACCGTCCCCTGCATACCGGTCTGCCTTTCCTCCCCTGTGGAGATCCTTCCGGTCCCTGACCACTTCGCGCGGCGGCTGCCCGGCGAAGTGTTCGCGCCATCATGCGCCCTGGCCCCGACAGTCCGGCACAGCCCCCCGGCCGAACGCGTTCCCCCGCGTACCGCCAGGCAGCGACCCGTGGCGCACTTGCGGCAGAGAGTATGACGCACAGCGAACGTACGACCGATTTTGCGGCAAAGAAACGCACCTCCGACACACCTTCATCGCCTCACCGCACCGAGACGCACCACTTTGTTCAACGTGTGGCCATCCCGCACCTGCCCGCAATTGGCCCCCGACTGTCACTCTCGAGCGGTCAACGATCACTTTGAGTGAGGAGACCCCCCGTGTTCGCTCGCCCCCTCTCCCTCACGGCCGCTCTGCTGCTGGCAGGCACCGCGCTCGTGGTCCCCGCTCGCGCCGCGTCCGCCGCCGCCCCCACCGCCCAGGCATCCTCCGGGTCCTCGGCGAGCCCCCGTCTCTCGGTGCGCCCCGTCGCCGGCCCCGGCGGCGGCCCCGTGCTGGTGGCGCACCGCGGGGCCTCCGGCTACGCCCCGGAGAACACGCTCGCGGGCATCGACAAGGCCCGCGAAATGGGTGTGCGCTGGGTCGAGAACGACGTGCAGCGCACCAAGGACGGTGTCCTGGTGGTGGTGCACGACACGACGCTCGCCCGCACCACCGACGCCGAGGAGGTCTTTCCGGACCGCTCGCCGTGGAACGTCAGGGACTTCACCTTCCGGGAGATCACCCGGCTGGACGCGGGCAGCTGGTTCGGCCCGCGGTACAGGGGCGCCAAGGTGCCCACCCTGGACCAGTTCCTGGAGCGCATGAGCCGCCAGCGGCTGAACCTCCTGCTGGAGCTGAAGGCGCCCGAGCTGTACCCGGGCATCGAACGGGAGACGCTGACCGCGCTGCGCCGGGCCGGCTGGCTGGACCGGAGCCACGTGCGGAACCGCCTGGTCGTGCAGAGCTTCGGCGCCGACGCGGTCCGCCGCGTCCACCAGTTGCGCCCCGACGTGAAGACCGGGTTCCTCGGCACCCCGGCCCAGGCCGAGCTGCCCGCGTACGCCGCCTTCGCCGACCAGATCAACCCCACCCACTCGGCCGTCACCGCCTCCTACGTGGATGCCGTCCAGGCCCTGAAGGGCCCGCACGGCAAGCCGCTGGAGGTCTACACCTGGACCGTCAACGACGCCGCCACCGCACGCCGGGTGAACGACGCCGGGGTCGACGGCGTCATCACCAACTTCCCCGACGTCGTGAAGGACGCGATCGGCTGACCCGGGCGGTCCCCGGCGGTCCGCTCCGGGCCCCCGGGCTGTCGGTGGGCGCCCGTACGGTGGGCCCGTGACCGACGACTGCCCGGAGATCCCCGCACGGCGGGCCGACTGGACGGTGCTCGACACCCCGGTCGGCCCGCTCCTGCTCGCCGCGACCGCCCGCGGCCTGCTCCACGTGGCCTTCCACGCCCGGGGAGCGGCCCTGCGCCGCGCCCTCGACCGCCTCACCGCGCACCTGGGCGCCGCTCCGGTCGAGGCGCCGCACGCGCCCTCGCTGGCGGCGCCGCGCGAGGAACTGACGGGCTACTTCGCCGGCCGGACCCGCGCCTTCCACCTCGACCTCGACTGGTCGCTCACCGAGGGTTTCACCCAGGAGGCCCTGCGACGGCTCGCCACCTCGGTGCCGTACGGCAGCGTCACCGGGTACGGCGAGCTGGCGCGGGGCTGCGGCCGGCCGGGCGGGGCGCAGGCCGTCGGCATGGCGATGGGCGCCAATCCGCTGCCCGTGGTGGTCCCCTGCCACCGGGTGGTGGAGAGCGACGGCGGTCTCGGCGGTTTCAGCGGCGGCCTGGAGACCAAGCGCAGCCTGCTCGCTCTGGAAGGGGTGTTGCCGGCCCCGCTGTTCTGAGCCCGCGCGAAGCCTGGTTCCCTGCCGCCGGACGCGCTGCCACACTGCTGCGGTGGACATACCCGACGGCCCCGTGCGCCCGACCCTCCCAACGCCCGCCGCCCGCCCCGCTCACCCGGTGGGCCCCGAGGAACTGGCAGCCCTGCGGCGCCGGGTGACCGGGGTCCTGGTGGCCGGGCAGATCCTCGGCGGACTCGGGGTCGCCGTCGGGGTGGCGCTCTCCCCGCTGCTGGCCCGCCAGGTCGGCGGCACGGAGGCGGTGGCGGGGCTCGCGCCGACCGCCACGGTGGCGGGCACGGCCCTGCTCTCCGTCCCGCTCGCCGCACTGATGACGGCGCGCGGCCGCAGACCGGGGCTGGTGCTGGGATACCTGATCGGCGCGGCCGGCGCCGGGGTGGTGGTGGCGGGCGCGGTGCTGGAGCACTTCGTACTGCTGCTGGTGGGCATGGCGGCGTTCGGCGCCTCTTCCTGCGCCAACCTCCAGTCCCGGTTCACCGCCGCCGACCTCGCCGAGCCGGACCGGCGGGCGAGGGCGATCTCGCTGGTGGTCTGGGCGACGACGATCGGGGCGGTGCTCGGCCCCAACCTGGCCGCTCCGGCCGGGCGCAGCGTCCGGGGGCTGGGGGTGCCGGAGGCGGCGGGCCCGTTCGTGTGGGCGGGCGTCGTCTTCCTCGCCGCCGCCCTCCTGGTGGCCGTGCTGCTGCGACCCGATCCCCTGCTGACGGCGCGGGCGCTGGACCCGGGCGCCGACCCGGCACCGAAGGGCCGCTCCTTCCGGGCGGCGGCGGCCGCCGTACGGGCCTCGCCCCGGGCCCGGCTGGCACTGGCCGCCATCGCGGTCAGCCACACCGTGATGGTGTCGGTGATGTCGATGACCCCGGTGGCGCTCGGCCACCACGGCGTCGGCATCGAACTGATCGGCCTGGTGATCAGCGGGCACATCGCGGGGATGTACGCGTTCTCGCCGCTGATGGGCCGGCTCGCGGACCGGGGCCGGCTGCCGGTGATCGGGCTCTGCGTGGCCCTGCTGGGGCTCGCGGCGCTGCTCGCCGGGACGGCGGGCGAGAGCCACGGCCGGACGGCGGCCGGGCTGTTCGTGCTGGGGCTCGGCTGGTCGGCCGGGCTGGTGGCGGGGTCGGCACTGCTGACGGACGCCGTGCCGCAGGCGGCGCGCCCCGCGGTCCAGGGCCTGTCGGACCTGACCATGAACGCGGCGGCCGGGATCGGCGGCGCCGCGGCCGGGCTGGTGATGGCCGGAGCCGGGTACGGCGTGCTCAACCTGTTCGCGGCCGCCCTGCTGCTGCCGCTGACGGGCCTGATGATGTACACGACGCTGACCGGCGGCGGCCGGAAGCAGGCCGCGCCCGCCGCTTCCCGGGTGTACCCCGCCGGGCGGGGTACACCGAAGCCGGGCGACGGCCTGCCCCAGCAGGTTCAGGCCCCGGCCGCCCCGGAGGAGTCGCCGGCGCCCGGCTCCTCGTCGTAGTGCCGGGCCTCGATCACGTTCCCGTCCGGGTCGCCGAAGTAGAAGCTGCGGGTCGCCGCGCCCCGCGCGCCGAAGGAGCCCCGGCCGGTCCCGGAGACGGGTGCGCCGAGCCGTTCCAGCCGGGTCGCCAGCGCGTCGAACTCCGCGCCGGTGAGGGCGACGCAGAAGTGGTTCAGGGGGTGGCCGGAGCCGGTGCGGGCGCCGGGGAACACCTCGGTGCGCGGGGCCATGGTGTGGGGCATCAGGTCGAGGATGGTCTCGTCGTTGAGTCGTACCGACGGGAAGGGGGCCTCGCCCGCGGTGAACTCGGCGAGGCGCAGCGGCTGGGCGGCGAGCGCGTCCTCGTAGAAGACGGCCGAGGCGGCGGGGTCGGCCACCCACAGGACCAGGTGGTCGAGCCGGGGGCGCTGTGTGGCGGTGGACGGTTCGGCGGTCGGGGTCATGGGGGTCAGTCTGGGGCGCCGGGGGCGGTGTCACAAGGAGATCGCCCGCCCCGCGCGCCCGGCCGGCCCGGCAGGCGGGTTCTCCGGCGGCCCGTCAGCCGGTCCAGGCCGGGCGCGCGGGATCGTCCAGGCGGACCACGACGTCGGCGCCGGCCGCCGGTTCGGCCTCCTCGGCGTAGCGCGCGAGGGCGGGCAGGGTCCACTGCTCCCCGGCGGGGGTCCGGCGGCGCAGGGCGGCGGGCGTCAGGTGCAGGTGGACGGTGAGGTCGAAGGGGAACCAGCGGCCCAGCAGCATCGGCCCGTGCAGCAGCAGGACACCGCCCGGGGGCAGGGCGCGGCGGGCGCTGCGGGTGGCCCGGTCGGTGGCGGGGTCCCACAGGTCGGGCAGGACGGTGCCGCTGCCGCCGTCCTCCAGCGGGCCGAAGACCTCGCGCCACAGGGCGCCTTCGTCGAACCAGCTGTCGCGGTAGCTGTCGGGGTCGTGGTGCCCGTACTCGTAGCGCAGCGAGGCGGGGCGCAGGAAGCCGTGGGTGTCGACGGTGAGGACGGGCCGGCCGCGGGCGCGCAGCCGCTCGGCGAGTTCGGCGGCGAGCCGCCCGGGGTCGGCGGCGGCCGCGGCGTCGAGGCCGACCCTGGTGCGGCCGGCGCCCTCGGCGGGGGCCAGGCTGTCCACGCGGGCGGCGAGCAGGTCGGCGAGGCGGTCCCGGCTGATCGGTTCGAAGCGCACCTTCCCATCCTGCCCCGGTGGCCCTGGTGCGGCCCGCCCGGCCCTCGCCACGGGCGTCCGGGCCGGCGAGGAGGCCGGTCCGGACGAGGGCCCCGTCACCCGTGCGCCGGGAAGTCGTCCGGCGCGAAGGGGGCCTTCACCACGCACCGTCGCGGCGGTGGGCGGCGGGGTGGTGGCCGGGGCCTCTCCGCCCTCTCGGCCGGCCCTGGTGACGGGCCCGGGAACCGGTCCGGGGTCGTGCCGCCGGTGGCGGCCCTCCACCCGGCGGGCAGGTTCGGGGCGCCGGACCGCCGGCGTCCCGTGCGACAACCGGTCGGCCGCCCAGGCGCCGGCGGTGACGCGCTCTGACGGGGCTGCACGCCGAGGGGGGCGGTGGCGCACCACGCCCGGCGCCGCCCGCCCGCTTCGCGGCGGCTTGGCCATGGCGGGGAGCCCGACCGCGCCATGGCGTACGGCGCGGGGCGGTACGCCGAGGTCAGGGCTTGCGGGCCACCGCGACCCAGCCGGGGATCGGGTCGTCACCGGTCACCTCGACCCGCTCGCCCAGTTCGGGGCGCCACTCCGCGGCCAGCGCGACACCGGGCTCGACCAGGTCGAGGCCGTCGAAGAAGCGGCCGAACTGCTCGCGGGTGCGCGGGGCCAGGGTCAGGCCGCGTTCGGCGTAGAGCCGTCGGGCCTTCTCGGCGCCCTCGGGGTCGAAGTCGGAGGCGACGTGCGAGACGACGAGGTGGCTGCCGGGGGCGAGTGGCGCCACCAGGTCGCGGACCAGCTCGTAGGCGCCGTCCTCGTCGGAGACGAAGTGCAGGAGGGCGTTGAGGGAGAGGGCGACCGGCCGGGAGAAGTCGAGGACCTCGGCGGCCTGTTCGACGATGCTCCGGGGTTCCCTGGCGTCGGCCTGGAGGTACTCGGTGACGCCCTCGGGGGTGGAGCGGAGCAGGGCCTCGGCGTGCCGCAGGACGATCGGGTCGTTGTCGGTGTAGACGACCCGCGAGTCGGGGGCGGTCTGCTGGGCGATCTGGTGGAGGTTGGGCTCGGTGGGGATGCCGGTGCCGATGTCGAGGTACTGCCGCATACCGCCGGGGCCGGCCAGCCACCGTGTGGAGCGGTGCATGAACGCCCGGTTGGTTCTGGCCATGTCGCGGCCGCGGGCGTCGAGGGTGAGGAGCTGGCGGGCCATCTCCTCGTCGACCGGGTAGTTGTCCTTGCCGCCGAGGAACCAGTCGTACATGCGCGCCGGGTGCGGCTTCGTGGTGTCGATGTACACGGAGGTCGGTTCCTGCCCGGTCATGCGCGCTCCCTGAGGACGAGGGTTCGGAGGGTCGCAAGGCGGCCCGGCGGCCGGTCCGTCCGTTGCGCAGGAGCTGAGTACACGTGATCGGCCCGGGGACGGCAAGGGCCCTCGGGCACCTGGCCGGTTCACGACGGTGGGTGGCGCACGAGGGCCCGTTGGGCGCGGGAGGCGGGTGGCTCAGGAGATCAGGAAGTCGGCCTTGCCGGTCTTGGCGCCCTGGATGAAGGCGCTGATCTCACCGTGGGTGTAGATGAGCGCGGGCCCGTCCGGGTCGGCGGACTGGCGCACCGCGACGCGCCCGTCGTCCAGCCGCATGGCCTCCACGCAGTTGCCGCCGTTGCCGCCGCTCCAGGGCTTGCGCCAGCCGGAGGTACCGAGTTCGCGGGCGGGCATGCCGCTGTATATCGGGGACCGGTCCATTAGTACTCCTTGCGGAGATCCTTGAGGATTTCCTTGGTGCGATGTGCTGTCGCGGCGTGCGCCGCCATACGGTCCATGACCTCCAGGTAGGTGACCACCTCGGCGCGGGCGTCGAGATAGACGGCGCCGGTCAGGTACTCGCTGTAGACCATGTCCGGAAGTTCCGGTTCGCCGAACCGGAAGAGGACGAAGGGCCCGTAGGTGCCCGGATGGGGGCCGGACGTGAACTCGGCGACCTGCAAGGTGACGTGCGGCCGCTCGGCCACTTCCAGCAGTCTGTCGACCTGGGCCCGCATCACGGATGGTTCCGCGACGGGCCTGCGCAGCGCCGTCTCGTCCATCACCACCCAGAGCCGGGGCGCGTTCTCGCGCTCCAGCAGCTCCTGCCGCTGCATCCGCAGGGCGACGTGGCGTTCGATGTCGTCGGGGCTGGTCTGCCCGACCGCCCCGGACAGGAGGACGGCCCGGGCGTAGTCCTCGGTCTGCAGGAGCCCGGGGACGAAGTGCGGTTCGTAGCTGCGCAGGAGGGTCGCGGCGCCCTCCAGGCTCACGTACATGCTGAACCAGCCGGGCAGGATGTCGTGGTAGCGCTGCCACCAGCCGGGGCGGTTCGACTCCTCGGCGAGGGTGATGAAGGCGTCCGCCTCCTCGTCGCCGACTCCGTAGGCCTTCAGCAGGAGGTGCAGGTAGGGGATCTTGAGGGCGACCTCGGCGGTCTCCATCCGGCGCACGGTGGCGGGGGCGACCCGCAGTACGCGCGCCGCCTCCTCCCTCTTCAGTCCCGCGCCCTCGTGCAGGTCCTGCAGGCGTCTGCCCAGCACGACCTGGCCGACGGTCGGTGCGGACCGCGGTTCGCTCACGTCGACCTCCACTGACGAGCTGTTAGCGAGCAGTGTGCCATGCGCATCGACCGGAGGACACTGCACTGTGCACTTTTCAGAGTGACCCTTGCCAAGTGTCTGCGGCGCGGCGATAGTGGCTGTCGTGACTCCGCCCGCCCCCTTAGCTCCCGCCGTCCGCCCCCCGCACGGCGCCGCCACCGAACGCTGTTGCAGCTTCGACGTGGCGGCCCACCCGCGTTCGGCCTCCGAGGCACGCAGACTGACCCGCGAGCGACTGGCGGGCTGGCCCGTGTGCGCCGACACTCGCGAGGCGGCCGACCTGGTCGTCTCCGAGCTGGTGACCAACGCGATCGTGCACACCACGAGCCGCCGCATCACCTGCGAGTTGCGCAGTGTGCGCGAGGGCGAGTGCCTGCGGATAGCCGTACGGGACGAGGGGCACTCCGGCTCCGGGCCGCACCCCGGTGAGGGCAGACCCGCCGAGGAGCACGGCCGGGGCCTGCTGCTCGTCGCCGCCCTCTCCACCGCGTGGGGAGCCCTGGAGGCGGAGACCGGCACGGGACTGACCGTCTGGGCGGAACTACCGGCGCGACCGTCGCACGACCTGGGAAGCGGGGCCTGAACTTGCGGACACTCACATCGCGACGGCTGAGCATGGACACGCTGACGAGGCTCTCCCGGTCCCGGCGGAGCGTCCCCCCGCCGCCCCGGCGTCTGGAGCTGCCGCCGGGCATGCGCACCCAGCTGGGCTGCGACGCGGTCGGCATCCCGGAGGACTTCTCGCACCGGATCATGACCCGCCTCCCGCGCGTCGGCTGCGTCTACGCCGACCAGGGGCTGTGGTGGTGGGTGGTCCCGGCCGGGTCGGACGTCGCGCTGGAGTGGCCCATGCCCTCGTACTACTCGCCGGGCGCGCTGCTTCCCGAGACGGACGCCGCCCCGATCCTGCTGCACTGCCCCGACGGCGACGCGCCCTACACCCCGCCCATCCCGCTGTACCTGGCACTCTGCCGGCTCACCGGCACCACGCCCGCCTGGTCGCGGACGGTCGGCGCCGGCCACCTCCCGCCGCCCCGGAGCGGCGAGGGCTGACCCGCACGAGGGCCCGTCACCGCGGGCCACCCCGCCCCGCCCGTGTGCGCGGGGATGCGAGCATGGCTCCCCGTGACCGAACAGCTCTCCGCCCGCCAGGACGGGCCCGCCGAGGAGGACGGCTGGGGCGACCGCGCCGGGGACACCGCGCTCACCATCCCGCTCCCCGCGCTGGACCCGCTGGTGACCACCGGCATCCGCGCCCACGCCACGGTGCTCTACCCGTTCCTGCCTCTCGTCCGCGTCCGCCCCGGCTCGGCGGACCCCGATGGCGCGGACACGGCCCTGCGCGCCCTGTTCGCCTCGCACGCCCCCTTCACGCTCCGGTTCGCCGCTTTCCGTGAGGAGCCGGGGGTGCTGTTCCTCGCCCCGGAACCCCCCGGACCGCTGGCCGCCCTGACCGACGCCGTGCGTGCGCGCTGGCCCGAGGCGGTGCCGTACCGGGGGATCTTCGGGCCCGAGGGGCTGGACCCGCATGTCACGGTGGCCCACGGCGAGGAGTTCGGCGCCGTCCGGGCGCGGCTGGCTCCGGCGCTGCCCGTCGCCTGCCACGTCACCGGTGTCCGCCTGATCGTCCACGACGGGCACACCTGGCGGGACCGCCTCACCTATCGGCTCGGGGGGCCCGCGCGGCTCAGGTGAGTGCCGCCCCCAGCACCAGGAAGGTGCAGATCAGCACGGCGAGAACGGCGAGCAGCGGCGCGACGAACCGCAGGTAGCGGTGGTAGCCGACCTTGGCCAGCGCGACTCCGCCGATGGTGACGGCGGTGGTCGGCACCCAGAGGTTCATCCAGCCGCTGGCCGACTGCCACGCGGTGACGACGACCGCCCGGGAGACTCCGGCGAAGTCGGCGAGGGGCGCGAGGACCGGCATGGAGAGCGTGGCGTGGCCCGAGCTGGAGGGGATCAGGAAGGCGAGCGGGAGGTTGACGACGAAGACGATGATCGCGAAGAGCGCCGAGGAGGTGCCGCGCACCGCGCTCTCCACCGAGTGCAGCACGGTGTCGGTGACCCGGGCGTTGTTCATGATCACGGTGACCCCGCGGGCCAGCACGATGACCAGTGCCGGGGAGATGAAGTCCCCGGCGCCCCGGACCAAAGTGGCGCTGATCCGCTGCTCCCCCATCCGTCCCACCAGCCCCACCAGCACGGCGGCGCACAGGAAGAGCGCCGCGAGCTGCGGGAAGGACCAGCCCAGTTCGAAGCCGTACGGCCCGGCGCCGGCGTCGCCGGTCAGCGCGCTGGACCAGGGGACGACGGAGAAGACCATGAAGGCGAAGACCAGGCCGACGACGACCAGCACGGCCCGGTGCGGCCCCGTCAGCACGGGCGGCTCCCCCGCCGCCTCGGCCGCCTGCTCGCGGTCGCCGGGCAGGAAGCCGCTGAGCGAGCGGGACGCGTCGCGCCGCACCCGGCTCGCGTACCGGGCGACGTAGGCGATGGTGACGGCGGTGAGCACCACCCACATCGCGGCGCGCAGCGCGATGCCGTCGCCGAGCGAGATGCCGGCGGCGGAGGAGGCGACGCCGGTGGCGAAGGGGTTGACGGTGGAGCAGAGCACGCCGGTGCCCGAGCCGAGGATGATGGTTCCGGTGGCCACCATCCGGTCGTAGCCGAGGGCCAGCATCAGCGGGACGATCAGGCCGTAGAAGCCCAGGGTCTCCTCGGCCCAGCCCTCGACGGTGCCCAGCAGCGAGAAGACCGCCATGATCCCGGCGATCAGCAGCGTCCCGCGGCGGCGCAACCGGTGGGCGAGGCGGCTGATGCCCCGGTCGAGGGCACCGGTGGCGAAGACGACGGTGATGAAGGCGCCGATGGCCAGGACGAAGAGGAAGACCCCGGCACTGCCGTACAGCTCGCCGCTGAGGTCGGGGCCCACCTCTCCGGTGTCGGCGTCCTGGATGCCGTAGAGCCCGTTGACCGGCGCGAGGAAGAGGTCGTTGAACCGGTCGGTGAGGCTCCGCCCGGTCTCGGTCCGGTGGTACGTCCCCTCGACCGGCGCGCCGTCCGCGTCCCGCTCGTACTGGCCGGAGGGGATGAAAAAGGCCAGCAGCCAGACGGCGAGGGTGACGGCGGCCAGCACGGTGACCGCGTCGGGGAAGACGAACCTCCGCCTCCCGCCGGGAGCGTCCCCGTCGGCGCCGGTCCTCTCAGCGGGGGCGGGGCCGCTCACCGCGCCTCCCCGGCCCGGCGCCGCTCGTCGGCGAACCGCCGGACGAAGGGGCTGAGGGCGAGGACGGTGCCGCGCGGTTCGCCGAAAAGGACGCGCTCGTCGTAAGCGTGCGGGTCGCGTCGGGAGTCCTGGGCGCCGAGGAGCAGCCCCTCCACGCCACATGCGGCCTCGGCCAGGTCGTCGGCCGGCGGGACCGGGCCACCGGTGGCGGCCTCCTGGTCCGGCTCGCCCCAGCCGTCGCGCGGCGCCTCACGGGCGGCCCGGCAGGCGGGACCGTCGGCGGCGGCCCGGTAGCCCGCGCCGGTGTCCGGCAGGGCGCTGTGCGGGACCGAGGCCCGCTGGAGCAGGTCCGCGACGAGGTCACCGGCGCGCCGCCCCGGGCCCCCGGGGCGGCCGGGGAAGGCCGCCGAGTCGATGGCGGCCGGCCGCGCCAGGTCTCCCCCGAGCCCGCCCGTCAGTGCGTCGGCCCTGCGCTGCGGGTCCATGCCACCCCCTCGGTCGCCCGTCTGCGAGGACGGGACAGCCTGCTTCGCCCGGAACAGCCCGCATTATCCGCAGAGGTCCGGGACGGCGTCGGGACGGCACGCCGAAGCCCCCGTTCTATGCTCGACCCATGGCTACGGAGGCTTCGCAGAGCGGTGGTTCGGTACGCGTGGACGTCTGGATCTGGGCGGTACGGCTGGTCAGGACCCGGTCGGCGGGGGCGTCCGCCTGCCGCGCCGGGCACGTCCGGGTCAACGGCGAGCGCGCCAAGCCCGCGCAGCCGGTCCGCGTCGGCGACGAGATCGCCCTGCGCCAGGGCGGGCGCGACCGCCTGGTGAAGGTGAGCACCCTCCTGCGCAAGCGCGTCGGCGCCCCGGTCGCCGTCACCGCCTACGTCGACAACAGTCCGCCTCCGCCGCCCCGCGAGGCGGTCGCCCCCGCCGGCGTACGCGACCGGGGCGCGGGCCGGCCCACCAAGCGGGACCGCCGTGAGATGGAGCGGCTGCGCGGCACGGCCGACTGAGCCGTTCCCGCTCTTCCCCGCCGCGGGTTCGCCACCGGACAAGAGAGCGGAGGTGAGGGCGGTGCGAGCAGGCCGCGTGGGAACCGAACCGACCACCGCGAGGCGTCCGCTCCGCGTGCGCCGGACCCTCGCGTCCGCCGGACCTCCGCCGGGTGGTCGCCTTCCCCCTGTCGACGAACGGCGCTGGGCGGCACTCTGCGCCATCCTCCGGCTGGTCACCGTCCTGGACCTCGCGGTGGTCACCCGCCGCATCCGCCACCACACCCGGCCGCCACCGCTGATCCCGCCGGCGACCGGCACGGCGAGCGGAGCGGAGACCCGGCCGCCGTCAGGCGACCACGGCTGCGCTCACGAGCGGCCGGGCGACGCCCCGGGCGGCCCGAGGACCATCTCGCGCTCCACCTTGGCCGGGTCGCCCTTCATCGGGACGGTCTGGCCGGAGGGCACGAACCCGAACCGGCGGTAGAAGCGCTCGGCTCGCGCGTTGTCCTCGTGGACGTACAGGCGCGCCCGGGACACCCCCGCGAGGGACCACGCCCACGTGAGGGCCGCGTCGAAGAGCGTGTCGATGACCCCGCTGCCACGGCACTCGGGGCGGACGAACACCCCGACGAGGTGCGCCTGGCGCCGCGAAACCGTCCCGCCGAACATGTCGGCACTGCCCGGCTCCTCCAGACGCACCGTCACCGTGCCGCTCCAGGTCCCGTCCGGGCCCTCGGTCACGAACTGGCGCACCCGGGTCCCGGCAGCCGCGCTCTCGGCGCGTTCCCGCCACACGGAGTCCGGCGCGGCGGCCGCCCGCTCGTACGTCTCCAGGAAGGCGAGGTGGGCCACCGGGTCCTTCAGTGCCGAGAGCCGCAGCTCCTTGACCTGTCGCCACTCGTCGGCGCGGACCGGGCGGACAGGGCCCCCGGGCCGGACATACTGCTTCATGCCGCCGCACCCTACGGGAGAGCCGCTCCCGGTCACCACCGCATTTCCGCAGGTCCGCGCCGTACTCGGCGAGCACCGCAGGTCCCGCAGGGCGGCGACGACCCCCGCTAGGACCTGTCCGGCGGATCTTCGTGGGTCCGCGACGCCTGGCACGCACTCTCGCCGCAGGCTGCGCCACGAAGATCCGCCGGACAGGCGCTAGTCGTCGAAGCGCGCCGCCGCCAGGTACTCGGGCTTCGGGTCGAGGGCGGCGGCTAGGCGGAAGTGGCGGCGGGCCTGCTCGGGGCGGTTGGCCCGTTCGTAGGTCCGGGCCAGGGCGAAGTGGGCGAAGGCGTTGTCCGGCTCGCGCTCCAGCACCACGGTGAACTCCAGCTCGGCCGCCCGCAGCTGCGCCGAGAGGAAGAACGCGCGCGCTCGCAGCAGCCGGGCCGCCGTGTGCTCGGGATGCCGGCCGATCACCGAATCCAGCAGCTTGACGGCGCCCCGGGGGTCCCGGGCGGCGAGCAGCTGCTCAGCCGCCCGGTAATCGATGACGTCCGTCTCCGGACTGCTCTCGGCCACCCCGGCCCCTTTCCTCGTCCCTACGCGGTCCCTGTACGCGAACAGCCTTCACATGCGGGAATGTTCCACCCAGGCGGGCGGTCAGCGGCCGGCCTTGGCCCGCTCCTCCAGTTCGGCCCACACCTCGGCGACCCTCCCCCGCAACTCCTCCAGCGACACCTCGTTGTCGATCACGATGTCGGCGACGGCGAGCCGCTCCTCGCGCCCGGCCTGCGCGGCCATCCGCGCCCGGGCATCCTCCTCGCTCATGCCGCGCGACCGTGTCAGCCGCTCCACCTGCGTTCTCGGCTCCACGTCCACCACGATCACCAGGTCGTAGAGTTCGGCGAGCCCGTTCTCGGCGAGCAGCGGCACGTCGTGCACGACCACGCCGTCCTTCGGGGCCTGCCGCTGGAGCTCGGCCGACCGGGCTCCCACCAGCGGGTGGACAATGCCGTTCAGCACGGCGCGCCGCTCGGGGTCGGCGAAGACGATCTCGCCGAGTCTCGGGCGGTCCAGCGAGCCGTCGGCCGCGAGCACCGACTCACCGAACGCCTCGACCACGGCGGCGAGCCCCGGGGTCCCGGGCTCCACCACCTCGCGGGCGATCCGGTCCGCGTCCACCAGAAGCGCTCCGTGCTCCACCAGCAGCCGGGACACCTCGCTCTTCCCCGCCCCGATCCCGCCCGTCAGCCCCACGATCAGCACGCCCGCGCCTCCTCCGGCTCACACTGCCCCGCACCGGCGGCGGGGCGCAGGCAGCCTAACGCCCGGCCGGCCCCGCACCGCGGCCTACTCCCCCTCGCGCTCCGCGAGGAACTTCTCGAACTCGCGCCCGATCTCCTCGGCGGACGGCAGGTCGGCGGGCTCGGCCAGCATGTTGCCCCGTGCTCCGGCCCCGGCCACCGCGTCGTACTGGTGCTCCAGCCCTCGCACCAGCGCGACCAGTTCCTCGTCGCCCTCGCCGACCTGCCGCTCGATCTCGGTCTGGGTCCGCTGCGCCTCGGTGCGCAGGGTGTGCGCGACGGTGGGCAGCACGAGGCCGGTGGCGGAGGTGATCGCCTCCAGCGCGGTCAGCGCGGCGTCCGGGTAGGCGGACCGGGCGATGTAGTGCGGGACGTGGGCGCCGACGCCGAGGACGTCGTGGCCGGTCTGGATGAGGCGGTACTCGATGAGCGCCTCGACGCTGCCGGGCACCTGCGCCTGGTCGAACGGGGTCGGGTGGCCGGGAACCAGGTCGGTGCGGTTGCCGTGCGGGGTGAGGCCGACCGGGCGGGTGTGCGGGACGCCCATCGGGATGCCGTGGACGCTGACGGTCAGCCGCACCCCGAGCCGTTCGACGATCTGCTGGACGGCGGCGGCGAACCGCTCCCACTCCACGTCGGGTTCGGGCCCGGAGAGCACCAGGAACGGGGCGCCGGTGGCGTCCTGCACCAGGTGGAGTTCGAGTCCGGGAACCTCGTAGTCGGTGTAGCGGTCGCGCTTGAACGTGAGCAGCGGGCGCCGCGCCCGGTAGTCGATGAGCCGGTCGTGGTCGAAGCGGGCGACGAGCTGGTGCGGGAGGTTGTCCAGCAGCTCGTCGACGATCTGCTCCCCGGTCTGCCCGGCGTCGATGTATCCGTCGAAGTGGTAGAGCATGACGAGCCCGGCCGACTCCTGGGCCAGCGCGGTGTCCACCGCCGCGAGGCCCTTCGACTCCCATGCGTACAGATCCTGCGGGTCTCGATGCTGCACTGTGACCGTTCCTCCTCGTGTCCGTAGGACAGAACGCCCCGCGCGGCGCGGGCATTCCCGGCCGTGGCCGTTTCCGCCCGGTGAAGACGCCTCCCCCGCACCGGCATTGGTCCGTACCTTGACAGGGTCACGTCCCGGCTCCAGCGGCACCGCGCCGACGCGCGACCGCCGGCCCGTACCGCTCCTCGACAGGCCCGAGGGGGTGCCTCCGTGTGAACCGCCCGTCCCCCGCCGGCCGCCGTCCTCGCCTCGGCGGTCCTCCCGCTTTCCGGTACCGGCCGCCGTGACCGAGGTGGCCACGGCCAAGGAGCTGAAGGCCGCGCTCGCCGTGCACCCCGGCGACAGTGCCCGCCCCGCCGACGGCACGTACACCGACGGCTTCGCGACAGGCCCGCCCCGCCACCGCCGGCGCCCGCGTCCCCCCGACCGGCTCGCCGCGCCGTACCGCCCGGCCAGGCCGACCGCTCCACGACCGTGCGCGCCTCGGTCACGGTGGCCGGCTGGCAGGAGCCTCACCGGCATTCCCGTCCCGCCGCGCCCGTGCCCGGAAACGGCGGAAGGCCCGCTCCCCCCGAGGGGAGCGGGCCTTCCGTGCGGGCTTGTCAGCCGGTCAGAGCGTGGTGCTTCAGCTCTGGCCGCCGGCCAGCTTCTCGCGCAGGGCGGCCAGGGCCTCGTCCGACGCCAGGGCGCCGGAGTTGTCCGCGGACTCCGAGGAGTACGAACCGCCGCCGCCACCGGCGCCACCGGAGGCGGCCGGAGCCGCACCAGCGGTGTCGGTGCCCTCGGCCGCAGCCTGGGCGTCGGCCTCGCGGGACTTGATGACCTGGGCCTGGTGCTGCTCGAAGCGCTGCTGCGCCTCGGCGTACTGGGTCTCCCACGCCTCGCGCTGGGTCTCGTAGCCCTCGAGCCAGTCGTTGGTCTCGGGGTCGAAGCCCTCGGGGTAGATGTAGTTGCCCTGGTCGTCGTAGGACGCGGCCATGCCGTACAGGGTCGGGTCGAACTCGACGACCGACGGGTCGGCGCCGAAGGCCTCGTTGGCCTGCTTCAGCGAGAGGCTGATGCGGCGGCGCTCGAGGTCGATGTCGATGACCTTGACGAAGATCTCGTCGTTGACCTGGACGACCTGCTCCGGGATCTCCACGTGGCGCTCGGCCAGCTCGGAGATGTGGACCAGACCCTCGATGCCCTCGTCGACGCGGACGAACGCGCCGAAGGGAACGAGCTTGGTGACCTTGCCGGGAACGACCTGGCCGATCTGGTGCGTCCGGGCGAACTGCTGCCACGGGTCTTCCTGGGTCGCCTTCAGCGACAGGGAGACACGCTCGCGGTCCATGTCGACGTCGAGGACCTCGACGGTGACTTCCTGGCCGACCTCGACAACCTCGGACGGGTGGTCGATGTGCTTCCAGGACAGCTCGGAGACGTGGACCAGACCGTCGACGCCACCCAGGTCCACGAAGGCACCGAAGTTGACGATCGAGGAGACGACGCCGGAGCGGACCTGACCCTTCTGGAGGGTCGTGAGGAAGGTCTGGCGGACCTCGGACTGGGTCTGCTCGAGCCAGGCACGGCGGGACAGGACCACGTTGTTGCGGTTCTTGTCCAGCTCGATGATCTTCGCCTCGAGCTCCTTGCCCACGTAGGGCTGGAGGTCGCGGACGCGGCGCATCTCGACGAGGGAGGCCGGCAGGAAGCCACGGAGGCCGATGTCGAGGATGAGACCACCCTTGACGACCTCGATGACGGTACCGGTGACGATGCCGTCCTCTTCCTTGATCTTCTCGATCGTGCCCCAGGCACGCTCGTACTGAGCGCGCTTCTTGGACAGGATCAGACGGCCTTCCTTGTCCTCCTTCTGGAGGACCAGGGCCTCGATCTCGTCGCCGACGGCGACGACCTCGTTGGGGTCGACGTCGTGCTTGATCGAGAGCTCGCGGCTCGGGATCACGCCTTCGGTCTTGTAACCAATGTCGAGCAGGACCTCGTCCCGGTCGACCTTCACGATGACGCCGTCGACGATGTCGCCGTCGTTGAAGTACTTGATCGTCTCGTCGATCGCGGCGAGGAAGGCTTCCTCGTTACCGATGTCGTTGACCGCAACCTGCGGGGTGGTGGCGGTGGTCTCGGTGCTGCTCGTCATGTGGGAAAGGGCTCCGGTACGGACATGAAGTCGTAGGTACTGCCGCGCACGGAGCCGGTTTCACCCTGTAGCAGTCGGACAGCCTTCAGAGGCGCGACCTCCGGAAGACCGGGGGTCCTCGCCTCGTACAACCGAGGGGACACACAACAGAAGCGAGCACATCCTGCTAGGTCTGAGGAGCGCAGGCTCGCAGCGCAACTTGTAGCATACGGGGGCAGCCGGACAGGGTCAATGCGCGAAGGCGCACACCCGGGGCACAAGCCGCGAACCCGGCACAATTCCCGTTGCCTGAGGCCACACGGCGCGTCCCCGCCCCGGCCCTTCCACCGGAGCGGGACTCCGGTGGAAATACGGAGAGTACGACGAGGGAGCCGATCATCCAAGAGCCCGTACCGCCCCGGTCCGCCGCCGACGAGGCCCCGGAACCCGAGGCGACCCGCCGCACCGCCTCCCCCGCCGAGAGCAGCCGGGCCAGCCGCGGCTGGTGGGACGGCAACGCCGACGAGTACCAGCGCGAGCACGGCGCCTTCCTCGGCGACGACCGCTTCGTCTGGGGGCCCGAGGGACTCGACGAGGAAGAGGCCCGCCTGCTCGGCCCCGAGGGGAGCCTGAAGGGGCTGGACGTCCTGGAGATCGGCGCCGGCGCCGCCCAGTGCTCCCGCTGGCTGGCCGCCGAGGGTGCCCGCCCGGTCGCCCTGGACCTCTCCCACCGCCAGCTCCAGCACGCCCTGCGGATCGGCGGCGCGGTGCCGCTGGTCGAGGCCGACGCCGGGGCGCTGCCCTTCGCCGACGCCTCCTTTGACCTGGCCTGCTCCGCCTACGGCGCGCTGCCCTTCGTCGCCGAGCCCGTCGAGGTGCTGCGCGAGGTGCGCCGGGTGCTGCGGCCCGGCGGGCGGTTCGTCTTCTCGGTGACCCACCCGATCCGCTGGGCCTTCCCCGACGAGCCCGGCCCGGCGGGCCTGACCGTCGCCGCCTCCTACTTCGACCGCACCCCCTACGTCGAGCAGGACGAGCAGGGCCGCGCCGTCTACGTCGAGCACCACCGCACCCTCGGCGACCGGGTGCGGGACGTGGTCGGCGCCGGGCTGCGCCTGGTGGACCTGGTCGAGCCGGAGTGGCCGGAGTGGAACACCCAGGAGTGGGGCGGCTGGTCCCCGCTGCGCGGCCACCTCTTCCCGGGCACCGCGATCTTCGTCTGCGCCCGGGACTGACCACCCGTCTCGTACGCCCGCGCGGGCGTACGAGACTGGGGGCATGATCCGTACCGACGCCCTGGCCCGGCTCCCCGTCCGCTTTGTGCTGCCCGCGCTGCGCGAGGCGCTGGACGGGCCGGGTACGGCGGTGCTGTGCGCGCCGCCCGGCACCGGCAAGACGACACTGGTCCCGCTCGCCCTCGCCGGACTGCTCGGGGAGGGTCCGCCGCGCCGGGTACTGGTGGCCGAGCCCCGCCGGATCGCCGCGCGGGCCGCGGCCCGGCGGATGGCGTGGCTGCTCGGCGAGGAACCGGGCCGCAGCGTCGGGCACACGGTGCGCGGGGAGCGGGTGGTCTCCCCGGGCACCCGGGTCGAGGTGGTGACCACCGGCGTGCTGGTCCGCCGTCTCCAGCGGGACCAGGAGCTGCCGGGCGTCGACGTCGTGATCCTCGACGAGTGCCACGAGCGCCACCTCGACGCGGACACCGCCGCCGCCTTCCTGCTGGATGTGCGGGCTGCGCTGCGGCCGGAGTTGCGGCTGGTGGCGGCCTCGGCGACGACCGACGCCGAGGGGTGGGCGCGGCTGCTGGGCGAAGCGCCGGTGGTGGCCGCGGAGGGGGTCGGCCACCCGGTGGAGACGGTGTGGGCACCGCCGGCCGCGCCGGTCCGGCCGCCGCACGGGACGCGGGTCGACCCGGCGTTGCTGGCCCATGTCGCGGCGACCGTGCGGCGGGCACTGGCCGAGCGGGACGGGGACGTGCTGTGCTTCCTGCCCGGGGTCGGGGAGATCGGCCGGGTGGCCGGGGAGCTGGGGACGCCGCCCGGCGTGGAGGTGCTCCAGGTGCACGGGCGGGCGCCCGCCGCCGTGCAGGACGCGGTGCTGGCCGGGTCGGCGGGGCGCCGAGTGGTGCTGGCCACCTCGGTCGCCGAGTCGAGCCTCACGGTGCCCGGGGTGCGGGTGGTGGTCGACTCGGGGCTGGCCCGCGAGCCGCGTACCGATCACGCGCGGGGGCTCGGCTCGCTGGTCACGGTGCGCGCCTCACAGGCCTCGGGCCGGCAGCGCGCGGGACGGGCCGGCCGTGAGGCGCCGGGGGCGGTGTACCGGTGCTGGGCCGAGGCGGAGGACGCCCGGCTGCCACGGTTCCCGCCGCCGGAGATCAAGGTCGCCGACCTGACCGCCTTCGCCCTCCAGGCCGCCTGCTGGGGCGATCCGGACGCCTCGGGTCTGTCCCTGCTCGACCCGCCGCCCGCCGGGGCGATGGCCGCCGGCCGCGAGGTGCTGACCGGGCTCGGCGCCCTCACCCCGGACGGCGCCCTCACACCCCAGGGCGAGCGGTTCTCCGGTGTGGGGGTGCATCCCCGGCTGGCGCGGGCGCTGCTCGACGCCGCGCCCGAGGTGGGCGGCGCGCGGGCGGCGGAACTCGTCGCCCTGCTCAGCGAGGAGCCGCCGCGCGGCTACGGCGACGATCTCGCCGCCGCCTGGCGGACGGCGCGCAGGGGCCAGGACGCGTACGCGGGCCGCTGGCGGCGCGAGGCGAAGCGGCTGGCGTCGGCCGTACGGAACACGCACACGGGCGCGCGGGAAGGCGCCGGCGACGACACGGCGGCCGGGCTGGTGGCGGCGCTGGCCTTCCCCGAGCGGCTGGCGCGGGCCCGGGGCGGCGACGGCTATCTGATGGTCTCCGGCACCGGCGCCGAGCTGGCGTCCGGCTCGGCCCTGCGGGAGAGCCCCTGGCTGGCGGTGGCGGTCGCGGACCGGCCGGTGGGCCGGGCGCGGGCGCGGGTCCGGCTGGCCGCGCCGGTGGACGAGGCGACGGCCCGACGGGCGGCGGCTCCGCTGCACCACGAGGGGGAGGAGACCGGCTGGCGCGACGGCGACGTGGTGGCCCGGCGGGTGGAGCGGCTGGGCGCCGTCGAACTGGCGGTACGGCCGCTGGACGGCTCGGCGGGTGCCGGACGGGTCCGGGCGGCGCTGCTGGAAGGGCTGGCGCGGGAGGGGCTGGGGCTGCTGCGGTGGACGCGGGACGCCTGCGAGCTGCGACAGCGCCTCGCCTTCCTGCACCGGGCGGTGGGCGGCGCCTGGCCGGACGTCTCCGACGCCGCGCTGCGGGCCCGCGCCGATGAGTGGCTGGAGCCGGAGCTGGGGCGGGCGCGGCGCCGCGCCGACCTGGCCCGGATCGACGCGGGCGCCTGCCTGCGCCGTCTGCTGCCGTGGGCGGGGGGTGAGGCGGCGCGGCTCGGCGAACTGGCCCCGGAACGGCTGGAGGTGCCGAGCGGCTCCCGTGTCCGCCTGGACTACACCGACCCGGAGCGGCCGGTGCTCGCGGTCAAGCTCCAGGAGCTGTTCGGCCTCACCGGGACGCCGCGGGTCGCGGGTGTCCCCGTCCTCGTCCACCTGCTCTCCCCCGCCGGCCGCCCGGCCGCGGTCACCTCCGACCTGGCGTCCTTCTGGGCGGACGGCTACCGCGCGGTCCGCGCGGAACTGCGCGGCCGCTATCCGAAGCACCCGTGGCCCGAGGACCCGGCGGCGGCCCGGGCGACACGGCACACGAAGGCGCGGGCGGAGCGGGAGGGACCGGGACCGGACACGAGGTGAGGCGGGCCGCTCCCGCCCCGGCGGGCCGGGAGCGGCCGCACGGCCGTGTCCGAAGAACCCCTCCCGCCCGCGCCGGCTCCCGGCGGGTCCCCGCCGCGGGACCTGTCCCGCCGGGCCCGCTCCGTCTGGTCACCGGTCCGTTCAGCCCGTGCGGACCGGCCGGACGCGCCCCGCCGGAGAGGCCGGCGCGTACCGCTCCTGGAGGGGGAGGGGCGCTCCGGAGTGCGCGGTCCCCCCTGCGGGTCTGCGGGGACGAGCCGGAGCTTCGGCGCCCCCGCACCGGCCCGGCCCGGCCCGGACGGAGGGTGCGGCAACGGCCGGGCCCTGCTCGGCGAGCACCGCAACGCCCGGTTCACCTGGCCGGCGGCCCCCGGGAGGTCCGCCCTGCCGCCGGTCGCCCGGAACAGCGGCGGTGGCGTTCCTCTGCTGGATCCGGACCTCGCGGCGTACGGGCGGCCGTACGCCTTCGCGCGCGGCATCCCGCTCGCCGGGTAGCTCGCGGACGAGGTGTGCGCGGAGGTGGCCGCCGATGCCGACGCCCGTCTGGCCGCTCCGGTCGTCGGCCCGGCGGCCGGCCCGGGGACGACGCGGCACGCGGGGCCCCGCCGATCCGTGGCGGCGTTCCGTCGAGGCGTGGCCGGACGCGGGGCCGCCGGGTCGCGGGGCCGCGCGTGCGGGCGGCGGACTGGTCTCCGTGCGTTCCTCGGGTGGTGGCGTACCGCGGTGCGGCACGCCACCGGGGAGCGGCGCGAAGCCGGGGCCCCGGTGGCGGGCGTCGGTCAGCCGGCTTCGGTGACCGTCAGTTCCAGGACCAGGACGGCGCCGCCCGTCGTCTCCACACGGAGGCGGAAGGTGCCCGCGGTGTCGTCGGTGTGGAGTTCGGGGAGCACGAGCCGGCCCTTGTCGTCGGTGGTGAGGGCGAGTTCGCGGGTCCGGCGTTCCTCGGCGGGCTCCTCCCCGGGGGTGAGGAAGTAGGGGCCCTCGCCGGCGGCCTTCTCGCCGTCGGCGGGGTCGGCGCCGGTGAGGACGGTGGCGGTGGCGGCGACGCCCGGGGCCGCCTGGCCCCCACGGGTGGCCGTCAGGGCGATCCGGCCCTCGAAGGTGGCACCCGCCTCGCAGGTCAGCTCCGTCTCGTCGGTCCGGACCAGCTTGTCGGCGCGGGCCGCGGTGACCTCGCCGCGCAGGGCGAGGGAGACGGGCTCGGGGGCGTCGAGGAGGGTGGCCTTGACGGTGAGGGCGCCGGGCGTGCCGCCCGCCAGGAGGGCGGGCGCCTTGGCGACGCCGTCCGACCCGGTGGTGACGACGGCGGTGGTGGTGCCGTCCTCGAAGGTGGTGCCGGTCTTCCCGGCGACGGTGAAGCTGACCTTGGCCTTGGCGGCCGGCTTCTGCCCGGCCCGCTCGGCCCGCACGGCCGGGCGGTCGGCGAACCGCTCGCCCGCCGGGGCGCTGAGCGTGCCCTCGCCGAGGTCGACGAGACCGGTGGCGGGCGCGGGCGTGGTGGGCGGCGGCGTCGTGGGAGGCGGCGTGGTCGGCGGGGGCGTGGTGGGCGGCGGGGTGGGCTTGGACGAGCCGCCGTCACCGGGCTCGGTGGGCTTGCCGGGCTTGTCCGGCTTGCCGGGTGTGGAGGGCGAGGGGCTCGGCGTGCCCGGGCGGCCGGGGCGGACCGGATCGGGCGACGGGGTGTTCCCGCCGGGAGCGGGCGGGGAGGGCTGACTGCCGTCGGGGACCTCGTGGGCGCCCTCGCGGTAGTGGTCGTACCAGCGCAGGACGGTCCGCAGGTACTCCTGCGAGCGGTTGTACCCGAGGATCGCCTGGTGCAGGTCGCGCTCGACGGTCAGGTCGCGGTCGTGGGCGCAGAGGTAGCTGCCGGCGGCGAGGGCGGCGTCGTAGATGTTGTTCGGGTCGCGCCGGCCGTCGCCGTTGCCGTCGCGGCCCCAGCTCTCCCAGGTCTGCGGGATGAACTGCATGGGCCCGACGGCGCGGTCGTGGAGGGTGTCGCCGTCGTAGGCGCCGCCGTCGGTGTCGGAGATGTTGGCGAAGCCGACGCCGTTGAGGACCGGGCCGAGGATCGGGGACGGTGTGGTGCCGTTGCTGTCGAGGCGGCCGCCGCGGGCGTGGCCGGACTCCACCTTGCCGATGGCGGCGAGGAGTTCCCACGGCACGCGGCAGCGGGGGTTGCTGGCGGCGAGGGACGCCTCCGCCTTGCGGTAGGCGTCGAGGACGGTCGCGGGTATCCCGGACTCGGCGGAGCCGGTGGCCGGCGTCTCGTCCGGCGGATCGTTCCGCCCCGGCCCCTTCAGCGGCGGCAGTTCGGTGTAGTACGGGGAGTCGCCGCTGACCGACGGGTCCTCGGAGCCGGGCGCGCCCGCCGCGGGCCGGTCGGAGGCCGCGGCCGCCGGCCGCTCGTTCCCGGCCGAGGGGGCTCCGGAGGCGGAGAGTGCCGCCATCGCCGCCGCCGCGACGGCCGTACTGGCCGCTCCCTGCCGCATCCGCCGTCCGAACAGTGCCGCCATTGTGTGGAACCCCTCCCGCGTCGACGAGCCGTCCCCCGTGAGCGCCGGCGCCCGGTCGGACGGCTCTGGCGACCCTACGGGACCCTGCCGCGCACGGGCACCCGTCGCTGACCGGTATTCACCACTTGGCCACATGCGCGTGGCCGGCGCGTCGCTCACGCACCGGCCGACCCGTTCGACACAGCAGCACACAGGAGGGTTGTACGCGGAGGGCGGACCGGCACGAATCCTCCACGCGGACGGAGCCTCGGCGCGGCCCTCGGGGCAGGCGCCCCCGTCCACGCTCCCCGCGCCGACGGGCCGCGCCCCCTGACTTCCCCTGCGCGTCGCCCTGTTGCCCCGCGCCGTCCGTCCGGCGACCGCCGACGGGCCACCGCCCGAGACCCTTCCGGCGGGCGGCCCGGTGTCAGTGCGCGGCCGCCTCCCAGTTCTGGCCCACGCCGACCGAGACGTCCAGCGGGGCGCGCAAGCGCACCGCGTCCGCCATCTCGCGGCGGACGATCCCCTCGACCCGCTCCCGCTCGCCGGGGGCGATCTCCAGGACGATCTCGTCGTGCACCTGGAGCAGCATACGGCTGCTCAGTTCCGCCTCGGTGAGGGCGCGGTGGACCCGCAGCATGGCGATCTTGACGATGTCGGCGGCGGTGCCCTGGATGGGGGCGTTGAGCGCCATCCGCTCGGCGGTCTCGCGGCGCTGGCGGTTGTCGCTGTTGAGGTCCGGGAGGTACCGGCGGCGACCGAGCATCGTCTCGGTGTACCCGGTGGCGCGGGCCTCGTCGACGGCGTGCCGCAGGTAGTCGCGGACGCCGCCGAACCGCTCGAAGTAGGTGTCCATCAGCGCGCGCGCCTCGCCCGCGTCGATGTTCAGCTGCTGGGAGAGGCCGAAGGCGGAGAGCCCGTACGCCAGGCCGTACGACATGGCCTTGATCTTGCGGCGCATCTCGGCGTCGACCGCGTCCCGCCCGACGCCGAAGACCTGCGAGGCGACCGTGGTGTGCAGGTCCTCACCGGAGGTGAACGCCTCGATGAGGCCCTCGTCCTGGGAGAGGTGGGCCATCACGCGCAGCTCGATCTGGCTGTAGTCGGCCGTCATCAGCGACTCGTACCCCTCGCCGACGACGAAGCCGCGGCGGATGGCGCGCCCCTCGTCGGTGCGGACGGGGATGTTCTGGAGGTTCGGGTCGGTGGAGGAGAGCCGGCCGGTGGCCGCGACGGTCTGGTTGAACGTGGTGTGGATCCGGCCGTCGGCGGCGATCGACTTGATCAGCCCCTCGACGGTGACGCGGAGCTTGGCCTGCTCGCGGTGGCGCAGCATGATCACCGGCAGCTCGTGGTCGGTCTGCGCGGCGAGCCAGGCGAGGGCGTCGGCGTCGGTGGTGTAGCCGGTCTTGGTCTTCTTGGTCTTGGGGAGGTTCAGCTCGCCGAAGAGGACTTCCTGGAGCTGCTTGGGCGAGCCGAGGTTGAACTCGCGGCCCACCGCGTCGTGCGCCTCCTTCACCGCCTGCTGGACCGCGGCGGCGAACTGCTGCTCCATCGCCTCCAGATGGGCGCGGTCGGCGGCGATGCCGGAGCGCTCCAGGGTGGCCAGCAGGATCGAGGTGGGCAGCTCGATGTCGGCCAGCAGCTCCGTCGCGCCGACCTGCTCCAGCCGCTCACCGAAGGCGGCGCCCAGGTCGAGGACGGTGCGGGCCTGCACCATCAGGGCGTGCGCCTCCGCCTCGTCGTCGGCGCCGAGGGTCAGCTGCCCGTCCGCGGTGGCCGGGGCCAGTTCGCGGCCCAGGTACTCCAGCGAGAGGGCGTCCAGCGCGAAGGAGCGGCGGCCGGGCTTGACCAGGTAGGCGGCGAGGGCGGTGTCCATCGTGACGCCCTCGACGCGCCAGCCGTGCTCGGCGAAGACCCGCATGACGCCCTTGGCGTTGTGCAGGACCTTCGGCCGGTCGGCGGCGGCCAGCCACTGGGCGAAGGCCCGCTCGTCGGCCTCGTCCAGCCGCGCCGGGTCGAACCAGGCGGCGGCCCCGCCCGGGGCGGCCAGCGCGATCTCGGTGACCGAGCCCTCGCCGAGCTTCCACGTGTCGACCGTGGCCATGCCGGTCAGCGCCGCGGCGTGCTCGCCGAGCCACGGCTCCAGCCCCCCCGCGTCGAGGACCGTGCCGTCGATCTCGACGGCGGGCTCGGTGACGGGCTCCTCCTCGGCCGCGCCGGGATCGACGGCGAGCAACCGCTCACGCAGCGAGGGGTTGCGGATCTCCAGGGTGTCCAGGACCAGGGTGAGCGCCTTGCGGTCGTAGGGGACCCGCTCCAGGTCGGTGACGGTGCGGTCCAGCTCGACGTCGCGGACCATCTCGGTGAGGCGGCGGTTGAGCTTGACCGCCTCCAGGTGGTCGCGGAAGTTCTGCCCGGCCTTGCCCTTGACCTCGTCGGCTCGCTCGACCAGCTCGGCGAAGGAACCGAACTGGTTGATCCACTTCGCGGCGGTCTTCTCGCCCACGCCGGGGATGCCGGGCAGGTTGTCCGAGGGGTCGCCGCGCAGGGCGGCGAAGTCCGGGTACTGGGCGGGGGTCAGCCCGTACTTCTCCTGGACCTTCTCCGGCGTGAAGCGGGTCAGCTCGGAGACGCCCTTGGTCGGGTAGAGCACCGTGGTGTGGTCGCTGATCAGCTGGAAGGAGTCACGGTCGCCGGTGACGATGAGGACCTCGAAACCGGCCGCCTCGGCCTGCGTGGCGAGGGTCGCGATGACGTCGTCGGCCTCGAAGCCGTCGACCGCGAAGCGCTCGGCGTGCATCGCGTCGAGCAGCTCGCCGATCAGCTCGACCTGCCCCTTGAACTCGTCGGGGGTCTTGGAGCGGTTCGCCTTGTAGTCGGTGAACTCCTGCGACCGCCAGGTCTTGCGGGAGACGTCGAAGGCGACGGCGAAATGCGTCGGCCGCTCGTCACGCAGGGTGTTCGCCAGCATGGACGCGAAGCCGTAGATCGCGTTGGTCGGCTGGCCGGTCACGGTCGTGAAGTTCTCCGCGGGCAGCGCGAAGAACGCCCGGTACGCCAAAGAGTGCCCGTCCATGAGCATGAGGCGGGGGCGGTCGGCTGCCGGGTCGGCGACCACTGCGGACTTCTTCTTCGATGCTGTCTCTGCCACGCCTCGATCCTGCCACGCCGCTGTGACAGCCGGCCCCGCGCCGCCGCCCGGCGCTCTCCCGGGAACGCCACGGCACGGCCCTCCCGACAGCCGTACCGGCGTGGGAGGATCGGGGGCGGTCCAGCACAGAACGTGCCCGGTCCGGCCCGCGCCGGCCCGGTTCCAGACTCGAAGGGGAGCGCAGCATGGCAGCCAAGCCGCCCACCGGTGACCCCGTCCAGGACGCCCCCGAGGTCGGGGAGGTCCAGCACGCCGCGGCCGGCCTGCCCGCGGTCGCCCACTCCCTGCGGATGTCCGCCCGGCAGATGGGGGTGCGCCGCACCGCCCTGACCCTGCTCCGGGTCAACCAGAAGGACGGCTTCGACTGCCCGGGCTGCGCCTGGCCCGAGCCGGACAAGCGGCACGCGGCGGAGTTCTGCGAGAACGGCGCGAAGGCCGTCGCCGAGGAGGCGACGCTGCGCCGGGTCACGCCCGCCTTCTTCGCCGAGCACTCCGTGGCCGACCTCGCGGAGCGCAGCGGCTACTGGCTCGGCCAGCAGGGCCGCCTCACCGAGCCGATGCACCTGGCCGAGGGCGCCGACCACTACACGCCGGTCAGCTGGGAGCGGGCCTTCGAGCTGATCGCGGGCGAGCTGACCGCCCTCTCCTCCCCCGACGAGGCCCTCTTCTACACCTCGGGCCGCACCAGCAACGAGGCCGCCTTCCTCTACCAGCTCTTCGCCCGCGAGTTCGGCACCAACAACCTCCCCGACTGCTCGAACATGTGCCACGAGTCGTCCGGCTCCGCGCTGACCGAGACGATCGGCGTCGGCAAGGGCAGCGTGCTGCTGGAGGACCTGTACCGGGCCGACCTGATCATCGTCGCCGGGCAGAACCCGGGCACCAACCACCCCCGGATGCTCTCGGCGCTGGAGAAGGCCAAGCAGGGCGGTGCGAAGATCATCACGGTCAACCCGCTGCCCGAGGCGGGGCTGGAGCGGTTCAAGAACCCGCAGACCGTCAAGGGCATGGCCCGCGGCACCGCGCTGACCGACCTCTTCCTCCAGATCCGCATCGGCGGCGACCAGGCCCTGTTCCGCCTGCTCAACTCGCTCATCCTCGGCACCCCGGGCGCCGTCGACGAGGAGTTCGTCGCCGCCCACACCCAGGGGTACGAGGAGTTCGCCGCCGCGGCCGGGAAGGCCGACTGGGAGGAGGCGCTCGCCGCGACGGGGCTGGAGCGTGCCGAGGTCGAGGAGGCGCTGCGGATGGTGCTGGCCTCCGAGCGGACCGTCGTCTGCTGGGCGATGGGCCTCACCCAGCACAAGCACTCCGTCCCCACCATCCGCGAAGTGGTCAACTTCCTCCTGCTGCGCGGCAACATAGGGCGCCCCGGCGCCGGGGTGTGCCCCGTCCGCGGCCACTCCAACGTCCAGGGCGACCGGACCATGGGCATCTTCGAGCGCCCCGCCCCGGCCTTCCTGGACGCGCTGGAGCGCGAGTTCGGCTTCACTCCGCCCCGCCACCACGGCCTCGACGTGGTCCGGGCGATCCGCGCGCTGCGCGACGGCGAGGCCAAGGTCTTCCTCGCGATGGGCGGCAACTTCGTCGCCGCCTCCCCCGACACGGAGGTCACCGAGGCGGCGATGCGCAAGGCCCGCCTGACCGTGCACGTCTCCACCAAGCTCAACAGGTCGCACGCGGTCACCGGCGCCCACGCGCTGATCCTGCCGACCCTCGGCCGCACCGAGCGGGACGTCCAGGCCGGCGGCGAGCAGTTCGTCACCGTCGAGGACTCGATGGGCATGGTGCACGCCTCGCGCGGCCGCCTGGAGCCGGCCGGTCCCGCGCTGCTCTCCGAGACCGCGATCGTCTGCCGTGTCGCCCGCGCCGTCCTCGGCGGGAAGTCGGCCACCCCGTGGGAGGAGTTCGAGGGGGACTACGCACTGATCCGCGACCGGATCGCCCGTGTCGTCCCCGGCTTCGAGGATTTCAACGCCAAGGTCGCCGACCCGGCCGGCTTCGCCCTGCCGCACGCCCCGCGCGACGAGCGCCGCTTCCCCACCCCGAGCGGCAAGGCCCACTTCACCGCCGCCCCGGTCGAGCACCCGCACCGCCCCGAGGGCCGCCTGCTGCTCCAGACCCTGCGCTCGCACGACCAGTACAACACCACGATCTACGGACTCGACGACCGCTACCGCGGCATCCGGGGTGGCCGCCGGGTCGTCCTGGTGCACCCGGACGACGCCCGCGAGCTGGGCTTCGCCGACGGCGCGTACGCCGATCTGGTCGGGGAGTGGAAGGACGGCGTGGAACGGCGCGCGCCCGGGTTCCGGGTCGTGCACTACCCGACGGCGCGCGGCTGCGCCGCCGCCTACTACCCGGAGACCAACGTCCTGGTGCCTCTCGACTCCACGGCGGACACCTCGAACACCCCGGCCAGCAAGTCGGTGGTGATCCGGCTGGAGCCCGCCGCGAGCTGACGGCCCCACCCCGGCGGGCCGCTCGGCGGGACCCCCTGCCGCGGCGGCCTTCCCCGGGCTACGGTAGCTGTGAATGAGCGCTTGCTCAGAGCAGCTTTCGTGAACGGAGCCGGACCATGGGTGAACAGCAGACCGTCAAGTTCCCGCAGGAGGTTCTCGACGAGTACGCGTCGCTCGGCGTCGACCTCGCCGCCCTCTTCTCCGCCGGACACCTCGGCACCCGGATGGGCGTCCAGATCCTGGAGGCGAGCGCCGACCGCGTCGTCGGCACCATGCCCGTCGAGGGCAACACCCAGCCGTACGGCCTGCTCCACGGCGGCGCCTCCGCCGTCCTCGCCGAGACCCTCGGCTCGGTGGGCGCCATGCTCCACGGCGGTCCGCACAAGCTCGCCGTCGGCGTCGACCTGAACTGCACCCACCACCGCGGCGCCCGCTCCGGCCTGGTCACGGGCGTCGCCACCCCCGTGCACCGCGGCCGCTCCTCCGCCACGTACGAGATCGCCATCACCGACGACCAGGGCAAGCGCCTCTGCTCCGCCCGACTGACCTGCATGCTCCGCGACGCGGGCGGGGCCGCCCCGCAGAGCTGAGCCACAACCGCCGCCCGGCGGGGGCCGCCCTGCCCGGTGGCCCCCGCCCGGCCGCCGGGCACACTCCCGGCCCACGCTCACGGGCTCCCTCGACACCCTCGCCGCCGCCCTGCGCGACCTGGGCGTGCGGCCGGGCGAGACCCTCCTCGCTCACACCTCCCCCAGCCGCCCCGGCTGGGTGTGCGGCGGCGCCGTCACCCTCGCCCAGGCCCTGCTCGACGCGATCGGCGAGGACGGCACCCCGGCCGTCCCCACGCATTCCGGCGACAACTCCGACCCGTCGGGCTGGGGCGACCCGCCCGGCCCCGAGTCCCGGTGGCCCGCCATCCGCGCGACCACGCCGCCGTACGACCCGCACACCGCCCCGAGCCGGGGCGTCGGCGCCGTCCCGGAGACCGTCGTCCGCACCTGGCCCGGCGCCCTGCGCAGCGCCCGTCCGCTGACCTCCTTCGCCACCCTCGGCCGGGCACCCGCGCCGTCGCCGAGGGCACACGCCCGAGTGCCGTCTCGGCGAACACATTCCGCTCGCCCGCCTGTCGGAGGCCGGAGCACGAGTCCTGCGCCGGGCACGGGGTACGGCAGCCGCACCGCCTTGCACCTGGCCGGATCCCGGATCGCCGGGCCGTCCGTCCGGAATTCCTTCGCCGTCCGCGCCCCCTCGGGGCCTCGCTGGACGACCGTGACCGACACCTCGGTCAGCGACGAGGGGGTCACGGAGCCGGGGGCCGGCTCCGTGCGGACGTACCCGGTACAGCACGGCACCGCGGGCGAGGCCGGGGCGCGGCCCTTCCCTCCCTGCTCGCCGCCGTCGGCCACACCGGGCGGGGGCTGCCCGTAACACGGCAGCGGGGCTCCGCCCGAGACCGGCGGGGCGCCCGTCCGGACACCTCGCCGACCGGCCCCGCCCCGCGGAACACCGGATTCCGACTACACCTCTCCGGATGGCGGACACTCCGCCCCGCCGCTCCCGCAAACCTCAATCGACCCCTCTCCACCCCCCTGCCCTATTTCTCCGCCACCGGAAAAGCCCCGCGCGCTCCCATCGGTGCGCAAGAGCGCAATTGCGACACAGCCACCCGGAATGCGAGCATCCATTTCCCCGGTGTAACACTGGGTAACCTCCATGCAATACAAGCCCCGGAAATCCGGCCGCCCGGACGGCACCGAAACGCCCCTTTCGCGGAGCACCACCGGCCCTCCCGCCCCAACTCCCCACCCCTGCAAGCCCGTCACCCGGCCCACTCAGCCCGTTCTCACCATCCGGACAAACAGAACGGGGTATTTTTTCCCTTTACCGCCCGCCCCGGACCAGTCCGCATTCGGGCTTCGTCATAACAAGAGAGTCACATCATTGGCCTGACCTCTCCACCATGCCCACCAGCGCGCTTAGAGTCACGGCCAGTCACCGCGCCACCGGATTTCCATTCACTTCGGTCTGCGCAGGACCGGCGTTCCACGACGGAAACGCCGTGTTAGGGGAGAGGACTGATCGTGCGCCACCGTTCCTTGCTCGTCATCACCACCGCCGTCACCGCCGGGGCTCTGACCCTGTCCGCCTGCGGGTCCCGCGACGACAGCGCCGGAGGAGGAGGCGGGGGCGGTGGCAAGCAGACCGTCGTCATCGGCCTCGACGCGCCGCTGACCGGCGATCTGTCCGCGCTCGGCCAGGGCATCAAGAACTCCGCCGAGCTCGCCGTGAAGACGGCCAACAAGAACAACGAAGTCGAAGGCGTCACCTTCAAGCTCCAGGCGCTCGACGACGCCGCCCAGGCCGCCACCGGCCAGCAGAACGCCACCAAGTTCATCGCCGACGACAAGGTCATCGGCGCCGTCGGCCCGCTCAACTCCGACGTCGGCCAGTCCATGCAGAAGGTCTTCGCCGACGCCGGCATGGTGCAGGTCTCCCCGGCCAACACCAACCCCGAGCTCACCCAGGGCAAGGACTGGCAGGACGGCAAGAAGACCCGGATGTACGACACGTACTTCCGCACCTCCACCACGGACGCCATCCAGGGCCCGTACGCGGCGAAGTACATGTACGAGCAGGAGAAGCTCAAGACGGTCTTCGTCATCGACGACAAGAAGACCTACGGCGCCGGCCTCGCCGGCACCTTCACCACGGAGTTCAAGAAGCTCGGCGGCAAGGTGGTCGGCTCCGACCACATCAACCCCGAGGACCGCGACTTCTCCTCCGTCGCCAGCAAGGTCGCCAAGTCCAAGGCCGACTTCGTCTACTACGGCGGCGAGTACCCCGCCGGCGCCCCCCTGGCCAGCCAGATCAAGAACGCCGGCGCCAAGATCCCGACCGTCGGCGGCGACGCCCTCTTCAGCGGCGAGTACATCAAGCTCGCCAAGAAGAACGCCGAAGGCGACTTCGCCAGCTCCGTCGGCGCCCCCCTCGACACCCTCGACACCGCCAAGGAGTTCATGAAGAACTACAAGGCCGAGGGATACGAGAACACCTGGGAGGCCTACGGCGGCTACGCCTACGACTCCGCCTGGTCCATCATCCAGGCCGTCAAGGCCGTCGCCGAGAAGAACGACGGCAAGCTCCCCACCGACGCCAAGGACGCCCGCAAGCAGGTCACCGAGGCCCTGCAGTCCGTCAAGTTCAGCGGCGTCACCGGCGAGGTCGGCTTCGACGAGTACGGCGACACCACCAACAAGCAGCTTTCGCTCTACCAGGTGACCGACGGGGCCCACAAGCCGGTCAACAGCGGCGAGTACGAGGGCTGATCCCCTTCCCACCGCCCCGGAACGAACATCCCTGAACCGCGCGGGGGCGCCACCAGCGCCCCCGCGCGGCCGTATCTGACCACACTCACTCGGAGGCCCCGCGGTGCACGATCTGCCGCAGCAACTTGCCAACGGCCTGCTACTCGGCGCGCTGTACGGACTCATCGCAATCGGTTACACGATGGTCTATGGCATCGTTCAGCTCATCAACTTCGCCCACGGCGAGATATTCATGATCGGAGGCTTCGGAGCCCTCACCGCCTGGCTCTGGCTCCCCGACGGCACCGGCGTCCTCGTCGCCCTCCCCGTCATGATCCTGCTCGGCATGGTCTTCTCCGTCACCGTCGCCATCGGCGCCGAACGGTTCGCCTACCGGCCCCTGCGCGGCGGACCCCGCCTCGCCCCGCTCATCACCGCGATCGGCCTCTCGCTCGTCCTCCAGCAGCTCGTCTGGTCCTTCTACCCGAAGGCCAGGGACGGCGCCCTCAGCTTCCCCCACTTCGAGGGCGGACGCATCGACCTCGGCGCCTTCTCCATCAGCCGCGGCGACCTCTTCCTCCTCATCGCCGCACCCGCCTGCATGATCGCCCTCGGGATCTTCGTCTCCAAGACCCGCACCGGCCGCGCCATGCAGGCCACCTCGCAGGACCCCGACACCGCCAAGCTCATGGGCATCAACACCGACCGCATCATCGTCACCGCCTTCGGCATCGGCGCCTCCTTCGCCGCCATCGCCGCGGTCGCCCACGGCCTCAAGTACGGCGAAGTCCAGTTCCGCATGGGCTTCATCGCCGGCCTCAAGGCCTTCACCGCCGCCGTCCTCGGCGGCATCGGCAACATCTACGGCGCCATGATCGGCGGCCTCGTCCTCGGCGTCACCGAAACCCTCGCCACCGCCTACATGGAGAACGTGCCCGGCATGAGCATGTTCGGCGGCGGAGCCTGGAAGGACGTCTGGGCCTTCGTCCTGCTGATCCTGGTCCTCCTCCTGAGGCCCCAGGGCATCCTCGGCAGCCGCGGCGCGGATCGGGCGTGATACAGATGACCACCCACACCACCACCGAAACCCAGGCACCCGCCCCCAAGGCCCCCAAGGTCATGGGCTACGCCACCCTCGCCGGCGCCGTCCTCTCCTTCGCCAGCACCTTCCTGCCCTGGACCTGGACCGCCGAATTCCCCGGCAACCTCACCGTCACCGGCTACCCCGGCGGCCTCCAGCTCCTCACACTCACCGGCGCCCTGCTCACCGCCGTCCTCGTCCTCGGCGGACTCGGCACCCCCGGCCTGCGCTGGGCCACCCCCGGCGGCAAGTACGCCCCCGTCCGCCTCATGGCGTACGGCACCTTCGCCACCACCTGGTTCACCGTCGCCGCCATCAGCGTCGAACTCGGCGGCCTGGTCAACCTCGAACCCGGCGCCTGGATCGCCGCCGTCGCCACCTCCCTCACCGTGTCCGCCGCCTTCCGCCTCCCCAACGAGGCGGTCACCGACGAGACCGGCCTCTGGACACGGCTCACCGCCCCCTACAAGGCCCCGGCCCCCGGGCCGGCGAAGGAACTCCCGGGCTGGGCCGAGATCCTCCTCATCGCCGTCGCCTTCGGCGCCGGCCTCTTCCTCTTCACCTACGGCATCGGGACCGAGGGCGCCGAGGACTTCATCGGCTTCCTCCTCCTCATCGGCTTCGGCGTCGCCGCCCTCGGCAAGTCCGGCCTCAGCCGCCGCCTCACCAACCTCACCGTCAAGCACAAGAACGTGACGGTCACCGCCGCCTTCGTGTCGGCCTTCGCCTTCCCGTTCACCCAGAGCAGCGACGCCTACACCAGCGTCGGCACCAACATCCTCATCTTCGCCACCGTCGCCCTCGGCCTCAACATCGTCGTCGGCCTCGCCGGCCTCCTCGACCTCGGCTACGTCGCCTTCCTCGGCGTCGGTGCCTACACCGCGGCCCTGGTCTCCGGCTCCCCCAGCTCCCCCTTCGACATCCACGTGCCGTTCTGGGCCGCCGTCCTCCTCGGCGCCCTCGCCTCCCTGATCTTCGGCGTCATCATCGGCGCCCCGACCCTGCGGCTGCACGGCGACTACCTCGCCATCGTCACCCTCGGCTTCGGCGAGATCTTCCGCATCGGCATGCAGAACCTCGACGGGACCAGCGGACCCGACATCACCAACGGCCCCAACGGCATCCCCAACATCCCCGACCTGGAGATGTTCGGCTTCAACTTCGGCGAGAGCCACACCGTCCTCGGCATCGAACTCGGCAGGTTCTCCAACTACTACCTGCTGATGCTCCTGTTCACCATCGTCGTCGTCCTCGTCTTCCGCCGCAGCGACCAGTCCCGCATCGGCCGCGCCTGGGTCGCCATCCGCGAGGACGAGACCGCCGCCCGCGCCATGGGCATCAACGCCTTCCGGCTCAAGCTCCTCGCCTTCGCCCTCGGCGCCACCCTGGCCGGCCTCGCCGGCACCGTACAGGCCCACGTCACCTACACCGTGACCCCCGCCCAGTACAAGTTCGTCGAGTCCGTGCCGCCCAACTCCGCCTTCCTCCTCGCCGCCGTCATCCTCGGCGGCATGGGAACGGTCAGCGGCCCCCTCATCGGCGCCGCCCTCCTCTACCTCATCCCGGCCAAGCTCCAGTTCATGGCCGACTACCAGCTGCTGCTCTTCGGTATCGCACTCGTCCTCCTGATGCGCTTCCGCCCCGAGGGCCTCGTCGCCGACCGGCGCAAGCAGCTCGAGTTCAAGGAAACCGGCCAACTGGACACACCCAAGGTCGATACCGGCCTCAGCAAGGCGGGGGGGTAACCCACCATGACCACCAGCACCGACCCGGCACCGGTCACCACCCCGGTCCTCGACGCCAGCGGCGTCATCATGCGATTCGGCGGCCTCACCGCCGTCAACGACGTCTCCCTCCAGGTGAACGCGGGCGAGATCGTCGGCCTCATCGGCCCCAACGGCGCCGGCAAGACCACCTTCTTCAACTGCCTCACCGGGCTCTACATCCCCACCGAAGGCACCGTCTCCTACAAGGACAAGGTCCTCCCGCCCCGCTCCCACCTGGTCACCCAGGCCGGCATCGCGCGGACCTTCCAGAACATCCGGCTCTTCGCCAACATGACCGTCCTGGAGAACGTCCTCGTCGGCCGCCACACCCGCACCAAGGAAGGCCTCTGGTCGGCCCTCCTGCGCGGCCCCGGCTTCAAGAAGGCCGAACGCGAGTCCCACGAAGCGGCGATGGAACTCCTCGAGTTCACCGGCCTCGCCCACAAGCGCGACCACCTCGCCCGCAACCTCCCCTACGGCGAACAGCGCAAGCTGGAGATCGCCCGAGCCCTGGCCAGCAAGCCGGGCCTGCTCCTCCTGGACGAGCCCACCGCGGGCATGAACCCCCAGGAGACCCAGGCCTGCCAGGAACTGGTCTTCGCCATCCGCGACCAGGGCATCGCCGTCCTCGTCATCGAGCACGACATGCGGTTCATCTTCAACCTCTGCGACCGCGTCGCCGTCCTCGTCCGCGGCGAGAAGCTCGTCGAAGGCACCCCCGACGTGGTCCAGGCCGACGAGCGCGTCGTCGCCGCCTACCTCGGTACGCCCTTCGAAGGCGCCCCCGGCGACGAGAAGGTGGCCGAGGTCCGCGCGGCCGAGGCCAAGGCCGCCGACACCCCGGCGGCCGACGGCGCCACCAGCACCACCAGCACGCCCCGCACGGAAGAAGAAGGGGACACCGCATGACCGCCCTGCTGGAGGTCAAGGACCTCAAGGTCGCCTACGGCAAGATCGAGGCCGTCAAGGGCATCTCCTTCTCCGTCCACGCCGGGGAGATCGTCACCCTGATCGGCACCAACGGCGCCGGGAAGACCACCACCCTGCGCACCCTCTCCGGGCTCCTCAAGCCGGTCTCCGGCTCCATCGTCTTCGACGGCGAGGAGATCGCCGGCACCGGCGCCCACAAGGTGGTCGCCAAGGGCCTCGCCCACTCCCCCGAGGGCCGCAGGATCTTCCCCAACCTCACGATCGAGGAGAACCTGAAGCTCGGCGCCTTCCTCCGCAAGGACGCCGACGGCATCGAACGCGACATCCAGAGCTCCTACGAGCGCTTCCCCATCCTCGGAGAACGGCGTCGGCAGGCCGCCGGCACCCTCTCCGGCGGTGAGCAGCAGATGCTCGCCATGGGCCGCGCCCTGATGTCGCAGCCCAAGCTGCTGATGCTGGACGAGCCCTCGATGGGCCTCTCCCCGATCATGATGCAGAAGATCATGGAGACCATCGCGGAGCTGAAGGCCCAGGGCACCACCATCCTGCTGGTCGAGCAGAACGCCCAGGCGGCGCTCTCGCTGGCGGACCAGGGCCACGTCATGGAGATCGGCAAGATCGTCCTCTCCGGGACGGGCGCCGACCTCCTCCACGACGAGTCGGTCCGCAAGGCCTACCTCGGCGAGGACTGACCCCGCCCCACGCGAAGCGGGCCCGCACCCTCGGGGGGCGCGGGCCCGCTTCGCGTACGAACCGCCGCGGGGCTCAGCCCTTGGCGGCGCGCTTCTCCTCGTCGTCCTCGATGACCGCCTCGGCGACCTGCCGCATCGACATGCGGCGGTCCATCGAGGTCTTCTGGATCCAGCGGAACGCGGCCGGCTCCGTCAGCCCGTACTGGGTCTGGAGGATCGACTTGGCGCGGTCGACCAGCTTGCGGGTCTCCAGGCGCTGGGAGAGGTCCGCGACCTCTTTCTCCAGCGTCCGCAGCTCGGTGAAGCGCGAAACGGCCATCTCGATCGCCGGCACCACGTCGCTCTTGCTGAACGGCTTCACCAGGTACGCCATGGCTCCGGCGTCCCGGGCCCGCTCGACCAGGTCGCGCTGGGAGAAGGCGGTGAGCATCAGCACCGGGGCGATGGACTCCTCGGCGATCTTCTCGGCCGCCGAGATCCCGTCCAGCACCGGCATCTTCACGTCGAGGATGACCAGGTCGGGGCGGTGCTCCCGGGCCAGCTCGACCGCTTTGGCCCCGTCACCGGCCTCGCCGACGACGGAGTACCCCTCCTCCTCCAGCATCTCCTTCAGGTCGAGCCGGATCAGCGCCTCGTCCTCGGCGATCACCACGCGGGTCGTCAGCGGAGGGACGTGCGACACGTCACCGTCTGAGACGGGCTGGGACTCGGGCTCGGGGACGCTCACGGGGGTGCTCCTTGGCTCAGGGCGGGGGCGTGCTGCTGGATTCAGGGTACCTAGCTGCGCAGGGGAACCAACGGCGGGTATAGTCCGTGTAGTGCGCTCGCCGGGTTGGCGGAACAGGTATACGCGGATGTCTCAAACACATCTGTCCGAAAGGACATGCGGGTTCGAGTCCCGCACCCGGCACACAGGAATGGAATTTCACCTTCGGGTGGAGTTCCATTTTTTTGTTCTCTTTCGAAGATCCCTTCCCCAATGTCGGAGTCGTGATCTTCCATTCCCTCGAAGTCCGTCAGAAAGCGCTGTCGCTGCTGCGGGAGGGCATACCCAACAGTGAAGTCGCGCGCCGCCTCGGCGTGGCGAAGGGAACCGTCGGCTACTGGAAGCACAAGGAGCGCGCCGAGCGTGGCGAGTGCCCGGGCCGGAGGTCCCCGCTCTGCCCGCGCTGCGACGTGCGGGAGCTCGACGCGCCCGCGTACGTCCAGCTCCTCGGCCTCTATCTGGGCGACGGACACATCGTCCGCCCCACCGCCCACAGCTCCCCGAGTCTGTCGGTCACGCTCGACGACACCTGGCCCGGCGTCCAGGACGAGTGCGAGGCAGTCATGCGCGCCGTGCTCCCCGACAACAGCGTGCACCGGGTCAGAAGGACCGGCTGCCAGGACGTCAAGGTCTATTCGAACCATCTGCCCTGTCTCTTTCCGCAGCACGGGCCCGGCCCGAAGAACTCGAGGAGTATCGCTCTCGCGCCATGGCAGCGGGAGTTGGTCGACGCCCACCCGTGGCAGCTCATTCGCGGACTCATCCACTCCGACGGCTGCCGCCTCACCAACTGGACCGTCCGTACCGTGGGCGGCGAGAGGAAGCGCTACGAATACCCGAGATACTGGTTCACCAACACCTCGGGCGACATCCGCGGACTGTTCACGGACACCTTGGACAAGGTGGGCGTCACGTGGACGTCCTGTCCGCGCGGGGGTGTTCCGTACAACATCTCCGTGGCCCGCAGACCCTCCGTCGCCCTCATGGACGCGCACGTGGGGCCGAAGTACTGACCTGTCCGCAGCACCCCGGCCCGTGCGGTGGCGGTCCGGCCGGTCAGGGGCGGGCGGCCGGGGCGGTGTCGTCCTCGCCGATGTGGTGGACGCGGACCAGGTTGGTGGAGCCGGAGACGCCCGGGGGCGAGCCGGCGGTGATGACGACCGTGTCACCGCGCTGGCAGCGGCCCACCTTCAGCAGGTACTCGTCGACCTGGTCGACCATCGCGTCGGTGGAGTCGACGTGCGGCCCGAGGAAGGTCTCGACGCCCCAGGTGAGGTTGAGCTGGGAGCGGGTGGCCGGGTCCGGCGTGAAGGCGAGGAGGGGGATCGGCGAGCGGTAGCGGGAGAGACGGCGGACGGTGTCGCCGCTCTGGGTGAAGGCGACGAGGAACTTGGCGCCGAGGAAGTCGCCCATCTCGGCGGCGGCCCGGGCCACGGCGCCGCCCTGGGTGCGTGGCTTGTTGAGCTCGGTGAGCGGCGGCAGGCCCTTGGCGAGGATGTCGCTCTCGGCGGCCTCGACGATGCGGCCCATGGTGCGGACGGTCTCGACCGGGTGCTTGCCGACGCTGGTCTCGCCGGAGAGCATCACGGCGTCGGTGCCGTCGATGACGGCGTTGGCGACGTCGGACGCCTCGGCCCGGGTGGGCCGGGAGTTGTCGATCATCGAGTCGAGCATCTGGGTGGCGACGATGACCGGCTTGGCGTTGCGCTTGGCGAGTTTGACCGCGCGCTTCTGGACGATCGGCACCTGCTCCAGGGGCATCTCCACGCCGAGGTCGCCGCGGGCGACCATGATGCCGTCGAAGGCGGCGACGATGGATTCGATGTTGTCGACGGCCTGGGGCTTCTCGATCTTGGCGATGACGGGGAGGCGGCGGCCCTCCTCGTCCATGACGCGGTGGACGTCCTCGATGTCGCTTCCGCCGCGGACGAAGGAGAGGGCGATGACGTCGACACCGGCGCGCAGGGCCCAGCGGAGGTCCTCGATGTCCTTGTCGGAGAGGGCGGGGACGGAGACGGCGACGCCGGGGAGGTTGAGCCCCTTGTGGTCGGAGACCATGCCGCCCTCGACGACGGTGGTGCGGACGCGGGGGCCGTCGACGGCGGTCACCTCGAGGGTGACCTTGCCGTCGTCGACGAGGACGCGTTCGCCGGGGGTGACGTCGGCGGCGAGACCGGGGTAGGTGGTGCCGCAGCTGTGGCGGTCGCCTTCGGCGCCGGGTTCGACGGTGATGGTGAAGTCGTCGCCGCGTTCGAGGAGTACAGGGCCTTCGGTGAAGCGGCCGAGGCGGATCTTCGGTCCTTGAAGGTCGGCGAGGACGCCGACGCTGCGGCCGGTCTCGTCGGAGGCCTTGCGGACGCGTGCGTAGCGTTCTTCGTGTTCGGCGTGGAGGCCGTGGCTGAGGTTGAGGCGGGCGATGTCCATTCCGGCTTCGACGAGGGCTTTGATCTGCCCGTACGAGTCGGTGGCCGGTCCTAGGGTGCAGACGATTTTTGCTCGGCGCATGGTTCGACCCTAGGGCCTACCGGCGGGTAGACGATTGGCCGCGCATGACTGGCCAACGACCTTTCGGCGAAAGGGTATTGACAACTGTTGAATTGTGCGCGGGCTCGCTCCGATGAGCGTTCCCGGAACGTTCCGCACCCCCTTTCGAGCGAAAGGGCGAAGGTGTGGACGAATGGGCTCCGCGTCACCGGACGGAAACCTGGGAGGGGTGTTGCGGAGGGGGCCTCTGCGCCAGAATCTACGCGCGTTGTCTCAGCGATGGAGGAGTGGATGATGGCGGTCAACCGCAGGGGTTTCGTGGGTGGTTCGGCGGCGGTGGGCGCGGGGCTGGCACTCGGCGCGGGGGCGGGTACGGCCTCGGCGGCGGGCGGGCCGGGGCCGGGCCGTGGCCACGGGGGGCACGGTCGTGAGCGGCGGTACGCGTTCACCGTGCTGGGGACGACCGACCTGCACGGCAACGTTTTGAACTGGGACTACTTCACCGACGCGGAGTTCGACGACGCGGACCACAACGATGTCGGCCTGGCCAAGATCTCCACGATGGTCAAGGAGATCCGCGAGGAGCGCGGCCACCGCAACACGCTGCTGATCGACGCGGGTGACACGATCCAGGGCACCCAGTTGTCGTACTACTACGCGAAGGTCGACCCGATCACGGAGCGCCGGGGCCCGGTGCATCCGATGGCGCGGGCGATGAACGCGATCGGCTACGACGCGGCGGCGCTCGGCAACCACGAGTTCAACTACGGGATCGAGGTGCTGCGGAAGTTCGAGGAGCAGTGCCGTTTCCCGCTGCTGGGGGCCAACGCGCTGGACGCGAAGTCGCTGCGGCCCGCGTTCGCGCCGTACGTGATCAAGCGGATGCGGACGCCGTTCGGGCGGGATGTGCGGGTGGCGGTGCTGGGGCTGACCAACCCCGGGGTGGCGATCTGGGACAAGGTGAACGTGCAGGGCCGGATGGTCTTCCCGGGGCTGGTGGAGCAGGCGGCGAAGTGGGTGCCGAAGCTGCGGTCGATGGGCGCGGACGTGGTGCTGGTGTCGGCGCACTCGGGGACGAGTGGTACGTCCTCGTGGGGTGACCAGCTGCCGTACGTGGAGAACGCGGCGGCGCGGGTGGCCGAGGAGGTGCCGGGGATCGACGCGATCCTGGTGGGTCACGCGCACCAGGAGATCGCCGAGTACGTGGTGGAGAACAAGGAGTCGGGGCGGCCGGTGGTGCTCTCGGAGCCGTTGAAGTGGGGGCAGCGGCTGACGCTGTTCGACATCGAGGTGGTGTGGGAGCGGGGCCGCTGGGTGGTGGAGCGGGTGGCGTCCGAGGTGCGGAACTCGAACACGGCGGAGGAGGACCCGGGGATCGTGCGGCTGCTGGCCGGGGAGCACAAGAAGGTGGTCGCCTATGTGAACCAGGTGATCGGGACGTCGGTGGAGGAGATGTCGGCGGCCGAGGGTCCGGTGAAGGACGTGCCGATCATCGATCTGATCAACCATGTGCAGACGGAGACGGTGCGGGCGGGTCTTGCGGGCGGTGCGTACGCGGAGCTGCCGGTGGTCTCGCAGGCCTCGTGTTTCTCGCGGACGGCGCGGATGCCGGCGGGTGAGGTGACGATCAAGGACGCGGCGGGGCTGTACCCGTTCGAGAACACGCTGGAGGCGCGGGTGCTGACGGGCGCGCAGCTCAAGGAGTATCTGGAGTTCTCGGCGCGGTACTACGTGCGGACGGCGCCGGGGGCTCCGGTCGATCCGGCGGCGCTGACCAACGCGGACGGAATTCCGGACTACAACTACGACGCGTTGTCCGGGGTGACGTACGAGGTGGATGTGGCGCGGCCGGTGGGGTCGCGGATCGTGGGGCTCAGTTACGAGGGGGAGCCGGTGGCGGGGGACGCGCGGTTCGTTCTGGCGGTGAACAACTACCGGGCGAGTGGGGGCGGGGCGTTCCCGCACGTGGCGTCGGCGGAGCAGGTGTGGGCGGACCCGGAGGAGATCCGGAACACGATCATCGAGTGGGTGCGGGAGACGGGGACGGTGGACCCGGCCCGGTTCGCGTCGGTGGGGTGGCGGCTGACGCGGGAGGGTGAGCCGGTGTTCTGATCCGGGGTCGGGTCGGCGTGGGGCCGGGAGCGGTGTGTCTCCCGGCCCTGGCGTTTCTTCGCCGTGCTGGTTCAGCGGGGTTCGGCGAGGGGGGTGAGGGGGTGGTGGTCGGGGGCGGGGGCGGGGTGGGTGAGGCCGAAGGTGGTGAAGGCGGTGCGGTCGGGGAGGGGGTAGGGCTGGGTGCCGGTGAGGGTGTTGAGGATGGTGGCGGAGCGCCAGGCGGCGAGGCCGAGGTCGGGGGCGCCGACGCCGTGGGTGTGGCGTTCGGCGTTCTGGACGTAGACGGCGCTGCCGGTGTGGCTGATGGCGGGGTCGAGGTGGAGGCGGTAGCGGTCGTCGATGCTCAGGCGGCCGGCCTGGTCGCGGCGGAGGTGGGGTTCGAGGGCGGTGAGGAGGCGGTCGAGGGGGCGTTCGCGGTAGCCGGTGGCGAGGACGACGGCGCTGGTGGTGAGGCGGGTGCGGGTGCCCTGGGCGAGGTGTTCGAGGTGGAGTTCGAGCTGGGTGGAGCCGACGCGTCCGGCGGTGCGGACGGCGACGGCGGGGGTGAGGGTGGCGTCGGGCCAGCCGACGTGGAGGGTGCGGCGGTAGAGCTCGTCGTGGATGGCGGCGATGGTGTCGGTGTCGATGCCTTTGTGGAGTTGCCACTGGCGGGGCAGGAGTTGGTCTCGGGTGGTCTGGGGGAGGGAGTGGAAGTAGCGGGTGTAGTCGGGGGTGAAGTGTTCGAGGCCGAGTTTGGAGTACTCCATGGGGGTGAATGCCTCGGTACGGGTGAGCCAGTGGATCTTCTCGTGGCCTTCGGGGCGGTGGCGGAGGAGGTCGAGGAAGATCTCGGCGCCGGACTGGCCGGAGCCGATGACGGTGATGTGGTCGGCGGCGAGGAGTCTTTCGCGGTGCTGGAGGTAGTCGGCGGAGTGGAGGACGGGGGTGGCGGGTGCGTCGGCGAGGGGTTTGAGGGGTTCGGGGATGTGGGGGGCGGTGCCTACGCCGAGGACGAGGTTGCGGGTGTGGACGCGGCCGAGGGCTTCGGCTTCGCCGTCGGCTCCGGTCTGGGTGTAGTCGATTTCGAAGAGGGAGCGTTCGGGGTTCCAGCGGACGGCGTCGGCCTGGTGTCCGAAGTGGAGTCCGGGGAGGTTGTCGGCGACCCAGCGGCAGTAGGCGTCGTACTCGGCGCGGTGGATGTGAAAGCGCTCGGCGAAGTAGAAGGGGAAGAGGCGCCGGCGGTGGCGGAGGTAGTTGAGGAAGCTCCAGGGGCTGGCCGGGTCGGCGAGGGTGACGAGGTCGGCGAGGAAGGGGACCTGGAGGGTGGCGCCGTCGATGAGCATGCCGGGGTGCCAGTGGAAGGCGGGGCGTTGTTCGAAGAAGGCGGTGCGGGGGGTGTCGGGGATGCCGTGGGCGAGGGCGGCGAGGGAGAGGTTGAAGGGGCCGATGCCGATCCCGACCAGGTCGTGGGGCTGGTCGTGGTCGGGGGTGTGCTGGGCGGTCATCGGGGGGTGTGTCCTTCCACCAGTTTCAGCATCCGGTCGAGGTCGCCGGGACGGGTGTGCGGGTTGAGGAGGGTGGCTTTGAGCCAGAGGCGGCCCTTGGCGCGGGCGCGGCCGAGGACGGCGTGGCCGTCGTCGAGGAGGCCGCGGCGGACGGCGGCGACCTGGTCGTCGTCGGCGTCGGTGGGGCGGAACAGCACGGTGCTGAGGGCGGGCCGTGTGTACAGGGTGAGGTCGGGGTGGTCGTGGATCTTGTCGGCGAGGGTGGTGGCGAGGTCGCAGACCTGGTCGACGAGGGCGCCGAGTCCGTCGCGGCCGAGGGCGCGGAGGGTGACGGCCATTTTGAAGGCGTCGGGGCGGCGGGTGGTGCGCAGGCTGCGGCCGAGGAGGTCGGGGAGGCCGGCTTCGGTGTCGTCGTGGGAGTTGAGGTAGTCGGCGGTGTGCTGGAGGGGGCCGAGGCGTCCGGTGCGGTGGACGGCGAGGATGCCGGCGGCGACGGGCTGCCAGCCGAGTTTGTGCAGGTCGAGGGTGACGGAGTGGGCGCGGTCGAGGCCGTGGAGGGCGTGTTTGCGACGGTCGCTGAAGAGGAGGGGGCCGCCGTAGGCGGCGTCGACGTGGAGTTCGGCTCCGTGGGCGGCGCAGACGTCGGCGAGGGCGGGGAGGGGGTCGATGTGTCCGGCGTCGGTGGTTCCGGCGGTGGCGGCGACGAGGACGGGGTGGCCGGTGAGGGTGGTGAGGGTGTGGTGGAGTGCGGCGGGGTCGAGGGTGCCGGTGGGGGTGGGGACGGTGTGGGTGGGTGGCAGGCCGAGGAGCCAGGCGGCGCGGGGGACGCTGTGGTGGGCGTTGGCGCCGTGGACGACGTGGAGGGGGGCGGCGGGGTGGCGTTCGCGGGCGAGGAGGAGGGCGAGTTGGTTGGCCTCGGTGCCGCCGGTGGTGAGGAGGGCGTCGGGGTGGTCGGCGGCGGGGTAGGTCTCGCGGGCGAGGGTGCGGGTGAGTTCGGCTTCGAGGGCGGAGGCGGCGGGGGCCTGGTCCCAGGAGTCGAGGGAGGGGTTGAGGACGGAGGCGGCGAGGTCGGCGGCGGCGGCGAGGGCGAGGGGCGGGGCGTGGAGGTGGGCGGCGCAGAGAGGGTCGGCGGGGTCGGCGGCGCCCTGGGTGAGGGCGTGGACGAGGGGGCCGAGGGCGGCTTCGGGGCCGGTGCCGTGGTCGGGGAGGAGGGGTCGGGTGGCGGTGTGGACGCGGCGGGCGGTGGTGGTGGGGCCGCCTGCGGGGAGGGGGCCGCCGCGGTCGAGGGCGCCGGTGCGCAGGGCGTCGAGGACGGCGGCGAGGAGGGGCGCGAGCGCGTCGGGTCCGGCGGTGCCTCCGGCGAGGGGCGGGGTGTTCATGGTTTCTGCTGGGTCCTTCAGGCGCGCGCGGGCAGGGAGTTCCAGCTTGTTGCGGGGGTGTGGGGCCGGGGGCGGGGTGGCGGGGAAGTGGGTCCGAAAGGGGGATTCCGGCGGGGTTGGCGGGCGGGCGGCGGGGCGGGTCTGGTACGGGCGGGTGGCGGTACGGAGGAGGGCGGCGGGGTCCGCTCCCCCGCCGCCCTCCTGGGTGGTGCTGTGTCCGGTCCGGCCGGTGCGGGCTCAGCCGGTGGTCGTGGTCCGGCGGTCGCGTACGCGCAGGGCGCGGGCGAGGTCGTCGATCTGGTCGGCGAGGCGGCGGCGGAGGGCGGGGACGAGGTCGCCCGTGGCGAGGGCGGCGCGGCCGAGGGCGAGGGCTTCCTCGTCGACGGCGTAGGCGGGGAAGGCGGCGGCGCCGGCGGCGGTGGCGAGGGCGGGGCCGCGGCGGCGGGCGAAGGCGGGGGCTTGCTGGTAGTAGCGGTGGACGTAGGGGCGGACGAGGGCGGTCTGTTCGGGTTGCCAGAAGCCTTGGGCGGTGGCGGTGAAGAGGTAGTTGGAGAGGGTGTCGTCCTCGAACATGGCGTCCCAGGCGCGGCGTTTGGCGTCGAGGTCGGGGAGGGCGGCGCGGCAGCGGGCGGCGCCTTCCCGGCCGGTTGCGCTGGGGTCGGCGGCGAGTTCGGCGGCGATGGCGGCTTCGTCGACGGCGCCGAGGACGGCGAGGCGGCCCAGGATGCGCCAGCGCAGGGCGGGGTCGAGGGTGGGGCCGCCGGGGACGAGGCCGTCGTCGAGCCAGTCGCTGAGGGAGGCGGGCTGGGTGGCGCTGTCGATGAAGTGGCGGACGGCGACGAGGCGCAGGCCGGGGTGGGCGTCGGTGCGGTGGGCGCCGCCCCGGCCCCGGGTCCAGTCCTCGGTGCTGAGTCCTTCGGTGCGGCGCAGCAGGTCGCGGCAGAGGGCGGTGAGGGTGGCGAGGGCGGCGGGCCGGTCGTCGGGGTGGGTGTAGGGGCCGGCGACGTGGCGGGAGGCGAAGTTGAGGACGCCGGTGACGAGGGCGAGGTCGTTCTCGTGCGGAAGGTGGGTGCGGGCGGCGTCCAGGTAGGTGGCGGGGGCGAGTCGGCCGTCGCGGACGAGGTCGCGGGCGGTGTTCCACAGGACGGCGCGGGTGAGGGGGTCGGGGAGGGTGGAGAGGGTGGCGAGGGCGGTGGTCCAGGAGGTGGGGTCGAGGCGGAGTTTGGCGTAGGTGAGGTCCTGGTCGTTGAGGACGACGAGGTCGGGGCGGTGGCCGGGGAGGGTGCGGGGCTGTTGCTGGGGGAGGTCGAGGTCGAGGTGGTCGCGGCGGGTGGGCGGGCCGGTCTCGGGGGTGTGGTCCCAGGTGGTGACGGTGATGCGGTGGGGGCGGGTGCCGTCGCGGTCGACGGTGAGCTGCCAGGCGGGGTCGGCGGTGGGGTGTTCGGTGTCGGTGGCGTGGGCGGTGAGGGTGTCGACGCCGCTGGTGCGCAGCCAGGCGGCGGCCCAGGTGTGGACGTCGCGGTCGGTGGCCCAGGCGAGGTTGTCGAGGAAGTCGGCGAGGGTGGCGTTGGCGAAGCGGTGCCGGGTGAAGTGCCGGTTGATGCCGGCGAGGAAGTCCTTCTCGCCGAGCCAGGCGGTGAGCTGGCGCAGGGCGGCGGCGCCCTTGGCGTAGGAGATGCCGTCGAAGTTGAGGAGGGCGGAGGCGGTGTCGGGGACGGCTTCGGGGTCGGGGGCGACGGGGTGGGTGGTGGGGCGCTGGTCGGCGTCGTAGCCCCAGTCCTTGCGGCCGGCGGCGAAGTCGGTCCAGACGTGCGTCCAGCGGGTGGCTTCGGCGACGGTCTGGTAGCCCATGTACTCGGCGAAGGACTCGTTGAGCCAGATGTCGTCCCACCAGGTGAGGGTGACGAGGTCGCCGAACCACATGTGGGCCATCTCGTGGGCGATGGTGACGGCGCGTGAGCAGCGTTCAGCGTCGGTGACGGCGGAGCGGAAGACGTAGGAGTCGCGGAAGGTGACGAGGCCGGGGTTCTCCATGGCGCCGGCGTTGAACTCGGGGACGAACGCCTGGTCGTAGGAGTCGAAGGGGTAGGGCTCGTCGAACTTCTCGTGGTAGCGGTCGAAGAGGGCGGTGGTGGTGTCGAGGAGTTCGGTGGCGTCGGTGTCGAGGTGGGGGGCGAGGGAGCGGCGGCAGTGGAGGCCGAAGGGCAGGCCGCGGTGTTCGGTGCGGACGGTGTGCCAGGGCCCGGCGGCGACGGCGACGAGGTAGGGGGAGATGAGGGGGGTGGTGGCGGCGCTCCAGCGGCCGTCGCCGTGGTCGGTGGTGGTGCCGTTGGCGAGGACGGTCCAGTGGGGCGGGGCGGTGACGGTGAGGTCGAAGTGGGCTTTGAGGTCGGGCTGGTCGAAGGCGGCGAAGACGCGGCGGGCGTCGTCGAGGAAGAGCTGGGTGTAGAGGTACGTCTCGCCGTCGGCGGGGTCGGTGAAGCGGTGCATGCCTTCGCCGGTGCGGGAGTAGGCCATGTCGGCCTCGACGGTGAGTTCGTGGGGGCCGGGGGTGAGGCCGGTGAGGGGGAGGCGGGTGCCGTCGAGGGCGGCGGGGTCGAGGGGGGTCCCGTCGAGCGTGGCGGTGTGCAGGCGGTGGGGGTTCAGGTCGATGAAGGTGTCCCCGGCGGCGCGCGCGGTGAAGTGGACGCGGGTGCGGGAGGCGAAGGTGGTGTCGCCGGTGGTGAGGTCCAGGTCGACGGCGTAGCGGTGGACGTCGAGGAGCTGGGATCGGGTCTGCGCTTCGTCGCGCGTCAGGAGGGACATGCGGGCCATGCTGCCCGATGGCGGTGGGCGGGCACAGGGGGGTTCGGCCCGGGACGGGGGTGCGCCCCCGGTGGGTGGCTCCGCCGGGAGCGTGGGGTGGTGCGGTGGGTGGGGCGTGGGTCAGCCGGGCTGGTCGGCCGGGGTGTCGAGCAGGGCGCTGATGGCGCGGACGATCTCGGTCTCGGCGGCTTCGGGGTCGGCGCCGAGGGTGGTGAGGGGGCCGCCTCCCGTGAGGTTCTCGTGTTCGAGGAGGGCGAGGAGGAGGTGTTCGGTGCCGATGTAGTTGTGGCCGAGGCGCAGGGCGACGCGGAAGGTGAGTTCAAGGGCTTTGCGGGCGGCGGCGTCGTAGGGGATGAGGTCGGGGAGGGTGTCGGCGGGCGGCTGTTCGCCGGCGGTGACGGCGGTGCGCAGGGCCTCGGTGGTGATGCCCTGTCCGGCGAGGAGGTGGGCGGCGACGGAGTCGGGGTCGGCGAGGAGGCCGAGGGCGAGGTGGCCGGGGCCGATGTGGGGCTGGCCGGCGGTGCGGGCGGCTTCCTGGGCGGCGACGACGGCGTTGCGGGCGCGGGGGGTGAAGCGGCTGAAGCCGTCCTTGGGGTCGAGGTCGCCGCTGCCCTTGGGGACGAATCGCTTCTGGGCGGCCTGTTTGGTGACGCCGAGTCCGGTGCCGATCTCGGTCCAGGAGGCGCCGGAGCGGCGGGCCTGGTCGACGAAGTGGCCGATGAGGTGGTCGGCGACGTCGCCGAGGTGTTCGGCGACGACGACGGCTCCGGAGAGCCGGTCGAGGGGGTCGGTGTGGCTGCTCTTGATGGCCTCGATGAGGTCGTCGAGGCGTGCGGACTGCGGGGGCCTGCTGAATTCCGACATGCGTCAACCTTAAGTTGACGCGCAGGGAATCGTCAACCTTCGGTTGACGACTGGGCGGAGGTCCCGGCGCCCCCAGCGTTGGCGTTGAGGATCAGGCCGGAGAGCTCCAGCAGGCCGCCGATCCGGAAGTCGGGCAGCGTACGGGCCTCCTCGGACTCCCAGTCGAGCACCGCCCACGGACCGCGCCGCACCAGCGCGGTGCGCAGCCCGGCCTCGGCGGCGGGCCGGATGTCGTACGGCCACCGGTCGCCGACGTACAGGATCTCCCCCGGCGCGAACGGCAGGCTTCCCGCCAGCCGCCGGAAGAAGGCCGGGTCGGGCTTGGCCGCGCCCCACTCCTCCGACGCGGCGACCAGCTCGATCTCCTCGGCGAGCAGTCCGCGCAGCATGTCCGCGCCGTGCGCCGTCAGGTTGTCCGCGACGCCCACCATCAGCCCGTCGGCGCGCAGCGCGGCCAGCGCGGGGCGCACGTCGGCGTACAGGTCCGCCTCGGTGTACGTGTCCTGCGGTGCGCCCGCCTCGGCGCGGGCCGCCCGGCCGGCCGAGGCGTCGAAGCCGGGGCGGACCACCGCGCAGGCGTCCTCGAACCCGCCACCGGCGGCGCGCACGGCGCCGAGGACGGCCGAGAAGGTGTGCGGGGGGACGCCCAGCCGGTCGGCCCACGCCGCGCACCGGCGGGTCTCGTCCACCAGGCACTCACCGACGTCGAGGACGACCGCGCGCATCATGCGGCCGAGCATAGGCGCCGCGTGGCGGGCCGCCGGGAGCCGCGCCCGGTGCGGGCGGGAGCCGCGGTGCCCCACGGGCGGCCCGCTCGCCGTGCGGCACGGGCCGGGCGGCCGCACCCTGGAGGTGGAATGTCCCGCTTGACGAGAGGAAGTCCGCCATGGGCGAGTCCGCTATGGACAAGATGAAGGGCAAGGCCAAGGAGGCCGTCGGCAAGGTCACCGGCGACCGCCGCTCCGAGTCCGAGGGCAAGACGGACCAGGCCAAGGGCGACGCCAAGGACACCGCGGACCAGCTCCGCGAGCGTGCCAAGGGCATCGGTGACTCCATGAAGGGCGACGACCGCCACTGACGTCCCTGGCGCGTCCGAGGCGAGGCCGGTCCCCGTTGCAGGGACCGGCCTCGCCGGTGTCCGGGGCCGGGTGGGTCAGCCGGCCGTCGGAGCCGCTTCGGCCGGGCCCTCCTCGCCGCCCACCACCTCGTCCGCGATGCGCTCGTGGTGGCGGATGACCTCGGCGACGATGAAGTTGAGCAGCTTCTCGGCGAACGCCGGGTCCAGGTGGGCGCTCCCGGCGAGGGTGCGCAGCCGGGCGATCTGCTGCGCCTCGCGTTCCGGGTCGGCCGGGGGGAGCTGGTGCTCGGCCTTGAGGTGGCCGACCTGCTGGGTGCACTTGAACCGCTCGGCGAGCATGTGCACGACGGCGGCGTCGATGTTGTCGATGCTCTCGCGAAGCCGCTGGAGTTCGGCGAGGACAGCCGTGCCGCCCGCGCCGGAGCGGCCCGTTCCGGTGTTGCTGGGGGTCATGGTCCATCAGCCTACGCGGGCCGGGCCGCTCCGGAGGGGCTGCCCGAGGAGTGGGACGGCACCCCGCCCGCACCGGCCGCGACCGCGGAACTGGCGTTGCGGCGCGAGCCCGCTGCGGGGATCGTCGGCTCATGGGCGAGACGTACGCGGAACACGGCACGGACACGGCGAACAGCGCCGCCGAGGAACTCTTCTCGGCGCTGTACGAGGCCGACGAGGACCTGGTGGCCGCGCTGCTCGGCGCCGGGGTGAGCCCGGAGGCCGACGACGGCGGGGGCGGTACGGCGCTGCACAGCGCGGCGGTGGCCGGACGCGCCCCGCTCGTGCGACTGCTGCTGGCGGCGGGCGCGGACCCGGACCGGCGCACGGCCGAGGGCGAACTGCCCCTGTGCGGGGCCGCCTGCTGGGGCCGCACCGAGGTGGTGCGGGCACTGATCACGGCGGGTGCCGACCCGGGCGGCGCCGACGAGCCCGGTCCCACCGCGCTGGTACGGGCGGCCGAGGGCGGGCACGCCGCCACGGCGGCCGCGCTGCTGGAGGCGGGGGCCGGCCCGGTGGCCGGCCGGGGCGATCCGCCGCTGGTGCGGGCGGCCCGGCAGGGGTCGCTGGAGACGGTCCGGGTGCTGCTGGAGCACGGGGCGCAGGGCCGGGAACAGGCGCTGGAGGAGGCGCTGCGGTGGTCGGCGCGGCTCGCGGACCGGCTGCGGGAGGAACTGGTGGCGGCCGGCGGGGACGAGGAGCCGGCGGGCGAGGTGGAGGTGGTCGTCCGGGAGGTGCGGCGCGGCTCGACGACGCTGCTGGCGGTGGTACTGCTGCGGGACGGCGACCCGGGGGCGGGCCTGGAGCGGTTCACCTCGCACGCGGCCGTCGCCACGGTGCTGGAGGAGGAGCTGGGCCGGGCGGCCTCCTACGAGGAGCTGAGTGCCCGCGCGCTCGGGCGCGGGGAGCCGTGGCACGACGACTGGCGGGAGCCGGCGCGCGTGCTGAGCGGGCGGGGCGACGAGGAGACCTTCTCGGCGGCGGCCGCACGGCTCGGCGAGGCGCCCGGCTCGCCGGAGGCGCTGTTCGCGGTGGAGGTGCTGGGGCGGCTCGGCGTGGGCCGGCTGACGCCCCGGGTGGTGCCGCTGCTGCGGGAGCTGGCGCGCGAGCCGGTCGACGCCCAGTTGCTGGCGGCGGTGGTGTCCGGCCTCGGCCACCACGGTGACCCCGGGGCGCTGCCCGAGCTGTACGCCGCGGCCGGACATCCCGCCGCGGAGGTGCGCGAGGCGGCGGCCAGGGCCTTGTTCGGGCTGGTCCCCGCCGGCGACGCGCGCGGCACGGGCGTCCTCGCGGCACTGTCGGCGGACGCGTGGCCGCGGGTGCGGGAGTGGGCGGTGACCGCGCTGGCGGCCCTGGCCTCGGACACCACCGAGGTACGCGAGGCGCTGGCGGCCCGGCTGGCCGACGAGGATCCGGCGACGGTCGCCGAGGCGGCGGCGGGCCTGGTCCGGCGGGGCGCCGGCACCCGGGCGGAGGAGGCGCTGGCCCTGCTCCTGACGACCGAGCCGGAGGGCTCGGCGGTCCGCGAGCGGGCCGAGGAAACCGTGGAGCAGCTCACCGACCCGGCGGTACGGCGACGGCTGGAGGGGGTGCTGCCGCTGACCTGACCGGGCGCGGCCCGGCTGCCGGAGGGTCGGCGCACGGGTACGAGCACGGGTACGGGGCGCTCCGCCACGGCTCGCGGACCTGGACGTTCCCCGCACCCGCGGACGGCCCGCCCGGCGAGCGACGAACCGGTGATGACGAGCGGGAGCAGCGGGTGTCACCGTGCCCCTCGGCCCGGGGGCAGCGCGGCGGCGCGAGGCTGGGCGAGGCGGTGCCGTCCCGCGCCCGCCCGGCGCGCGCACGCGCCCCGGGCGCGTTCCCGTGCGCGCCCACTTCGCCGTACGAGGCCCTGACCGCTCGCGCGGAGCGCCGCCCTGCCACGGGCGACGCCCCACGCGGCAGGGCGAGCGGCGCCGGATCACCGGCCCCGCCGCTGCCGCGGCAAGTGGCCTCCGACCGGCCGCCGGGCGGTTCTCCCGGCGGCGTCGGCGGCACTCCCCCGTCAGGTCAGGCCGCGGCCCCGGAGCCTCGGCCGCCGCCCCTGGCCCGGCGGGCGCCCCCGCCGGTGGCCGCGCCCCTGGTGGCGGGGTTGCCGCGCCCGGAGCCGCCGCCGGCGCGCCCCGCGCCCCGGGCCGCGCCCCCGGCACGGGCGGTGCCGCCGCCGGTACGGCCGGTGCTCGCGGTGCGGGCGGCCGTGCCGGGCTGGGCACCCCGGGTCGTGGTGGCCGTGGCCGAGCGGGGGCCGCCGGAGCGGCCTCGCCGGGAGCGGCCGCCGGACTTGGCCTTGGGCCCGGTGGGCTGCTGCGGGATCTCGACGGTCACGGGCACGCCGGAGGGCTCACGGGCGCCGGTGAGGCGGGCGAGTTCCTCGTCGCTGGACTTGACCCGGGCGGTCTGCGGCGTGATCCGGGCCGCCGACATCAGGCGGGTCATCTCGCGCTTCTCCTCGGGGAGGACGAGCGTGACGACGCTGCCGGACTCCCCCGCGCGGGCGGTGCGGCCGCCACGGTGCAGGTAGTCCTTGTGGTCGGTGGGCGGGTCGACGTTGACGACCAGGTCGAGGTCGTCGACGTGGATGCCGCGGGCCGCCACGTTGGTCGCGACCAGAGCGGTGACCTGGCCGTTCTTGAACTGCTCCAGGGTGCGGTTGCGCTGCGGCTGGGAGCGCCCGCCGTGCAGCGCGGAGGCGCGCACTCCGTTGGCGAGGAGCCGCTTGGCGAACCGGTCGGCGGAGCGCTTGGTGTCCACGAACATGATCACGCGGCCGTCGCGGGCGGCGATGCGCAGGGCGACCGCCTTCTTGTCGGTGTCGTCGGCGACGTAGAGCAGGTGGTGCTCCATCGTCGTGACGGCGCCCGCCGAGGGGTCGACGGAGTGCACCACCGGGTCGGTGAGGTAGCCGCGCACCAGCCGGTCGATGTTGCGGTCCAGGGTGGCGGAGAAGAGCATCCGCTGCCCGTCGGGGTCGGTGCGGTCCAGGAGCGCGGTGACCTGCGGCATGAAGCCCATGTCGGTCATCTGGTCGGCCTCGTCGAGGACGCTGACGGTGACCTGGTCGAGGCGGCAGTCGCCGCGGTCCAGGAGGTCCTTGAGCCGTCCCGGCGTGGCGACGACGACCTCGGTGCCCCGGCGCAGCGCGTTCGCCTGCTTGTTGAGCGAGAGCCCGCCGACGACGGTGGCCATGCGCAGGCCGAGGGCCTTGGCGTACGGCGTGAGGGCGTCGGTGACCTGCTGGGCCAGTTCGCGGGTGGGGACGAGGACCAGGGCGAGCGGCGCCCCCGCCTCGGCGCGGCGTCCGGCGGTGCGGGCGAGCAGGGCGAGGCCGAAGGCGAGGGTCTTGCCGGAGCCGGTGCGGCCCCGGCCGAGGATGTCGCGTCCGGCCAGCGAGTTGGGGAGCGTCGCGGCCTGGATGGGGAACGGTTCGGCCATGCCCTCGGCGGCCAGCGCGGCCAGCAGGGGCTGCGGCAGGTCGAGCTCGGCGAAGGCGGCCACGGCCGGGAGGGCCGGGGTGCGCGTCTCGGGCAGCGCGAAGTCGCCGCCCTGCGGGGCGGCGGGGGTGCGGGAGGTGGCGGGGCGCCCGGTCCGTCGGCCCCCTCGGGAGCGTCCGGGGCGGCTGCCGCCGGAGTCCTGGCCGGGCCGGCGGCCGGTGCGGGCCTGGGGGTTCCCCTGGGCCGCGCGGTTCCCCGCTGCCTGGCGGTCGGGGCGTTCGGATCGAGTCATGGGGCGGTCTCTGCCTTCCTGGGGACAGCACAAACCGGGGCCCGCACCGAGCGTGGTGCGGGCCCCGGTCAGGAGGTACGCGTCGGGGCTGGAATCAGCCGGCGACGATGTTCTCCGCCTGCAGGCCCTTCTGGCCCTGCGTGACGTCGAAGGTGACCTTCTGGCCTTCCAGGAGCTCACGGAAGCCCCGGCCGGCGATGTTGGAGTAGTGGGCGAAGACGTCGGGGCCGCCGCCGTCCTGCTCGATGAAGCCGAAGCCCTTTTCGGCGTTGAACCACTTCACGGTTCCGGTGGCCATATGCACTCCCTGGGGTGTTGAGGGGCCGGTGTTCCTTCCGCGGGTCCGCGGGAAGAAGTGTCACAAAAGAGCCCCACACCGGAGAGCCGGCAAGGCCGGAGGGCCGGGAAACAATAATGCGCCTGAGCGAGTTCTCGTCAGGCGCACATAAGGATCATGGGTACCACAACTGCAACGTCTCCCAGCCTAACACGGTGCGCCCCGTTCCCGGCGGGACGCCGCGAGCGGCGCCCGGCGCGGCCGGGGCGCCCGCGGGCGCCGTACCGGATCGGTCAAGATCACCGGGAGCGGTCGGCCGGACGGGTGAGGGTCCGTACGCTTGGGCGGATGAAGCGTGTTGGTTGTGTGGTGCTCGCTCTCGCCCCGCTGGCGACGGCGGCGGTCTTCCTCCTCAGCCCGGACCCCGACGCGGGCCGCGTACCCGGCGAGTCGGGCCCCTCGGCGCCGGCCGCGGCGCGCGGTGCGGACGACGGCGCGGCCGGGGACGGCGACGCCGACGAGGCGGACCGTGAGACGGAGGAGCGGATCGCCGCCATGCCCGCCGGCCTCGCCGCGCCCGGCAAGAAGGAGCTGGCCCTCCAGCTGGTGGCGAGCGCCGACAACTCGACGCTGAAGTGGCGCACCCTCTACGGCTACATCGAGGACCTGGAGGACGGGCGCGGCTACACGGCGGGCATCGCCGGTTTCTGCACCGGCACCCACGATCTGCTGGGCCTGGTCGAGCGGTACACGAAGGACCACCCGGACAACGGCCTCGCCCGCTACCTGCCGGCGCTGCGCGAGGTGGACGGCTCGGACTCCCTGGCGGGGCTGGAGGGCTTCACCGAGGCGTGGGAGGCGGAGGCGGAGGTCCCGGCGTTCCGGACGGCACAGGAGCGGGAGCGCGACGAGCGGTACTTCGCGCCGGCGGTGCGGATGGCGAAGATCGACGGCCTGGGGACGCTGGGCCAGTTCGTCTACTACGACGCGATGCTGCTGCACGGTCCCGGCAAGGGCGCCGACAGTTTCTACGGCGTCCGTGCGGCGGCTCTGAAGAAGGCGGAGACGAAGGCGGCGGGCGGCGACGAGCGGGCGTACCTGGAGGCGTTCCTCGACGCGCGGCGTGCGGTGATCCGCGAGGGCAAGCGGTTCCAGCGGGACACCTCCCGCATCGACACCGCCCAGCGGGTCTTCCTGCGGAACGGCAACCTGACGCTCTCGACGCCGCTGAGCTGGGAGATCTACGGGGAGCGGTTCCACGTCGCCGGATGAACCGGGCCCGGGGAGACACGCGGCGCCCGCCAGGTGTCCGGTCGGGGACGGGCGGGCGCCGCGTTCAGATCCGCACGCCTTTGTACGGAACAGGTGGGGGCACCGCTGAGGGTGCCTGGTGAGGCTACCGGCCCCTCCTCGCCGGGTCGGCGGCGGGGGGGGGCCGGTCCGGTCAGACGGTCAGGGACCGGTCGGTCGGCCGGATGGGGGCGTGCAAGGTGCTGGCGCCGGTGAGGAAACGGTCCACGCCGCGGGCGGCGGAGCGGCCCTCGGCGATGGCCCAGACGATCAGCGACTGGCCGCGCCCGGCGTCACCGGCGACGAAGACCCCGGGGACGTTGGTCTCGTAGTGGTCGTCGCGGGCGATGTTGCCGCGCGCGTCCAGTTCCAGACCGAACTGGGAGACGAGGCCGTTCTCCTGGTCGGTGCCGGTGAAGCCCATCGCGAGGGTGACCAGCTGGGCCGGGATCTTCCGCTCGGTGCCGGGCTTCCGCGCCGGCTTGCCGTCCTTGAACTCGACCTCGGCGAGGTGGAGCCACTGGACGTCGCCCTTCTCGTCGCCCTCGAAGTGGGTGGTGGAGACGGAGTAGACCCGCTCGCCGCCCTCCTCGTGGGCGGAGGTGACCTTGTAGAGCATGGGGAAGGTCGGCCAGGGCTGGTTCGGGTTCCGCTCCTCGCCCGGGCGGGGCATGATCTCCAGCTGGGTGACGGAGGCCGCGCCCTGGCGGTGGGCGGTGCCCACGCAGTCGGCACCGGTGTCGCCGCCGCCGATGACGACGACGTGCTTGCCCTCGGCGGTGATCGGAGGGGAGACGTAGTCGCCCTCCTGCACCTTGTTGGAGAGCGGCAGGTACTCCATCGCCTGGTGGATGCCGTTCAGTTCGCGGCCGGGGACGGGCAGGTCGCGGGCGGTGGTGGCGCCGGCGGCGACGACCACGGCGTCGTAGCGGCGGCGCAGCGCGTCGGCGGGCATGTCGCGGCCGATCTCCACGCCGGTGCGGAACTTGGTGCCCTCCGCGCGCATCTGCTCTATGCGGCGGTTGATGTGCCGCTTCTCCATCTTGAACTCGGGGATGCCGTACCGCAGGAGGCCTCCGACACGGTCGGCGCGCTCGTAGACGGCGACGGTGTGCCCGGCGCGGGTGAGCTGCTGGGCGGCGGCGAGCCCGGCCGGGCCCGAGCCGATCACGGCGACGGTCTTGCCGGAGAGGCGCTCGGGGGCCTGCGGGAGGACGGTGCCGCTCTCCCACGCCTTGTCGATGATCGAGACTTCGACGTTCTTGATGGTGACGGGCGGCTGGTTGATGCCGAGCACGCAGGCCGACTCGCAGGGGGCCGGGCAGAGGCGGCCGGTGAACTCCGGGAAGTTGTTGGTCGCGTGCAGCCGCTCGCCGGCGGCCTGCCAGTCCTCGCGGTAGGCGTAGTCGTTCCACTCGGGGATGAGGTTCCCGAGCGGGCAGCCGTTGTGGCAGAACGGGATGCCGCAGTCCATGCACCGGGACGCCTGCTGGGAGATGATCGGCAGCAGGGAGCCGGGGACGTGAACCTCCTTGAAGTCGCGGACCCGCTCCTCGACGGGGCGGGACCGCGCGACCTCGCGGCCGGTGGTGAGAAAGCCCTTCGGGTCAGCCATGGGTCGCCGCCTCCATCATCTTCTCGGTGGTCTCGGTCTCGGTCAGACCGGCCCGCTCGGCGGCGTCCTTGGCGGCGAGCACTGCCTTGTACGTGGTCGGGATGATCTTGCTGAAGCGGGTCAGCGCGTTCTCCCAGTCGGCGAGGAGCTTCCCGGCGACGGTGGAGCCGGTCTCCTCCCGGTGGCGGCGCACCACGTCGTGCAGCCACCGGCGGTCGGTGTCGTCTAGCGCCTCGACGGCCGCGGCGTTGCCGGCGTTGACCCGGTCGGGGTCGAGGTCGATGACGTAGGCGATGCCGCCGGACATGCCGGCCGCGAAGTTGCGGCCGGTCTCACCGAGGATCACGGCGTGGCCGCCGGTCATGTACTCGCAGCCGTGGTCGCCGACTCCCTCGGAGACGACGGTGGCGCCGGAGTTGCGGACACAGAACCGCTCGCCGGTCCGGCCGCGCAGGTAGATCTCGCCGCCGGTGGCGCCGTATCCGATGGTGTTGCCCGCGATGGTCGAGTACTCGGCGAGGTGGTCGGCGGCGCGGTCGGGGCGGACCACGAGGCGGCCGCCGGAGAGGCCCTTGCCGACGTAGTCGTTGGCGTCGCCCTCCAGGCGCAGGGTGACGCCGCGCGGGACGAAGGCGCCGAAGGACTGGCCGGCGGAGCCGGTGAAGGTGAGGTCGATGGTGTCGTCGGGCAGGCCGGCGCCGCCGAACTTCTTCGTCACCTCGTGGCCGAGCATGGTGCCGACGGTGCGGTTGATGTTGCGGATGGCGACCCGTGCGCGGACCGGCCGGGCGTCCTCGGCGGTGTGCGCGGACAGGGCGTCGGCGGCGAGCTTGATCAGCTCGTTGTCGAGCGCCTTCGCCAGGCCGTGGTCCTGGGCGGTGATCCGGTGGCGGACGGCGCCGTCGGGCAGGTCGGGGACGTGGAAGAGCGGCGCCAGGTCGAGTCCCTCGGCCTTCCAGTGGGCGACGGCCCGCTCGGTGTCGAGGAGTTCGGCGTGGCCGACGGCCTCCTCCACGGAGCGGAAGCCCAGCCCGGCGAGGAGTTCGCGGACCTCTTCGGCGATGAACTCGAAGAAGTTGACGATGAACTCGGCCTTGCCGGAGAACCGCTCGCGCAGCACCGGGTTCTGGGTGGCGATGCCGACCGGGCACGTGTCCAGGTGGCAGACGCGCATCATGACGCAGCCGGAGACGACCAGCGGCGCGGTGGCGAAGCCGAACTCCTCGGCGCCGAGCAGCGCGGCGACGACCACGTCCCGGCCGGTCTTGAGCTGGCCGTCGGTCTGCACGACGATGCGGTCGCGCAGGCCGTTGAGGAGCAGCGTCTGCTGCGTCTCGGCCAGGCCCAGTTCCCAGGGGCCGCCCGCGTGCTTGAGGGAGGTCAGCGGGGAGGCGCCGGTGCCGCCGTCGTGGCCCGAGACCAGGACGACGTCGGCGTGGGCCTTGGAGACACCGGCGGCGACGGTGCCGACGCCGACCTCGGAGACCAGCTTCACGTGGATCCGGGCCTGCGGGTTGGCGTTCTTCAGGTCGTGGATGAGCTGGGCGAGGTCCTCGATGGAGTAGATGTCGTGGTGCGGGGGCGGCGAGATGAGGCCGACGCCGGGCGTGGAGTGCCGGGTCCTGGCGACCCACGGGTAGACCTTGTGGCCGGGGAGCTGGCCGCCCTCGCCGGGCTTGGCGCCCTGGGCCATCTTGATCTGGATGTCGTCGGCGTTGACCAGGTACTCGCTGGTGACGCCGAAGCGGCCGGAGGCGACCTGCTTGATGGCGGAGCGGCGGGCCGGGTCGTGGAGCCGCTCGGCGTCCTCGCCGCCCTCGCCGGTGTTGGACTTGCCGCCGAGCTGGTTCATGGCGATGGCGAGGGTCTCGTGCGCCTCCTGGGAGATGGAGCCGTACGACATGGCGCCGGTGGAGAAGCGCTTGACGATCTCCGGGACCGGCTCGACCTCCTCGACGGGGACGGCGGGCCGGTCGCTCTTGATGCCGAAGAGGCCGCGGAGCGTCATGAGCCGCTCGGACTGCTCGTTCACCCGGTCGGTGTACTGCTTGAAGACGTCGTAGCGCCGGTTGCGGGTGGCGTGCTGGAGGCGGAAGACGGTGTCCGGGTCGAAGAGGTGCGGTTCGCCCTCGCGGCGCCACTGGTACTCGCCGCCGATCTCCAGCGCGCGGTGGGCGCGGGCGACGCCGGTGGCGGGGTACGCCTTGGCGTGGCGGGCGGCGACCTCACGGGCGACGACGTCGATGCCGACGCCGCCGATCTTGGAGGTGGTGCCGGAGAAGTAGGTGCGGACGAAGTCCTCCTGGAGGCCGACCGCCTCGAAGACCTGGGCGCCTCGGTAGGAGGCGACGGTGGAGATGCCCATCTTGGACATCACCTTCAGCACGCCCTTGCCGAGGGCGTGGATGAGGTTGCGGATGGCGGTCCCGGCCTCGACGCCGGGCAGGAAGGTGCCCGCGCGGACGAGGTCCTCGACGGACTCCATGGCGAGGTACGGGTTGACGGCGGCGGCGCCGTAGCCGATGAGCAGGGCGACGTGGTGGACCTCGCGGACGTCCCCGGCCTCCACCAGCAGCCCGACCTGGGTGCGCTGCTTGGTGCCGATGAGGTGGTGGTGGACGGCGGCGGTGAGCAGCAGCGAGGGGATCGGCGCGTGCTCGGCGTCGGAATGCCGGTCGGACAGGACGATGAGGCGGGCGCCGGCCTCGATGGCGGCGTCGGCCTCGGCGCGGATCTCCTCGATGCGCTCGGCGAGGGCCTCGCCGCCGCCGGAGACGCGGTAGAGCCCGGAGAGGGTGACGGCCTTCATGCCGGGCATGTCGCCGTCGGCGTTGATGTGGACGAGCTTGGCGAGTTCGTCGTTGTCGATGACCGGGAAGGGCAGGGTGACGGCCCGGCAGGAGGCCGCGGTGGGCTCCAGGAGGTTGCCCTGCGGGCCGAGCGTCGAGTACAGCGAGGTGACCAGCTCTTCGCGGATGGCGTCCAGCGGCGGGTTGGTGACCTGCGCGAAGAGCTGGGTGAAGTAGTCGAAGAGGAGCCGGGGGCGCTTGGAGAGCGCGGCGATGGGCGTGTCGGTGCCCATGGAGCCGATCGGCTCGGCGCCGGCCTTGGCCATCGGGGCGAGGATGACGCGCAGCTCCTCCTCGGTGTAGCCGAAGGTCTGCTGGCGGCGGGTGACCGAGGCGTGGGTGTGGACGATGTGCTCGCGCTCGGGCAGGTCGTGCAGCTCGATGGTGCCGGTCTCGACCCATTCCCGGTAGGGCTGCTCGGTGGCGAGGGAGCCCTTGATCTCGTCGTCCTCGATGATGCGGTGCTCGGCGGTGTCGACGAGGAACATCCGGCCCGGCTGGAGGCGGCCCTTGCGGACGACCTTGGCGGGGTCGACGTCGAGCACGCCGACCTCGGAGCCGAGGACGACGAGGCCGTCGTCGGTGACCCAGTAGCGGCCCGGGCGCAGGCCGTTGCGGTCGAGGACCGCGCCGACCTGGGTGCCGTCGGTGAAGGTGACGCACGCCGGGCCGTCCCAGGGTTCCATCATGGCCGCGTGGTACTGGTAGAACGCCCGCCGGGAGGCGTCCATGGAGGCGTGGTTCTCCCACGCTTCCGGAATCATCATCAGCACGCTGTGCGGGAGCGAGCGGCCGCCGAGGTGGAGGAGTTCGAGGACCTCGTCGAAGGAGGCGGAGTCGGAGGCGTCGGGGGTGCAGACGGGGAAGATCCGGGAGAGGTCCTTGTCGCCGCCGCCGAACAGCTCCGAGGCGAGCTGGGACTCGCGGGCGCGCATCCAGTTGCGGTTGCCCTTGACGGTGTTGATCTCGCCGTTGTGGGCCACGAACCGGTACGGGTGGGCCAGCGGCCAGCTCGGGAAGGTGTTGGTGGAGAAGCGGGAGTGGACCAGGGCGATGGCGCTGGCGAAGCGGTGGTCGGAGAGGTCGGGGAAGAACGGCTCGAGCTGGCCGGTGGTCAGCATGCCCTTGTAGACGAGGGTCCGCGAGGAGAGCGAGGGGAAGTAGACGCCGGCCTCGCGCTCGGCGCGCTTGCGCAGCACGAAGGCGAGCCGGTCCAGGGCGAGGCCCGTGGTGTCCTCGGCGGTGACGAAGAGCTGCCGGAAGGCGGGCATGGTGGCGCGGGCGGTGGCGCCGAGCAGGGCGGGGGCGACCGGGACCTCGCGCCAGCCGAGGACGGTCAGGCCCTCCTCGGCGGCGAGGGTGTCGATGCGGGCGGCGGCCTCCTCGGCGCCCTCCTCGGGGAGGAAGGCGATGCCGACGGCGTAGGCGCCCGCCCCGGGGAGGGCGAAGCCGGCGGTCTCGCGGAGGAAGGCGTCGGGCACCTGGGTGAGGATGCCCGCGCCGTCGCCGGAGTCGGGCTCGGAGCCGGTGGCACCGCGGTGTTCCAGGTTCCGCAGAACGGTGAGTGCCTGGTCGACCAGCGTGTGGCTCGGCTCGCCCGTGAGGGTGGCCACGAATCCGACACCGCAGGCGTCGTGCTCGTGGCGCGGGTCGTAGAGGCCCTGCCGGGCAGGGCGGGCGTCCATGTGGGACCAGGCGGACTCGGTGGTGGCCGAGCTCACGGAAGCCTGGGACGGCTGGCGCGGCGTACGCATCGGCTCTCCCGTCGTCGTCAGTGGCATATGCAAGGTGCCGAGGGACGACGTTGGCCCTCTGCGAAATTTTCAGCAAGTTACATGATGAGACGCATCTCGGTAAACGGATGACCCGTTCCATCATGCGGACACCGCGGAGCTGGGTGACCAGGAGGGACCTGCGCGGCGGTTCGACACCTCGGGTCCGGACGCGAGGGGCTTCCTTGCCCGCGGCGCGTACGGCTCATGCCCCGTCGTCAAACAATTGAAACCGCCGGGTAACGAAATACTATGCGGGCTCCCGCATACCGGCTCACCCCAGGCTCGCGCCGAAAAGGCTGCCCAGGAGGTACGTCACACCGGCGGCGGCGGCACCGAGAGCCAGCTGGCGCAGCCCGCTGAACCACCAGGGGCGCGCCGTCACCCGGGCCACCAGCGCCCCGCAGCCGAACAGCCCGGCCAGCGCCAGCGCCACGGACGGCCACAGCGCGTCCGTCCCCAGCAGGTACGGCAGCACCGGCAGCAGCGCGCCCACCGCGAACGCCCCGAACGACGAGACGGCGGCCACCGTCGGCGAGGGCAGGTCACCCGGGTCGACGCCCAGTTCCTCGCGGGCGTGGATCTCCAGCGCCTGCTCCGGGTCGGCCGAGAGCTGCCGCGCCACCTCGCGGGCGAGCTTCGGCTCGACGCCGCGCGAGACGTACAGCCCGGCCAGCTCCGCCTCCTCGTCGCGGGGGTGCCGGCGCAGCTCACGGCGCTCCACGGCGACCTCCGCCTCGACCAGCTCCCGCTGGGAGGCGACCGAGGTGTACTCCCCCGCGGCCATCGAGAACGCGCCGGCGGCGAGCCCCGCCAGGCCGGTCAGCACGATCGTCTGCTGCGCCACCGAGCCGCCGGCCACGCCCGTGATCAGCGCGAGGTTGGAGACCAGGCCGTCCATCGCGCCGAACACCGCGGGCCGCAGCCAGCCGCCGTTGACGTCGCGATGGGTGTGGTTGTCCCGGTGCGCCCCGTGGAGCGCCGCCTCGTTGTCGATGAACGCCACTGCCGTGAGCCCCTCTCTCGCCGGCCGGGCGTCCCTGGTGCCACCCGGCCCTCACATGATCGAAAGTACGCTCGAAAATCGCCGCCTGCCAGCAAGGAAGGCCGTACTTACCTGCGCTTCCGTACGCACGGTGACCAGCCGGCCACCTGGCGGCGGGCGGCCGTACGCACCCCGGGAAGGTGCCGAAGGAGTGAGAAACAGGCGCCGTGCGCGGCAGGGGTGCGGCCCGCGTGGCACACATCGCCCAGGACCCGCCGCCACGCCCGCCCTCCCGGCGAGGACCCGGGGCGCGGCGGCCGTCCCTGACAGGCCACGAAGCCCGCGATGCCCGCCGGCCCGGTCCCCGGTCCGCGCGGCCCGTCCCAGAGAGGCCCGCGATGGTGGCACCGACCCGCCCGACCCTCCCGCTCCCCGCCGCCCTGCGCGAGCGGGGCCGGGGCGCCCTGCTCGGCCTGGCCGTCGGCGACGCGCTGGGCGCCCCGGCAGAGAACCTGAAGCCCTCCGAGATCCGCCGCCGCTGGGGCCGCATCACCGGATACGTCGCCGAGCACCCGGCCGGGACCGACGACACCGAGTACGCGATCTTCTCCGGGCTGCTCCTCGCCCGGTACGGCTCGGGGCTGACCACCGCCCGGGTGGAGGCGGCCTGGCACCGGTGGATCGCCGACCTCGACGAGGGGCCGTTCCGGGGCGCCGGGTTCAGCGAGCGCGGCACCCTGGAGAACCTGCGGCGCGGCCTGACCGCCCCGATCACCGCCCAGCACCGGCACGCCTGGAGCGACGGCCTGGCGATGCGCGCGGCCCCGTTCGGCGTCTTCGCGGCGGGCCGGCCCGAGGAGGCGGCCCGGCTGGTCGCCGTCGACGGCGGCGTCAGCCACGAGGGCGAGGGCATCTACGGCGGCCAGGCCGTCGCCGCCGGGGTCGCGGCGGCGATGGGCGGCGCGAGCACCGACGGCGTGGTGACCGCCGCCCTGTCGGTGGTCCCCGACGACTCGTGGACGGCCCGTTCGCTCAGGCGGGCGGTGGCCGCCGCCGACCGGGGCGAGCGGGCGGTCCGCTCGGCCGTGGTGATCGGCGGCTACCCGTGGACCGACCTCGCCCCCGAGGCGGTCGGCCTCGCCTTCGGGGCGCTGGCCGCCGCCCGCGGGGTCTTCCCGGCCGCCGTGCTGACCGCCGTCAACATGGGCCGTGACGCCGACACCACCGCCGCCGTGGCCGGGGCACTCGCCGGGGCGCTGGGCGGGGCGGCGGCGGTCCCCGCCGAGTGGGCCGCGCGGATCGGGCCGGTACGGGGCTCCTGCCTGCCGTCCATGGCGGGCCTGCACGTCCTGGACGTCGCCGACCTCCTCACCCCCGACCCGGAGGAACCGGCCCGCCACTCCCCCGTCGGACACTGCCCCGACCTGCCCGAGGAGGCGCTCGCGGGCCGCGCCGACCGGGCGCTGCGGCGGCTCGGCGCGCGCGCTTCGACCGGGCCCGCCCCAGAGCCGGCGGCCGGCCGCACCCCGGCCGGAGCCCGGCCGTGAGCCCGCTGGAGGGGCCCGCCCCCGAGCCCGGCGAAGCCCTGCCCGCCGTCACCGCCGCTCCCCTGCCGGCTCCTGCCGCCGCCGGTCCCGACCTGGCCGCCCGCGTCGAGGCGACGCTGCTGGGCCTCGCCGCGGGGGACGCCGCGGGCTGGCCCGCCGCCCGGCACCGGGCGGCCCGGATGCCACGCTGGACCCGGCGGCTCACCCGGGAGCTGGACACCTTCGCCGAGGAGAACGCGACCACGACCCTGCCGGTGCCGATCGCCCTCAACCAGCCGCCCGAACCGCTGCGGCTCGGCCCCTCCGACGACGCCGAGTGGGCCGCCTTCACCGCGCTGAACCTGGTGGCCGGGGCGGCCCTCGCCGGCGGGGTGCGGGCCGCCGTCGACGCCGCCTGGCGGCGGCTGGCCGCCGAGGTGGCCGAGGCGTCCGCCGACGCCCCCGAGGTCGAGTCGGCGGTGCTGCCGCTGCGGGCCCGCATCTCGGTCCGCGCGGGGCTCGGCAACCTCGCGGCGGGCCTCGGCCCGCCCGCCACCGGCCACGACAACCCGCACTACTTCGACGACGCCGCCTGCGTCCGGGCCTGTGTGCTCGCACTGGCCCGTCCGGGTGATCCGGCGGCCGCCGCCGACCTCGCCGAGTTCGACGCCCGCTACACCCAGGACGGTGACGGCGTGCACGGGGCACGGGCGATGGCGGCGGCGCTGGCGGGTGCGCTCGCAGGCGCCGGGCCCCAGGAGGCGGCCCGGCTCGCCCTCGCCCAGTTGCCCGCCGCCACCGAGATCGGGCGCAATGCCCGGCAGGCGCTCGGCCTCGCCCGGCGGGCCCGCGACACCGGCGGCGCGTTCGGGCTGGTGCCGCTGCTGGAGCACCGGATCGTCGACCACGTCTACAGCTACGGGATCGCCGCCGCCGAGACGGTGCCCGTGGCGCTCGCCCTCGCGGTGGCGGCGGACGGCTCCCCGGCGGTCGCGGTCCCGGCGGCCGCCTGCCTGTCCCGGGTGGCCGACTCGGCGCCCGCGCTGACCGGCGCGCTCACCGGCGCGCTCGCGGGCCCCTCGGCCCTGCCGGAGAGCTGGCGGCAGGCGTGCCGGACGTTGTCGGGGTGTGCGCTGCCCTGGCTGGCCGGGACCGATCTGGTGGAACTCGCCGGGCGGCTCGTACCGGGGGACGGAGGCACTCCGGGGGGATGATTCGGGCATGACGCTCACATCGACCCTGGACGACCGGATCACGGGCAGCCTCGTCGGCGCGGCCGTCGGCGACGCGCTGGGCGGCCCCGTCGAAGGCTGGACGCCCGAGCAGATCAGCCGGCGGCACGGCGGCCGGGTCGGCGGCATCGTCGGACCCTGGCACGATCAGTGGCGCACCGCCCGTCCCATCGCGCCGTACCACAAGGGCGACGGGCACGTCACCGACGACACCTTGATGACCCGTCTGCTGATCGAGGTGTACGAGGAGGTCCGCGACCACCTCGACGCGTACGCCGTCGCCACGCACCTGGTGCCCCGGATGATCGGCGAGCCCCGGTGGATCCCGGAGCTGGAGGCGTCCGCGCTGCCGCTCCAGCGGGTCTTCCTGGCCGAGAAGTGGCTGGTGGCCCGGGTGCACTACGGGCACGTCGACCCGCGCGAGGCGGGCGCGGGGAACATCGTCAACTGCGGGGCCGCGATGTACATGGCGCCGGTCGGCCTGGTCAACGCCGCCCGCCCCGAGGCCGCGTACGCGGAGGCGCTGGAGGTGGCGGCACCGCACCAGTCCTCGTACGGGCGGGAGGCGGCCGGGGTGTTCGCGGCGGCGGTGGCGGCGGCCTGCGCGCCCGGCGCCACCGTCTCCTCGGTGGTCGGCACCTGCCTTGCGCTGGCCAAGGACGGCACCCGCGCCGCGATCGAGGCGGTCTGCGAAGTGGCCGCGGAGCACCGGGACTTCGAGACGGCGCTGGAACCGCTGCGGCGAGCCGTCGCCCCCTTCGACACGGTCGGCCCCGACTACCGCGCCCCCTCCCTCGGCGCCCGCCGGCCCTCCCGGCTGCACGCCATCGAGGAACTGCCGGTGGCGCTCGGGATGCTGGTGGTGGGCGAGGGTGACTACCGGCGGACCGTGCTGGGCGCGGTCAACTACGGGCGGGACTGCGACTCGATCGCCACCATGGGCGGCGCCGTGGCGGGCGCGCTCGGCGGCGCGGGATCGGTGCCCGGGCAGTGGGCCGAGCAGGTCGCCCAGGCGAGCAGGCTCGACCTTCAGGGCCCGGCCCTGCGGCTGGCCGAGGTGGCGCGGGAGGTCTTCGCCCGGGACCGGGCCCGGCACCGGTCCCACGCCGAGGCGTTCGCCGCGCTGACCGGCGGGCCGGTCGCGGACCCGGGGCCGGGCGCGTGAACGCGCCGCTGCGCGTCACCTGGACGCAGCCGGAGGACCTGATCGGGCACGAGCTGCGCCAGTGCGACGAGGAGGGCCGCGACACCACGGAGGCACGGGCCCGCTGGCTGGCGGCCGGCGGGCCCGAGACCCCCGGGCGCGGCGGCGCCTCGCCGGTGCCCGCCTCGCCCAGGCTGCGGGAACTCGCGGAGGAACTCCTCGACCAGCTCGACGCGTTGCCCCGCTCGACCGAGACCCGGGAGCCGACCGGCTTCACCGCGATCCGGGCGGCCTGTCCGCTCTGGCCCGCGCCGCCGGGCCCTGACCGCCTCGCTCCCGGCCTCGGCGACCGGCTGCACGCGGCGTGGCTGGGCCGGGCCGCGGGGTGTCTGCTCGGCAAGCCGGTGGAGAAGCTGGAGCTGGCGGCGATCCGGGAACTGGCCCGGGCGACCGGGAACTGGCCGCTCACCGGGTACTTCACCGCGCGCGGGCTGCCGTCCGAGCTGGCCCGCGCCCACCCGTGGAACCGGCGCAGCGCGGAGAACTCCCTGGCCGAGAACATCGACGGGATGCCGCCCGACGACGACCTCGACCACTCCCTGCTGGCCCTGGAACTGATCCGGCGCCACGGACGGGAGTTCACCACCGGCGACCTGGCGCGGCTCTGGCTGGACGAGCTGCCGGCCGGGCGGACCTTCACCGCCGAGCGGGTCGCCTACCGCAACCTGCTGTCGGGGGTGGAGCCGCCGGAGACCGCCCGGCGGCGCAACCCCTTCCGGGAGTGGATCGGCGCGCTGATCCGGGCCGACGTGCACGGCTGGACCCGGCCGGGGGACCCGGCGGCCGCGGCCGAGCAGGCGCACCGCGACGCGGTCCTCACCCACACGGGCAACGGCGTCTACGGGGCGATGTTCGCGGCGGCGGTGATCGCCGAGGCGGCGGGTGGCCGCAGCGACGTGCACGGGTGCCTCGACGCGGGCCTCGGCGTGGTCCCGCCCGACTCGCGGCTGGCCCGGGCGGTGCGACGCGGGCGCGAACTGGCCTCCGCGGAGGCCGGTTTCGCAACGGTGGTGGACCGGCTGCACGAGGAGTACGGGAGGTACCACTGGGTGCACGTGGTGCCGAACGCGGCGCTGGTCGCGGCGGCCCTCACCCACTCCGGCGGCGCGTTCGCCGGGGCGGTGACCCGGGCGGTCTCCGGCGGCTGGGACACCGATTCCAACGGCGCCACCGCCGGTTCGGTGGCCGGGCTGCTCGCCGGACACCCCGACGCGCTGGGCGAACGGTGGACGGCGCCCCTGAAGAACCGGCTCAGCACGGCCGTCGCCGGGTTCGACGGCGTCGGCTTCGACACCCTCGCGGCACTCACCCTCCAGGAGGCCAGAACCGTATGACCCACATCGTGGTGTTCGGCAGTGTGCAGGAGGAGCCCGGCGCCCGCGCCGACGGGTCGCCGGGCGGCCGGGGCGCGCGGCAGGCGGTGGCGGCGGCCCGGGCCGGAGCGGCGGTGTCGCTGGTGGGGGCGGTGGGCACCGGTGCGTACGGCGAGCGGCTGCGGGCCGGGCTGGTGCGTGAGGGCGTCGGCGTGGAGCTGCTGCGGACGGTTCCGGGGCCGAGCGGCACCGCCCGGGTCGCCCAGGACCGGGCGGGCTCCCGCGCCGTGGTGGTGCCGGGCGCGGACGCGGCGCCGACCGGCACCCATCCGGCCGACGCGGCGCTGATCGGCACCGCCGACGTGCTGCTCCTGTCGGCGGACACCCCGCTGCCCGGGGTGGCCGCGGCCGCCCGGGCCGCGGGCGGGCGGGGGGTGCGGACGGTGCTGGCGCCGTCACCGGTGTGCCCGCCGCCGGACGAACTGCTCGCGGCGACCGGCCTGCTGGTCGTGGACGAGGACGGGGCGGCGTCGCTGTCCGGGCGCGCCGAGCCGTACCGGTCGGTGCGCGCGCTGCTGGAGCTGGTCCCCGAGGCGGTCGTGACGCTGGGGACGGCGGGCTGCCTGTGGGCGGTGCGCGGCGGGGAGCCGACGGTGGTGCCGGGGCCCGAGGTGAGGGTGGTGGACGCGGCGGGCGCAGACGACGTCTTCGCGGCCGCGCTGACGGTGGCCGTGGGCGAGGGCCGGCCGATGGCGCCGGCCCTGGAGTGGGCCACGGCGGCGGCCGCTCTGTCGGCGGGGCGGCCCGGCGCGGGCGCCTCGTCGCCGTACCGGGCCGAGATCGACGCCCGCTGCGCGGCGGTGGCCTCGTGACGACCGCGCCGGACGCGGACGGACGGCCGGCGGGCGGCACGGCGTACGGTCCGCTGACCGGGCTGCGGGTGCTGGACCTCGCCACGCTCTTCGCCGGTCCGCTGGCCGCCACCCTGCTCGGCGACTTCGGGGCGGACGTGGTGAAGGTGGAGCATCCGCGCCGTCCCGACCCGTCCCGGGGCCACGGGCCCGCCAGGGACGGCCACGGCCTGTGGTGGAAGCTTCTCGGCCGCAACAAGCGCACCCTCACCCTGGACCTGTCGACCGGCGGCGGCCGCGAGGCGCTGCTGCGGCTGGTGTCCGGCGCCGACGTGGTGGTGGAGAACTTCCGGCCGGGCACCCTGGAGCGCTGGGGACTGGGCTGGCAGGAGCTGAGCGCGGCCAACCCGCGGCTGGTGCTGGCCCGGGTGACGGCCTTCGGCCAGTTCGGGCCGTACGCGCACCGGCCGGGGTTCGGGACGCTGGCGGAGGCGATGAGCGGTTTCGCGGCGATCACCGGGGAGCCGGGCGGGCCGCCGACGCTGCCGCCGTTCGGCCTCGCCGACTCGATCGCGGGCATCGCGACCGCCTACGCGGTCATGGCGGCCCTCGCCGGCCGGGACCGCACCGGTGAGGGCCAGGTGGTGGATCTCGCCCTCATCGAGCCGATCCTGACCGCGCTCGGCCCGCACCCTCTCTGGTACGACCAGCTCGGCCACGTCCAGCCGCGCACCGGCAACCGCTCGGTCAACAACGCGCCCCGCAACACCTACCGGACCGCCGACGGTTCCTGGGTGGCCGTCTCCACCTCCGCCCAGTCCGTCGCCGAGCGGGTGATGACGCTGGTCGGGCGGCCCGAGCTGGCCGAGGAGGCGTGGTTCGCGGACGGCGCGGGCCGGGCGGCCCACGCCGACGAGCTGGACGAGGCGGTCGGCTCCTGGATCGCCCGGCACCCCCGGGAGGACGTGCTGGCCGCCTTCGACAAGGCGGAGGCGGCGGCGGCGCCCGTGCAGGACGTGCGGGAGGTGATGACCGATCCGCAGTACGCGGCGCTCGGCACCCTCGCCGAGGTCGACGACCCCGACCTCGGGCCGCTGCGGATGCAGAACGTGCTGTTCCGGCTGACCGGCACCCCCGGCGCGATCCGCTGGAGCGGCCGGGCCCACGGCGCCGACACCGACGCGGTGCTCACCGAGGCCGGGTACGCCCCGGCCGAGGTGGCGGCACTGCGGGCGGCGGGCGCGGTATGAGCGCCGGCCCGGCCGGACCTTGGCTGACCTGGCTCTACGCGCCCGGGGACCGGCCCGACACCGTCGCGAAGGCGCTCTGCTCGGGCGCGGACGTGGTCCTCGTCGACCTGGAGGACGCCGTCGCGCCCGGCCGCAAGGAGTACGCCCGCCGGGCCACGGCCGAACTGCTCTCGGCGCCGCAGCCGGTGCCGGTCCACGTCCGCGTCAACCCGCTGGCCGGCGCCTGGGGCCAGGCGGACGCACGGGCGCTGGCCGGGCTGCCGGGGCTGGGCGGGCTCCGGCTGCCGAAGGTCGCCTCGCCGCAGGACGTGGTGGCGTACGCGGAGCTGGCGGCGCTGCCCCGGGAGGCCGACGGGTCGGGCGCCGGTCTCCGGGTGCCGCCGCTGTGGGCGCTCCTGGAGTCGGCGCTCGGCGTCGAGCGGGCCTACGCGGTGGCCCGGTCCCATCCGGCGGTGCGGGGGCTGGCGCTGGGCGAGGCCGACCTGCGGGCCGACCTCGGGATGCGGGAGGAGGCGGGGCTGGACTGGGCGCGCGGCCGGGTGGTGGTGGCGTGCCGGGCGGCGGGACTGGACGCGCCGGTGCAGTCGGTCCACCCGGACGTCCGGGACGAGGCGGGGCTCGCGGCCTCCTGCGCGCGGGGGCGGGCGCTGGGCTTCCTGGGGCGGGCGGCGATCCACCCGCGCCAGCTCCCGGTGATCGAACGGGCCTACCTGCCGCGGCCGGCCGAGGTGGCCGCGGCCGAGGAGATCGTCGCGGCGGCCGCCGCCGAGGCGGGGGCGCAGGCCCTCCCCGACGGCCGGTTCGTGGACGCGGCGGTGGTCGCGGCGGCCCGGCGCACGCTGGCGCTGGGGGCGCGCCGGGGCTGAGCCGCGCGGGCCCCTGCGACGGCGAAGGCCGCCGCTTCCTCGGGGGAGGCGGCGGCCTTCGGCAGGTCGGTCCGGGTCAGTCCTTGCCGGTCTTCCCCGGACTCTTGCGGGGGCCCTTGCCGCTGCCCGCGCCTGCCGCGGCGGTGTCGGCGGACTCGGTGCCGGCGGAGTCGGCGTCCTGGTCGCCGGAGCCGGTGATCCCGTCGTCCTCGGCCGCGGCCGGCTCGACGATCTCCTCGCGGCCGGGGCGCAGCCGCGCCGAGACCACGATGTAGGCGATGGCCAGGACGAGGACGATGAGCGCCGTCCAGACGTTGAGCCGCAGGCCGAGGATGTGGTGGGCCTCGTCGACCCGCATGTACTCGATCCAGGCGCGCCCGGCGCAGTAGGAGGCGACGTACAGGGCGAAGGCTCGGCCGTGGCCGAGCTTGAAGCGGCGGTCGGCCCAGATCACCAGGAGGGCGACGCCGACGCACCACAGCGACTCGTAGAGGAAGGTCGGGTGGTAGGTGCCGGGGACCCGGCCGCCGTCGACGCTGGTGATCTTCACCGCCCAGGGCAGGTCGGTGGCGCGGCCGTAGAGCTCCTGGTTGAACCAGTTGCCCCAACGGCCGATGGCCTGGGCGAGGGCGATGCCGGGGGCGAGGGCGTCGGCGTAGGCCGGGAGCGGGATGCCGCGGCGGCGGCAGCCGATCCAGGCGCCGACGGCACCGAGCGCGATGGCGCCCCAGATGCCGAGGCCGCCCTCCCAGATCTTGAAGGCGTCCACCCAGTCGCGGCCCTCACCGAAGTAGAGCTGGTAGTCGGTGATGACGTGGTAGAGCCGTCCGCCGACGAGGCCGAAGGGCACCGCCCACACGGCGATGTCGGCGACGGTGCCGGAGCGGCCGCCCCGCGCGACCCACCTCCGGTTGCCGTACCAGACGGCCACGAAGACGCCGATGATGATGCAGAACGCGTAGCCGCGCAACGGTACGGGGCCCAGGTAGAGCACACCGTGCGAGGGGCTGGGGATATAGGCAAGGTCCATGGCAGACCCGACGCTACCGTGCCCGGCGCGGGGACGGGGTCCCCGGCCGGGCAACGGCTCCATAACGGGGCCGGCGCTTCCCCCGTGCGGCGCCGGGGGCGGCTGCCGGCCCCGGGTCAGGCCCCGGCCTCCTCCTCCACCAGTTGCCTGAGCTTGGCGGGGGTGAGGGGGTTCTTCTGGTCTCCGAAGACGCTCTCGCCGTTGAGCAGCACGGTCGGGGTGCCGGGGAAGTTGCCCTTCTGGAAGGCCTTGTCCGACTCGGCCACCCACGCGTCGTGCTCACCGTCCTCGACGCAGGAGCGGAAGGCGGGGGTGACCAGGCCGTCGACCTTCCCGGCCAGCTCCAGCAGCCGGTCGTTGCTGCCGAAGTCGTCCTCGGTCTCCAGCGGCTGGTTGGCGAAGAGGACGTCGTGGTACTCGGGGAACTTCCCGGCGTCCTGCGCGCAGACCGCGGCGTTGGCGGCGCGGTGCGAGCCCTCGCCGCGCATGTTGCCGTCGATCAGGGTGGCGAGGTGGTACTCGACCTTCAGCAGCCCCTTCTCGGTCAGCTCGTGGATGGTCGAACGGTAGGTGTTCTCGAAGTTGGCGCAGGCCGGGCAGCGGAAGTCCTCCCAGATGACCAGGGTGGACTTGGCAGAGGCGTCACCGACGGGGATGGCGAGGCCGTCCTCGCCGGCGGCGCCCTTCGGGGCGACGACCGGTCCCGCCTGCTTCTCGGTCCTGCCCGCGTTGGCCGCGATGACGCCGACGGCGGCGGCCAGGGCGAGCACACCCACCACCGCGCCGCCGACCACCAGCCCCCGGCGGCGCTTGTTCCGCGCCTCTTCCTTGGCGCGCTCGGCCTTCAGCCGCTCGCGGGCGGCACGCTTTCCCTCACGGTTCTTCTCACTCACGTCCGGACAAACGACCCGGACCGGCGCGTATGCGCCGGTCCGGGTCGAGGTCCACCCCTTCGGGTGAGGGAACGCGCCGGGCGTGCGAACGCCGTACGGTCCGGCGCGCCCCCGGGATGCCCGGTTCAGCCGGTGCGGCGGCGGACGCCTCCGGCCAGCTCGGCGGTGAGGGCGCGGACGGCGTCGAGGCCGGCGGCCGCGTCGGGGGCGTCGAGCAGCCGCTTGACGAAGGCGGAGCCGACGATGACGCCGTCGGCGAACTCGGCGACCTCTGCGGCCTGGGCCGCGTCGGAGACGCCGATGCCGACGCAGACCGGCAGCGGCCCGGCGGCGCGGGTCCGCTCCACCAGGGCGCGGGCCTGCTCGCCGACGGAGTCGCGGGTGCCGGTGACACCCATCAGGGAGGCCGCGTAGACGAAACCGGAGCCCGCGGCGGTGATCTCGGCCAGCCGGGCGTCGCGGCTGCTGGGGGCGACGACGAAGACGGTGGCGAGGCCGTGCTTGGCGGCGTGCTCGCGCCACGGGTCCGCCTCCTGCACCGGCAGGTCGGGCAGGATGCACCCGGCGCCGCCCGCGTCGGCCAGCTCCTGGGCGAACCGGTCGACGCCGTAGCGGTCGACCGGGTTCCAGTACGTCATGACGAGGACGGGCTTGCCGGTGGCCTGGTGGGCCTCGCGGACGGTGCGCAGCACGTCGGCGATCTTCAGGCCGCCGCGCAGGGCGATGTCGTCGGCGGTCTGGATGACGGGCCCGTCGAGGACCGGGTCGCTGTGCGGCAGCCCGACCTCCACGATGTCGGCGCCCGCGTCGAGGACGGCCTTGATCGCCTCGATGGAGCCGTCGACGGTGGGGAACCCGGCGGGCAGGTAGGCGATGAGGGCGGCGCGGCCCTCCTCGCGCGTCCGGGCCAGGGTGTCTTCCAGCAGCTCGATGTTCCCGCTCACTTGGTGCCCTCCTCGTCGGCCGCGACCTCGGCGTCCACGTCGTACAGCCCGAAGTAGCGGGCCGCGGTGTCCATGTCCTTGTCCCCGCGTCCGGAGAGGTTGACGACGATCACACCGTCGGGGCCCAGCTCGCGGCCCACGTCGAGCGCCCCGGCGAGGGCGTGGGCGCTCTCGATGGCCGGGATGATGCCCTCGGTGCGTGACAGCAGCCGCAGCGCAGCCATGGCGTCGGCGTCGGTGACGGCCCGGTACTCGCCGCGCCCGGTGTCCTTGAGGTGGGCGTGCTCGGGGCCGATGCCCGGGTAGTCGAGCCCGGCCGAGATCGAGTAGGGCTCGGTGATCTGGCCCTCCTCGTCCTGGAGGACGTAGGAGCGGGAGCCGTGCAGGATGCCGGGCTCGCCGGCGGTGAGGGTGGCGGCGTGCTCGCCGCTCTCCACGCCGTGCCCGGCGGGCTCGCAGCCGATCAGGCGGACGCCGGTGTCGGGCAGGAAGGCGTGGAAGAGGCCGATGGCGTTGGAGCCGCCGCCGACGCAGGCGACGGCGGCGTCGGGCAGCCGCCCGGCGCGCTCCAGGACCTGGCGCCGGGCCTCGACACCGATGACCCGGTGGAAGTCGCGGACCATGGCGGGGAAGGGGTGCGGGCCGGCGACGGTGCCGAAGAGGTAGTGGGTGGAGTCGACGTTGGCGACCCAGTCGCGGAACGCCTCGTTGATGGCGTCCTTGAGGGTGCGGCTGCCGGACTTCACGGCGACGACCTCGGCGCCGAGCATCCGCATCCGGGCGACGTTGAGGGCCTGGCGCTCGGTGTCGATCTCGCCCATGTAGATGGTGCAGTCCAGGCCGAAGAGGGCGCAGGCGGTGGCGGTGGCCACGCCGTGCTGTCCGGCGCCGGTCTCGGCGATCACCCGGGTCTTGCCCATGCGCCGGGTCAGCAGCGCCTGCCCCAGCACGTTGTTGATCTTGTGCGAGCCGGTGTGGTTGAGGTCCTCCCGCTTGAGGAAGACCCGGGCGCCCCCGGCGTGCTCGGCGAAGCGGCGCACCTCGGTGAGGGCGCTGGGGCGGCCGGTGTAGTGGGCGAGCAGGCCGTCCAGCTCGGCGGCGAAGGCCGGGTCGGACTTGGCCTTGTCGTACTCGACGGCGACCTCGTCCACGGCGGCGACCAGGGCCTCCGGGATGAACTTGCCGCCGAAGGGGCCGAAGTAGCCCCGGGCGTCGGGGCTGAGCCCCTCGGGGTCGGGAAGGAAGAACTCGCTGGGCATGACGGAACTCCTGAGCGAGGCGGACGGATCGGTGGGATGCGTGGGGCCGCCTCCGGACGCGCCGGGGCGCGCCGGCGGCCGGGGCGCGCGGGTGCGCCGGGGCCGGGGAGGGGGAGGCGGTCGCTGAGCTGTCGCTCAGCGGCACCATCGCATGCCGTTGACCTGACCGGGCTCGTCCCCGATGACGTACCGCACCCGGCGCCCGTGGACCCGGCGGGCGGGCGCGCGGCAGCCTCTCGGACGGCAGCCGCGCATCAGGCGCGGCGGTCCGCAGGCGGCCGGCGTCGCGCGCCGGGGTCGGGCCAGGGGCATGGGTGGGTCAGCTCCGTCCGTGCCGCAGCGCCGGGTGGGCGCCGGCGGCGACCAGGTCGGCCACCGCGGCCTTCGGGTCGCGGCCGGTGACCAGGGACTCGCCGACCAGCACGGCGTCGGCG